>NZ_JBWKPE010000005.1:0-410223 GCF_059418085.1 Pseudomonas sp. GW821-FHT09C10
GGGTGATGACGGGATCGAACCGCCGACCCTCTGCTTGTAAGGCAGATGCTCTCCCAGCTGAGCTAATCACCCTTCGTCTCGGTGTGGCGCGCATTCTACGGAGCGACCTTATGTCTGGCAAGCACTTTCTTAAATCTTTTTTTTGAGGCCTTCCAATGGCTTAGGCAGGGTTGGCCTGGGGCGCTATCAAGAGAATAATGCCCCCCTTTGTATAAAGGAGAGACTCACCCCATGTGGTTCAAGAACCTGCTTATCTATCGCCTGACCCAAGATCTGCCTGTTGATGCCGAGGCGTTGGAAGCGGCCATGGCCACCAAACTGGCGCGACCTTGTGCGAGCCAGGAGTTGACCACCTACGGTTTCGTCGCGCCTTTCGGTAAAGGCGAGGACGCTCCCCTGGTTCACGTCAGCGGTGACTTCCTGCTGATCGCCGCCCGCAAGGAAGAACGCATCCTGCCGGGTAGCGTGGTGCGTGACGCACTGAAAGAGAAAGTCGAAGAGATCGAAGCCGAGCAAATGCGCAAGGTCTATAAAAAGGAACGCGACCAGATCAAGGATGAAATCATCCAGGCCTTTCTGCCCCGCGCCTTTATTCGTCGTTCGTCGACCTTTGCCGCCATCGCGCCGAAACAGGGCCTGATCCTGGTGAACTCGGCCAGCCCGAAACGCGCCGAAGACCTGCTCTCCACCCTGCGGGAAGTGATCGGCACCCTGCCGGTTCGCCCACTCACCGTGAAGACCGCGCCCACCGCCATCATGACCGACTGGGTCACCACCCAGAAACCGGCCGCTGACTTCTTCGTCCTCGATGAGTGCGAACTGCGCGACACCCACGAAGACGGCGGCATTGTGCGTTGCAAGCGCCAGGACCTGACCGGCGAAGAAATCCAGTTGCACCTGACCACCGGCAAGGTCGTGACCCAGCTGTCCCTGGCCTGGCAGGACAAGCTGTCCTTCATGCTCGACGACAAGATGACCGTCAAGCGCCTGAAGTTCGAAGACCTGCTGCAAGACCAGGCGGAACAGGACGGTGGTGAAGAGGCCCTGGGTCAACTGGACGCCAGCTTCACGCTGATGATGCTGACCTTCGGTGACTTCCTGCCGGCGTTGATCGAAGCCCTTGGCGGCGAAGAAACCCCGCAAGGCATCTAAGCCGTGTGAAGATCAAATTGTGGGAGGGGCCCCTCCCACAGTTGATCGCAGTTGCACTTCAAGCATCTAACAACAAGGACACCCCATGCGCGCACTCGCCGCCTTGAGCCGCTTCGTCGGCAATACCTTCGCCTACTGGGTGTTGATCTTCGCCGTCGTGGCTTTCCTCGAACCCAGCTGGTTCCTCGGCCTGAAAAGCGCCATCGTCCCGCTGCTGGGCCTGGTGATGTTCGGCATGGGGCTGACCCTCAAACTTGAAGACTTCGCCGAAGTCGCTCGCCACCCGTGGCGCGTGGCCCTGGGTGTAGTCGCGCACTTCGTGATCATGCCGGGGGTGGCGTGGCTGCTGTGCCAGGCCTTTCACCTGCCGCCGGAAATTGCCGTCGGCGTGATCCTGGTCGGTTGCTGCCCAAGCGGCACTTCCTCCAACGTGATGACCTGGCTGGCCCGTGGCGACCTGGCACTGTCGGTGGCCATCGCTGCCGTCACCACCCTCCTCGCCCCACTGCTCACCCCGGCGCTGATCTGGCTGCTGGCCTCGGCCTGGTTGCCGGTGTCGTTCATAGAGTTGTTCTGGTCGATCCTGCAAGTGGTGCTGCTGCCGATCGTGCTCGGCGTGGTCGCGCAACGCCTGCTCGGCGAGCGGGTCCGCCATGCGGTGGATGTGCTGCCCCTGGTGTCGGTGGTCAGCATTGTGATTATCGTTGCTGCAGTAGTGGCGGCCAGCCAGGCGAAAATAGCCGAATCGGGCCTGCTGATCATGGCTGTGGTGATGCTGCACAACAGCTTCGGTTACCTGCTGGGCTACTTCACCGGCCGTGTGTTCAAACTACCATTGGCCCAACGCAAGTCGTTGGCACTGGAAGTGGGCATGCAGAACTCAGGGCTGGGCGCCGCCTTGGCCAGTGCGCACTTTTCGCCGTTGGCGGCAGTGCCCAGTGCGTTGTTCAGTGTCTGGCACAATATTTCCGGGGCATTGCTGTCGACGTATTTCCGCCGCATGAGCGAGAAGGAAGACCGCCGCGTACTGGAGAACACGCCGCAAACTTGATCGCATGATCAATTTTCGGCACTCTACCGAGCTTCGCGGGGACGACCTCGCGACGCTGTCGAGGCGCACAATCCGGGGACGACCCCGCCTATGGAAGCGAGGTCATCATGTCCTGGATCATTCTGTTTTTTGCCGGTTTGTTCGAAGTCGGCTGGGCCGTCGGCCTGAAGTACACCGACGGTTTCAGCAAGCCACTGCCCACTGCCCTGACGATTGCCGCCATGGCCACCAGCCTCGGCCTGCTGGGGCTGGCCATGAAGGAACTGCCCCTGGGCACCGCCTACGCCATCTGGACCGGCGTGGGCGCGGTGGGCACCGTGATTGCCGGGATTGTCCTGTTCGGGGAGTCCATGGCGCTGTTCCGGTTGGCCAGTGTGGCGTTGATTATCTGCGGGCTTGTTGGGCTTAAGATCAGCGCTTAGGCCGCTACCGCCATCGGGGGCAAGCCCCCGATGAGTCCGGTACATCCAGCACAGAACTACCTGACACTCCCCCGCAAAACACCCACCACCGCCTGCAACTGCGCAGGCGTCGCCGCCTCCACGGCAATTGGCTCACCCGCCACCAACACCACCCGCGACCAGATTCGATGAAAGAAGCCCTTATTCGGATCGCGGCTGAAGAAACTCCCCCACAGCCCCTGCAACGCCATCGGAATCACCGGCACCGGTGTCTCTTCCAGGATGCGCGTCACCCCACCACGAAACTCATTCATCTCGCCATCCGCTGTCAATTTGCCTTCCGGGAAGATACACACCAACTCCCCGTCCTTCAGGTACTGGGCAATGCGCGTGAAGGCCTTTTCGTAGATCTGGATGTCTTCGTTACGCCCGGCAATCGGAATCGCCCCGGCGGTGCGGAAGATAAAGTTCAGCACCGGCAAACGGTAGATCTTGTAGTACATGACAAAGCGAATCGGACGACGCACCGCGCCACCGATCAACAACGCATCGACAAACGACACGTGATTGCACACCAGCAACGCCGCGCCTTCATCCGGGATAGCGTCAAGGTTGCGATGCTCCACGCGGTACATGGAGTGGCTGAGCAGCCAGATCATGAAGCGCATGGTGAACTCGGGGACGATCTTGAAGATGTAGGCGTTGACCGCGATGTTGAGCAGCGACACCACCAGGAACAACTCCGGGATCGACAGCTTGGCCACGCTCAGCAGCAGGATCGACACGATCGCCGATACCACCATGAACAGCGCATTGAGAATGTTGTTGGCGGCGATCACCCGCGCCCGCTCGTTCTCGGCGGTACGCGACTGGATCAGCGCGTACAGCGGCACGATATAGAAGCCGCCGAACACCCCCAGGCCAAGGATATCGAACAACACCCACCAGGCCTGGCCGTAGCTGAGCACCGCGAGCCAATCGTTGGCCTGGACGTTCTGCGGGAAACCGCCGGAATGCCACCAGAGCAGCAGGCCGAACACCGTCAGGCCGAATGAGCCAAACGGCACCAGGCCGATTTCCACCTTACGCCCGGAGAGTTTTTCGCAGAGCATCGAGCCCAGGGCTATGCCCACCGAGAACACCGTGAGGATCAGGGTGACCACGGTTTCATCGCCGTACAACCATTCCTTGGCGTAGGCCGGGATCTGCGTCAGGTAGATCGCGCCGACAAACCAGAACCACGAGTTACCGACAATCGAGCGCGACACCGCCGGCGTCTGCCCCAGGCCCATGCGCAGCGTGGCCCAGGACTGGGTGAAGATATTCCAATCCAGGCGCAGTTGCGGCGTGGATGCCGCCGCCCGTGGAATGCTGCGGCTGGCCAGGTAACCCAGCACCGCCACGCCGACAATCGCCACCGCCACGATCGGCGCGTAATGGGTGGACGACATCATGATCCCGGCGCCAATGGTGCCGGCCAGGATGGCCAGGAACGTCCCCATCTCCACCAGGCCGTTGCCACCTACCAGCTCATCTTCGTGCAGGGCCTGGGGCATGATCGAGTACTTCACCGGACCGAACAGCGCCGAGTGGGTACCCATGGCAAACAACGCCAGCAGCATCAATTCCAAATGGTTGAACAGGAAGCCTGTGGCACCGACGGCCATGATCACGATCTCGCCGATCTTGATCGCACGGATCAACGCATCCTTGTTGAATTTTTCGCCAAACTGCCCGGCCAGCGCCGAAAACAGGAAGAACGGCAGGATAAACAGCAAGGCGCACAGGTTGACCCAAATGCTGCGGTCACCGTCGATGGTGAGCTTGTAGAGAATCGCCAGGATCAGCGATTGCTTGAAGATGTTGTCGTTGAAAGCGCCCAGCAACTGGGTGATGAAAAACGGCAGGAAGCGCCGTGTGCGCAGCAAGGTGAATTGTGAGGGGTGGCTCATCGTCCGTGTTCCTGCGTGGCCTAATAGTTATCAGGCCACGACTTTACCTAACTCCGCTTACTTATTCCCTAGTCCTGCAATGCACGGCGAAACAAAAAGCTCGCCTTTATAGGCGCCCTGCACAGTGCGCTTGGCCACGATCAGCCACATCAGCGCCAACGCCGCCACCAGCAGGCTACCGAAGGCGCTGAAGAAGCCCAGGTGCAGCAGGTTCGCCAGCTTCAGCGTGGCCAGGGCGTACACCCCCAACGGGAAGGTAAAGCCCCACCAACCGAGGTTGAACGGGATACCGCCGCGCAGGTAACGCAGGGTGATCAATACTGCGATCAGCATCCACCACAAGCCGAAGCCCCACAGGGTGATGCCTGCGACCAGGCCGAGCCCATTGGCTATTTCACCCACGCCGGGCAAGCCATTGGCGGCAAAGATCGCCGGAGCATCGCCGCCCAGCAACAACATGCCCAGGGCACCGGTACCGATCGGGCCCAGCGCCAGCCAGCTCGACGCCGCCATGTTGGCGTGGGGCAGTTTGTGCAGGGCCATGCGCAACATCAGGATGGTCAGGATGCTGAACGCCACCGGCAGGGAAAACGCCCACAGCACATAGCTGGTCACCAGCATCACCAGTTGCGCATGAGCGTCCGCCAGGTGCGGCGCGAGCAAGCCGCCGCTGGCTGCAGCGACTTCGGCCGCCACCACCGGCAGCAGCCAGACGGCAGTCATCTGGTCGATGCTGTGTTCCTGGCGGGTGAACATCATGAAGGGAATCAGCACACCGCAGGCCAGGGCCATCGCCACATCCAGCCACCACAGGGCTTCGGCCAGCGCGATCACATCGGCGCCCCAACGCGGCAGGCCAAACAGCAGCAAGCCATTGAGAATGGTCGCCAGGCCCATGGGGATGGTGCCGAAGAACATCGAGACCGTGGAGTGCCCGAAAATCCGCCGTGCCTCGTGGAAAAACATCACCCAGCGCGCCGTATACAAGGCACTGAACAGAATGAACAGGCCAATGGTGAACCACCACAGTGCTTCGGCAATGGCCTGCACGCCTGGCAGGTTGACCGGCCATTGCGCCAGGGCCAGCGCCAGCACGCCGGTGCCCATGGTCGCGGCGAACCAGTTGGGGGTGAATTGGCGAATCACTTCCCGAGGCCGGGTCAGGTGACTGAAGGGTTTGTAGCTGATGGTCGTCGAGCAGGTCATGATGGCAATCCTCTTCCTCGCATGAGGTTGAGGCCATGGTAGAACCTGATCGAATATCTATATAACGGGTAATATCTCTAACTGTTATCTACTTTGCAGATATGCAGGCCGCCTTGGATTTTGCCGAATCCTGCAGCAGCAAGGCGACCAACGCCCCGAGGGCCAGCAGAATGAGGACTGCTCCGTAACCGTCGGTGGTGGCGATCAGGCCAAAGCGGCGAATCAGGTTGCCCGCCAGCAGCGAAGGCAAGCAAAACGCCAAGTAACTCAGCACATAGAATGCAGACATCAAGCCTGCCCGTTCATGGGGCAAGGCCAGTGGCACCACACTGCGCAATGCGCCGAGAAAGCCGGCGCCAAAGCCGCTGCCGGCGATCAATGTGGCGATAAAAAACAGCGGCAGGCTGGCGCTGTGCACCGCCGTAAGGATCAGCGCCACCCCCACCGCCAACAGCGTCGCGCCCAGGCGCAACACCTTGCTGGCCGGGCGATTGCGCAGGGTGAAGATCATCAGCGCACCGCTCAACGTCAGCACCGCCACCAGGCCGCCACCGATAAGGTTCGACGTAGAGCCCGTCGCCGCCCGTACCAGCGACGGCGCCAGGGACAAGTAAAAGCCCCCCATCGCCCACACCGCCACATCCACCGGCAATGACAGCCACAACGCGCGACGCGCCTGGGGCGGCACATGCAGCGTGGGGCGCAGCGAGGCCAGTGCACCGGGAATGCGTTCAACGGTTTCCGGCAGGCGCCACACATACAACGCCTGCATCAGCATCAGCGCCAGCAGCGTCCAGTAGATCAACTGCGTCGGCAGTGGCGCGAACTCCGCCAGCACGCTGCTGCCCATCGCACCGCACGCCATGCCGAGCAGCGGCGCCACGCTGTTGACCAGCGGGCCCTGCTGGCGATCGGTGTCGAGCAAGGCCGCGCCCAGCACCGCCGTGGCCATGCCGGTGGCAAACCCCTGTACGGTACGCGCGGCGATCAGCCAGGCCACACTGTCTTCATTGATAAACAGCAGCATCGCCAGCATATTCAGGACCAATGCCGTAAAAATCACGGGCCTGCGTCCCAGGTGGTCCGACAGCGAGCCCACGGTCAACAGCGCCGCCAACAGGCTCAAGGCGTACACGCCAAAGATCAGCGTGAGCGTGCCCGCCGAAAAATGCAGGCCCTCCTGATACAGGTGATACAACGGTGTCGGCGCACTGGAAGCGGCGAGAAACGTCAGCAACGTGACCGCGAGGAACACCAGGCTGGAACGATAAGAAGTGAGGCTGGACATGGGCATGCTCCGCTAAAGCTAATATTTTGCTTTTGCGGAGTGTGCTACCCGTCGGCGCTTAAAGCAAATTCTTTGTGTTAAGGTCACACGCATGGCGATAAAAGAAGGCCTCCGCCCGGGGGGCCGCAGTGCCCGGGTACAGGAATCGGTCCACTCGGCCGTGCGTGAATTGCTCGAAACCCACGAGCGCTCCAGTGTCACGGTGCCGATGATTGCCGCGCGCGCAGGCGTCACGCCGTCGACTATCTACCGGCGCTGGGGCGACCTCTCGGTGCTGCTCGCGGATGTGGCCCTGGCGCGCATGCGCCCCGACAGCGAGCCCGCCAACACCGGCAGCCTGCGTGGCGACTTGCGGGCGTGGGCCGAGCAATACCTGGATGAGATGAGTTCGGAGCCGGGCCGCAACATGATGCGCGACCTGCAATGCAGGGGGACGCCGGGCTACTGCGTAAGCATCTTGAGTGGGCAGCTTCAGGCGATTGTCGACCGTTATCCGCACCAGTCGCCACCGAGCGTGGACCACTTGATCAATCTGCTGGCAGCGCCGACGGTGTTTCGTATTCTGTTCTCAAACGCGCCGCTGACGGTTGAAGAACTGCACGCGCTGATCGAGCTGGCTCTGCAGACCTGAAGACCTGACACAAAACCAAATGTGGGAGGGGCAAGCCCCTTCCCACATTTTTTGACCGCGTTTTATCAGGTCCGCATCCCGCGCCCGCTCACCAGCAGCTTTGCGCAACCGATATACAACACCACAGTCGCCACCAGCATGAAGGTGATCGCCACGCTGATCTTGATATCCGACACGCCCAGGATGCCGTAGCGGAAGGCGTTGACCATGTGCAGCACCGGGTTGGCCAGCGACACGGTCTGCCAGAACGGCGGCAGCAAGGTGATGGAGTAGAACACCCCGCCCAGGTAGGTCAGCGGCGTCAGCACAAAGGTCGGGATGATCGAGATGTCATCGAAGTTGCGTGCGAACACGGCGTTGATAAACCCCAGCAGCGAGAAGATCGTCGCCGTCAGCACCACCACCAGAATGGTGACGCCGAGGTGATGCACCTGCAGGTGGGTGAAGAACAGTGACAGCAGCGTCACGATCACGCCCACCATCAAGCCGCGCAGTACGCCACCCAAGGTGTAGCCGATCAGGATGGTGTGGGGCGAAACCGGCGAGACCATCAGCTCTTCGATGGAGCGCTGGAACTTGCTGCCGAAGAAACTGGAGACCACGTTGCCATAGGAGTTGGTGATCACCGACATCATGATCAGGCCCGGCACGATGTACTCCATATAGGTGAAACCACCCATGTCGCCGATCTGCCGACCGATCAGGTTACCGAAGATCACAAAGTACAACACCATGGTGATCGCCGGCGGCAGCAGGGTCTGCGGCCAGATCCGGGTAAAGCGCTTCACTTCGCGGTAGACGATGGTCTGCAGTGCGACGAGGTTGGGTTGCAGCTCAGAACTCATACCGCCACCTTCGTCAGATTTTTCTCCACCAGGGACACGAACAACTCCTCAAGGCGATTGGTTTTATTACGCAGGCTCAGCACGTCGATGTTCTGCGCCGCCAACTGGGTGAACAACGCGGTGATGCCCATGGCTTTATCCACCTGGACTTCCAGGGTATGGCTGTCCAGCAGGCGGCTGGGGTAACCGAGCAGTTGCGGCGGTGCCGACAGGTTGTTCTTCAGGTCGAGCAGGAAGGTTTCCACATGCAGTTGGCCCAGCAGGTTACGCATGCTGGTGTTCTCGACGATGGTGCCGTGGTCGATGATGCCGATGTTGCGGCACAGCTGCTCAGCCTCTTCCAGGTAATGGGTGGTGAGGATGATGGTGATGCCCTTCTCGTTCAGCTCGGTGAGGAAGGTCCACATCGAGCGACGCAGTTCGATATCCACGCCGGCGGTGGGCTCATCGAGGATCAACAGGCGCGGTTCATGCACCAGCGCACGGGCGATCATCAGGCGACGCTTCATGCCACCGGACAGCGAACGGGACGGCACGTCGCGCTTGTCCCACAAGCCCAACTGGGTCAGGTATTGCTCGGCGCGCTCCTTGGCAACTTTCGCCGGGATGCCGTAGTAGCCAGCCTGGGTCACGACAATGTCGAAAGTCTTTTCGAACTGATTGAAGTTGAATTCCTGGGGCACCACGCCGATGGAGCGCTTGAGCGCCGCCGGGGATTTGTCCAGGTCGTGGCCGAAGATATTCACCGTGCCGCTGGTCTTGTTGACCAACGTGGAGAGGATACCGATGGTGGTGGATTTGCCGGCGCCGTTGGGGCCGAGCAAGGCGAAGAAGTCACCTTCGGCAACGTCCAGATCGATACCACTCAGGGCCTGGAAACCGTTGCCGTAGGTTTTGGTTAGCTGCCGGATGGACAGAGCGGAACTCATATCGGAATACGCACCAAAGAAGGGAATAGAAAGAGTAGATGAGGGCGCAGCGCACGTAGTTCAACGGCGGCGCATGACAGGCATGGTGCTTGCCCGCGCCGCACAAGTACAGTCACCTGTATTAATAGTCAGTATTAAGTCAACGCGGTCATGACCGCCTTGCGGTAGGCCGGGCGCTGTTGCAGGCGCTGGTACCAGGCCTCCAGATGGGGCATCGCCGGGCGTTCGATGGGCATCTCGAACCAGGCGTAGATAAAGCAGCCGAGGGGAATATCACCCATGCCGAAGGTCTCGCCCGACAGGTAAGGCTGCTCGGCCAATGCGTTGTCAACGGTGCTCAGTGCATCGATACAGGCCTGACGCCCGGCGTTGATGCTGTCCCAGTTCTGCTTCTGCGCCGGGGTACGCACGATGCCCCAGAACACGGCCTTGAACGGCTCGGCGAGGGTCGAGGTGGTCCAGTCCATCCATTTCTCGGCGCTGGCACGCGCCTGCAGGTCGCTCGGGTATAACCCCGACGCATGTTTGGCGCAGAGGTAGCGCACGATGGTGTTGGATTCCCACAGCACAAAGTCGCCATCCTCGATCATCGGCACCCGGCCATTCGGGTTCAATGCCCGGTATTGCGGCGTGTCCACCACGCCAAAAGCCCCGCCCGCATCAATTGCCTCATAGTCCAGGCCGAGTTCCTCGGCGCACCACAGTGCTTTCCTGACGTTTGATGAATTTTTACGACCCCAGATCTTCAGCATGACCGCGCCTTTTTGTTGATGAACATGGCTGGATGAACGCAGCAGCATACGCCGGTTCACCCGCGGCTCAAATCGCTCTGCATGTCGCCCAGCAAGGTCGGCATCTGTTCGGCAAACAGGTGCGGGTAACATTTCTCCAGATGGGCGAAGAAGAAATCCTCGGGCACATCGGGAAACTGCCCATGGTCCACCACGTACTCCATCGAGCGCTGCCCCTGGCGGTTGAATGCATGGAACACGCTGTCGTTGATCCCGTCGAAATCCAGCGGTGGTACGTCGAACACCTCACACAGTTGGCGGTTGAACGCCGGCGTCGCCTTGACCCAGCGGCCGTCCAGATAAAACTCGGTGTAGCCATGCATGGCGAACACATCGCTTTTGAGCAACGCGATCAGGCGCGGTGTCGACAGATGATTGCGCACATCCGCAAGACCGATGCGCGCCGGGATGCCGCAGTGGCGAGCGCAGGCGGCGAGCAAGGTGGCCTTGGGCACGCAATAGCTTTCGCCGGCGGCCAGGGCAAAGCTGGCGCTGAGGCTGCCGGGGTCGCGGCTGAAGGTGTAGGGGTTGTAGCGAATCGCCTCACGCACGGCGTAATAGAGACTGACCGCCTGGTCACGTAAATTCGCGCTGGCGCCGCGGTGTTTTTCGGCGAACTCCACCACCGCAGGGTGGTCACTATCGATGAAGCGGCTGGGACTCAGGTACGTATCCATGAGCTTGATCTCCGAAGGAAGCCTGGAGTTTAACGACAGGCCCGCCACGGAGATAACGACGATTCGGCCAAATGTCGGCGCCTGATGCCAGGTGTTCCCAGTACAACTTGTAACACCCTGATCACCCGCTTGTTCGGATGCCGACTAAGCTCCCTGGTGGTTTCGCCCCTGGTTTCACGGAGGATTGAATATGCTGTTGTTGTGGATACTGGTTCTGGTGGTCGGCATTGCCTACCTGGCACATCGCCGCGTCGCCCCCCTGCCCGCCCTGGGCGTGGTCGCCGTTTACCTGCTGGCGATGGGCGCCTGGAGCCATGCACCGGGTTGGCTGCTGCTGATTTTCTGGGTATTGATCGCTGTGGTGGCCGCGCCCTTGCTGCTGCCGGACCTGCGCCGTCAATACTTCACCAAGCCGCTGTTCAGCTGGTTCCAGAAAGTCTTGCCGCCGATGTCCGAGACCGAGCGCGACGCCATCGACGCCGGCACCGTGTGGTGGGACGGCGAACTGTTCAGCGGTCGCCCCGACTGGGACAAATTGCTGGCCTACCCCAAGGTCCAACTGACCGAGGAAGAACAGGCCTTTATCGACGGCCCCACCGAAGAACTCTGCGCCATGGTCAGCGACTGGGAAATCGGCCAGGCCATGGACCTGCCGCCGGCCGCGTGGGAGCACATCAAGACCCACGGTTTCTTCGCCCTGATCATTCCCAAGGAATATGGCGGCAAGGGCTTCTCCGCTTATGCCCACTCCCAGGTCGCGATGAAACTCGCCACCCGCAGCGGCGACCTGGCCTCCACCGTGATGGTGCCCAACTCCCTCGGCCCGGCCGAATTGCTGTTGCATTACGGCACCGACGAACAACGCAACCACTACCTGCCGCGCCTGGCGCGTGGCGATGACATCCCCTGCTTCGCCCTCACCGGCCCGCTAGCCGGTTCCGATGCCGGCGCCATGCCTGACACGGGCGTGATCTGCAAAGGCGAATGGGAAGGCAAGGAAACCCTCGGCCTGCGCCTGAACTGGGAAAAACGCTACATCACCCTTGGCCCGGTCGCGACCCTGCTGGGCCTGGCCTTCAAGGCCCATGACCCGGACCACCTGCTGGGTGAAGAAGAAGACCTGGGTATCAGCCTGGCGCTGATCCCTACCGACACCCCCGGTGTGGAAATCGGCCGTCGCCACCTGCCCCTCGGCGCCGCGTTCATGAACGGCCCCAACTCCGGCAAGGACGTGTTCATCCCCTTGGAATACCTCATCGGCGGCCAGGAAATGCTCGGCAAAGGCTGGATGATGCTGATGAACTGCCTGTCCGTCGGCCGTTCGATCTCCCTGCCCGCCGTGGGCACCGGCGCTGCCAAGTTCACCAG
Source organism: Pseudomonas sp. GW821-FHT09C10 (assembly GCF_059418085.1). Lineage (NCBI taxonomy): Bacteria > Pseudomonadati > Pseudomonadota > Gammaproteobacteria > Pseudomonadales > Pseudomonadaceae > Pseudomonas > Pseudomonas sp. GW821-FHT09C10. The sequence continues at coordinate 12,292 of NZ_JBWKPE010000005.1, forward strand.
CCTGGTCACCGGCCAGTACGCTCAGGTGCGCGAGCAGTTCAACGTACCGCTGTCAGCCTTCGAAGGTATCCAGGAAGCCCTGGCGCGCATCGGCGGCAACGCCTGGCTGATGGACAGCGCACGCATGCTCACCGCCAATGCCGTGGACCTTGGGGAAAAACCCTCGGTGCTGTCGGCGATCCTCAAGTACCACCTGACCGAACGCGGCCGTGAGTGCATCAGCCACGCCATGGACGTACACGGCGGCAAGGGCATCATCATGGGCCCGAACAACTACCTGGGCCGCAGCTGGCAGGGCGCGCCGATCTTCATCACCGTGGAAGGCGCGAATATCCTCTCGCGCAACTTGATGATCTTCGGCCAGGGTGCCATCCGCTGCCACCCGTTCGTGCTCAAGGAAATGGCGTTGGCCGGTCGTGAGGACCACGATCAGGCGCTGAAGGAGTTCGACGGGCTGCTGATGCAACACATTGGCTTTGCCGTGAGCAATGCCGCCAGCACCCTGGTGCTGAACCTCGGCGTGGGGCACTTCGAGAAAGCCCCGGGCAACCGTTTGAGCCAGGGTTATTTCCGCGCATTGAACCGCCAGGCTGCCGCGTTCGCGCTGCTGGCGGACCTGAGCATGATGCTGCTGGGCGGCGAGTTGAAACGCCGCGAACGCCTGTCGGCACGCCTCGGTGACGTGCTGAGCCATATGTACCTGGCGTCGGCGGCACTCAAGCGTTACCACGACCTGGATTCGCCGGATCACCTGGAACCGCTGTTCGCCTGGGCCATGGAAGAAAGCCTCGGCGAGTCCGAGCGTGCGTTGGATGAGCTGCTGAGCAACTTCCCGAATAAAGTGCTGGGCTGCCTGCTGCGGGTGATTGTGTTCCCGTTCGGGCGTCGCCATACCGGTCCGTCCGATGCGCTGGATGCCGAAGTGGCCGCGGTGATTGGCCGCGCCAAAGGCGACCCGACCCTGGAAGAATTGCTGGCCGGCTGCTACCGCCCGCAATCGGCAGACGATCCGGTGGGCGCGCTGCAACACGCCTACGACCTGCTGGGTGCCAGCCACCCGCTGCAGAAAAAACTGCATGCCGCGCTCAAAAGCGGCCAGGTCAAACCGACTGCCGGCGAGCATGCCATCGATGCCGCGCTGCATGCCGGTGTGCTGCAACCGGCGGAAGCGCAGAGCTTGCGCGACGCCGAAGCGGCACGGCGCAAGGTGATCGACGTGGATGATTTCAGCAAAGAAGAGCTGGTACACGCCGAAGGTAAAGTCCGCTGAGTCCGGCGGTCATATAAAAACGGGCGCGAGAGGCATATACTCTCGCGCCCGTTTTTGCTTTAGAGGACTTATCTCGTGTCCAACGTCGTTGCCGATCATCTCGTCTTGCTCGACCACCTGCGCAGCATCCTGGTTGCCGTCGGCGAAGCCGAACAGGTACCCGAGGAAAGCCACACCCTGTTCCTGGAGCGCTTCGACGAACTGCGCGCCCTGCTGCCGATCGACCCGATCGAAAGCCAGTACCTGGGCCAGGACCTGATGAGTCAGGTCATCCTGCGCTACCCGCAGATCGCCCACCTGGTCCCGCGCGACCTGCTGTGGTTCTTCGGCGGCGATTGCCTGCACTTCATGCCCGACGAAGAACTGGACCTGTACCAGGCCCTGGAAGAGCGTCGCTTTGAAGCCGAACAGAACGACGAACCGTTCGACTGGAACCAGGAAAAGCAGCTGCTGGCCATGCCGCAGGACCAAAGCAAACACTGATTGTTCAAGACACTGCACAACTGAATGCGGGAGCGAGCAAGCCCTCCTCCCACATTTTCGACCGCGCCTATCGCCGGCGCAATGTCGGCTCCCTCGCCATGCATTCCACCAGATAATCGATAAACACCCGCAGCTTCGGCGGCAGGTTGCGCGTGGGCGAATGCAACAACCATGCCTCGCCATGGTAGGACGCAATAAAGTCCCACCCGGGCAACACCTGTACCAAGCGCCCCTCCTCCAACGCATGACGCGCGGTGAAATACGGCAAGCTGCCAATTCCCACATGCTGCAACACCGCATCCAGCCGAACGCCGGTGTGGTTCGCCGCATAACGTCCACGCACGCCGACCGTCACCGCCTTGCCGCCCTGGCGGAATTTCCAGCGCGAGTCACCCGGTGTTTCCCCCAGGTAGATACAACTGTGCTCCAGCAAATCATGGGGATGGCTCGGCGTGCCATGCTCGGCCAGGTACTGCGGTGTCGCGCACAGCAAGTGCTCGATGGGCAATAGCTGTCGCCCGACCAGCCCCGGTGGCGGACTGTCGGTGATGCGAATGCTCAGGTCGACATTGTCGTCGATCAGGTCCACATGCCGGTCTTCAAGGATCAGTTGCACATCTACCTTGGGATAGCGCCGCAGAAACTCCGGCATATGCGGATGCACCACAAACCGCCCGACCGCCTTCGGCACACTGACCCGCACCAGGCCCTCGGCCTCGTGGGTGAACTGGCCGCTGATTTCCATCACTGAGCGCGCCGCGCTGACCATCTCCTGGCAGCGCTTGAAGACCTCCTCACCGGCTTCACTCAGGCGCAATTTGCGCGTGGTGCGTTGCAACAAGCGGGTTGCCAGGGCCTTCTCCAGGCGCGAGATGCTACGGCTCACTGCCGACGGCGAAACGCTCAACTGCCGCGCCGCTTCGGAGAAGCTGCCGGTCTCCACTACCTTGACGAAAATCGCCATTTCGCCCAGCAGCGGCAAAGGAAGATTGATGCTCATGACGCACAGGTCCATTGATATTTGAGCGGATTATCACCTATCCAAGCACTATTTATACTGCCCACAGAACCCTGATGCGGATGTAGAAAATGACCGAGCGCCTGTTTTTCACCCATGACCACCTGACCGCCGAGCTTGAAGTACTCAGCTGCACCCCCTGCGAGGGCCAGTTTGCGGTCGTTTTGCAGTCGACGATTTTCCATCCCCAAGGCGGCGGCCAGCCGTTCGATACCGGCTGGCTGGGCGACAGCCAGGTGCTGCGAGTGACCCAGGAAACCGATCGCGTGGTGCACTATGTCAACCAACCGGTGGAACCGGGCCCCATCACCGCGCGAGTCGACGAACCACGCCGCGCCCTGCACACCCGCCTGCACTCCGCCGGGCATTTGATCGGCAACGCCGGCGAAACCCTGGGTTGGATGCCGATCAAGGCGCACCACTGGCCAGGTGAAGGCAAGATCACTTTTATCCGTGGCGAAACCGCGCAAGCCATGGACGCCGAGATCATTCAACGGCAGATCAACCAATGGATCGCCGCCGACTATCCGCGCCATATGGCCCTGGACGACGGCACCCGCGAAGTGGGCTTCGGTGATCTGCCCACCTACGCTTGCGGCGGTACCCATGTGCAAACGCTGGGCGAGTTGGGTCAGGTAACGATCCTGGCGCTTTCGGAGAAAAAGGGCGCGTTGTCGGTGCGTTACAGCCTGGACTAAAGCACGGGGTCGAGGGTGATATCGAGTTTTTAGATAAGCCTCCCAGTGGCCTCCCGGGCACGCCTTGGCAGTGGTAGTGTGTCGAAATATTTCTGACATGTTGATCAGGAATCCCCTATTTCCCTTTGCAAAGGAATGCCCCTGACCATGCACTTTCGACTCAAGCAATTGGCGGCTGCCACCCTGTTCGCGGCCGGCCTTTCGGTGATGACCGCACCTGCCTTTGCCAACATCACCCCAGAGCAAAGCACGGCGATTCTGAAGAGCTTCAGCGAAACGTCGGTCACGGACTTCCGTGGTTTCCTCGGCACCCTGGCCAAAGGCGACCTGGGCAAGGCCGACGACGTAGGCCCGGCGATCGGTGCCTTCCTCGATAACAAAACCCTGACCGCCGACCAGCAGAACGAGATCCATCGCCTGCTGGGTATTTATACCCGAGTGAAATACGGCAAGGCCGCCCTCGACACCCTGCGCGAACTGGTGGAAATCCCGACCTTCAACGTGGACGGCGTGCCGCAGTACAAAAATCCGGAATTCATCCGGATTGCCGACAAGATTCAGGCCCTGGCCAAGACCTTCAACCTGAACTTCCGTAACGTCGACAACCGCGTGTACGAGATCTCCCTGGAAGGCAGCGGCGACGAAGTGGTGGGCATCCACGCTCACGCCGACGTGGTGCCGGTGACGCCGGAGAACTGGGTGCTGAAAGACGGCACCAGGCTCGACCCGTTCAAGGTCACGCTGATCGGCGACCGCATGTATGGCCGTGGCACCGAGGATGACAAAAACGGCATCGTGGTGGCGATGTACGCTATGAAGGTGATCAAGGAAGAGAAGTTGCCGCTGGCGCGCAATTTCAAGCTGCTGGTGGACACCACCGAAGAAACTTCCGGCGACGCGATCCCCTATTACTTCGAACGCAACCCGACGCCGCAGTACAACCTGGCGCTGGATGGCGGCTACCCGGTGGTGATTGCCGAAAAAGGTTATGGCACTGTCATGGCCACCTTCCCGCGCCGCAAAGGGGAAGGCCAAGGCGCGGAAATCATCGCGATGACCGGCGGCATGGCCACCAACCAGATTCCCTCGGCCTCGGTTGCCACGTTGATCAGCGACACCCCTGCCGAACTGGCCGCCAGCCTGCAAAAAGCCGGTGCGGAGTATGCCAAACGCAACGGCGGTGACTTCGAAGTGACAGCCAAGGTGGTTGGCAAAGAGGTCAAGCTGACAGTGACCGGGGTTTCCGCGCACTCCTCCGAGCCGGAATCCGGTATCAACCCGGTGTCGCGCATGCTGGAGCTGATCCACAGCGTCGACGGCACGATCGCCCTCAAGCACAACCACATCACCGACGCGGCCCGTTATGCCTCGGACAACTGGGGCCTGGATTATCTGGGCGGCAAATTGGGCGTAGGTTTCTCCGATGATTTCATGGGGCCGCTGACCACCTCGCTGACCTTTGTCGGCCTGGATGACAAAGCCTTCAAGCTGGCGGTGAACCTGCGTGTACCAAAGGGCAAATCGCCGGAGAAACTGAAAGCCGAGATTTCCGACAAGTTGAGCGCCTGGGACAAGCAAACCAAGGTCAATGTGGACTTCACTTACTCGGTCGCCGAACCGATGTACCGCAACCCGGAAGGTGAGTGGGTGAAGGCCTTGTTGGCCGTGGCCAGCGAAAACCTGGGCATGGAGCACAAATTCGGCACCTCGGCCGGCGCGACGTCCGTGCATGAACTGCCCAATGGCGTGCAATTCGGCCTGGCGCGGCCGGAAGTGAAGTACACCGGGCACACCGACAATGAGTTCAAGACGGTCGACCAGTTCTTGCTGGATCTGCAGATCGTCACCGAAATGATCGGGCGTATCGGGCAGCTGCCGAAGCTATGACAGAGGTTCAAGCCCGCCACGGCTAAGCAACAGATAGCGCATGCAAAAACGCCGATCAGCATTGATCGGCGCTTGCACGGATAGGCAAAGCACTCAACCTGCCACGCCCAGGAATGGCAACGCCAGGTACAACTTGATCACCACCGCATTGGTGATATCGATGAAAAACGCCCCCACCATTGGCACCACCAGAAACGCAATCTGCGACGGGCCGAAGCGTTGAGTCACTGCTTGCATATTGGCAATGGCCGTTGGTGTAGCGCCGAGCCCGAAACCGCAATGCCCGGCCGCCAACACTGCCGCATCATAGTTGCTGCCCATGACCCGGAACGTGACGAAAATCGCGAACAGCGCCATCAACAACGCCTGCGCGGCCAACAGGATCACGATGGGCAGTGCCAGTGCCGCCAGGTCCCAGAGCTTGAGCGACATCAGGGCAATGGCCAGGAACAACGACAAACTGACGTTGCCCAGCACCGACACTTCACGCTCGAATACCTGATGCCAACCCAGCGCCGACAACCCGTTACGCAGCACTACGCCGATAAACAGCACGCACACGAAGGTGGGCAATTCGAACGCCGTGCCTTGAAGAAAACCATTGAGCAAAGTGCCGACCTGCAGGCTGATCGCGAGAAGTGCCAGGGTCTCGATAAACGAGAATGAAGTGATCAAGCGCTCCTGGTTGGGCTGCTCGAAGCCCTTCGGCAAGCGCGGTTGCGGATGCTCCAGGCCGGGCGTCCGGACACGCTTGATGAGCAAACGCGCGACCGGTCCGCCAATCAAGCCGCCGAGGACCAAACCGAAGGTCGCCGAAGCGATGGCCAGCTCAGAGGCGGAGGCAACAGCATATTTTTCGCTGAACACCGAGCCCCACGCAGCCCCGGTGCCGTGACCGCCCGACAATGTCACAGAGCCAGCAAGCAAGCCCATCAGAGGGTCAAGCCCCAACGCCGTGGCCAACGCAATACCCATGGCGTTCTGCACCACCAACAGTGCAGTGACGACCAACAGGAAAATACCCAGGATGCGTCCGCCTTTCTTCAGGTTGGCGAAGTCCGCATTCAGTCCAATGGTGGCAAAAAATGCCAGCATCAGCGGGGTTTGCAGCGAAGGGTCGAACCGCACCTCGATATCAGCCAGCCCGCGCAACGCCAGCAGCAGCACGGCAACCACCAGACCGCCGGCCACCGGTTCAGGAATATTGTAGGTGCGCAAAAAGCTGATTCGCGCGACCAGCCCACGTCCCAGTAAAAGAACCAGTGACGCGGCGACCAGCGTGGAATAGAAATCGAGTTCAAGCATTCAGGCATCTCTCTGGAGTAGGCCGGGAAATCGGGCACGCCAGAGTAAAGATCACCAAGCCAATACGCACCCATCCCACTCTAACTACAGATAAGTCCTACAAAACACCCAGCACCCTACATCGGGTGTGCCCCATAGAAAAACAGCACAAACAAAAACGCCGATCATCACTGATCGGCGTTTTTGTTGAATATGGAGCGGGAAACGAGACTCGAACTCGCGACCCCGACCTTGGCAAGGTCGTGCTCTACCAACTGAGCTATTCCCGCAAATGGCGTCCCCTAGGGGACTCGAACCCCTGTTACCGCCGTGAAAGGGCGGTGTCCTAGGCCACTAGACGAAGGGGACACGCTACTGAAACACATGGTGTGTATTTCAGTGCCCAGAGGCCTCGTCCGAAGACTTGGTCCTGGTTTCACTCAGTGCCGCCCGAAAGCCACACTGCTTGTAAATTGGAGCGGGAAACGAGACTCGAACTCGCGACCCCGACCTTGGCAAGGTCGTGCTCTACCAACTGAGCTATTCCCGCATATGGCGTCCCCTAGGGGACTCGAACCCCTGTTACCGCCGTGAAAGGGCGGTGTCCTAGGCCACTAGACGAAGGGGACACACGTACAACATTCACTCCCTACCGCGTTTCGCTGTGTGCTTTACGCTGTAAGTGGCGCGCATTCTATGGATGGATTGAAAGGTCGTCAACCCCCAAGGATAAATTTATTTAAATCAATGACTTCGCCCGTGTTTACCGGCCCGCGCAGGGCATTCTGCCCGTCTAGGCCTTGACGCCTATATTCTGGCGTCCGACAAGGCGCTATAGTTCGTTCCAGCAAGTGATGGCAATGTGCATCTACGCAGGGAGCGGCTACTTATATAGAAGAACTACCTGGGTAACTGGTCGATCAGTCCTATCCGCCGACAAGCCCAGTCACTACACTCCACTGTAAACCCTATCAAAGAGGTCACACCGGTGACACCACTCATGATCACCCTGCTGGTAATAGCCGGGATCGTAATACTGATCGCCATTGGCTACATGAACCACGTGGTGGAAAACAACAAGCTGGAAAAGAAGCGCACCGAGATCGAGCTTAATGATCGCCTGCGCCGTTGCGGTGAGATCACCGAGACCTTCCCTGGCCAACTGATGACCCCGGCGCTCAAGCTGTTACTGGCCCGCCTGGAGCTCAACGTCAATCAACGCCTGTTGAACCTCAACAAGACCAGTGCACCGCTCAAGGCCCGTATCACCGAGCTGAACACGCTGGTGGCCCAGGGCGAGTCCATCCCGGTGAACAACCCGCCGGCGCCGATCCAGACCGAAGCCAAGGCCAAGGACGTGCGCTTCCTGCTGGAAGCCCTGCATGGCCAGGTCACCCGCGCCGCTCAGGACGGGTTCCTGCCGACCAACGAAGCCAAGCACTGGATCAAGGAAATCCGCCATATCCTGGTGCTGTTGCACATCGAGTTCTTCAACAACCTCGGCCAGCACGCCTTGCAGCAGGGCCAACCGGGCCAGGCGCGCCTGGCCTTCGAGCGTGGCGTGCAGTACCTGCGTAAACAGCCGGAGCCGGTGCTCTACAGTGCACAGCTGCAATTGCTGGAAGGTCAACTGGCCCGCGCCAACTCGACCGTGCTGGCTAACAGCAAACAGGCGGCGGAGGAAGTCAACGAATTGACCGAAGGCATGAAAGAAGTCGACGCCGATGCCGAGTGGAAAAAGAAAGTCATCTACGACTGATCTGCCCGCTCCCCTGGGGTGAGCGGGCTGCCCGCTCGCCCCAACATGCCATCAATTTGCATCTATCGCCCCGTCCCCGACTAGCGTAAAAAAGTGCCCCTCACTCCGTGAAGTCAGAGGCCCGCTATGCCTATCGCCGTCATTGATGGACAACCGCTGCATTACGTCGACCAGGGCACCGGCCCTGTCGTCCTGCTCGGCTCAAGCTACCTGTGGGACCGCGACATGTGGGCCCCGCAGATCGAAGCCCTGTCGCAACAGTACCGGGTCATCGTGCCCGAACTGTGGGGCCACGGCGAATCGGGCCAGCTCCCCGCCTCCACCCACTCCCTAGACGACCTTGCGCGCCAGGTCCTGGCCCTGCTTGACCATTTGGAGATCGCACAGATCAACCTGGCAGGCCTGTCGGTGGGCGGCATGTGGGGCGCACGCCTGGCGTTGCAGGCCCCCGAGCGGATCAACAGCCTGGTGCTGATGGACACCTACCTCGGTGCCGAGCCAGAGGCCACGCGCCAGTATTACTTCTCGTTGTTCAAGATGATTGAAGACGCCGGCGCCATTCCTGAGCCGTTGCTGGATGTGATTGCGCCGATCTTCTTTCGCCCGGACATCGACCGCGAATCGGCGCTCTACCAGGACTTTCGCAAGTCACTGCAGGACTTTCCCCGGGAACGCCTGCTGCACAGCATCGTCCCCCTGGGTCGATTGATCTTCAGCCGCGAAGATGTGCTGGAACAACTACCGCAGCTGGACGCCGATACCACCTTGGTGATGTGTGGCGAACAGGACAAGCCTCGGCCACCCGTCGAATCCGAGGAAATGGCCGCACTGATTGGCTGCGCCCTGATCCTGATTCCACACGCCGGGCATATCTCCAGCCGGGAGAACCCGGATTTCGTCAACGAAGCGCTGCTGACCTTCCTCGCCAACCACGCCTGATCGCCCTCCCTTTTGATCGCCGCCTCGGGGCGGCGCTCAAAGGCGGAAGTGCCCCACCATCCCCTTGAGCTCCGCCCCCAACTGCGCCAGCTGGATGCTCGACGCCGCATTGCCCTGCATGCTCAACGCCGATTGATCGGCACTCGCACGAATACTGGTGACGCTACGGTTGATCTCTTCGGCCACCGAGCTCTGCTCCTCAGCCGCAGCGGCAATCTGCTGGTTCATCTGCTGGATCAACGACACCGCTACCGCAATGCTGCCCAGGGCACTTTCGGTTTCCAACGCATCACTGACCGCCAGCTTGACCAGTTCGCCACTTTGCTGGATTTGCTGCACCGATGATTGCGCCGCGCTGCGCAAGGTACTCACCAGCCGCTCGATTTCTTCGGTCGACTGCTGGGTGCGCTTGGCCAGTGCCCGGACTTCATCGGCCACCACCGCAAACCCCCGGCCCTGTTCGCCTGCGCGGGCGGCTTCGATGGCTGCGTTCAGGGCCAGCAGGTTGGTCTGTTCGGCGACGCTTTTGATCACGCTCAGCACGGTGCCGATATTCTGGATTTCAGCACTGAGGCTCTCGATACTGGTGCTCGCACGGGTACTGGACGTGGCCAGCAACTCGATGCGCTGCAAACTCTGGCGCACCACCTGCTGGCCGCTGTCGACCTTTTCGTCCGCCGTCTGCGCGGCTTGCGCAGCCTGTTCGGCGTTGCGCGCCACATCGTGCACGGTGGCGGTCATCTGGTTCATCGCGGTAGCGACCTGCTCGGTTTCTTCCTTCTGGCTGCTGACCTCTACGTTGGTCTGTTCGGTCACGCTGGACAGCGACTGCGCCGAGCTGGCCAATTGTTCGATACCGGCCTGCAGGCCGCTGACCATCTGGCTAAGGCCGCCGCCCATCTGTTGCATCGCCTGCATCAACTGGCCGATTTCATCACGACGGCTGACCTCCATGCGCCCGCTCAGATCCCCGGCGGCAATCTGTCGGGCTACCGCGATCACACTGCGCAGCGGCGCGACAATCAAGCGGGTAATCACCCAGGCCGCAATCAACCCCACCAGCAAGGCCAGGGCCGACGAGCCAATGATCAACATCGCGCTTTTCTTCAGTTGCGCCTGCATCGACAGGTCTTCAGCGTCATAGGCCTGGTTGACCCGGCTGACGACCTGGTCAGCTCGATCGTGCAGTTGTTTGTAGACGACTTTTTCCTGGGCCAGCAGGCCGGTGTATTCCCCCAGCTTTTCGCTGAAGGCGGCGATATGCCCGGAAACTTCGTTGAGCACCGTCTGATAACCAGGGTCCTTGACCGACGTTTTCAATTGCTCGACCTGAGCCAGGGCCTGGTCGGCCTGCTCGATCTTGCCTTGCTCGGCGTCATCAGCATCCGCCTTGCGACTCTGGTCCAGGCGCACATGGGCTTCGTTCATGGCCTGCAACATCAAGCGGGAAACCTGACTGATCTGGCCTGCCTGCTCGATAAACTCGGCGCCCTCCTTGCCTTGGCTTTCCTTGAGGCCATAGGCGCCGTCGTCCGCCAGCCCGGCCTGCAATACATCCAGGTTATTCGCTACGCTGGACACCGACCAACTGGCCATTTCCAGCGCCAGGTCCTTGGTCTGCGTCAGCTCGACAAACTCATCGAACGCCTTCCGGTAGGCTGCCAGAGCCTGCTCGACCTCGGCCATCACCGGCACATTCGCCGCAGACTGGGCCTTGAGGCCGGCCGCCTGGGCCGCCAGGGCATCGAGACTTTCATGCAGGGCGTCGACGGCCTTGGGGTCGGCGTGCAGTGCGTAGTCCTGCTCGATCAGGCGCACCTTGAGCAAGCCGCTGTTAAGCGACGACATGGCCTTGAGGCCTTCAAAACGCTGGCCAACGGTTTGCAGGGACCACACGCCGATAGCCGCGACCAACGCCGTCAGAAGCAGCACCAGGGTGAAGCCCAAGCCCAGTTTTTTCGCCATACCCAGGTTGGCGAAACGTCGTTGCACGCCTGAAATCATTGCACTTGAATCCTCTTGCAATGGCGGACGCCATCAAGTCCGATGGACAAGCAACGAGATTCGCAACCAAAAGGCACTGAGCACAAGGCACTGGCGCCACAATAATGGCAAAAAGCTACACGCTCGTCGTTTTCAGAATGGTCGAGGTCGATCTGGCGGGCCCCATCGCACGAAACAACGCCAAGGCACGTTGATCGGTAGCATAGGCGACATTGAGGCGTAGCCACTCACTGTGACTGCCGCTTGGACTGAACAACCCCCCGGGCGACAACAACACCCCCAACTGCCGGGCGCACGCCTGCAACCGCGAAGGCTGCGCCGCCCCCGGACGTGCCCACAGGAACATACCGCCGGTGGGTACGGCGAACACCTCCCACTCTTCGTCCTCCAGCACTTGCAGGGTCACGGCCATTTCACTGCTCAACCGCTTGCGCAGGCGCTGCACCCACTTGCGATACGTACCGTTGGCCAGCAACGTGGCGACCACCGCTTCAGCAAACCGGGAGGTGCCGAAACCGCTCAAGGTCTTGAGGCTGGCCAATTGCGTGATGATTGCGCTGCTGGCGCAGAGGTAGCCCACACGCAAGGCGCTACTCAGGGTCTTGGAAAAACTCGCGACGTAGATCACCCGATCATCATGGGGCAATGCCGAAAGCCGCGTGCAACTGGCCTGTTGCAGGTCGCCGTAGACATCTTCCTCGATGATCAGGAAGTTCTTGCGGTGTGCCAGTTCCAGCAAGCGCTCGGCCACCACCCGGCACAGGCTGGTGCCCGTGGGATTGTGATAGAGGCTGTGGATGAACAGGCACTTGGGATGGTGGTGCTGCAGCAGCGCTTCAAGTGCCGGTAGGTCGGGGCCGCCTCGGGTACGCGGTACTTCCAGCAGTTTCACGCCCTGGAACGCCAGCTGCCGATAGAGGTTGGCATACCCGGGGGTTTCGACCACCACGCTGTCGCCGGCCTTGAGCAGCGTACGTATCAGCAGGTCCTGGGCATGGCTGGCACCTGCGGTGGTCAGGATGCGCTCCAGGCTGGTGGCGATGTGAATCTGGGTCAGGCGCTTGAGCAGTTGCTCGCGCAGCGCGGGCAACCCCAGAGGGGTGCTGTAGTTGAACAGGCCGGCCGTGTCGGTGCGGGTGACTTCACGAATCGCGTAACTGATGTCATCGCTTTCGCGCCAGGCATCGGGCAACCAGCCACAGCCCAGCTTCAACTCGCCCAACGGATTGTCGGCAAAGGTGCCCCACTCGCGCTCCGCCCCCTCATACCAGTTGCCTTCGTGGCAGGCAGCCGGCTGGGCCACCACAAATCCCGAGCCCTGCCGGGGCGCCAGCACTCCTTGGGCGACCATCCGTTCGAATGCTTCGATCACACTGGATTGGCTGAGCAGGTTATCCAGGGCCAACTGGCGGACGGATGGCAAGCGTGTTCCGGGACTCACGCCGTCCTTGCGAATCCATTGCACCACTGCACTGACGATTTGCTGCACTACTGGTACAAGGGCCTGTCGATCGATCCCTAAATCCATGAGCCACTCACTTCAACTGTCTGTTATCAACCCGGAGAGTTAAGCACAGAAGCCGCAGGTTGCCGGCCGCATAAATTTATTAAAGTATTGATTTTATTGACTTATTTACCTACTGACACATATTCGATCACAGCGTTTTGCCAGCTTTGGAAAAGCCCCACGCGCCCCCAGACGTTTTCGACCAAGGGGCCGGCGCCAGGTCCTAGATAGCCGTCGCGCCACCGTCCACGGCCAAGGCGTGCCCGGTGGTGAACGCCGCTCCGTCGCTGCACAGGTACAGCACTGCGCTGGCAATTTCCTCCACCTTGCCGATACGCCCGACCGGGTGCATGGCGGCGGCGAATTCGGCCTTGCGGGGGTCGGCTTCATAGGCGCGCCGGAACATATCGGTATCGATCACCGCCGGGCAGACGGCATTGACGCGGATTTTCTTCTTCGCATACTCGATCGCCGCCGATTTGGTCAGGCCGATCACCGCATGTTTGGAGGCTGCATAGATACTCATCTTCGGCGCCGCGCCCAACCCCGCCACCGACGCAGTGTTGACGATGGCCCCGCCGCCCTGGGCCAGCAGCAGCGGCAACTGGTGCTTCATGCACAACCACACACCCTTGACGTTGACGCCCATGATCGCGTCGAACTCATCCAGGCTGCCGTCCGCCAGCTTGCCCTTCTCGATCTCGATGCCGGCGTTATTGAACGCATAGTCCAGACGACCATAGGCGCCGATGGTCTGTGCCATCAACTGCTGCACATCCGCCTCCTGGGTGACGTTGCAGCGCACGAACAGCGCCTCGCCTCCGGCCTGGTGGATCAGCGCGACCGTGCCCTCGCCGCCGGCTACGTCGAGATCGGCGACCACGACCTTCAAGCCTTCGGCGGCGAACGCCAGCGCAGTGGCGCGACCAATACCGGCGGCGGCGCCAGTCACCAGGGCGACCTGGCCGGAAAACGTCATGCTCATGGAGGATGTCCTATTGGGATTAATGGCAGTGGCACGAGTCTAGCCAACGCCGAGACGCACACGTCAGCACTATCAGAAGGCCGGTTAGTGCCGTATGAGTCATGGTGATAAGGCAACCCGGCTCACTATCAATGGCACCTATCGATGAGCATTCGCACCCTCGGCTGACCTTGCCCCCGGGCCATTCAAGGTCTATCAATCATGCTTCACTTCTAAAGAGTCCTTGCCATGACCGCCCAGACCAACCGCCAATTCCTGCTCGCCAAACGCCCGGTCGGCGCGGCCACGCGGGAAACCTTCACTTACCAGGTCGTGCCGGTGGGCACGCCCGAGGACGGGCAGGTGCTGGTGCGCAACGAATACCTGTCCCTCGACCCGGCCATGCGTGGCTGGATGAATGAAGGCAAGTCCTACATTCCGCCCGTAGGCCTCGGCGAGGTCATGCGCGCGCTGGGTGTGGGCAAGGTGATTGCCTCGAACAACCCGAAATTCGCCGTCGGGGACTACGTAAATGGCGCCCTGGGCGTGCAGGATTACTTCCTGGGCGAGCCGCGCGGCTTCTACAAGGTCGACCCCAATCTGGCGCCCCTGCCCCGCTACCTGTCTGCGCTTGGCATGACCGGCATGACCGCCTACTTCGCGCTGCTGGACACCGGCGCGCCCAAGGCCGGTGAAACCGTGGTGATCTCCGGCGCGGCCGGTGCCGTGGGCAGCATTGCCGGGCAGATCGCAAAGCTCAAAGGCTGCCGCGTGGTCGGCATTGCCGGCGGTGCCGACAAGTGCACGTTCCTGGTGGATGAGCTGGGCTTCGACGCCGCCATCGACTACAAGAACGAAGACGTGCCCGCCGCCCTGAAGCGCGAGTGCCCCAAAGGCGTGGATGTGTATTTCGATAACGTCGGCGGCGACATTCTTGACGCGGTGCTCAGCCGGCTGGCGTTGAAAGCCCGCGTGGTGATTTGCGGAGCCATCAGCCAGTACAACAACAAGGAAGCGGTGAAAGGCCCGGCCAACTACCTCTCACTGCTGGTCAACCGCGCACGGATGGAAGGCTTTGTGGTGATGGATCACGCGGCGAACTTTGCCGCCGCCGGGCAGGAAATGGCCGGCTGGATGGCCCAGGGCAAGCTCAAGAGCAAGGAGGATATTGTCGAGGGGCTGGAGACGTTCCCGGAGACGCTGATGAAGCTGTTCAACGGCGAAAACTTTGGCAAATTGGTGCTCAAAGTCAGCTGATACACACGCTCTGCGCGTTCCCACGCTCTGTGAACGTGGGAACGCGCATCGATCAGGCGATCTCGGCGACTACCGCCGCCAACGCCTTGGCCGGATCCGCCGCCTGGCTGATCGGACGGCCGATCACCAGGTAGTCGGAACCCGCGTCCAGTGCCTGGCGCGGGGTCAGGATGCGGCGCTGGTCATCCTGGGCACTGCCCGCCGGACGAATCCCCGGGGTCACCAATTGCAACGACGGATGGGCGGTCTTCAAGGCCTGGGCTTCCAGCGCCGAGCACACCAGGCCATCAAGGCCGGCTTTCTGCGCCAGGGCGGCCAGGCGCAGTACCTGCTCCTGAGGCTCGATGTCCAGGCCGATGCCCGCCAGGTCCTCGCGCTCCATGCTGGTCAGCACGGTCACGCCGATCAGCAACGGCTTGGGGCCGCTGCGCTGTTCCAGCACTTCGCGGCAGGCGGTCATCATGCGCAGACCGCCGGAGCAGTGCACATTCACCATCCACACGCCCATCTCGGCCGCAGCCTTGACCGCCATGGCGGTGGTGTTGGGGATGTCGTGGAATTTCAGGTCGAGGAACACCTCGAAGCCTTTGTCACGCAGGGTGCCGACGATTTCCGCGGCGCAGCTGGTGAACAGTTCCTTGCCGACCTTGACCCGGCAAAGCCTGGGGTCCAACTGATCAGCCAGCTTCAGTGCGGCGTCACGGGTGGGGTAATCCAGGGCGACGATGATAGGAGTCTGGCAGACGGACATTGGAATGGGCTCTCAGGCAAGTCGAAATCGGCGCGGATTGTAGCGCAAGCAGCGCCGTTGCGGGATCCGATGATCGGTAAATACTGACCAAGCGCCATCAGCCGGGCATTCCAGGTAATTATTTCAAAGCCGATACATTCATGACATGCCCACAACACGCCCTGCCGCTAGCCTCGCCCGCACGACCCACCGACCAGCACTACCAGCCATGGGGCTGGGCGCCTATGCTGAGCGCAACAACCAGGCAGATGATCGCACTATGCATACCCCTTCCGTCCCTGTGAATGACGAGCCCAAAGGCGCGGTGGTCGCCGATGACAAGCGCTGGAACACCCGTGCGCTGATCGTCGACGACGATGTGCCGATCCGCGAATTGCTGATCGACTACCTGGCACGCTTCAATATCCTCGCCACCGGCGTGACCGACGGCGCCGCCATGCGCCTGGCCATGCAAGCCGAAACCTATGATGTGGTGGTACTCGACCTGATGCTGCCGGGGGAAGACGGCCTGACCCTGTGCCGCTGGCTGCGCGCCGAATCGGATATCCCGATCCTGATGCTCACGGCCCGCTGCGAGCCCACCGACCGCATCATCGGCCTGGAACTGGGGGCCGACGACTACATGTCCAAGCCCTTCGAACCCCGTGAACTGGTAGCTCGCATCCAGACCATCCTGCGCCGCGTGCGCGATGACCGCACCGAACAGCGCGCGAATATCCGCTTCGACAACTGGCGCCTCAACAGCGTGTTGCGCCAATTGGTGGCCGACGATGGCCTGGTGGTGCCGCTGTCCAACGCGGAATTCCGCCTGTTGTGGGTGTTTATCGAACGCCCGCGCCGGGTGCTGAGCCGGGAGCAGCTGCTTGATGCCGCCCGTGGCCGCTCGATAGAAGCTTTTGATCGCAGTATCGACTTGCTGGTGTCACGCCTGCGGCAAAAACTCGGGGATGACCCCAAGGCACCGCAGTTGATCAAGACCGTGCGCGGCGAAGGCTACCTGTTCGACGCCCGGGATATTGGCTGATGCGCGCGCCCTTCAACACGCTGTTCGGTCGGCTGTTCGGCGTGTTGCTGGTGGCGATTGTGCTGGCCCATGGGCTGGCGTTCTTCTGGTTTCACCACTACGGCCAACCGCCGCCGCCCCCTCCTGAGCGATTTATCGAGCAGCCGGACGGGACCCTGGCGCCGATGCGCGACAAGCACCCACGTCCCTGGTTTGGCGGCCCGGTGGTGCCCCTGACCTTTCAATTCGTCTCGTTGATTATCGCGGCCTGGTACGGTGCCAAACTGCTGAGCCGGCCGATACAGCGCCTGAGTGAAGCGGCGGAACGCTTGAGCCTGGACCTCGACAGCCCCCCCCTCGATGAATCCGGCCCGTGGGAAGCGCGGCAGGCCGCCTCGACCTTCAACCTGATGCAAAGGCGCATTCGCGAGCAGGTCAGCCAACGCGCGCGCATGCTCGGCGCCGTCTCCCATGACCTGCGCACCCCGCTGTCACGTCTCAAGCTGCGCCTGGAGCAGATCGAGGACACCCGGCTGCAGGGCCAGATGCGCCAGGACCTGAACGACATGATCGGCATGCTCGACGCCACCCTGAGCTACCTGCACGAACAGCGCACCAGTGAAACCCGGCATTGGCTGGATGTGCAGGCGCTGGTGGAGTCCATGAGTGAAAACGCCCAGGACCAAGGCTCCGATGTGCAATGTGCGGGCAGTTGCCTACCCTTGCAGGTGCAACCGATGGCCCTGCGCTCATGCCTCAACAACCTGATCGACAACGCCTTGCGTTATGCCGGTACCGCCCGCGTGGAGCTGGAGGACAGCCGCGAAGCGCTGGTCATCCGTGTGATCGACCACGGGCCGGGGATCGCGGTCGATAAGCGTGAGGCAGTGTTCGAGCCGTTCTATCGGCTGGAAGGCTCGCGTAACCGCAATTCCGGCGGCGTTGGCCTGGGCATGACCATCTCTAAGGAAGCGGCAGAACGCCTGGGCGGCCGCCTGAGCCTGGAAGAGACCCCAGGCGGCGGCTTGACCGCCGTGATGTGGTTGCCCAGAGCTTAAAGGGGCTTGTCTTCACGTCGAACCTGGGCCTGGGTTGCGCTCCAATCCATCAGCAGGCTGTAGGCCACGGCCAGCAGGGTCGGGCCGATAAACAGGCCGATAAAGCCAAAGGCAATCAAGCCGCCGAAGACCCCGAGCAACACGATCACCAGCGGCAGGTTGCCGCCACGGCTGATCAGGTACGGCTTGAGCACGTTGTCCACGCCACTGATGATGAACGTCCCCCACACGCCAAGGAACACCGCATAGGTGTAGTCGCCTTTCCACGCCAGCCAGGCCGTGGCCGGGATCCATACCAGCGGCGGGCCCATCGGGATCAGGCTGAGCAGGAACGTCACGATCCCCAGCACCAACGCACCCGGCACGCCGGCGATCAGGAAGCCGATCAGTGCCAGCAGGGCCTGGGCGGCGGCAGTGCCGATCACACCGTTGACCACACGCTGCACCGTACCGGCCACCAGTTCGATGTAGTAACCGGCACGGTCACCGATCAGGCGTTCCAGCAAACGATGCACGAACATCGCCAGACGTGGGCCATCACGATAGAAAAAGAACACGAACACCAGGCTCAGGGTCAGTTCGAGGATGCCACCGCCGATCTGCGCACTGCGCGCCAACAGCCAATTGCCCACCTGCCCCAGGTACGGCTTGAGGCTGACCATCAGCGCCGCGCCCTGCTCGTCGATGCTGTTCCACATGCCGACCAGGCGTTCCCCCACAAAGGGAATCGCCGCCAACCAGGTTGGCGCCTCGGGCAGCCCATCGACCTGAATATCCTTGATCAACGCCACGGCATCGCGTACATGGTCCGCGAGATTGAACCCCAGCCATACCAGCGGCACCGCCACCAGCAACATCCAGCCCAGGGTCAGGATGCTGGCGGCCAGGGACTCACGGCCGCCCAGCGCGCGGGTCAGCAGCACCATCAGCGGCCAACTGGCAAACGCCAGCACCGCCCCCCAGAACAGCGCCGACCAGAACGGCGCCATCACCCAGAAGCTGGCACCAAACAGCACCAGCAGCAGGATTTGCACCAGCAGGCGATCGTTATTGAGCATGGGGTATCTCTAGAAAAGGCTGTAGGAAGAAAGCTTAGGCGAACGGCACGGGTCCGTTCGCCCTGTTACGGTCAGCGTATCAGATGCAGGTGCAGGCCTTTGGTTTCAGTGGTGCCGGTTTCCAGGCGCGCGGCGCGCACGCCTTTGTCGACCAGGGCCTGGCGCCAGGCTTCGGCTTTCGGGCCGGTCAGACTGACGCGCAAGGTCGTATCGAGGTTCAAGCCCCGGGAAATCAGGGTCAGCCAGGTGTCGTCCGGGTCGCCGCCAAGCGCGGGAAAATCCAGCTCACCGGTGCTTTTGAGCTCGCGCAACAAGGTGGCCGAGGTGGGCAGCAGGTCGCCCAGCGGTGCGCCGGCATCCAACTGCTCCACATGCAGGTAGGCACGACGGTTGCCTCGGGTGATGCCGTACATGGCCACCAGGGAGTTTTCCTGAGGGGCGGCCAGGCGCAGCAGCAGGTATTCCTGCTGGCCGTCGGCACCTACCAGCTTGGCATTACCGAACACTTCGTTGGCCCACAGGCTGCTTTCACCGCAGTCGCGGGCCTGGCACCAGAACAACAACTGCGCGCCGTTGGCCTGCAACGCTTCGCGCGTCGACGTGAACGCAGCACTGGAGGTGTGTTCGGCAGGCAGTTCGTAGGTAATCGCTGTGGCTCGCCCACGGGCAGTGGCCTGGCCCTCGTAACGCAACTGGCCACTGATCTTGCGGATCGCCCCCATGGGGTAGATGCGTTCCTTTTCTTCAGCGGGACGGTAATCGACGATCTGTGCGTCGACCTGACGGGCCACGGCAGGCAGGTCCTGACTTCCCGGCACATCGGCGGCGAACACCAAGGGGCTGAAACAGCACAGTCCAAGGGCACGTATACATCCTTTACGCAGGCTCATCGGATCGGTGAGCCCTGGCCATCGGAGGTCGCAGCGGTGTTGAGTTGGTTCATGGTTGACTCCCTTTCAATCCGCCCAGCCTCGGCAGTTGACCGCCCCAAGTCAAGGCGCGGAGAAGAACCGATTGAAACAGTCTGCAACAAGGACCGCACCGGGCTCATCATTCAGGTGTAAATGATGGCCACCCGGCAACGTGGTTACCGTAAAGGGTAGCTGGGAAAGCAATTCGGGATGTTTCGCCAACATGCCATCGGCGGCGACCACCAACTGCGCAGGGCAACCCACGCGCCGCACGAAAGCCATGGCCTGCTCATCGGTCAGGCGCATCGGCGAAGCCAGGGTCAGGCGACTGTCCGAGCGCCAGGTATAACCGCCCGGCACCGGCATCAAACCGCGCTGGGCCAGCAGTTCTGCGGCTTCACGGCTCACGGCGACCAAACCTTTCATGCGCGCCTCAACCGCCCGGTCGAGGGTGGTGTAGACCGGCTTACGCTTATCCTGCAAGTTCAATTGCGCCTGCAAGGCCATGCCCAGGCGCTCGGCCGCGTTCTCACCGCTGGCCGTGGGCGGGATCACGCCGTCAATCAAACCCAGGTGCGTCACCCGTTCCGGCAAGGCACCGGCCAGCACCAGGGACACGATGGCGCCGAGGGAGTGGCCGAGTAATGCAAAACGTTTCCAGCCCAGTTGCTCGGCAACGTGCAGCACGTCGTGGACGTAATCCCACAAGGCATAACCGGCACCTGTAGGACGATGCGCCGAATGCCCATGGCCGGCCATGTCCAGCGCCACGATACGCAAACCCGCAAGCTTCGGCGCCAGGCGTGCAAAGCTGTTGGCATTGTCCAGCCAGCCATGCAGGGCGATCACCGGCAAACCGTCCTCGGGGCCAAACAGATGGGCCGCCAACTCAATGTGCGGCAGGCTCAGGCGAACCTCTTCGACGGGTGTGCTCATGCGCAGCTGCGCTCCCGGGCTTCCCAGCGCGCGAACAGGGTCTTGATCAAGGTCGCGGTGTCCTGGGGGCGTTCGAGGGGAAACATATGGCCGCCGGGCATGGTGAGCATTTCGCCCATGGGCAGACGGTCGACACCGCTGGCGTGGTGACGCATCACCACACGGCTCTGGCGACCGCGCACCACCGCCAGCGGCACTTTCAATTGGCGCACCTGGCCGGGACTGGTGTGGGGCACGCCCCGGTAGATGCTGATTTCGGTGGCCGGGTCGAAACGCAGGCGCAGGCGATCACCCGCCTGGTACAGGCCGTGTTGCAGGTAGGCGTCGAAGCATTCCGGGTCGAAGCCTCGGAACAGGGTCTTGCCGGCGAAGTAGCTGCGCGCGGCGTCCAGGTCGCTGAATTCTTCACGACGGCCCAAGGTACGGCCGGCCGGCGTGAGTCGATCGATAAAACCGAAACGCTTGGCGGCGCGGATCACCCAGCGGTCGGCGCGGGTCAATACGGGCGAGTCGAGCATCACCACCCCGCGATACAGCTGCGGGCAGCGCAGGGCCGCGTGCAAATGCAGCACGCCACCCAGGGAATGGCCCACGCCCCAGACGGGCTCCGGCTGCTGCTCCAGATGATGGATCAACTCGTCCACCAGGTTCTGCCAGTTATCGTCCACTGGGAACCTGGGGTCGTGACCGTGTTGCGGCAAGTGAGCCACCGCATATTCCGGGGCCAGGGCGGCAAACAGCTTGCCGTAGGTGGCCGAGGGAAAGCCATTGGCGTGGGCAAAAAACACGTGCTGCGACATAGCGGACCCATCTGCAAAAACCAAGATTGATTGTCACCAGCCCCAAGCCCCACAGCAATGACTGTAACTGCCAGGAATGATGACACTCACGCCACACCTATCGCGCCGGCGGGGTTTCGCCCAAAGGCACCACGGCCATGGTCAGCCGTGAGACACAGTTGCACTTGCCGTCATCGTTGGTCAGGCGGATGTCCCAGACCTGGGTGGTGCGGCCGATATGGATCGCCTTGGCCACCGCCGTCACCCGCCCGCTGCGCACACCGCGCAGGTGATTGGCGTTGACCTCCAGGCCCACGCAATAGAACTTGCTCGGGTCGATGCACAAATAGGCCGCCACGGAGCCGACGCTCTCGGCCAGAACCACCGACGCACCGCCATGCAGCAGGCCGTAAGGCTGGTGAGTGCGGTGGTCGACCACCATGCTGGCGGTGAGGGATTCGTCGTCGAAGCTTTCAAAACGGATGTCCAGCAGTTCACCGATGGTGTTTTTCTGGCCGGCATTGAGTTGTTCGATATTCGGTTGGGTGCGCCACAAGCTCATGGGATTGTCCTTATTGGTTTTATTACGGACCTAATCCTGCCACACAACTGCCTCGCTGCGCTCGGGCCAACGAAAAGCGACGGACATGGGACCCGCGCCTTTGTGGCCCGACGATAGCCTACGGATTCTTCACGCTGACCAGGCTCATCAACCCCGCCAGCGGGAAGTCGCCCTCAAGCTCCGCCAGGCTGGCGGTGGACATCGGCTGCGGCTGGCGCTGATGACCATGCTGCAAAAAGCTGATCAAACCGCCGACCAGCGGCTGATGACTGACCAGCAGCACATTGTCATCGCTGTCGAGCTTGCTCAGGACCTCCAGCGGATTACCCTCCGGCGTGAGCCAAGGCACCGTGCGGATATCCGGTTCGAAACCCAACGCGTCCCGCACCAACTGCGCAGTCTGCTGCGCCCGCACATACGGGCTGGCAATGATCGCGCTGAGCGGCTGGCCGATCAGGTGCCCCGCACTGCGCAATACCTCGGCGCGGCCATGTTCGGTGAGATTGCGCTCGGCATCCGTGCGGGCATGCCCCTCGGCCTCACCGTGACGCAAGACCCACACTTTCATAGCTTCGGCTCCTCATCCCGCACCGGGTGCGGCGCCGGCGGCACGCTGTGGGCGGCTTCGCCCTCGGGAGCGCGCGGGGTTGGCCAGTCGGCGAACGGCCAGGGCTTCTGCTCGGTGTGGAAGCTGCCAAAGCGGCCGATCTGGGCAAGAAACTGGCTGAGGCTGTCGCCGAAGTTCATCAGGCCCAGGTTCGGCGCGCTGTAGACCAGGCGGTAGATCAACTGCACCACCACCAATGCGCCGAGCAGGAACTGCGCCACCTGCCACACCAGGGCAAACACCAGCATCCACAGGATGCGCAGGACAATGGACTCGTACTTGGGAGCAGCTTTTGGATCGTTCATGGCGCGTTCCTCAGTTGAAACCACTGGTGGAAATAAAGTCGACGTCGGTTTTGGGCTCGGCCCGCATCAGCAACTCGATGACCTGGTTCAAGGTGCGCCCTTCAAACAGGATCGCGTGCAGCCCGGCGACCAGCGGCATGTACACGCCGACTTCCTGGGCCTTGGCCTTGAGCACCTTGAGGGTGTTGACCCCTTCGGCCACTTCGCCCAGGCGCGTCACCGCGTCTTCCAGGCTCAGGCCCTGGCCCAGGGCGAAACCCACCTGGTAGTTGCGGCTTTTCGGCGACGAGCAGGTGACGATCAAGTCACCCACACCGGCCAGGCCCAGGAAGGTCATGGGGTTGGCGCCCTGGTTCACCGCGAAACGGGTCATTTCCGCCAGGGCGCGGGTAATCAGCATGCTCTTGGTGTTTTCGCCCATGCCCAGCGCCACCGCCATGCCGGCAATGATCGCATAGACGTTTTTCAGCGCCCCGCCCAGTTCCACGCCAAAGCGGTCGCCACTGGCGTATACGCGGAAGGTCCGGCCATGCAGCACCGCCTGGACGCGCTCGCACAATGCCTCATCCTCGCTGGCGATCACCGTGGCGGTCAGCGCGTGCTCGGCGACTTCCCGCGCCAGGTTCGGCCCGGACAGCACGCCAATGCGCGCCTGGGGGGCGATCTCGGCGAGGATTTCGCTCATCAGCTTGAAGGTCTGCGCCTCGATGCCCTTGGTCAGGCTGACCAGCAGCTTGCCCGCCAGGCGCTCGGCATGGGGCGCCAGCACCGCGCGCAAGGCGCTGGAAGGCAGCGCAACAAAGCACAGGTCGCAGTCCGTCAGGGTGGCCAACAGGTCGGTGACCGGCTCGACCGCCGGATGAATCTTGATGCCTTTAAGGTAACGCGGGTTTTCGCGGTGTACGCGAATGGCCTCGGCCTGCTCGGGATCGCGCATCCACTGGCGCACCGCATGACCGTTCTCGGCCAGCAGGTTAGCCACGGCGGTACCAAAACTTCCGCCTCCCAGGACCGCAATAGGGCGCTGTTCAGTCATATGCAATCCGTTAATCCATACCAGTGGCGATGGCGGCATTATACGGGGCGACCCGCTTGCGGCCAGCCCCCGTATCAAATCGTGGGCCTGTCGAAAACTGCCATGTCCGTGTGACGGAATTGCAAGGGCGACGACTGGCAAATAGCCTCACCTCGGTTAACATGGGCGGCTATCCGTCATTATCAAGGCCATGTCGTGTATTTGGGCCCTCCTTCCCGTTCATCTCTACTGCTTATGCTGTTGTGCAGTGCACCTGCGCTGGCTGACGACCTGTTCCTCGACAGCCAGCCGCTGCCGCAGGTATTGACCGCCACGCGCCTCAAGCAATCGGCCGCCGCCGTGCCGGGCAGTATGACCGTGATCGACAGCGAGTTGATCAAGGCCAGCGGCGCAAGGGATATCAGCGAGCTGCTGCGCCTGGTGCCGGGGATGATGGTCGGCTACACCACCGGCAACCAGGCGGCGGTGAATTACCACGGCACCAGTGCCAGCGATGCGCGCCGCATGCAGGTGTTGATCGACGGGCGTTCGGTGTACCGCGCCGGCCTGGCCACGGTGGACTGGAGCGACATCCCGGTAGCAATGGAAGACATCGAGCGCATCGAGGTCTTCCGCGGCCCCAACACCGTCAGCTACGGGGCGAATGCCTTGATGGCGGTGGTCAATATCCTCACGCGCTCACCGGCCAACAGCCATGGCTCACGGGTGAAGGTGATTCGCGGTGAGCGCGGCATCAATGACTTTTATGCCAGCCAGGGCGTGGGCTGGGAAACCGGCGATCTGCGCCTGTCGCTGTCCGGGCAACAGGACGATGGCTTTGACAGCGATGCCGCTGGCGCCGACCGCCGGGACGGCCGTCGCCTCAACCGCTTCAGCCTGGCAGTGAGCCAGACCTTGAACGCGCAACAGAGTATCGACTGGCAACTGAATGCCAAGGAAGGCACCAACCAGCGCCCTTACACCTACACCCCGGTATTCGCCGGGATTACCGAAGGCGGCGACAATTCCGATGTCACGGCCAAGGACTACGCCGGCTCCCTGCGCTGGAACTTTGATTTCAACCCCGATCACAGCCTATATATCCAAGGCTCGGCCCAGCAGTGGGACCGCCGGCAAATCTGGAAGGCCTGTGACGCCAAGGTCTCGTTCAGCCCCGAGCTGACCCAGTTGTGGCAGCTCAACCCCAACTATGCCGAACGGCTGGCCCGGCATATGGACACCTACAGCCAGGGCACCGCGCCACCGGGCAGCGCCGCCGAACAAGCCTTGGCCAACCAGGTATTGGACCAGTGGCGCAACGGCGCCAACCAGAGCGTCTGCGGCGACATCGACCAGAGCACCCGCGAAAGCCGCTACGACGTGGAAATCCAGGATACCCTCAGCCTGTCCGACAGCCTGCGTCTGGTCAGTGGCATGAACTACCGCTACGACCGCGCCGACTCCGATACCTACTTCAACGGCACCCTGGACGACACCACCTGGCGTCTGTTCGGCCAGTTGGAATGGCGCGCCAGTGAACATTGGCTGCTGCAAGGCGGCGCCATGTTCGAAGACACGCACCTGAGCGGCCATTCGCTGACGCCCAGGGTGGCGGTCAACTATTTGATCAACCCGCGCCACGGCTTGCGCGCGGTGTACTCGGAAGCCATCCGTTCGCCGGACATGTTCGAGAACAATGTCAACTGGAGCTACCGCGTCACCAACCTCAGCTCACCGACCTATGGGCAGAGTTCCGGACAGTACTTCGTGAAGACGCGGGGCCCGGGCAACCTCGACAAAGAACTGATGCGCTCGCGGGAACTGGGCTACAACGGCTTCTTTGCCGACATCGGGCTGAACATGGACGTGAAGGTGTTCTACGACGAAATCACCGACATGATCAGCTCGCCGCTGCGTAATAACCAGTACATTGCCAGCAACGCCAACAGCTCACGCTTCACCGGCGCCGAGTCCCAGTTCGACTGGCGCGTGAGCAACGCCGACCGCCTGCGGCTGACTTACGCGTATGTCGACGCTACCACCAGCAACCCACTGGACAAAGCACAGACCGCGCGTAACAGTGGCTCGGCCGGCTGGTTGCGCGAATGGGGCCAAGGTTGGTCCAGCGCGCTGTTCTACTATGGCGACGACGCACTCAACCAATATCGTTTCGAACGGGTCGACCTGCGGGTGGCCAAGCGCATTGCCCTGGGCAAAGCCAACGTGGAGCTGGCCGGCATGTTGCAACAACGCCTCGATAACCAGCCCACCACTTGGGCCGATAACACTTACGACCATCGCCACGTACTCTACTTCAGCGCGGAGTTAGAGTTCTGACATGGGCGACTCGTCACGGATGACCTTCTTCTTTATCTATAGGCTGCGGCGACTTGCTGGGCTGCTGGCCGGCCTGTTGCTGTGCGCACCGGCATGGAGCGCCGAAATCCTGCTGACCGCCGCCGAAGACAGCGCCGGGGTGCAGGCCTTTACCCAGGCGCTGGCCCGACAACGCCCCGAAGACCGCGTCACCTTCACGTCACTTGAGGCTTTGCCGGCACCCAGCCAACTGCCCGCCGGCACGCGCCTGATCCTGCTCGACCTGCCCGGCCTCGACTGGCGCCTGCGGGATACCCAAGGGCCGCCGACGCTGGTACTGCGCATCAGTCGGCTCCAAGCCCATCAGCGCCCGGAGGCCTCACGGCACGCGCGAGTCAGCCTGTTGTGGAGCGACCCGCCGCTGGAGCGGCAGCTGCGCCTGATCACCAGCGTCCTGCCCCAGGCACGGCGCATCGGCGTGCTCTACGGCACCGACAGTGAATTCCTGCTGCCCGAATTGCGCCAGCATGCGGCGGCCCTGGAGCTGGAGATCGTACCGCAGCGTTGGGACAACACTAACGACAGTCGCCCGCTGCAAACCCTGTTCAGGAACAGCGACGTGCTGCTCGGCCTCGATGACCCGCAGCTGTACAACCCGAAGACCGCGAAAAACCTGCTGCTGAGCAGCTACGCCCAGCAATTGCCGCTGTTCGGGCCCAATGCAGGGTTTGTGCGCGCCGGCAGCCTCGCCAGCACCTACAGCGACCAGGACGATTGGCTGGCGGTACTCGATCGTTTGCTCGACCAGCCGCCGGCCGCTTGGCCACGCGCGCTGTACCCCGACCACTTCAAAGTCGTGGGCAACGCGCAGGTCGCACGCTCACTGGGCATCGAACAGGTGGACGAAGCCAGCGTCGCCGCCCGAATGGCCGAAGGAGAAAAACGCCCATGACCTTGCGTCGTCGTTGGGACATCAATACCCGCACCCAGCTCATCACCCTGGGCCCGGCGCTGTTGCTGACGTTGCTGTTGATCAGCTTCTTCACCTTCGTGCGTATCCAGGACCTGCGCCAGGAACTGGACCACACCGGCCAATTGATCGCCAACCAACTGGCACCGGCCACCGAATATGGGGTGATCTCGGGCAACAACGATGTGCTCGACAGCCTGCTGCGCGCCACGCTGGCCACGCCCCATGTACGTTTCCTGGAGATTCAGGACAGCAGCGAAAATATCCTCGTGTACGTCGAGCAACCCTCGGAGAAACACGACCGCGCGCTGTCGGTAAAAGTGTTCCAGGCGCCGATTCGCCTGCAGCATATCCAGCTGGGCAACGACTTTTTCCAGGACAACCTCAACGAACCCAAGGCCCCCCGCGCGGACTACCTGGGCCGGGTGATCGTCGGCATGTCCAATGACGCCTTCAGCCAGCGTCAGCAGGAGATCCTGTTCAAAGCCGGTATCCTCGCGCTGTTCGCCCTGCTGTTTACGTTCCTGCTCGCCCGGCGCCTGGCGGCGAGCCTGTCGCAACCGATCAGCGCCATGGGCCATGCGGTCAAGGCCATCCAGCAGGGCGACTACAAGACGCCGCTGCCGATTGTGGATGATTCGGAGCTGGGCGACCTGTCGCGGCATATCAACAACCTCGCCGAAGGCCTCAACCAGGCCAGCCGCGAACAACAGCAGGCCATGGCCCAGTTGATCCAGACCCGCGAAGAGGCGGAACGGGCCAACAACGCCAAGTCAGACTTCCTGGCGATGATGAGCCACGAACTGCGCACGCCGATGAACGGTGTACTGGGCATGCTGCAACTGCTGGAAACCACCGACATGACCGAGGAACAGACCGAGTACGCGGCGCTGGCCTCCGAATCCACCGAGCATTTGCTCAAGGTGATCAACGACATTCTCGACTTCTCGCGCATTGAACGCGCGGCCCTGGAGCTGGAACATATCCCCTTCAACCTGGCCGACCTGATCAACAGTTGCGCCCAGGCCTTCCAGCACAGCGCCCAGCAGCGCGGGCTGGCGCTCAAGCTGCCGATCCCGCCCGGCATGGACGCACTGCGGGTACAGGGTGATCCGACGCGGATCCGCCAGATCCTGGTGAACCTGATCGGCAATGCCTTGAAGTTCACCGAACACGGCACCGTCAGCGTGGAGCCCCACTGGCAGGTGCTCGACCATGAGTTGGTGTGGTTCACCTGCACCGTGCGAGACAGCGGCATCGGGATTTCCGCCGAGCGCCTGGAATTGATGTTCGATGCGTTCCAGCAAGCCGACAGTTCCATTTCAAGACGTTACGGCGGTACCGGTCTCGGGCTGCCCATCGCCCGTACCCTGGCCGAACGCATGGGCGGCACGCTGCGCGCGCAGAGCGAAGAAGGCCGTGGCTCGGTGTTTACCCTGGAGATCCCCCTGGCCATCGACCCGCACAGCCAGCCGTCGATCGCCCTGGATGCCGAGGGCAAGCACAGCGCCGGCGAGGGTCGCCATGTGTTGCTGGTGGAAGACAACCCGGTCAACCGCACCGTGGTCGAAGCCATGCTGCGCAGCCTGGGCTTTGAAGTCAGCCTGGCCACCGATGGCGCCGAGGCGATCCGCAGTGCCGAGAGCCTGATTTTCACCGCAATCCTGATGGATTGTCGCTTGCCCTTGATCGACGGCTATGAGGCTACCCGGCAGATTCGCCAGCTGCCCGGCTGCGCCGACCTGCCGATCATCGCCCTGACGGCCAACGCCTTGCAGGGCGACCGGGAAGCGTGCCTTGCGGCCGGAATGAACGATTACCTGGCCAAGCCGTTCAAACGCACGGATTTGCAGCAAATCCTACAGCGCTGGGTGCAATAGCGGCGCGCCATCAGCCAACTCCGACTGGCGTGAAAGACGAAAGTGCGGCAGTCTTAGGCACCCGAACGGGCCCCTGAACGGGCTCGGTTTAAAATTTCAGTGAACAAGTGTACATTCAGTACCTTGCCGCTGTGACTTTCACTACAACGCAATAGTCTATGTGTAGGCTGCCGACATGAGGCATGAACGCTTCATTCGGTTCGGGAAGATTTGCCCTACCCTGCCGCATGGGATTATTGAGGAGCTCGCATGACCAAACAAAACGCCTTTACTCGGGAAGACCTGCTGCGCTGCAGTCGCGGTGAGCTGTTCGGCCCAGGTAACGCGCAACTGCCCGCCCCGAACATGCTGATGGTGGATCGCATCACCCATATCAGCGAAGAGGGTGGCAAGTACGGCAAAGGTGAATTGGTCGCCGAGCTGGATATCACCCCGGACCTGTGGTTTTTCGCCTGTCACTTCGAAGGTGACCCTGTCATGCCGGGCTGCCTGGGCCTCGACGCCATGTGGCAACTGGTCGGCTTCTATCTGGGCTGGCAAGGCCTGCCAGGCCGTGGCCGCGCCCTGGGTTCGGGCGAAGTGAAGTTCTTCGGCCAGGTCCTGCCGACCGCCAAGAAAGTCACCTACAACATTCAAATCAAGCGCGTCCTCAAGGGCAAGCTGAACCTGGCCATCGCCGACGGTTCGGTGACTGTCGACGGTCGCGAGATCTATACTGCCGAAGGCCTTCGGGTCGGCGTATTTACTTCCACTGACAACTTTTAAGGGTTATCCGCATGCGCCGCGTCGTTATCACTGGTCTGGGCATTGTTTCTTGCCTGGGCAATGACAAAGAGACCGTCACCGCTAACCTGCGTGCAAGTCGCCCTGGCATCCGCTTCAACCCGGAATATGCCGAAATGGGTCTGCGTAGCCAGGTTTCCGGCTCCATCGACCTGCCCCTCGAAGAACTGATCGATCGCAAGATCTATCGCTTCGTGGGCCACGCTGCCGCCTACGCCTACCTGGCCATGAAAGACGCAATCGCCGACTCCGGCCTGAGCGAAGACCAGGTATCGAACGTACGCACCGGCCTGATCGCCGGCTCCGGCGGCGCATCGACCCTCAACCAGATGGAAGCGCTGGACATCCTGCGCGAAAAAGGCGTGAAGCGCGTTGGCCCGTACCGTGTCACACGGACCATGGGCAGCACCGTTTCGGCCTGCCTGGCCACGCCGTTCCAGATCAAGGGCGTGAACTACTCGATCTCCTCCGCATGCGCTACCAGTGCACACTGCATCGGCACCGCCGTCGAGCAGATCCAACTGGGCAAGCAGGACATCGTGTTTGCCGGCGGCGGTGAAGAAGAACATTGGAGCCAGTCGTTCCTGTTCGACGCCATGGGCGCCCTGTCCACCCAGTACAACGAAACCCCGGAAAAGGCCTCCCGCGCCTACGATGCCAAGCGTGACGGTTTCGTCATCGCCGGCGGTGGCGGCATGGTGGTGGTCGAGGAACTGGAACACGCCCTGGCCCGTGGCGCCAAGATCTACGCGGAAATCGTCGGCTACGGCGCCACTTCCGATGGCTACGACATGGTTGCGCCAAGCGGTGAAGGCGCCATCCGTTGCATGCAGATGGCCATGTCCACCGTGGACACCCCGATCGACTACCTGAACACCCACGGCACCTCGACTCCGGTCGGCGACGCCAAGGAAATGGAAGGTGTACGCGCGGTATTCGGCGACAAGGCCCCGGCCATCAGCTCCACCAAGAGCCTGTCGGGTCACTCCCTGGGCGCCGCCGGCGTTCACGAAGCGATCTACTGCCTGCTGATGATGGAAGGCAACTTCATGGCCGGTTCGGCCAACATCGACGAGATCGACCCGGTCGTCGCCGATATGCCGATCCTGACCAAGACGGTTGAAAACGTCAAAGTCGACACCGTGATGAGCAACAGCTTCGGCTTCGGTGGCACTAACGCCACCCTGGTGCTGAAACGCTGGCAGGGTAAGTAAGCCCCGCAGATTGATCACATGAAAAAGCCCCGACTGGATCGGGGCTTTTTTATGGGCGACCGGATTTGAGACCGCATTTGCGTGAGACGAAAACGCAATATCAACGCGCACCCTCATCGCCGCGAGGTTTAGGCAGGATGGCCAGGAAGTTGTCCCTCACCACTTTGTGGGCAACATCCTCAGGCAATGCATCAAGGAATACATCAAAGCGGTGCATTTCCTTACCCAGCTTGTTGAAACGCCCGACGACATCCGAACCCAGCATAAAGCGCTCCGGGAAGCGTTCCACCAGCGTTACCCACTCCGGCCGAGGCTTGCCCCCATCATCCAGCAAGTACGGCGTGAGCATGCTCCAGGACAGGTCGATATACAGGTTGGGGTAAGCCTCGAGCATACGGCTCAAGGTGGGCAGCAAAAAGTCCATTTGCACCTGGTGGCGGTGAATTTCCTTGCTGGTGCCGGCGTGAGCCCAGATAAAGCGAGTGTGCGGGTGGTTGCGCAGCGGCTCTTCGATTTCGGCCAAATACAGCGGGTTACGCTCGCGCTTGGAGGTGATGTTGGAGTGCAGCATCACCGGCAAGTCGTTTTCCGCCGCCAGGTGATAGATACGCGTCATGGCCTCATTGTTGGCGCGCGGGGTATCCCCCGATGTGAGGGCGGTAAGGTCGTCGTGACGGGTAAACACTTCACCGATGCCTTGCCACAGCCCTGGGTTGAGGTCGAGCATGCGCTGGATATGGGCATCCGAATTCTTGTCATTGGGGTTGAAGCCGGACAGAAACGGATGAAAGTGCTGGCGCTGTTCAGGCGTCAGTTTATTTACCGCTGCGGCGACAATCACGTCGGTGGCGCTGTACCAATAGGCATCTGCGTCATCACCGGCGTAGTAGCGCGGGCGCTTGGGTTCGTCTTCGTGCCATTTCTTTGCGACGGGAATGCCGGAAATCATGACATGCTCGATGCGATTTTCTGCCATTGCCTTGAGCAATGTGTCCATCCCCGCCGTTTCCTGGAAGAAATCCACGTAATGCAGGTGGGCATCGCTGTAGGCATAGTCGCGAGCCTGTGTCGCAAGGCTATTGGCGGCGAGCAACAGGGCGAGACTCAAGCGGGTCCAGGGCACGGTATAACCTCGATAAGGGCGAATACCGGTAGACCTTGCGTGCCATACCGGGGTTCAGCCGGCAAAAAATGTGGAACACCCCCGTGCCAGCATGCTCTATAACTGCATGACCTTCCTTCTGCCACCCCGTGAGGTTTGCCATGCCTGTTACCGTCAATACGCTGAACGCCGACAACTTCCGCCACAGCGTCAATATCAATAATCACGAGCTGTTTACCGATCTGCCCAAGAGCCTGGGTGGTGACGACTCGGCGCCCTCCCCCCACGATTACTTCGACGCCGCGCTGGCATCGTGCAAGGCGCTGACCGTCAAACTCTACGCCCAGAAAAAAGACATCCCCCTGACCGGCGTCACCGTGGAAGTCACCCACGACGCCAGCGAAGAGCAAAAGGGCAAATACAGGCTCAACGTCAAGCTGACGCTCAAGGGCGTACTCACCGACGAACAGCGCGACGAGCTGCACCGCGTGGCGGATCGCTGCCCGGTACACAAGCTGATGACCACCGCCGAGGTCACCATCGAAACCCGCCTCTCTGAAGGCGCGTTCAGCCAATAGCGGCAACCTCCCGTCGAGCGGGTTATGCTCATTACCCTACAACCCGCTCAGACTGGGACGCACCATGACCACCCTCACCGTGATCCGCCCACGCCCCGAAGATGTCGAAGGCCAGCCGATCCTGCGCCCGCTGCCCTCGCGGGAATGTCGCAGCGTCGGGCCCTTTGTGTTTTTCGACCATATGCTGCCGACCCGCTATGCACCGGGCAGCGGCATGAACATCCGCCAGCACCCCCATATCGGCCTGTCCACCCTCACCTATCTGTTCGAAGGCGCACTGCAGCACAAGGACAGCCTGGGGTCGGATCAGGTGGTAGAGGCCGGCGATGTCAGCTGGATGACCGCAGGCGGTGCAATCGCCCATGTCGAGCGCACACCCGAGGCACTCAAGGCCCGTGGTTTCAGCATGCATGGCCTGCAAGTGTGGTTGGCATCGCCCAAGGACCACGAAGAGGGGCCGGGGCACTACAGCCATCACCCCGCAGCGAGCCTGCCGGTGAGTGACAACCTGGGCGTGCGGATTCGCCTGATCGCCGGCAGTGGCTTCTGCCTCAAGTCACCGGTGCCGGTGCTGTCGCCTACGTTGTATGCAGATGTATACATGCAAACGGCCACGACCCTGCTGATTCCTGACGAGCACGAGGAACGCGCGGTGTATGTGCTGGAGGGTGAAGCCCAGTTGGAGGGTGAACAACTTGAGGTGCACAGCCTGGTGGTATTGCCGGCCGGGCAGGCAATGACCCTGTTCGCCGAGAGTGATTGCCAGTTGGTGGTGTTGGGCGGAGCACCGCTGGATGGACCACGGCGGATCAATTGGAATTTTGTCGCGAGCGATCCGCTGAAGATCGAGCAGGCCAGGCAGCGCTGGGCGGCGGGGGATTGGCCGACGGTGCCGGGTGAAACCGAAAGAATTGAGTTGCCGGTGAGATAGCTATCGGGGGCAAGCCCCCGATGACGCTGGAACAGGCGCTGAAGATTCAGCCCTTGAACACTTCATCCAGCAAGTTATGCATCGACCGGAACGCCCGTGCAGCGGTCTTGGCGTCATACATCATCTTGCCCGGCACATTGGCGTGCGGGTCGGTGAAGGAATGCACCGCACCGCCGTAGCTCAGCAATTGCCAGTCCACGCCGGCCGCGTTCATTTCATCTTCGAACGCCGGCAGTTGCTCTTTCGGCACCAACGGGTCGGAAGCACCGTGCAGCACCAGCACTGAACCCTTGATGTTTTTCGCATCTGCCGGGTTCGGCGTGTCGAGGGTG
The DNA here is from genome assembly GCF_059418085.1 of Pseudomonas sp. GW821-FHT09C10. Classification (NCBI taxonomy): domain Bacteria; kingdom Pseudomonadati; phylum Pseudomonadota; class Gammaproteobacteria; order Pseudomonadales; family Pseudomonadaceae; genus Pseudomonas; species Pseudomonas sp. GW821-FHT09C10. Next base: position 46,453 of record NZ_JBWKPE010000005.1, read on the forward strand.
CCGTGGAACGATACGGCAGCCTTCAATGGCGCACCGGTCCGTGCCAGCTCCAGGGAGCAGCAACCGCCGAAGCAGAAACCAAAGGTGGCCAGCTTAGAGGTGTCCACTGCCGCTTCGGTCTGGCCCTGCAGCTGCTCAAGGGCAGCCTGCATGCGTTTGTTCAGCAACGGGCGATCATTCTTCAACGGCATCATTGCGGCGCCGGCTTCATCGCCATTCGACGGGCGCACGGTTTGCCCGTAGAGGTCGGCGATCAGCACCACGTAGCCCTTGGCGGCAACGCTCTTGGCGATCTCTTCGGCCCCCGCACTCACCCCCATCCAGTTCGGCGCCATCAGCAGGCCGGGCAGCGGGTTCTTTTGGCTGGCATCGAACGCCAGGCGGCTTTCATAAGACTGGCCATCAATCTGATAGACCACGGAACGCACGGTGACTTGGCTCATCATTTTCTCCAGTTAGGGTGCACTAGAACGAAAAAACCCGCCGAAGCGGGTTTTTCTACAACGGTATCAAACCGACAGTTCAACCAACAGCTTGTTCAGTCGGCGCACGTAGGCGGCCGGGTCCTTGAGGCTGTCGCCAGCGGCCAGGGCCGCCTGGTCGAAGAGGATGTGGGACAGGTCGCCAAAGCGCTCTTCGCTCTGCTCGCCGTCGAGTTTCTCGATCAGCGGGTGAGCCGGGTTGAATTCGAAGATCGGCTTGGAGTCCGGGACCTTCTGGCCGCTGGCTTCGAGGATCTGGCGCATCTGCATGCCCAGGTCCTGCTCGCCGATGGCCAGGATCGCCGGGGAATCGGTCAGACGGTGGGAAACCCGCACTTCGCTGACGGCATCGCCCAGGGACGCCTTGATCCGTTCAACCAGGCCTTCTTTGGCCTTGGCAACTTCCTCGGCTTCTTTCTTCTCTTCCTCGGAGTCCAGGTTACCCAGGTCCAGGTCGCCACGGGCCACGTCGACAAAGGATTTGCCGTCGAACTCGTTGAGGTAGCTCATCAGCCACTCATCGATACGGTCGGTCAGCAGCAGCACTTCGATGCCTTTCTTGCGGAAGACTTCCAGGTGCGGGCTGTTCTTGACCTGTGCGTAGGTTTCGCCGGTCAGGTAGTAAATCTTGTCCTGGCCTTCCTTGGCACGTGCCAGGTACTCGGCCAGGGACACCACCTGCTCGCCCTCTTCACCCTGGGTGGAAGCAAAGCGCAGCAGACCGGCGATTTTTTCCTTGTTGGCAAAATCTTCCGCCGGGCCTTCTTTCATGACCTGGCCGAAGTTTTTCCAGAAACCCTTGTATTGCTCTGGCTCGTTCTTCGCCAGTTTTTCCAGCATGTCGAGCACGCGCTTGGTCAGCGCCGACTTCATGGAATCGATGATCGGGTCTTTTTGCAGGATTTCCCGCGACACGTTCAGCGACAGGTCATTGGAGTCGACCACGCCCTTGATAAAGCGCAGGTACAGCGGCAGGAACGACTCCGCCTGGTCCATCACGAACACGCGCTGCACGTACAGCTTCAGGCCTTTCGGCGCTTCACGCTGGTACAGGTCGAACGGCGCACGGGCCGGCACGTAGAGCAGCGAGCTGTATTCCAGCTTGCCTTCGACCTTGTTATGGCTCCAGCTCAGCGGGTTTTCGTAGTCGTGACCGATGTGCTTGTAGAACTCCTGGTATTCCTCGTCCTTGATCTCGGTACGCGGACGGGTCCACAGGGCACTGGCGCGGTTGACGGTTTCCCATTCCTGGGCAGGCTTCTCTTCACCTTCGGCAGCTGCTTGTTCTTTCGGCAGCTCGATCGGCAAGGCGATATGGTCGGAGTACTTCTTGATGATATTGCGCAGGCGCCAGCCGTCGGCGAACTCGCCTTCACCGGATTTGAGGTGCAGGACGATGCGGGTACCACGGTCAGCCTTGTCGATGGTGGCGATTTCAAATTCGCCCTCGCCCTTGGAAGCCCAGTGCACGCCTTCGCTGGCGTCAAGGCCGGCACGACGGCTGAACACTTCAACCTTGTCGGCCACGATGAAGGCCGAGTAGAAGCCCACACCGAACTGGCCGATCAGGTGCGAATCTTTCTTCTGGTCGCCGGACAGGTTTTTCATGAAGTCGGCGGTACCGGATTTAGCGATGGTCCCCAGGTGGGTGATCGCATCTTCACGGCTCATGCCGATACCGTTGTCTTCGAGGGTGACGGTATTGGCGTCTTTGTCGAAGCTCACACGGATTTTCAGTTCCGCGCCACCTTCCAGCAGCTCAGGCTTGGACAGGGCTTCGAAACGTAATTTGTCGACAGCGTCGGAGGCGTTCGAGATCAATTCGCGAAGGAAGATTTCCTTGTTGGAATACAGCGAATGGATCATGAGGTGCAGCAGTTGCTTCACCTCGGTCTGGAAGCCCAGGGTTTCCTTTTGAGTTTCCACACTCATGGTCATCAAACTCCAATTGGATGGCAGTGGCCGCGCCCTGAAGGGTTGGCGGCGGGTTGTCATCAAAGTTGGGGGCTAAGAGCAGGATTTCAAGGGCGGACCACGTCCTCGATCTTGAAATGCGCACGGGCGGTGGCGATGGGCTCGGCGGCGGTGGTTTGCCAGGCGGTGATCGCCACATTCGCCACCCGTCGGCCCTGGCGCCACACCTGGCATTTGGCGTAAGTGTCGCGAAACTGGCCGGCGCGCAGGTAATCGAGGGAGAAATCGATGATTTTCGGGAGGCCCGGCGCTCCGGTAAATACCAGCAGGTGCAACGCCGCTGCCAGTTCCATGAAGCCGGCAATCACCCCGCCGTGAAGCGCAGGCAATATGGGGTTACCAATATTGTCCTTGTGGGCCGGCAGGCGAAACAGCAATTCATCCCCCAGCCGGGTGCATTCGATCCCGATCAGTTTGGCGTAGGGGATCAGGTCCAGCAGCGCCTCGTAGCTGCCGCGCTGATGAGCCAGTTCCAGGCGGGTCTTGAATCGATGGGTCATGCCTGCTCTCCTTTGATGGCGCGCCCCAACCCTTGGGTGCCCTTGAGACGCTTGCCCATGCGCATGAAGGTGCCCACCACATGGGCGATGGGTTGTTGCGGGTCGTCCTGGTAGGCAAAACCACGGGTGAAGATCACGTCGGTGGTCACCCGGTAGCACTGGGCGAAACCATATACCGGCTTATGCGGCTCGGCGGGATGCATATAGTCGACACGCAGGTCCAGGGTCGGGCACACCTCGAACTCCGGCAGGACACACAGGGTGGCCATGCCGCAGGCGGTATCCATCAAGGATGTCAACGCGCCACCGTGGATCACGCAGGTCTGGGGATCACCCACCAACTGCGGCGCGTAAGGCATGACCAACGTGATGCCCTCCTCGCTGGCATGATGAACGCTGATACCCAGCACCTGACAATGGCGCAAGGCTGAGACAAAGCGCGTCGCGCGCTCTAACAAGGGATTTTCGGTCATTCGTTGCAGACTCTTATTAGTGTTGATGGGCGAAATAGACGGTGCGGGCGAAAGTTCCTTTGAGGTCGTTGTTTATATATCTGTGGAATAAAAGGAACTAATGCTGAACGGCCATGCTCGAAAGGCCAGTAGATATCTTCACTAAGGAGAAACACCCCATGCGTAAGACTTTAGCTATTTCCATGATGTTGGCCGCTGCCCTCGGTCTCGCTGCTTGCGACAAGAAATCCGAAGACAAAGCCCAAGATGCCGCAGCGCATTCTGAGCAAGCTCAAAAAGACATGGCGAAAGCTCAGGATAAAGTGAACGACGCTGCGAAAGAAAACGCCGATGCTGCCAAAGCTCAGGCTGAATCGAACGAAGCCGCCGCAAAAGAAGCAGCACCAGCCACTCCTGCCACTGGTTCCTGATACCGCGGCATGAAATAGCTTCGCTGCAAAAAAAGAAAGCCCGCTTATATAGCGGGCTTTACTTTGCCTGTTGTTTTTAACTCAGCGCGTCACGCATTAAATCTCCTCTTTGGCCGGCTCAGGCATCGGTGTATCCGTCTGCGTATACACCATCACTTGCAGTACGTCGGAATGAAACTCCCGGCGATACAACACGAACACCACCCCGGCACTCATCAACATGAACAACCAGGGGCTGACGAACCACGCCAGCATGGTCATGCCGAAGTAATAAGAACGCAGGCCAAAGTTGAACTGGTTGGCAGCCATGGAGATCACCCGCGCCGCACGCAGGGCAAACGCCTTGCGCTCCTGCTCCGACACATGCCGCTCACCGATCATCGGTGCCGATCCGACCAGCACCGCGGCGAAGTTGTACTGGCGCATGCACCAACTGAAGGTGAAGAAGGCATAGACAAAGACCAGCGCCAGGCAGAGCAGCTTGATCTCCGACATGCCCTGGGAGGCCTGCTGCACCATGGGTATGTCCGCCAGCAATGACACCGCCCGCTCGGAGGCCCCCAACACCGTGAGAATGCCGGCGAGGATGATCAAGGTGCTGGAGGCGAAGAATGAGGCATTACGCTCCAGGTTGCCGATCACGCTGGCGTCGGCAATCCGGTTGTCACGCAGTAGCATACGGCGCATCCAGTCTTCGCGGTACAAATGCAGCACGCTGGCCAGGCATGCAGTGTCCCGCGCCTTCCAGGTGGCATAACGGGTGTAGCCGCCCCAGCACAGGATGAACCAGAGGGCGGCAAGCAGGTGGATCTGATTGGCTTCGACGAACGACATGCGGGTCCTTGCAGAAAGAAGATTGAGAAACTTTTTGCGTCTGTTCGACGTTAGCGCAGAGAAAAAGACACTGCCCGCCGCTCAAAAAAAATGCCCCGTATCGATTGATACGAGGCATTTCCGTACTGCATGAAACCCGCTTGTTATGCGATGGCTTCGCTGCGCTTACCCAGCATGCGATCAATGACGACCGCCACAACCAGCGTCATCACCGACGGCACCAGCCACGCCAGGCCTTGCTCGCTCAGCGGAAGGTTCGCCAGCTGCGAAGGCATCCAGCCTGCCAGGCCTGCGCCCTTGAGCGCGTCAATGCAACCAAAGATGAACGACACCAGCATCACCGGACCAACGATACGGCCCTGCTCCTGCCAGAAATCTTTGCAGAAGCTCAACGCCACCAGCACGATGCACGGCGGATAGATCGCAGTGAGTACCGGGATCGAGAACGCAATCAGCTTGGTCAGGCCCAGGTTCGACACGAACAGCGAGAACAGCGCCAGGATCACTACCAGGGTCTTGTAGGACAGCGGCAGGATTTTGCTGAAGTACTCGGCACATGCGCAGGTCAGGCCGACGGCAGTGACCAGGCATGCCAGGGAGATCAGTACAGCCAGGAAGCCACTGCCCAGGGAGCCGAAGGTGTGCTGAACATAAGCGTGCAGCACTGCGGCACCATTGGCAGCGCCGGCAGCGACTTCATGGCTGCCCGACCCGAGGCGGAACAGGCTGACATACACCAGCGCCAGACCGACGCCGGCAATCAACCCGGCAATGATCGCGTAGCGGGTGATCAGCTTGGGCGATTCGACACCACGGGAACGGATCGCGTTGACGATCACGATGCCAAACACCAGCGCACCCAGGGTGTCCATGGTCAGGTAACCATTGATAAAGCCCTGGGAGAACGGTGCCGCAACGTATTCCGGAGTGGCGACACCCACCTCACCAGCCGGCAGGGCAAACGCGGCAATGCCGAGGATGGCCAGCGCGATGATCTTCAGCGGCGCCAGGAAACGCCCCACGGTATCCAGCAGTCGGCCCGGGTACAGGGAGACAAAGAACACCACCAGGAAATACACCGAGCTGTAGAGAAACAACGCCAGCGGGCTTTCGCCGGTCAGCGGCGCCAGGCCCACTTCAAACGACACGGTCGCGGTACGCGGGGTGGCGAACAGCGGCCCTACCGCCAGATACGCCGCCGCCGCGAGCAGGCCACCGGCGATCTTGCCGATCGGGCTGCTCAGCGCGTCCATGCCGCCACCGACCTTGGCCAGGGCGATCACGGTGACCACCGGCAGGCCAACGGCGGTGATCAGGAAGCCCAGCGCCGCCATCCAGACATGAGGCCCGGACTGCAAACCAACGATAGGCGGGAAGATGATGTTGCCGGCGCCCACGAACAGGGCGAAGGTCATGAAGCCCAACGCCAGGATGTCCTGGCTTTTCAACACTTTCATTTGAGGAAATACCACACTACTGAATCGGAATTTAGAGAGGGATTCCCTATGGATGAGGGAAATGCTGCCGGCCCTTATGGGCACCGGCCGGTCTAGCGCGCAGCTTCCTTTTGGGAGGCGGACGCATAAAGAGGCGGCTAGGGTACAGAATTAGGCTGACAAACGCACTGTTGCGGGGCGCACTGTCCGATAAGCGACATCTTGATGTCGCGTTTTCATACTTAATTTGGCAATACAAACAAAATTGTGGGAGGGGCTTGCCCCTCCCACATTTGAATCGTCAACAATCTGCAGAATGCACAAAGGCCACCCGAAGGTGGCCTTTGCTGGTAAAGCGTCAGCTAAGCGCGAGGCTTACTTGACAGCCCAACCGGTCAGCTCGGCCAAGGCCTTGCCGATGTCTGCCAGCGAACGCACGGTTTTAACGCCTGCGTCTTGCAGTGCAGCGAATTTCTCGTCTGCAGTGCCTTTGCCGCCAGAGATGATTGCGCCAGCATGGCCCATGCGCTTGCCCGCAGGGGCAGTCACACCAGCGATGTAGGAAACAACCGGCTTGGTCACGTGTGCCTTGATGTAGGCAGCCGCTTCTTCTTCAGCCGAACCGCCGATCTCACCGATCATCACGATCGCTTCGGTCTTCGGGTCTTCCTGGAACAGCTTCAGGATATCGATGAAGTTGGAGCCTGGGATCGGGTCACCGCCGATGCCGACGCAAGTCGACTGACCGAAACCGGCGTCAGTAGTTTGCTTCACAGCTTCGTAGGTCAGGGTGCCGGAACGGGAAACGATACCGACTTTACCTGGCAAGTGAATGTGACCTGGCATGATGCCGATCTTGCATTCGCCTGGAGTGATCACGCCTGGGCAGTTAGGGCCGATCAGGACTACGCCCAGCTCGTCGCACTTAACTTTAGCGTCCAGCATGTCCAGGGTAGGAATGCCTTCGGTGATGCACACGATCAGCTTGATGCCGCCGAATGCCGCTTCCAGGATCGAGTCCTTGCAGAAAGGAGCTGGAACGTAGATCACGCTGGCGGTGGCGCCAGTGGCAGCTACAGCGTCTTTCACGGTGTTGAACACTGGCAGGCCCAGGTGCTCGGTGCCGCCTTTGCCCGGTGTTACGCCGCCAACCATCTTGGTGCCGTATTCGATAGCTTGCTGGGTGTGGAAACTACCTTGCGAACCGGTAATACCCTGGCAGATAACTTTGGTGTCTTTATTGATCAGGACGCTCATTATTTGCCCTCCGCAGCTTTGACAACTTGTTGAGCAGCGTCGGTCAGGCTGGTAGCCGCGATGATGTTCAAACCGCTTTCTGCCAGTACTTTAGCGCCCAGTTCAGCGTTGTTGCCTTCAAGGCGAACAACAACCGGGATTTTAACGCCGACTTCTTTCACTGCACCGATGATGCCTTCGGCAATCATGTCGCAACGAACGATGCCGCCGAAGATATTGACCAGTACTGCAGCGACGTTGGAGTCGGACAGGATGATCTTGAAGGCTTCGGTTACGCGTTCTTTGGTAGCACCACCGCCTACGTCGAGGAAGTTGGCTGGTTTGCCGCCATGCAGGTTGACGATGTCCATGGTACCCATGGCCAGGCCGGCACCGTTGACCATGCAACCGATGTTACCTTCCAGGGCTACGTAGTTCAGTTCGAACTTGGCAGCGTGCGCTTCGCGCGGATCGTCCTGGGACGGATCGTGGAAAGTCTTCAGCTTAGGCTGACGGTACATGGCGTTGGCGTCGATGTTGATCTTGGCGTCGAGGCAGTGCAGATCGCCGTCAGCCTTGATCACCAGCGGGTTCACTTCCAGCAGGGCCAGATCGTGATCCTGGAACAGTTTGGCCAGACCTACGAAGATCTTGGCGAACTGCGCAACTTGCTTGCCTTCCAGGCCCAGCTGGAAAGCCAGCTCGCGACCCTGGAATGGCTGGGCGCCAACCAGTGGATCGATAGTGGCTTTCAGAATTTTTTCTGGGGTTTCGTGAGCGATCTTCTCGATGTCCACGCCACCTTCGGTGGAAGCCATGAACACGATGCGACGGCTCGAACGGTCAACGACAGCGCCCAGGTACAGCTCTTTAGCGATATCAGTGCACGATTCAACCAGGATCTTGGTGACTGGCTGGCCATTGGCATCAGTCTGGTAAGTCACCAGACGCTTGCCCAGCCACTGCTGTGCGAAGGCCTTGGCGTCTTCTTTGCTGCGAACCAGCTTAACGCCGCCCGCTTTACCGCGACCACCAGCGTGGACCTGGGCTTTGACAACCCACTCGGTGCCGCCGATTTTGTCGCAAGCTTCTGCTGCTGCTTCCGGGGTGTCTACTGCGTAGCCCTTGGAAACTGGCAGGCCGTATTCAGCGAACAGCTGCTTACCCTGATACTCGTGAAGATTCATGCTTTTTACCGTCTTCGTTAGGTACTGCGCATTCGGCGCTGCGCTCATTATGAGTGCCGCGCCACCTGTGACTGCTGCTTGCGCAACTTGCGGGGCTCAAGGCCCGTAAAGCTGCGCAAGACTGCGTCCAGCGGATATTCCGCGGTGAGTCTTGCGCGCAAGGCTCACGACGGGCAACTCCGCCGTGGTTTCTTATTATCTCGCTTAGCGCTTCTTCTTGTTGGCGATGTGGATGGCATGGCCATTCACTGCCAACGCGGCTTCGTGCAGCGCTTCGGACAGGGTCGGATGGGAGAAGACCATCATGCCGATGTCCTCGGCACTGGTGCCGAATTCCATACCGATCGCGCCCTGCTGAACCAGTTCTGCTGCCCCTGGGCCAATCACGTGGACGCCCAATACGCGGTCAGTCTTGGCATCAGCGATGACTTTGACAAAACCACCGGTGTCGTTGGCTGCCATGGCACGGCCAGAAGCGGCGAACGGGAAGGTGCCGACGTTAACTTCAACGCCTTCAGCTTTCAACTGCTGTTCGTTCTTGCCGACCCATGCAATTTCCGGGTGGGTGTAGATAACCGATGGGATCAGGTCGTAGTTCATCTGGGTCTTGTGACCCTTGATGCGCTCGACGACCATGATGCCTTCTTCGGAAGCCTTGTGCGCGAGCATCATGCCGCGAACCACGTCGCCAATGGCGTAGACGCCCGGAACGGTGGTAGCGCAGTGATCGTCAACGTGGATGAAGCCACGCTCGTCGATGTTCACGCCGCTGTCGGAAGCCAGCAGGTCGGTGGTCACCGGACGGCGGCCCACGGCGACGATCAGCTTGTCGAACGTGATGGTCTGTTCGCCATCCTTGTCGGTGTAGGTCACGACGACTTCTTCGCCGTTGACCTTAGAGCCGGTCACGCGAGCGCCCAGCTTGATGTCCAGACCTTGTTTGGTCAGGGTTTTCAGCGCTTCCTTCGACACTGCGGTATCAGCAGCCAGCAGGAACGTGTCCAGGGCTTCCAGCACGGTCACTTCGGAACCGAGGCGGGACCAGACCGAACCCAGTTCCAGGCCGATCACGCCGGCGCCGATCACGCCCAGGCGCTTAGGCACAGCCTGGAATTCCAGGGCGCCGGTCGAATCAACGATCACGTTCTGGTCAACCGGAGCCGGTGGAATATCGATTGGACGCGAACCTGGGGCCAGGATCACGTTCTCGGCTTCGATGACTTCTACCGAGCCGTCCGGCTTGGTGATTTCAACTTTCTTGCCGGCCAGCAGCTTGCCGTGGCCTTGCAGGGAAGTCACGCCGTTGGCCTTGAACAAGGTCGCAACGCCGGAAGTCAGGCCTTTGACGATGTTGGCTTTACGGCCGACCATTGCTGGCACGTCCATGGTCACGCCGGCATGGTTGATGCCGTGGATCGCGAAGCCGTCCTGGGCTTCGTGGAATTTCCAGGAGCTGTCCAGCAGCGCCTTGGACGGAATGCAACCGACGTTCAGGCAAGTACCGCCCAGTGCCAGTTTGCCTTCCTTGTCGGTGTATTTTTCGATGCAAGCAGTCGAGAGGCCCAGTTGTGCGGCCTTGATGGCGGCAACGTAGCCGCCAGGACCCGCACCAATCACTACAACGTCAAATTTCTGCGACATGAAAATAGTTCCTCTATTTAGCAGCAAGCTTTCAAGCCGCAAGCCCCAAGCCCAACTGCCTTATCCGGCAATCTGTCACTTGAAGCCTGCAGCTGCTTCTATCAGATATCCAGCAGCAGACGAGCCGGGTCTTCCAGCAGGTTCTTGATGGTCACCAGGAAAGTCACGGCTTCTTTACCATCGATCAGGCGGTGATCGTAAGACAGCGCCAGGTACATCATTGGGCGGATCACGACTTGGCCGTTGATGGCCATCGGACGCTGGATGATGTTGTGCATGCCCAGGATCGCGGCTTGTGGCGGGTTAACGATCGGCGTCGACATCATCGAACCGAAGGTACCACCGTTGGTGATGGTGAAGGTACCACCGGTCATCTCGTCGATGGTCAGCTTGCCGTCACGGGCTTTCTTGCCGAAGCCGGCGATGCCGCCTTCGATTTCGGCCAGGCTCATCAGTTCGGCGTTACGCAGGACCGGGACCACCAGGCCACGGTCGCTGGACACGGCAACGCCGACGTCTGCATAACCGTGGTAAACGATGTCGCCGCCGTCGATGGAAGCGTTGACTGCCGGGAAGCGTTTCAGCGCTTCGGTGGCCGCTTTCACGAAGAACGACATGAAGCCCAGGCGCACGCCGTTGTGGGACTTCTCGAACAGATCCTTGTACTTCGAACGCAGGGCCATGACTTCGGTCATGTCGACTTCGTTGAAAGTGGTCAGCATCGCCATGTTCGACTGTGCTTCAACCAGGCGCTTGGCCACGGTGGCACGCACGCGGGTCATCGGTACACGCTTCTCGGTGCGGTCGCCGGCAGCGAACACAGGCGCAGCGGCAGCCGGGGCAGCAGCCTTGGCAGGCGCGGCAGCCGGAGCGTTTTTCTTGGCTTCAACAGCAGCGACCACGTCTTCCTTGGTCACACGGCCGTCTTTGCCGGTGCCTTTGATGGACGCCAGGTTGATGCCGTTTTCTTCAGCCAACTGGCGAGCAGCCGGTGCAGCGATTGGATCTTCTGCGCCAGCAGCCGGAGCGGCGGCAGGTGCCGAAGCGGCGGCCGGTGCAGCAGCGGCAGCAGGAGCAGCGGCAGCGCTGCCCTCTTCGATCGAGCCCAGTACCTGGTTCGACAGAACGGTGGCGCCCTCTTCGGCAACGATTGCGCCCAGCACGCCGTCAGCTTCGGCCAACACTTCCAGCACGACTTTGTCGGTCTCGATGTCGACGATCAGGTCGTCACGCTTGACGGCCTCACCTGGTTTCTTGTGCCAGGTGGCAACGGTGCCATCGGCAACCGATTCCGGGAATGACGGGGCTTTGATTTCGATAGCCATTATCTGTGGGTCCTTAAAATTCGGTTTCAGTCAGCGCGAAGGCGTTAAACAGTGAAAGCATCTTGCAGCAGTTTTTCCTGCTGCTCGGCGTGCATCGACGCATAACCACACGCAGGTGCAGCGGAAGCATCACGGCCGGCGTACTCCAGGCCCAGGGCCTTGTTGTGGTTACCGATGCTGCGACGCAGGTGATGCTGGCTGCTGTACCACGCGCCCTGGTTCATCGGCTCTTCCTGACACCACACCACGTTAGTGAGGTTGGTGTAAGGCGCGATGGCCTCCATCAGGTCGTCTTCCGGGAACGGATAAAGCTGCTCGATACGCACGATGGCGATGTCTTCGCGGCCTTCGGCACGGCGTTTTTCCAGCAGGTCGTAGTAAACCTTGCCGCTGCACAGCACCAGGCGAGTCACCTTGGCCGGGTCCAGCGTGTCGATTTCTGGAATAACGGTCTGGAACGAGCCATCGGCCAGATCTTCCAGGGTCGAGATGGCCAGTTTGTGACGCAGCAGCGACTTCGGCGTCAGTACGACCAGCGGCTTGCGCAGCGGGCGGATTACCTGGCGACGCAGCAAGTGGTAGATCTGTGCCGGGGTAGTCGGCACGCATACCTGGATGTTGTGCTCGGCGCACAGCTGCAGGTAACGCTCCAGACGAGCCGAGGAGTGCTCAGGACCCTGACCTTCATAGCCATGTGGCAGCAGCATGGTCAGACCGCACAGGCGACCCCACTTGTGCTCGCCGCTGGTGATGAACTGGTCGATAACCACTTGGGCGCCGTTGGCGAAATCGCCGAACTGGGCTTCCCAGATCACCAGCGCATTCGGCGTGGTGGTCGAGTAACCGTATTCGAACGCCAGTACCGCTTCTTCGGACAGGAACGAATCGTACAGGTCGAAACGTGGCTGGCCTTCGTAGAGGTGCTTCAGCGGAACGTAGGTGCTTGCGTCTTTCTGGTTGTGCAGAACCGCGTGACGGTGCGAGAACGTACCACGGCCGATGTCCTGGCCAGTCATGCGGATCGGGTGACCTTCGAACGCCAGGGTCGCGTACGCCATGGTTTCGGCATAGCCCCAGTTGATCGGCAGGCCGCCGGCTTGCATTTTCTGACGGTCTTCGTAGATCTTCGCAACCTGGCGCTGCACCACGAAGCCTTCCGGAATTTCCAGCAGCTTGGCGGACAGTTCCTGCAGGGTCTTCAGATCGAACGAGGTGTCGTGACGTGCCGTCCAGGTGTGACCCAGGTACGGACGCCAGTCAACGAACAGCTCTTTGTTCGGCTCCTTGACCAGGCTTTTTACGACATGCAGACCGTTGTCCAGCGCGTTGCGGTATTCATCGATCTTCGCCTGAACGCGCGCATCATCAACGATACCGGCCTTGGTCAGGCTTTCGGCATACAGCTCACGGGTGGTGCGCTGCTTAGTGATCTGCTGGTACATCAATGGCTGGGTGCCGCTTGGTTCGTCGGCTTCGTTGTGACCGCGACGGCGGTAGCAAACCAGGTCGATCACCACGTCACGCTTGAACTGCATGCGGTAGTCGACAGCCAGTTGGGTCACGAACAGCACGGCTTCCGGATCATCGCCATTCACATGGAGGATCGGCGCCTGGATCATCTTGGCAACGTCGGTGGCGTACTCGGTGGAACGCGCGTCCAGCGGGTTGCTGATGGTGAAGCCCACCTGGTTGTTGATGACGATGTGAACGGTACCGCCGGTCTTGAAGCCGCGAGTCTGCGACATCTGGAACGTTTCCAGGACCACGCCTTGACCGGCGAATGCCGCGTCACCGTGGATGGAAATCGGCAGGACCTTTTCACCGGTAGTGTCGTTACGACGATCCTGGCGAGCACGGACCGAACCCTCGACCACTGGAGAAACGATTTCCAGGTGGGATGGGTTGAAGGCCATGGCCAGGTGAACTTCACCGCCGGTGGTCATCACGTTGGACGAGAAACCCTGGTGGTATTTAACGTCACCGGAACCCAGCTCGACCTTCTTCTTGCCTTCGAACTCGTCGAACAGCTCACGCGGGTTCTTGCCGAAGGTGTTGACCAACACGTTCAAGCGACCACGGTGGGCCATGCCGATCACGATTTCCTTGGTGCCGTAGGAACCGGAACGCTGGATCAGTTCGTCGAGCATCGGAATCAGGCTCTCGCCGCCTTCCAGGCCGAAACGCTTGGTGCCCGGGTATTTGGTACCCAGGTATTTTTCCAGGCCCTCGGCTGCGGTCACGCGCTCAAGCAGGTGGCTGCGCACGTCGGCGGACAATACCGGACGGCCACGCACGCCTTCCAGGCGATGCTGGAACCAGTGGCGTTGCTCGGAATCGGTGATGTGCGTGAACTCAGCGCCGATGGTGCGGCAATATGTCTGCTGCAATGCTTCGTGAATTTCGCGTAGGCTCGCTTCCTCTTTGCCGATGAACAGGTCGCCGGCACGGAAGGTCGTATCAAGATCGGCATTGGTCAAGCCGTAATGATTGATCGACAGGTCTGCAGGTGCAGGACGCTGCCAGAGCCCCAGCGGGTCAAGCTGGGCTGCCTGGTGGCCACGCATACGGTAGGCCTGGATCAGTCGCAGTACTTCAACTTGCTTCTTCTCGTGCTCACTGCTCACGCTGCCGGCGGAAACCGGTTGGGCGCGGCGCTGGTTCTTTGCCAGCAGCACGAACTGATCGCGAATTGTTGCGTGCGATACATCGGTGGCAGCGTTGCCGTCTGAAGACAACGTCTGAAATTTGGTGCGCCATTCTTCTGGCACAGCGTTAGGGTCGTGCAGGTAGAGCTCATAAAGCTCTTCCACATAGGCAGCGTTACCACCTGAAAGATAGCCGCTGTTCCACATGCGCTGCATCACGCTTTCTTGCATGCTTGGTCACCCTCGATTTGGGGACACCACCGGCGAAAACACCGAGTTTGCTTGCAAAAGGCCAAGTGCAGCGACCAAAACAAGCCACTTAGGATCACGCTGATAGTTCGGGTACCAACCCGAATGCCCCTGCTTGTCTCATTTCTTCAAAATAAGAGCTGCGGCTTTGTAAGTCGCTGCTCAAGTTAAAACTACGGCGCCGGTTGAAGCCTGCGCCGTAGCATTTACGGGCACAACGGTCCTGCTTTGTTACAACGTCAGTTACACACCGCTTTGCAGCAGCATGTTACGGATGTGACCAATGGCCTTAGTCGGGTTCAGGCCTTTAGGACATACGTTGACGCAGTTCATGATCCCGCGGCAGCGGAATACGCTGAACGGGTCATCCAGCGAAGCCAGGCGCTCGGACGTCTTGGTGTCACGGCTGTCTGCCAGGAAGCGGTACGCTTGCAGCAGGGCAGCTGGACCCAGGAACTTGTCCGGGTTCCACCAGAAGGACGGGCACGATGTCGAGCAGCAGGCGCACAGGATGCACTCGTACAGGCCATCGAGCTTTTCACGTTCTTCAGGGGACTGCAGACGCTCGATGGCCGGAGCCGGCGTGTCGTTCTGCAGGAACGGCTTAACTTTCTCGTATTGCTTGTAGAAGATGCTCATATCGACGACCAGGTCACGGATAACCGGCAAACCTGGCAGAGGACGAACGATCAGCTTGTTGCCTTTGACAACGGCGGACAGCGGCGTGATGCACGCCAGGCCGTTTTTGCCGTTGATGTTCATGCCGTCGGAACCGCACACACCTTCACGGCAAGAGCGACGATAGGAGAAACCTTCGTCCTGCTCTTTGATCAGTGCCAATACATCCAGCACCATCAGGTCTTTACCACCGGTATCGACCTGGAACTCCTGCATGAACGGCGCAGCGTCCTGATCAGGGTTGTAGCGATAAACACTGACTTTCAACATGGCAGCCACCCTTAGTAAGTCCGAATCTTCGGTTCAAACGTCGGAACCGTCTTCGGCGAGAAGTTCACGGCACGCTTGGTTACGCGCTTGTCACCCGGGAAGTACAGGGTGTGGCACAACCAGTTTTCGTCATCGCGATCTTCAAAGTCTTCACGAGCGTGGGCACCACGGGATTCCTTACGAACCTCGGCGGCGATCGCAGTCGCTTCAGCCACTTCCAGCAGGTTTTGCAGTTCAAGGGCTTCGATACGAGCAGTGTTGAACGCCTGGCTCTTATCGTTGATCTTGACGTTGGCGATGCGCTTGCGCAGATCGGCCAGCTGGGCAATACCCTTCTGCATGTATTCGCCGGTACGGAATACACCGAAGTAGTTCTGCATGCAGCTTTGCAGCTCGCGACGCAGGGTTGCCACGTCTTCGCCATCAGTGCGCTCGTTCAGAGCGTTCAGGCGCGCCAGGGCGGCCTCGATGTTGGCGTCGGTGGCGTCATCGTATTCGATGCCGTCGGTCAGGGCTTTTTCCAAATGCAGGCCAGCCGCGCGGCCGAATACCACCAGGTCGAGCAGCGAGTTGCCGCCCAGACGGTTGGCACCGTGTACCGATACGCAAGCCACTTCGCCTACCGCGAACAGACCGTGGATGATCTCGTCCACGCCTTCGGCGTTCTGGGTGATCGCCTGGCCATGAATGTTGGTCGGAACACCGCCCATCATGTAGTGGCAGGTTGGAACAACCGGAACCGGAGCAACCACCGGGTCCACGTGGGCAAAGGTCTTGGACAGCTCACAGATACCCGGCAGGCGGCTGTGCAGCACTTCTTCACCCAGGTGATCGAGCTTCAGCAGTACGTGGTCGCCATTCGGGCCACAGCCGTTACCGGCGATGATTTCCTTGACCATCGAACGGGCAACGACGTCACGACCCGCCAGGTCTTTCGCGTTCGGAGCATAACGCTCCATGAAACGCTCGCCGTGCTTGTTGATCAGGTAACCACCTTCACCACGGCAACCTTCGGTGACCAGTACACCGGCGCCGGCGATGCCGGTCGGGTGGAACTGCCACATTTCGATGTCCTGCACCGGCACGCCGGCACGCAGTGCCATGCCGACGCCGTCACCGGTGTTGATCAGGGCATTGGTGGTGGAAGCGTAGATACGACCTGCACCGCCGGTCGCCAGAACGGTAGCCTTGGCGCGGATGTAGGTGGTTTCACCGGTTTCGATGCAGATGGCGATCACGCCAACGAATGCACCGTCGGCGTTCTTCACCAGATCCACTGCGTAGTATTCGTTCAGGAACGTGGTGCCGGCTTTCAGGTTGCCCTGATAAAGCGTGTGCAGCAGCGCGTGACCGGTACGGTCGGACGCGGCGCAGGTACGGGCAGCCTGGCCGCCTTTACCGTAGTCCTTCGACTGGCCGCCGAATGGACGCTGGTAGATGCGACCCTGTTCGGTACGGGAGAACGGCAGACCCATGTGGTCCAGCTCGAACACCGCGGCCGGGCCTTCCTGACACATGTATTCGATAGCGTCCTGGTCACCGATGTAGTCGGAACCCTTGACGGTATCGTACATGTGCCAGCGCCAGTCATCATTCGGGTCGGCGGACGCGATGGCGCAGGTGATGCCACCCTGGGCCGATACGGTGTGGGAGCGAGTCGGGAATACCTTGGTGATCACGGCAGTCTTGTGACCGCCTTGGGCCAGCTGCAGCGCTGCGCGCATGCCGGCACCGCCGCCACCAATAATGATGGCGTCGAAGGAAATAGTTGGAATGTTAGCCATGAATCAGATACCCCAAAGAATCTGCACACCCCAGACGAAGTAAGCGAACATCGCGACGCCGCATACTGCCTGGAAGAGGAAACGGACTGCGGTCGCGGACTTGCCCAGCGCCATCGGCGTCAGGTAGTCGGTCGCGATGGTCCACATGCCGACCCAGGCGTGAGCGCCCAGGGCTACAAGGGCCAGCAGGCTGAAGATTCGCATCGCATTGTGGGAAAACAGCCCGTGCCATTGCTCGTAGCCAATGCCCGGGTTTGCGACGAGGTATCCGATCAGGAAAATGAAATAAGCCGCGAGAACGACCGCAGACACACGCTGCGCCATCCAGTCATAGAGGCCCGAACGCGATAGGTTCGTAACGCTGGTTACCATATCCAAACTCCTGCCAGAACGATCAGCACCACGGAAATGGCGATGATGATTTTCGAGCCCAGGCGGCCGCCTTCCAGCGTCTCACCGATGCCCATGTCCATGATCAAGTGGCGCACACCGGCTACCAGGTGATACAGCAGAGCGGACAGGAGGCCCCATGCTACGAACTTGGCCAGCGGGCTGGTCAAGCATGCCTTCACCTCGGCGTATCCTTCCTCGGAACCCAGGGATTTGCTCAATGCATAAAGCATGATGCCCAAGCCCAGGAACAGGATGATGCCGGAAACACGGTGCAGGAACGACGTAACGCCGGTGATGGGGAGTTTGATGGTCCTTAGGTCTAGGTTTACAGGTCGTTGGCTATTCACGGCTTTTTTTCACACTGAAGAGCCCCTAACAATCAGGGCAAAGTTGTTGGGGAGTGCGACTGGTCAGGTAAGCACCACCCAGGGAGTGCGACCCCCAATGAAAGCAAGCCCAAAAGCCCTTGGCGGTCGGTGGCCGAGTATAGACAGTTAGGTTACTAATGACAACGCGCGCACCTCACCCTAATAGCGGATTGCGCTGGCGGGATAAAAGGCGTAAATGGCAGGCAATTTCGAGGAAAAAGTCCGGTTAAAGCCTTCTGGGGCAAGACTTTAGGCAAATTGACATCTGAATTTATCTCACTATAGTGGTGCGGGCCCTGCGTGGGGGGTCTGTCTGATGATTTGAAGCATAAATAGGAGGCCACATGGCTGACAAAAAAGCGCAGTTGATCATCGAGGGCGCAGCCCCCGTCGAGCTGCCCATTTTAACCGGCACCGTTGGTCCCGATGTTATCGACGTACGGGGCCTGACGGCCACGGGCCGTTTCACTTTCGACCCAGGCTTCATGTCGACCGCCTCTTGCGAGTCGAAGATCACCTATATCGACGGCGACAATGGCATCCTGCTGCACCGGGGCTACCCGATCGAGCAACTGGCGGAAAAATCGGACTATCTGGAAACCTGCTACCTGCTGCTAAATGGCGAATTGCCAACAGCCGAGCAAAAAGCCCAGTTTGTCAGCACCGTGAAGAACCACACCATGGTTCACGAGCAGTTGAAGACCTTCTTCAACGGCTTCCGTCGCGACGCCCACCCGATGGCCGTTATGTGCGGCGTGGTCGGCGCCCTGTCGGCCTTCTATCACGACTCCCTCGACATCAATAACCCGCAGCATCGCGAAATTTCCGCGATCCGCCTGGTTGCCAAGATGCCGACCCTGGCCGCAATGGTTTACAAGTACTCCATGGGCCAACCCATGATGTACCCGCGCAACGACCTGACGTACGCGGAAAACTTCCTGCACATGATGTTCAACACCCCGTGCGAGATCAAACCGATCAGCCCGGTGCTGGCCAAGGCAATGGACCGGATCTTCATCCTCCACGCCGACCACGAGCAAAACGCCTCGACGTCCACCGTGCGCCTGGCAGGCTCTTCGGGTGCCAACCCGTTCGCCTGTATCGCCGCCGGTATCGCCGCACTGTGGGGCCCTGCCCACGGCGGTGCGAACGAAGCCGTATTGACCATGCTCGATGAAATCGGCGATGTGTCCAACATCGACACGTTCATCGCCAAGGCCAAGGACAAGAACGATCCGTTCAAGTTGATGGGCTTCGGTCACCGGGTCTACAAGAACCGCGACCCACGCGCCACCGTCATGAAGCAGACCTGCGACGAAGTGCTGAAGGAACTGGGGATCAAGAACGATCCGCAACTCGAACTGGCCATGCGCCTGGAAGAGATCGCCCTGACCGACCCGTACTTCATCGAACGCTCCCTGTACCCGAACGTCGACTTCTACTCGGGGATCATCCTCAAGGCGATCGGCATTCCAACCAGCATGTTCACCGTGATCTTCGCCCTGGCGCGGACCGTGGGCTGGATCTCCCACTGGAAAGAAATGCTCTCCAGCCCGTACAAGATTGGCCGTCCACGCCAGCTGTACACCGGCTACGAGTCGCGTGACATTACCAAGCTGGAAGATCGCAAGTAAGCACCTTTCAGCAGCACCGAAAACGGCCTCCCTCAGTGGAGGCCGTTTTTATTTGTGTCGACTGATCTACCACCATCGGGGGCAAGCCCCCTCCCACATTTGAACGTGTTCATAGATCAAGTGTGGGAGGGGGCTTGCCCCGATGAGGCCAGTAGCAGCCCCCCCCATAAACCCAAGGCAAAAAAATACCCCGACCTTTCGACCGGGGCATTTCTTTATCCAGCTACAACCTTAGTGATTAACCGCCCCACTCGCCCCCAGGCCAGTCTGCGAACGCACAAACTGCGGGAAGTACAGCGCGCGCTCTTTCTCTGCCGCCGCCGACTTGTCGGTGATGGAGAAGAACCAGATACCGATGAACGCAATGATCATCGAGAACAGCGCCGGGTATTCGTACGGGAAGATGGCTTTTTCGTGATGCAGGATCGAGACCCAGATGGTCGGACCCAGGATCATCAGGCCAACGGCACTGATCAGGCCCAGCCAGCCGCCAATCATCGCGCCACGGGTGGTGAGGTTTTTCCAGTACATGGAAAGCAGCAACACCGGGAAGTTACAGCTGGCGGCAATCGAGAACGCCAGGCCGACCATGAACGCGATGTTCTGGCTTTCGAACAGGATGCCCAGGCCAATCGCCAGCACTGCCAGGGCGATGGTGGTGATCTTCGATACGCGAATCTCATCCTTCTCGTTGGCCTTGCCTTTCTTGATCACACTGGCATACAGGTCATGGGACACCGCCGAAGCACCGGCCAGGGTCAAACCGGCAACCACGGCCAGGATGGTGGCGAAGGCCACCGCCGAGATGAAGCCCAGGAAGATACTGCCACCCACCGCGTTGGCCAGGTGCACCGCCGCCATGTTGTTACCGCCCAGCAAGGCGCCTGCTGCATCCTTGAACGCCGGGTTGGTGCTGACCAGCAGGATCGCGCCGAAGCCGATGATAAAGGTCAGGATATAGAAGTAGCCGATGAAGCCCGTGGCATACAGCACGCTCTTCCGCGCTTCCTTGGCATCGCTTACGGTGAAGAAGCGCATCAGGATGTGCGGCAGGCCGGCAGTACCGAACATCAGTGCCAGGCCCAGGGAGAACGCGGAGATCGGGTCTTTCACCAGGCCGCCGGGGCTCATGATCGCTTCACCTTTAGGGTGAACCTTGATCGCCTCGGAGAACAGCGTGTTGAAGTCGAAGTTGACGTGCTTCATCACCATCAGCGCCATGAACGAAGCACCCGACAGCAACAGCACCGCCTTGATGATCTGCACCCAGGTGGTCGCCAGCATGCCGCCGAACAGCACATACAGGCACATCAGGATCCCGACCAGGATCACCGCCACATGGTAGTCGAGGCCGAACAGCAGCTGGATCAGCTTGCCCGCCCCCACCATTTGCGCGATCAGGTAGAACGCCACCACCACCAGGGAACCACAGGCCGACAGGCTGCGGATCTGGGTTTGCCCGAGGCGATAGGACGCCACGTCGGCAAAGGTGTACTTGCCCAGGTTACGCAGGCGCTCGGCGATCAGGAACAGAATGATCGGCCAGCCCACCAGGAAGCCGATCGAGTAGATCAGGCCGTCGTAGCCGGAGGTGAACACCAGTGCGGAAATACCCAGGAAGGACGCGGCCGACATGTAGTCGCCGGCAATCGCCAGGCCGTTCTGGAAACCGGTGATCTTGCCGCCGGCCGCATAGTAGTCGGCCGCCGACTTGTTGCGCTTGGACGCCCAGTAGGTGATGCACAGGGTGGCGCCGACGAACGCGACGAACATCACGATCGCCGAGATATTCAGCGGTTGCTTGTGCACTTCACCGGTCAATGCGTCCGCCGCCCAAACGGCAGGAGCAAACAGCGAAGCGCCGAATACAGCCAATAGACGCCGGATCATTGCGCAGCCTCCTTGAGAATCGCATTGTTCAGGTCGTCAAACTCGCCGTTGGCCCGGCGCACATAGATGCCGGTCAGGATGAAGGCGGACACAATCAGGCCGACGCCCAAGGGAATGCCCCAGGTAATCGACGAACCGGGACTGAGCTTGGCACCCAGTACTTGTGGCCCGTAGGCAATCAACAGGATGAATCCGGAGTACAGCCCTAGCATGATCGCCGAGAGAATCCAGGCGAACCTTTCCCTTTTTCTCACCAGCTCCTTGAAACGCGGGCTGTTTTGAATCGAGAGGTAAATGCTGTCGTTCATTGTTTTTATCCTCGCAGCACAGCTTTTTTATTATTGGTACGTATCCACTGTATGCGGCTACGGAACAGGTTCCAGACGACCTTAGTATTAGACGGAGTGTAGCGAGGGATTGAGAGGGCGCAGAAACATTTGCGGGTGACGAAAATAATGTGGGAGGGGGCTTGCTCCCGATAGCGGTGAGCCAGTCAGATCATTGACGACTGACGCACCGCAATCGGGGGCAAGCCCCCTCCCACTGGGGCTGTATCAAGGCATTGGGGAGTTATTTAGCGGTCCACTCGGCAACGCGCTCAGGGTGCTTGGCAACCCAGTCCTTGGCCGCTGCATCAGGCTTGGCGCCTTCCTGGATAGCGAGCATGACTTCGCCGATCTCATCCTTGGAGGCCCACTGGAATTTCTTCAGGAACGCCGCGACTTCCGGCGCTTTCTTCTCCAGGCCCTTGCTGCCGATGCTGTTGACGGTTTCAGCAGCACCATAAATCCCTTTTGGATCGTCCAGGAAACGCAGTTTCCACTTGGCGAACATCCAGTGTGGCACCCAGCCGGTGACCGCAATGGATTCCTGCTTGTCTTCGGCACGGGTCAGCTCGGCGATCATCGCCGCACCCGAACTGGCTTGCAGTTTGTAGTCGAGGCCGTACTGCTTGATGGCTTCGTCGGTCTTGAGCATCACGCCTGAACCGGCGTCGATGCCGACGATCTTGTTCTTGAAGGTGGTATCGGTCTTGAGGTCTTCGATGGACTTGGCCTTGACGTACTCCGGCACGATCAAGCCGATCTTCGCATCCTTGAAGTTAGGGCCGTAGTCGACCACCTTGTCCTTGTTCTTGGTCCAATACTCGCCGTGGGTCACGGGCAGCCAGGCGGAGAGCATGGCATCGAGCTTGCCGGTGGCCACGCCCTGCCACATGATCCCGGTGGCAACCGCTTGCAGTTTGACGTCATAACCGAGCTTTTCCCTGATCACCTCTGCCGCCACATGCGTGGTGGCAACGCTGTCGGACCAGCCATCTACATAACCGATGCTCAGGGTTTTGCTGTCGGCGCTGGCCAGTGTGGAGCTCATCGCAACTACCAGAGTGGCAGCTGCGCCCAAGAGTCGTCGCATCTTCATCGTACTTCCCCGAAAGTGCTGCGCCCGACGGATGTCGAGCGACGTCAACCTGTTGTTATGTGGTGCGCCGCGCCCCCTTCACGCGCATCGATCCGGCTGCTGCGACATCAGTGGAGTGCTGACACCTCGATCATCAACCTGCCGCAGCCTTCGACCTGCTCTGTCAGCGACCTCATGCAAGCAAGAAACGACATCACATCGCCAGTAGGACTTTTTGTAGGACTTAACCCCACGATCCCGCCTGAACTTTGCATGTCAAAATTATGCAGCCCCACTGGGATAGCGCAAATCCGGGTAAGATGCGCGCCTTTGCTCCCCCAGATAAGCCGACCATGCCCGCCACTGCCCGCTTCCCTGCCTTGCCCTATTGCTTCGCTTTGATCCTCGGCCTGCTGGCCCTTGTCGGTTACTGGTATGGCCTCGGCCGGCCGGTGGTGCTGCCGGATGTGGCCAGTGCCAGTCACAAACTGCAATGCGCGTCGTACACACCGTTCGACAAGGACCAATCGCCCTTCGACCAACCGTTCACACTGCGCCCCGCGCGCATGGACGCCGACCTCGCCCTGCTGGCCACCCGCTTCGAGTGCATCCGCACCTACTCCATGACCGGCCTGGAAGCCTTGCCGGACCTGGCGCGTAAGCACGGCCTGAAGGTGATGGCGGGCGCCTGGGTCAGCAGCGACCCGGTCGCAACCGAAAAAGAGGTCGACCAACTGATCGCCTCGGCGAATGCCAACCCCGATGTGGTTACCTCGGTGATCGTCGGCAACGAAGCGCTGCTGCGCAAGGAAGTCACCGCCAAACAGCTGGTGGCGCTGATCCAGAAAGTTAAAAGCCAGATCAAGCAGCCGGTTACCTACGCCGACGTCTGGGAGTTCTGGCTGCAGCACCCGGAAATCGCTCCGGCGGTGGACTTCCTGACCATCCACCTGCTGCCCTACTGGGAAGATGACCCCTCCGGTATCGACCAGGCCCTCAAGCATGTGGGCGATGTACGCCAGACTTTTGGCAACAAATTCGCGCCCAAGGACATATTGATCGGCGAGACCGGCTGGCCCAGCGAAGGCCGCCAACGCGAAACCGCGGTACCGAGTCGTGTCAACGAAGCCAAGTTCATGCGTGGCTTCGTGGCCATGGCCGAGGCCAATGGCTGGCACTACAACCTGATCGAAGCGTTTGACCAGCCGTGGAAGCGCGCCAGTGAAGGTGCCGTGGGCGGTTACTGGGGCCTGTTCGATGCCGACCGTCAGGACAAGGGCATCCTCGCCGGGCCGGTGACCAATGTGCCGCACTGGCCGCTGTGGCTGGGGGTCGGCGGGATTATCCTGCTGGGCACGCTGGTGCTCGGTGGTCGCGTCCGCACCACGCGCGCCGCGATGGCCCTGCCCATGCTGGGTGCAGTGGCGGCCTGTTCCATCGGCACCTGGGCCGAACTGACCCGCGTGACTGCGCGCTTCAACGATGAATGGGCATGGGCCGGTTTACTCGTGGCGCTGAACCTGCTGGTACTGGCCCACGCGGCCCTGGCCCTGAGTGCCCGTGAAGGCTTGCGCGAACGCCTGTTCAACTGGCTGGAACACCGTGCCGGCTGGCTGGTGGCAATCGCCGGGTTCGCCGGTGCGGTGATGATGCTGGCACTGGTGTTTGACCCACGCTACCGCAGCTTCCCGAGTGCGGCGCTGCTGCTGCCGGCGTTGGTGTATCTGATTCGTCCGGTGGCCGGGCCACGCCGGGAGATTGCCTTGCTGACCTTTATCATCGGGGCCGGCATTGCGCCACAGCTGTACCGTGAAGGCCTGCTGAACCAGCAGGCGTGGGGTTGGGCGGTGGTCAGTGGGTTGATGGTTGTGGCTTTGTGGCGGTGCTTGCGGATGCGCAAGGCTTAAGAGCGCCATCGGGGGCAAGCCCCCTCCCACCTTTGGACTGCGTTCTCATGTGGGAGGGGGCTTGCCCCCGATTGGCCTGATCAGGCGCGCCGCGACTGCCTGACCAACCGCAACCCCGCAATCACCACCGCAAACACCGCAAACGAGGTGTTGTACAACGCCAGGGCCGGCAGCCCGAACACCAGCCCCAGCACCGCCAAGCCCCATCCCGCACGGCCCGGTACGAAAAACGCCAGCACCGAGGTCACCAGCGCGGCCCAGCCCAGCACCTTGAAGTGAATCATCAAGCCCAGGTTCGAACGTACCTGGCATTCCCAGCGGCTGGCCTCGTCGGCACAGATGCCGACCCACTGGCCATCTTCCATAAAGCCGTAACGCGCGCCATAACTGGCAGCCAGCCATAACGGCAGGGCAATAAGCAGCAAAATCAACGGCAAGCGGCGGGACATGGAGCACTCCGATAGGCAAAAACGGCGCTCAGCTTAATGCGCCAGCGGCCGTTAGCAAGGTGCATACACACAATTAGTGTTCACTAATGCATGGCAAAGTGTATCGTCTCGCTACTATTACCCCGAATCCGACGTTATTTTCCGACTTTTCGTGCCGAGAGCTGGCACTTCGGTGGCAACGCGGTGGTCATAGCCTGCGAACTTCATTTAGCACGTTTCCTCTTAGGGATTAAGTCATGCTCCGTTCCTTGCGCTGTGCTGCCTTACTGGGCAGCCTTTTTTTGAGTGCGTCAGCACTGGCCGTCGATATCGACCAAGCCAGCTATGGCTACCCTTTGACCAACCCGTTCGAAGCGACCATCGCCACCACCCCGCCCGAC
Source organism: Pseudomonas sp. GW821-FHT09C10 (assembly GCF_059418085.1). NCBI lineage: Bacteria > Pseudomonadati > Pseudomonadota > Gammaproteobacteria > Pseudomonadales > Pseudomonadaceae > Pseudomonas > Pseudomonas sp. GW821-FHT09C10. The sequence goes on from NZ_JBWKPE010000005.1 coordinate 71,999, forward strand.
CTTCGGCCGACATTGCCGACCGACGACCAGATCAACCAGTCCGACTACACCCTGAACATGCGCCCCGAGCGCGAGTTCAGCCTGCCGGACAATTTCTGGGCAGTGAAGAAGCTCACTTACCGCATCGCCAAGCAGGACCGCGCCGCGCCGCTGATCTTCCTGATCGCGGGCACCGGTGCGCGGTTTGACAGCAGCATCAACGAATACCTGAAAAAACTGTATTACCAGGCCGGCTACCACGTGGTGCAACTGTCGTCGCCCACCAGCTTCGACTTCATCGCCTCGGCATCGCGCTTCGCCACCCCCGGCATCAGCCAGGAAGATGCCGAAGACATGTACCGCGTGATGCAGGCCGTGCGTGCCCAGAATGCCTCGCTGCCGGTGACCGACTTCTATCTCACCGGCTACAGCCTCGGTGCGCTGGATGCGGCGTTTGTCAGCAAGCTCGACGAGACCCGCCGCAGCTTCAACTTCAAGAAAGTGCTGCTGCTCAACCCGCCGGTCAACCTCTACACCTCGATCACCAACCTCGACAAGCTGGTACAGACCGAGGTCAAGGGCATCAACAACACCACCACCTTCTATGAACTGGTGTTGAACAAGCTGACCCGTTACTTCCAGCAAAAGGGCTACATCGACCTCAACGACGCCCTGCTCTACGACTTCCAGCAATCCAAGCAGCACCTGACCAACGAACAGATGGCCATGCTGATCGGCACCTCGTTCCGCTTCTCAGCGGCCGACATCGCCTTTACTTCGGACCTGATCAACCGCCGTGGCCTGATCATCCCGCCGAAGTACCCGATCAGCGAAGGCACCAGCCTCACGCCGTTCCTCAAGCGTGCGCTGCAATGCGACTTCGATTGCTACCTCACCGAACAGGTGATCCCGATGTGGCGCGCCCGCTCCGACGGCGGCAGCCTGTTGCAACTGGTTGACCAGGTCAGCCTGTACGCCCTCAAGGACTACCTGCACGCCAGCCCGAAAATCGCCGTCATGCACAACGCCGACGACGTGATCCTCGGCCCGGGCGACCTCGGCTTCCTGCGCAAGACCTTCGGCGATCGCTTGACCGTCTACCCCCTGGGCGGCCATTGCGGCAACCTCAATTACCGCGTCAACGCCGACGCCATGCTGGAGTTCTTCCGTGGCTAAATATCTTCTGCTGCTTGCCGCCCTGATGTGCGCAGGCGTTGCCAATGCCGACAACAGCAAGGCTCACGCGCCTGTGGTGATGGACTCCGACGGATTCAAGGAGCCGTTGAGCAAACTCAAGTTCAACCCGGGCCTGGACCAACGCGAATTCGAACGCTCGTCGGTCAACGCCCTCAACGTGTATGACCCGCTCGAATCGTGGAACCGCCGCGTGTACCACTTCAACTACCGCTTTGACCAATGGGTGTTCCTGCCGGTGGTCGACGGTTACCGCTACGTCACGCCAAGCTTCCTGCGCACCGGCGTGAGCAACTTCTTCAACAACCTGGGCGACGTGCCCAACCTGTTGAACAGCCTGCTGCAACTCAAGGGCCACCGTTCCCTGGAAACCACCGGGCGCCTGCTGCTCAACACCACCGTCGGCATCGCCGGCCTGTGGGACCCGGCGACCGCCATGGGCCTGCCGCGCCAGAGCGAAGACTTCGGCCAGACCCTGGGCTTCTACGGCGTGCCCGGCGGTGCCTACCTGGTGCTGCCGATCTTCGGCCCGTCGAACCTGCGCGACACTGGCGGCTTGCTGGTGGACTACACCGCCGAGTCCCAGATCAACTTCCTCAACGTCTCCGAAGTCAGCTCCAACCACCCGGAAATCTGGGCCCTGCGCGCGGTGGACAAGCGCTACCAGACCAGCTTCCGCTACGGTCAGATGAACTCGCCGTTCGAGTATGAGAAGGTGCGGTATATCTATACGGAATCACGCAAGTTGCAGATTGCCGAGTAAATAACGCCGACAAAAAAGGCCATTCGAATGAATGGCCTTTTTTTGCGCGCAGTGGCGGTAACAGCAGCATGACGGGAACCAGCCGCACAGCCACGCCACACAGAGTCCAGGTCCCCCCACAGACAAGCCTGACAAATATCGGGCGGATGAGGCGGTTACCCACCTTGAACTTTGAGTGGATATTTCAATATGACGCAATCTATTTCCTCCAGCCCTTCCTCCACCCCTTCTGCGTATAGCCCTCAAGCAGCCGAACCGCAGGCATCGAAGAACGCTGGCACGGGCGCTCCCACAGGTGCTTATGGCAGGCCTGCCGGCGATCACCGCGGCGCAGAAAAAATCCTCAGTGATAATCCGGCGCTCAAAGACGTGCTCAAGCAGGACGGCCCTTTCTCCAACGACTTTCTTAACAAGCTCAAACAGCAGACCGGCGATTGGGGCCCTGCCAACGAAAATCCTGAATCCCGTGCGGATGCGGCCTATAACCTGTCGGAAGTGGTGAACCACATCGATGGTCGCGAAGGCCTCAAGCGGCAGGGCTCATCGCAACAAGGCGATCACCGCATGCAGGGCTTTGGCCAGTTCGGCAGTGTGTCCACCGGTTCCGAAGCGCAGTTGCTAAAGGCTTTCAGCGAAAAAGGTTACAGCGCCTTGCAATACCCCTCCTGAAGCAAACACGGCGGGGGTACCTCTGAACTCAAGCCTTCAGGGTACGCCTGGTGCCCGTGTACACCGATACTCACGAGCTTGACGTAAACCGGTAATTTCCCCGACACGCAGACCACTAGATTTCCTAGGTCTACGGGAACCGTTTCATTCGGGAAAACCACTTAAGGCGCGAACCCACGGGTTCCCAATCAGACGCCTAATCATTGAAAAACGGAAAACCTTGATGGATGTAAACAACTCCAGCGGCTCCAATCAATACAATACCGGATACGCCCAGGCAAACGGCCCGGCAGGCTCCCAGTCGTCGACAGGCCAGCAGGGGCACGCCTCTATCAGTGCGCCTACCGGCAATACGGGCAGGGCACCTGGCGATCATCGCAGCGTCGACGCCATTACCAACACCCCGCTTTTTGCGAGCGCGCGCGAAGCGCTCAAGGATGACAAACTGACGGGGATCAAGTCTCAGACAGGCGATTGGGACGACATGAATGCGTCGAACGATACTCGGGCCGACCGGGCCGCAAATGCCGAGCGCGTATTCCAATACGCCGATGCCAAGGGCGGCACCGAGTCGACACCCAATAACAACCAGATAGAAGGGACGCTTTACACCCGACCAATGACTGCAAGCGCCTCCTCTGACAGTAGCTATGACTACGTGAAAGGTTCAGAAGCAAACACGCTTTACAACTTCGAGCAGAATGGCTACAAGGCCTTCGCCCAGTAATCGGCAAGGTTGCAGGCGGCGGGCGTGACGACGCGCGCTGCGCTGATACACGTCGGTGGCCTGACCGAAATGTCAGGCCCTCGCAGTACGCCACAACCGACCGACCACCGACACCACCACCAATACCGCCGCCCCGGCGACAATCCCCACACCCGCGTTCAACAGGGTCGGCATCAGCCACGCCACCCCACCGACACTCTGGCTCACCGTTTCCACCCAATGATGCACCACCGGCACACCATGGGTAAGGATGCCACCGCCGACCATGAACATCGCCGCCGTGCCGATCACCGACAGGCTCTTCATCATGTACGGTGCCGCGCGCAGAATGCCGCCACCGATACTGCGAGCCATCTGGCCAGGCTTCTGGGTAAGCCACAGGCCCAGGTCATCCAGCTTGACGATGCCAGCTACAAGCCCGTAGACGCCGATGGTCATGACGATGGCGATGCCCGACAGGACAATCACTTGCTGCATCAACGGCGCATCGGCCACGGTGCCGAGGGTGATGGCGATGATTTCCGCAGAGAGGATGAAGTCAGTCCGGATCGCGCCTTTGATCTTGTCCTTTTCAAAAGCCACCAGATCAGTAGCCGGGTTAGCCACCGCTTCAACCAACTGCGCATGGTCGGCCTGGACTTCAGCCTTGCTGTGCAGGAATTTATGCGCGAGCTTCTCGAAACCTTCGAAACACAGGTAGGCGCCGCCGAGCATCAACAACGGTGTCACGGCCCAAGGAGCGAAGGCGCTGATCAACAACGCGGTGGGCACCAGGATCAATTTGTTGATAAACGAGCCCTTGGCAACGGCCCATACCACCGGGATTTCCCGCTCGGCACGCACACCGGAAACCTGCTGGGCGTTGAGCGCCAGGTCATCGCCCAGCACGCCGGCGGTTTTCTTGGCGGCCATCTTGGTCATCAGGGCGACATCGTCGAGGACGGTGGCGATGTCGTCGATCAACACCAGCAAACTGCTTCCTGCCATGAAACGCACTTCCGTAAGAGAAAAGATGACGCGAGCATAGCGCGGCGCAAGGCGTTGCGGACACATTGTTGAGGCTCGCGGATAGCCGGTGCTAACATGCCCGACCGCCTGCACTGGCAAGGAAAACCCTGGTTTATGAGCACCATTCGCGAGCGCAACAAAGAAAAGATCCTGCGGGCGGCAAGCGAGGAGTTTGCCGACAAGGGCTTCGCCGCGACCAAAACCAGCGACATCGCCGCCAAGGCCGGGCTGCCCAAGCCCAACGTGTATTACTACTTCAAGTCCAAGGACAACCTCTACCGCGAGGTGCTCGAAAGCATTATCGAGCCGATCCTGGCGGCGTCCACGCCGTTCAACCCCGAGGGCGAGCCTTCAGCGGTGCTGAGCAACTACATCCGCTCGAAAATCCGCATCTCCCGCGACCTGCCCTTCGCCTCCAAGGTGTTCGCCAGCGAAATCATGCATGGCGCACCGCACCTGAGTGCCGAGCAGGTCCAACAACTCAATGCCCAGGCCAAGCACAACATCGACTGCATCCAGAGCTGGGTGGATCGCGGGTTGATTGCAGCTATCGACCCTCATCACCTGATGTTCAGCATCTGGGCGGCGACGCAGACCTATGCGGATTTCGACTGGCAGATTTCCGCGGTGACCGGCAAAGCCAAGCTGGATGAGGCCGATTATGAAGCGGCGGCGCAGACGATTATTCGGTTGGTGCTCAAGGGCTGTGCGCCGGACTGATGCACCGAGATGCCTGTGCCAATCGGGGGCAAGCCCCCTCCCACCTATTGAACCGTGAATACGCTCAAGACTGTGGGAGGGGGCTTGCTCCCGATGAGGCCCTTACAGTCACACGCGACTCACGCTGACACCCCCGCATCCGCCCTCAGCCCCAGCCCCTCGATCGCCGTGATCGCACACTGCTCATCAATATCCGACGTATCCCCGCTGATCCCGATCGCCCCCAGTACCGCCCCCGCCTGATCCCGAATCAACACCCCACCCGGCGCCGGCACCACGCTACCCTGCCCCAGGCTGTTCAACGCCGCGATAAACGCCGGCCGTTGCTGTGCGTCCAGCGCCAGCAAGCGCGAGCCCTTGCCCAGCGCAATCGCGCCCCAGGCCTTGCCGATGGCGATTTGCGGGCGCAACAGGCTGGCGCCGTCTTCGCGCTGCACGGTGATCAAGTGGCCACCGCTGTCGAGCACCGCAACGGTCAGCGGTGCAGCTGAGATCGTGCGCCCTGCGCTGAGGGCCTGGCTGGCCAGTTGGGTGGCAATCTTCAAGGTTAAAGCGCTCATGGTGCCGTCCTTCTTTTGTTATTGGGAAAGCGGTGGAGGTCTGTTTGATCAGATGCTCGATCAAACAAATAGAACACAATGATATTTATTTTTGTATACAATATTTTCAAACAAAGGCTCCATACGTCGAAAAAAGCGGTTCCGACGAACGCAAAGACCAACCAATAAAATGGATTGACCTGTGCCTCCCGCCGTGAATACACTTTGGACAGACACCACTTGTATACAATTACAAAACGCAAGAGGCACCAAAATCATGAGCAAAATGAGAGCAATCGAAGCCGCCGTCCTCGTCATGCGCCGTGAAGGCGTGGACACCGCCTTCGGTATCCCAGGCGCTGCGATCAACCCGCTGTACTCAGCCTTGCAGAAGGTGGGTGGCATCGATCACGTCCTTGCTCGCCACGTTGAAGGCGCCTCGCACATGGCCGAGGGTTACACCCGCACCAAGGCCGGCAATATCGGCGTGTGCATTGGCACCTCGGGCCCGGCGGGCACCGACATGGTCACCGGCCTCTACAGCGCCTCGGCGGACTCGATCCCGATCCTGTGCATCACCGGCCAGGCACCACGGGCCCGCCTGCACAAGGAAGATTTCCAGGCCGTGGACATCACCAGCATCGTCAAGCCGGTGACCAAATGGGCGACCACCGTCCTCGAGCCGGGCCAAGTGCCGTACGCGTTCCAGAAAGCCTTCTATGAAATGCGCTCCGGCCGCCCTGGTCCGGTGCTGATCGACCTGCCGTTCGACGTGCAGATGGCCGAGATCGAATTCGATATCGACGCCTACCAGCCGCTGCCACTGGCCAAGCCATTGGCCACCCGCATCCAGGTCGAAAAGGCCCTGGCCCTGCTGGATCAGGCGGAACGCCCGTTGCTGGTGAGCGGCGGCGGCGTGGTCAACGCCGACGCCAGCGAGCTGTTGGTGGAGTTCGCCGAACTGACCGGCATCCCGGTGATCCCGACGCTGATGGGCTGGGGCACCATTCCCGACGATCACCCACAGATGGTCGGTATGGTTGGCCTGCAAACCTCCCACCGCTACGGCAACGCGACGCTGCTCAAATCGGACGTGGTACTGGGTATCGGTAACCGTTGGGCCAACCGCCACACCGGTTCGGTCGAGGTCTACACCGAAGGGCGTAAATTCATTCACGTCGACATCGAGCCGACGCAGATTGGCCGCGTATTCACCCCGGACCTGGGCATCGTGTCCGACGCCGGCTCCGCGCTGACGATGTTCATCGAAGTCGCCCGCGAGTGGAAAGCCGCCGGCAAGCTCAAGGACCGCAGCGCCTGGCTGCATGACTGCCAGCAGCGCAAGGCGACCCTGCAGCGCAAGACCCACTTCGACAACGTGCCGGTCAAGCCGCAACGGGTGTACGAAGAGATGAACCAGGTGTTCGGCAAAGACACCTGCTACGTCAGCACCATCGGCCTGTCGCAGATTGCCGGCGCGCAGTTCCTGCATGTGTACAAGCCCCGCCACTGGATCAACTGCGGCCAGGCCGGCCCGTTGGGCTGGACCATTCCGGCGGCGCTGGGCGTGGTCAAGGCCGACCCTAGCCGCAAGGTGGTGGCGCTGTCCGGCGACTATGACTTCCAGTTCATGATCGAAGAACTGGCCGTGGGCGCGCAGGTCAAGCTGCCGTACATCCACGTGGTGGTGAACAACTCTTACCTGGGGCTGATCCGCCAGGCCCAGCGCGGGTTTGAAATGGACTACTGCGTGCAGTTGTCTTTCGACAACCTCAACGCACCAGAGCTGAACGGCTATGGCGTCGACCACGTTGCCGTCGCTGAAGGCCTGGGTTGCAAGGCCCTGCGCGTGTTCGAACCGGGACAGATCGCGTCGGCGCTGCGCAAGGCCGAACAGATGATCGAAGAATTCAAGGTGCCGGTGATCGTCGAGATCATTCTGGAGCGCGTGACCAATATTTCCATGGGCACCGAGATCAACGCCGTCAACGAATTCGAAGACCTGGCCCTGGTCGGCAACGATGCGCCGACCGCCATTTCCCTGCTCGATTAAGGAGAACCCTATGCCACGCTTTGCCGCCAACCTGTCCATGCTGTTTACCGAGCAGGACTTTCTCGCGCGCTTCAAGGCCGCTGCCGATGCCGGCTTCCAGGGTGTCGAGTACCTGTTCCCCTACGAATTCAGCTCGGCTGAAATCAAGGCCCAGCTCGATACCCATGGCCTGACCCAGGTGCTGTTCAACCTGCCGGCCGGTGACTGGGCCAAGGGCGAACGCGGCCTGGCGTGCCACCCGGACCGGGTCGAGGAATTCCGCGCCGGGGTCACGCTGGCCATCGCCTACGCCCAGGTGCTGGGCAATACCCAGATCAACTGCCTGGCGGGGATTCGGCCCCAGGGTGTGGATGATGAAACCGTGGAGAGGACCTTTGTCGCCAACCTCAAGTACGCCGCCGGCAAGCTGCAGGCGGCGGGCATCAAGCTGGTGATGGAAGCGATCAACACCCGCGACATTCCGGGTTTCTACCTCAACAACACTGCACAGGCCCTGTCGATTCGCGAACAGGTGGGCAGTGACAACCTGTTCCTGCAGTACGACATCTACCACATGCAAATCATGGAAGGCGACCTGGCCCGGACCATGGCGGCGCACCTGGAGGAGATCAATCACATTCAGCTGGCGGACAACCCTGGGCGCAATGAGCCGGGAACCGGGGAGATCAACTACCGCTTCCTGTTCGAACATCTGGACCGCATCGGGTACGCGGGCTGGGTCGGCTGTGAGTACAAGCCGCTGACCACCACCGAAGCGGGTTTGGGCTGGCTTAAAACCCACAACGCCGTCTAACCGACACCACACAAAACCTTGTGGGAGGGGGCTTGCTGTGGTGAGGGGGGCTTGTCCCCCGACGGGTTTACCACTGACCCCATGGGGCTGCTACGCAGCCAGCGCGGGACAAGCCCGCTCACCACTGCAAGCCCAGCGCCCACAGAGCATAAAAAGAGGATTTCATCATGGCTAAAATCGGATTTATCGGCACCGGCATCATGGGCCAACCCATGGCCGCAAACCTGCAGAAAGCCGGTCATCAACTGTTGCTTTCCGAACACCACGGCAAGGCACCGGCCGAGCTGATCAGCGCCGGCGCAGTGGCCCTGGCCACCCCGCAGCAAGTGGCCCAGGAAGCCGAGTTCATTATCGTCATGGTCCCCGACACCCCGCAGGTCGACGACGTGCTGTTCCGCGCCGACGGTGTGGCGGCGGGCCTGTCGCCGAACAAGGTGGTGATCGACATGAGTTCGATCTCTCCCACGGCCACCAAGGCGTTTGCGGCAAAGATCAACGAGCACGGCGCGCAGTACCTCGACGCCCCGGTGTCCGGCGGTGAAGTCGGCGCCAAGGCCGGGACCTTGAGCATCATGGTCGGTGGCGAACCACAGACCTTCGAACGTGCCCTGCCGCTGTTCCAGAGCATGGGCAAGAACATCACCCTGGTGGGCGGCAATGGCGATGGCCAGACCGCCAAAGTGGCCAACCAGATCATCGTCGCGCTGAATATCCAGGCGGTGGCCGAAGCACTGCTGTTCGCCTCCAGGAACGGCGCCGACCCGGCCAAAGTACGTGAAGCGCTGATGGGCGGCTTTGCCTCGTCGAAGATCCTCGAAGTGCATGGCGAACGCATGATCAAGGGTACCTTCGATCCGGGTTTCCGCATCAACCTGCACCAGAAGGACCTCAACCTGGCCCTGGCCGGTGCCAGGGAACTGGGGATCAACCTGCCGAATACGGCCGGCACCCAGCAAGTGTTCAGCACCTGCGCGGCGCTTGGTGGCGGGAATTGGGACCACTCGGCGCTGATCAAGGGGTTGGAGCATATGGCGAACTTCTCGATTCGCGATAAATAACCCCCCTTTGAAATGGCTGCACCTCTAATAACAAAAATACCCGGGAGCCCGCTTATGTCGGTCGATCCGCAACACCTGCTTCGCGAGCTGTTTGCCACAGCCATCGACGCCGCCCATCCCCGGCACGTCCTCGAACCCTGCCTGCCCGCCGACCGCAGCGGCCGCGTGATCGTGATCGGCGCCGGCAAGGCGGCGGCCGCCATGGCGCTGGTCGTCGAGAATTGCTGGCAAGGCGACGTCTCAGGCCTGGTGGTCACCCGCTACGGTCACGGCGCCCCTTGCCAGAAAATCGAAGTGGTCGAAGCCGCCCACCCGGTGCCCGATGCCGCCGGCCTTGCAGTGGCCAAGCGCGTGCTGGAACTGATCAGCAACCTGAGTGAAGACGATCGCGTGATCTTCCTGCTCTCCGGCGGCGGCTCGGCACTCCTGGCACTGCCTGCCGAAGGCATCAGCCTGGCCGACAAGCAGGCCATCAACAAAGCCCTGCTCAAATCCGGCGCCACCATTGGCGAGATGAATTGCGTACGCAAGCACCTCTCGGCAATCAAGGGCGGTCGGCTGGCCAAGGCGGCCTGGCCGGCCACGGTCTACACCTACGCGATTTCCGATGTGCCGGGTGACCAGGCCACGGTCATCGCCTCCGGCCCCACGGTCGGCGACCCCAGCACCTCGCAACAGGCCCTGGCGATCCTCAAGCGCTACGACATCGACGTACCGGCCGCCGTGCGCAGCTGGTTGCAGAATCCGGCCTCGGAAACCGTCAAGCCCGGCGACCCGGTGCTCGCCCGCAGCCACTTCCAGCTGATCGCGCGCCCGCAACAATCCCTGGAAGCGGTGGCGGTGAAAGCGCGCCAGGCCGGTTTCAGCGCGCTGATCCTCGGCGACCTGGAAGGCGAAGCGCGGGAGGTGGCCAAAGTGCACGCCGGCATCGCGCGGCAAATCGTGCAGCACGGCCAGCCGTTGGCGGCGCCGTGCGTGATCCTCTCCGGTGGGGAAACCACCGTCACCGTGCGCGGCAATGGCCGTGGCGGGCGCAACGCCGAATTCCTGTTGAGCCTGACCGACAGCCTCAAAGGTCTGCCGGGCGTGTACGCCCTGGCCGGCGACACCGACGGCATCGACGGCTCGGAAGACAACGCCGGCGCAATCATGACCCCGTGCAGCTATGCACGCGCCGAAGCCCTGGGCCTGTCGGCCAGCGACGAGTTGGATAACAACAACGGTTATGGCTACTTCGCCGCCCTCGACGGCTTGATCGTTACCGAGCCGACCCGCACAAATGTCAATGACGTGCGCGCCATCCTGATTCTTGAGACTGCCCACCATGACGCCTGACAAGAAGGTCAAGATCCTCGCCACCCTGGGCCCGGCCACCGACGGTATCGACGATATCCGTGAGCTGGTGCAAGCCGGGGTGAATATCTTTCGCCTCAACTTCAGCCACGGTGAGCATGCCGATCACGCCCGGCGCTACCACTGGATTCGCCAGGTGGAGCGCCAGCTCAACTACCCGCTGGGCATCCTCATGGACCTGCAGGGACCGAAGCTGCGCGTCGGGACGTTTGCCGAAGGCAAGGTGCAACTGGTGCGTGGCCAGGCCCTGCGCCTGGACCTGGACCCGACGCCGGGTGACCAGCGCCGGGTCAACCTGCCCCACCCGGAAATCATCGCCGCCCTGGAACCGGGCATGGACCTGTTGCTCGACGACGGCAAGCTGCGCCTGCGCGTGATCACCCGGCACGCCGATGCCATCGACACCACCGTACTGAATGGCGGCGAGTTGTCCGACCGTAAAGGCGTCAACGTCCCACAAGCCTTGCTGGAACTCAGCCCGCTCACCGCCAAGGACCGTCGCGACCTGAGCTTCGGCCTGGAGCTGGGCGTGGATTGGGTGGCGCTGTCGTTTGTGCAGCGCCCGGAAGACATCCGCGAGGCCCGCGAGCTGATCGGCGACAAAGCGTTCCTGATGGCCAAGATCGAGAAGCCCTCAGCCGTACAACGCCTGCGGGAAATCGCCGAGCTGAGCGACGCGATCATGGTGGCCCGGGGCGACCTGGGCGTGGAAGTGCCGGCCGAGAGCGTGCCGCAAATCCAGAAAGACATCATCCGCACCTGCCGCCAGTTGGGCAAACCGGTGGTGGTGGCGACGCAGATGCTGGAGTCCATGCGCTTCTCGCCGGCGCCGACCCGCGCGGAAGTGACGGATGTCGCCAATGCAGTGGCCGAAGGCGCGGATGCGGTGATGCTGTCGGCGGAAACCGCGTCGGGCGAGTACCCGCTGGAAGCCGTGCAGATGATGAGCAAGATCATCCGCCAGGTGGAAAACGGCCCGGACTACCAGACCCAACTCGACGTCAGCCGGCCCAAGGCCGATGCCACGGTGTCGGACGCCATCAGCTGCGCGATCCGGCGCATCAGCAGCATCCTGCCGGTGGCGGTGCTGGTGAACTACAGCGAGTCGGGCAGTTCCAGCTTGCGCGCAGCGCGGGAACGGCCGGTAGCGCCGATTCTCAACCTCACGCCGAACCTGTCCACCGCGCGCCGCTTGAGCGTGGCGTGGGGCGTGCATTCGGTGGTCAATGATCGACTGAGGCAGGTGGATGAAGTGTGTTCCACCGCGCTGGAGATTGCCCAGGCCCAGGGCATGGCGCAGCGCGGGGATACCTTGGTGATCACTGCCGGGGTGCCGTTCGGGCAACCGGGGTCGACCAACTCCTTGCGCATAGAGACGCTGATCTAGCGCCTGTAGAGGCCCCATCGGGGGCAAGCCCCCTCCCACATTGGACGGCATTCACACCTCTAACTATGTGAACCCAATCAAGTGTGGGAGGGGGCTTGCCCCCGATGGGCCCAACTCGGTCCCACTGACTCACTAAAAATGCACACCCCAACCTGCCCCGACTGGGCCGAAGCCCTGCTCAACGGTTTCAGCCAGATCTTCCTGCAACGCCATCCGCTGTGCGGCCTGCTGTGCCTGTTGGCGATCCTGATCGGCGCTCCGGCCTTGCTCGGCGGTGCGCTGCTGGGTGGGGTCGCCGGGTTGCTCACGGCCCAGCGTCGCGACTATCCCAAGGCCGAGCGCCAGGCGGGTCTCTATAGCTACAACGGCGTATTGCTGGGCCTGTTGATCAGCCAGCATTTCACCTGGTCGGCCTTGTTGCCACCGCTGATCCTCGCGTGCGGCGGCTTGAGCGCGATCCTCACGCGGCAGTGGCTGAAACACGCCAGCCGGCCGCACGACCTGCCCGCCTACACCGCGCCCTTTGTCGGCCTGGGCTGGCTGCTGCTGGGCAGCGTCCCACACAGTGCCTTGGCCCTGGGCGAGCCCGAGACCCTGGCGGTGCTCGGCGCGCCGTTCACCGGCCTCGCGCAGATCATGCTGCTGGACCAGCCGCTGGCGGGCGCGCTGATTGCCCTCGGCCTGTGGCTGGCGAACCGGCGCGCCGCGGTCTGGGCCGTGATCGGCGCCAGCAGCGGCGTACTGATCGGATGGCTGCTGGACGACACCAGCGCCGCCCTCCTCGGCCTGCACAGCTACAACCCGGCTCTCGCGGCCCTGGCGCTGAGCCAGGCACGGCGCCCACCTTGGCTGCCGCTGCTCGGCATCCTGCTGGCGATCGCCCTCACGCCGGGCTTTGCCGCCCTGCATCTGCCCGCACTCACCGCGCCGTTTATCCTCGCCTGCTGGCTGGTACGCGCCGGCGCTCGAATACTCAGGAAACCCCGCATGGACAGCCCCTTCGAATCCCCCTAGGCTTGCTCGATATTCGATTCAGGCGGGCTTTATGGACAGCAACAACGACTGGCGTCAGCGGCTCTACGTCATGGTTTTTCAAAGCGACACGGTCGCCGGGCGGCGCTTTGACGGCATCCTGCTGTTGATCATCCTCGCCAGCCTGGTGATCGTGATGCTCGACAGCATCGACCAGGTCCACCAGAACTACGCCGATGTGCTGGCCTACATTGAATGGGGCTTCACCCTGATCTTCCTGATCGAGTACGGGTTGCGCCTGTACTGCTCACCCAAGCCGTTGCGCTACGCCTTCAGCTTTTACGGGCTGGTGGATCTGCTCGCCATCGTGCCCGGCATCCTTGCGCTGTACTACAGCGACGCGCAGTACCTGCTGATCATCCGCATCATCCGGATGCTGCGGATTTTCCGCGTGCTCAAGCTCAGCCCGTACCTCAAGCAGGCCAACTACCTGATGGCGGCGCTGCGCGGCAGCAAGCAGAAGATCGTGGTGTTCCTGGTGAGCGTGTGCACCCTGGTGACGGTGTTCGGCACCTTGATGTATGTGATCGAAGGCCCGGAGCACGGCTTCACCAGTATCCCCAAGGGCATCTATTGGGCGATCGTGACGCTGACCACCGTAGGCTTTGGCGATATCGTGCCCAAGACGCCGTTGGGCCAGGTGATTTCGTCGCTGGTGATGATCACCGGTTACTCGATCATCGCCGTGCCCACGGGTATTTTTACGGCCGAACTGGCCAGTGCCATGCGCGGTGAGCAACTGCAACACGACTGCCCGGTGTGCAGGAAAAACAGCCACGAGCCCAACGCGGCGTTCTGTTCGCGCTGTGGCAGCGCTCTTTTTAAGAAAGTGGAATAAGCAAAGTTCTTTTTAATCTTTAAGCGACTAAGTGCCCCCGGCTATAGTCGCTGGCAATGTGCCTCCCTCTTCTCCCGAACAACAAGGAATGAGCAGTGAAAAAACTCGTAAGCGCCTCTCTCCTGGCCGCCGGCCTTGCCCTCGCGGGCGCCGTCCAGGCCGCCCCGGTCACTCTGCTCAACGTCTCCTACGACGTGATGCGCGATTTCTACAAGGACTACAACGCCGCCTTCCAGAAGCACTGGGAAGCCGAGCACCCGAACGACAAGCTGACCCTGCAGATGTCCTTCGGCGGTTCCAGCAAGCAAGCGCGCTCGGTGATCGACGGCCTGCCGGCTGACGTGATTACCATGAACATGGCCACCGACATCAACGCCCTGGTCGACAACGGCAAACTGGTGCCGGACAACTGGGTCACCCGCCTGCCGAACAACAGCGCGCCGTTCACCTCGGCCACCGTGTTCATCGTGCGCAAGGGCAACCCGAAAGCCCTGAAAGACTGGCCGGACCTGCTCAAGGATGGCGTGCAGGTGATCGTGCCCAACCCGAAAACCTCCGGTAACGGCCGCTACACCTACCTGTCGGCCTGGGGTTATGTACTCAAGAACGGCGGCGACGAAGACAAGGCCAAGGCCTTTGTCGGCAAGCTGTTCAAACAGGCGCCCGTGCTGGACACCGGTGGCCGCGCCGCCACAACCACGTTCATGACCAACCAGATCGGCGACGTGCTGGTGACCTTCGAGAACGAAGCCGAAATGATCGCCCGTGAATTCGGCCGTGATCAGTTCGAAGTGATCTACCCAAGCGTCTCCGCCGAAGCCGAGCCGCCGGTGTCGGTGGTGGATAAAGTGGTCGAGAAGAAAGGCACCCGCGTGGCCGCTGAAGACTACCTGAAGTACCTGTGGTCGCCGCAAGGCCAGGAAATAGCCGCCAACAACTACCTGCGCCCGCGTGATCCGAAGGTGCTGGCCAAGTACACCGACCGCTTCCCGAAAGTCGACTTCCTGTCGGTGGAGAAGACCTTTGGTGACTGGCGCACCGTGCAGAAAACCCACTTCAATGATGGTGGGGTTTTCGACCAGATCTACTCCGGTCAGTAACTGACAAATGTGGGAGGAGGCTTGCCCCTCCCACATTTAGATCTGGGTTTTGCAGTTACATCGGCGGTGTCACGCCATCCTTGCCGGCTGAAATGGCTTGGGCAGTGATTTTCCCATCCGCCCCCTGCGCGGCAAACAACACCACCTTCACCCCCGGCTTGAGCAAGCTGCGGTCCCCCGGTTCCAGGTTGACGATCGGCACATCCTCCGGCACCACGATCTTCTGTTCGCCGCCTTTGTATTTCACGGTCAACGTCCGCCCTTTGCTGACCACCAGGTCGCCGACGGTGCCGTTGGTCATGCTGCTGCCTTCCTTCAGGTCAAACGCCCGATGCCCGTCGCCGGTGCCGGCCATGGCCGGTGGGAACACATGCACTTCCAGCGCCGTCAGGGTACCGTCGGCGTTGGGCATGGCGGCCGAGCCGATGTAGCTGCCCGGCTTGATTTCATCGATCCTGGCCAGGGTGACGGCGCGCACCTGGGTGTCCTTGGTCAGGTGCACGGTGACGTCTTCACCGCTGTTGACCTTGACCTGCATCGCATCACCGCCCATCGCGGTGATTGCCCCGCGTACGCCTACGCGCGGTGCATCGGCGGCATTGGCCAAGCCGATGGCCATTGCAACAGCGAGGCTTGAAGCCAGGAGCCTCTTGTTCAACGTGATTTTCATGACGCTGGATTTCCTATTTCAGCAGTTGTGTCTGAATGTATCATCACCCGGCATAAGTGATATCACCACAAACGGCCTACTCGCCGTTGAGCCTTGTCTTTACCCTCGCTCGCCATCTACCTTCGCTTTTATGAGAACACCATGAATGCTACCCCCCACGCTACGAGCACCATGACCCGCGCAATGGTGATGCTGTTTGCGTTTTGCTGCGGCGCCATCGTCGCCAACATCTACTACGCCCAGCCGATCATCGAACTGATCGCACCGGACATCGGCCTCACCCCCGCGATGGCCAGCCTGATCGTGTCCCTGACGCAGATCGGCTATGCCCTCGGCCTGTTCTTCCTGGTGCCTTTGGGCGACCTGCTGGAAAACCGCAAGTTGATGATCATCACGACCGTGGTGGCAATTGCCAGCCTGTTGGGTGCTGCCTTTACCGAACAACCGAACCTGTTCCTGCTGGTGTCGTTGCTGATCGGCTTCAGTTCGGTGTCGGTACAGATCCTGATCCCCCTGGCCGCACACCTGGCGCCCGCCGAGTCTCGGGGTCGGGTGGTCGGCAGCATCATGGGTGGGCTGCTGTTGGGCATCCTGCTGGCGCGACCCGTGTCCAGCGTCGTGGCTGACCATTTTGGCTGGCGCGCGATGTTCATGGCCGCCGCTGCGTTGATGGTATTTATCAGCGTGGTGCTGATGCTGACCATCCCCAAGCGCCAGCCGGACCACAGCGCCAGCTATGGCCAATTGCTGCGTTCCCTGGGCACCCTGTTGCGAGAACAACCGCTGCTGCGTCAACGTGCGTTTTACCAAGGCTGCATGTTCGCCACGTTCAGCCTGTTCTGGACCGCCGCCCCGCTGGAACTGGTGCGCAACCATGGCCTGAGCCAGACCCAGATCGCGATCTTCGCCCTGGTCGGTGCCATCGGCGCCATTGCCGCCCCCATCGCCGGACGCCTGGCCGATGCCGGCCACACCCACCGCGCGTCGCTGCTGGCCATGGTCTTTGCGGTGTTGAGCTTCCTGCCGGCCTTTGTGCACCCACTGTACAGCGTGATCGGCCTGGCGGTGACCGGCGTGGTCCTGGACTTCTGCGTGCAGATGAACATGGTCCTCGGCCAACGCGCCATCTATGCACTCGACGCCAACAGCCGCAGCCGCTTGAACGCGCTGTACATGACCAGCATCTTCATCGGCGGTGCCTTCGGCTCGGCGATTGCCAGCAGCGTGTACGAACACGGCGGCTGGCTGGGCGTGATGCTGGTGGGCAGCGCGTTCCCGCTGCTGGCCTTGGTGCGGTTCCTGAGCGCCTCGCGTCGGGAAGCCGTCGCCACTGCCTGATTGCTCTTAAGAACGCACCAACTTCTCCAAAGCCGCATCCGCCAGAAATGACGAGCGGCTTTTGACCTTGTGCTCGCGCACATAGCGGTCGATTCGCTGGATGACATAGCCGGGCAAGGTCACATTGACCTTCTCGGTCTTGCCCAGATAGGGCGAGATGTCCAGTTCGAGCATACCCCAGCCCATCCCGGCGTAATCTTCGTGGGTGTGATGATCGGCCACCGACGTTGGCATCGGAATCACCCCGCCCTCTGCGGCGATCTCCTGCAGCAGGATGTGCGCGACTTCTACCGCGGCGTTGTAGGCCTCTTCGAAACTGTCCCCGGCGGTGACTGCGCCTGGAATATCGGGGATCTGGATACCGGTGGCGGTGAAGTCATCGCCCCATTCGATACAGATTGGGTATTGCATGAATACTCTCCTTAAAACTGAAACAGCCCGGCACGTTTCCTGATGCTTCTGATGGTGCCCAGCGGCAGATCCTTCTTCGGATGCGGCACCGGGATCGTGTACGGGTTATAGCGGTGGGTAAAAATATGATGACTGCCCGTGACCCGATCCAGCACCCAACCCGCCTCTTGCAGCTCCTTGATCAATAGCCTGCTTTGCACCCCAGCCTCCTTGGCTTGGCCTAAACAAAAGTAACCCTAGAGTTATCTTCACTCAAGCACAAAATAGGTCAGGCTGACTGATGGTTGTTTTGCGCCATGTTGAAAACCACCAACCGGATGACACTCCATGGGCATTACCCTTAGGCTTGTACGCTGCGCTGCCTCGCGATGCGCTCAATCCAGCAAGGAACACCCGATGGACCGTCTCACCGCCATGGAAACCTTCGTCCACGTTGTCGAGACCGGCTCGTTCTCCGCCGCCGCCAAGCGCCTGGGCATCGGTCAACCGGCCGTGTCCAAGAGCGTCGCGCAATTGGAGGCACGGCTGGCGGTACGCTTGGTGATGCGTTCGACAAGAGGCCTGACGCCAACCGAGGCGGGGCTGGCGTTTTTCGATAAAGCCAAGCGCGCCATCGATGAGGCCAACGCGGCCGACGAAGCGGCGCGCGGTGCCGGCTCCGGACTCTCGGGGAACCTGCGGATCAGCGCGCCGGTGACCTTCGCCCGCCTGCACATCATTGCGCACCTGGGGCCGTTCCTGGCGCAATATCCCGGCATGAACGTGGACGTGGTGCTCGATGACCGCAGCCTCAACCTGGTGGAAGAAGGTATCGACGTTGCCCTGCGCATGGGCAACCTGAATGATTCAAGCCTCACGGCGCGCAAGATCGGCGAATCGCCCTGCGTCATCCTCGGCACCCCCGCCTACTTCGAACGCTTCGGCGAACCCGCTACCCCCGCCGACCTGCTGCAACACCAGGCGATCATCTACACCCGCGGCGAAGGCGCGCACTGGAACTTCACCCAAGGCGATACCCTCGCCCCCATCGTCGCCCAGGGCCGTGTGCGCGTCACTGCAGCTGAAGGTGTGCGCGCAGCCGTGCTGAGTCATTTGGGGCTGACCCTGTCGTCAACCTGGATGTTTTCTCCGGAGCTGGCCAGCGGCGAGGTCAAGGCCGTGTTGACTGACTGGGCATTGCCGTCGCGGGATTTATGGGCGGTGTTCCCTTCCGGGCGCATGGCAAGTGCCAAGGCGCGAGCGTTTGTCGACTATGTGCAGGCGCTGATCAAGGCCTGAGCCTGTCAGCGCCTCGTTATGTGGCAATGTTATCTGCGGGCATCCGACTGGACGATACCTTGCATCCATTGCAACAAGGCCGCCAACGCCTTGGCCATCACCTCCCGCAACGCGGCAATCGGGTCCGTATTGGTATCAAGCGGGGGCGCAGGGGCTGGTGTGGGGACAACCCTCGGTGCGGGGTTCACTTCCGGCTTTTGCCCCTGCCACTGCACATCGGCAGGTTTGATCTGGCCAATGCTCTTGACCACCAGGTCGGCGCTGCCGCTCCCCTTCAGATCTATCTCCAGGCTTGAACGCCCCGTGGCCGCGTCGTGCCTGAGCAATGCCTCGCCGGCGCGACCCGTGAACCGATCAGTGAACGTCAGGGCTCCGACGCGCGCCTCTCTCAATGCACCCGAGACGTCAATCTTGTCCGTCCCGCTGGTAAAGTCCTCGATCAGGTCAGGCTGCTGCGGTGTGGAGTCGCTGGCCTTGTCGTAGTCAAAAATATCCGCCCCGCCGCCGCCCCGCAGCCTGTCTGCACCCAAGCCGCCCTTGAGCCGATTGTCTGCCTCATTCCCCGTCAACACGTCACGTCCGGCCCCACCGATGGCGTTTTCAAGCACGCAGCCCTTGGCGATGGAAACATTGCCCTTCAAGCCGCCCACATCGGAAAACGACTCGGCGTTCAAATTGATGTTCTGGTTCTGGGAAAACCCGGAACAATCCAGGGTGTCGTTACCGCCACCATCCCATACGCAAAAGATAGGTTTATCCCTGGCGCTGGTGAGGGTCATGGCTTCGCAGCCGGTATTGGAATTGAAGCCGTAGGTGGTGTCGGTGTTGCGGGTCTTGTGATTGGCCCCATAGAGCCGCTGAACAGCAGCGATGTCATCCATCATCGGGGCAGAGGGATTCGAATACCGAAAGTCGTGACCAGCCTGGTTTTTCTCCGACCAGTAGCTCATCACACTGCGCGCCTTTGTATCGCCGGCGTATTTGGCACCATTGTTGTAATCAGCACCGCCGCCATTGTAATCCCCCGGATGTTGCAGGCCGATGGCGTGGCCGATCTCATGCACTGCAGTGACCGAAAAGTGGCTGCCCAGCGCAGGCGAACTACTTTCTCGCAGTGTGCCGACCGTGGCCGTGGTGGTGGTAATGCCGCGCGAGGGTGAGCTGGCGACGCCACGGTCACCGCGCGGGTTGTTTTTGATGTGAACCGTGCCATCGGCGCCGGCTGCCCGTTCCTTGAAACTGATGTTGGCCACCTCCTCCCAATGTTGCACCGCCTGGCGCACTCGGCGTTGCTGCGCGGCGCTGAACGTCGGGTCTACCGTATAGGAGAGGTCGATGCGCTTGTCGCCATTACGGTCGTGGAAGTGCAGGTTATTGCGAGTGATGTACTTTCCGGCCTGCTCCGTTGTGAAGGTTGGTTTGCGACCGGCGCCCACACCATAGGGGCCAGAATCGGAAGGCGGCAGGTTTTCAAGTGATACGTTGAGACGAGAAAACTCAGAGTTAATCATGAGATAGCGCTCCCTACAGTAAGTTAATGAGCCGAGTCAATCAGAATCGACGCAATAAGCTCCCATGTAGAAAACACTCAGGACAGCACTGATTTAGTTCCTACTGAAACACACTAAGGTGGCGCAACATGCGTTAAGACATGCAATAAACCGCTTGCACTTTAAACAACTGAACACACACTTTCGCGCCAAAAAACTTATTGGATTCTCAGAAAAAAAACAAAATCCTACACAATGACGCTGATTTGAATACACTAAATCCGCCCTCAGACAGATACATGCACTTAACTTTTTCCGCCGAGTTCACGGCCTGTCAGGATTTCGCCGCTTGACATGCCCCATGCCGCACTCGATCAATGCGCTGCGCGGTTGACGGCACAGGCTTGCATCGTTGGTCAGGCGCATACGGAGTGCCCCGAGTTCAGGCAACACAGCAGGCGCTCGACCGTGTGTTCCAGTGGCCCGGAGTTATCCAGCACAAACAACCCTGAGCCATTGCCGGCGATCAGTTCGGTGGTGAACCGCGCATTGCGCGCCAGGCGCTCCTCGATATCCGCCTGGGCCTCACGCCCCCGCGCCACCAGGCGCTGGCGCAATACGGCTTGATCCACCGTCAGCAACAGCACCCACATATCCGGGTAGCGCTCGCGGGTCTGCGCCAGGTGCGCGCGGGAACCATTGACCAATACGTCTTCCCCCGCCGCCAGCCATTCGTCGATGACCTTGGGGATGCCGTAGGACAACCCGTTGGCGTGCCAACTGAGGGCAAACGCGCCCTCGGCCTGCATCACGGCGAATTGCTCCGGGCTGACGCCCTGGGCCGCCTCACCCACCGCTTCCGCCGAGCGCGTGATCACGCGGCGCACAATCCGGCAACCGCGTTCGGCCAATCGTGGGCGTGCAGCCTCCAACAGGCTGTCCTTGCCCGAACCCGATGGCCCGATGAGATAGATCAACCTGCCCGCCATCAAAACACCCTCTTCGCTTGTCGCCAGACGTGTTGCACCACGGGAAGCCCTGCGCGGCTCCTGGCTTGGACCAGGTCGGCGCGCAGGCCAATGGCGATTTTCCCCGCACTGGAAAGTATATCCAGCAATCCCTCGGCAGAGACCACGTTACTGAAGTGCGCGCCGCCTCAATATTTGCTGGGCGTAGTGCTTGCTCAACCCTGACGGGTTGGTGAGTTTTTTGAAAGTCGCCTGTGGCGGTGATTCAGTGCGTTTCAAAGGGCGAGACAGCCGGAAGTATCTTCAATTGAAAATTTTCCAGGTCCAACATCGCCCCATTTGAAAGCTGCCAGGTGTAGAAATCCGAGAAGTCCCCTCTGGCCAATGCACGAATCACCTTTGCCACAAAACCATGTGCCACCAGCAAAACAGCCTGTGTTGGATAAAGCGACGTTAACTGGACCAAGCCTTGGTGTACTCGCGTGACCACATCAGCTATCGACTCACCACCGTCAGGCCCTGCCGCCCATTGGCGCGTGATGTCCTGTGCCCAAAGCGCTGGATGCATGGCCTTGGCCTCCGCCTGAGTCAACCCTTCGAACACACCCACATCGCGCTCGCGGAAGCTGTCAATCGTCACAGGTTCAAGGTTTAACACACGGTTAAGAATCTGCGCCGTTTGCCGCGCCCGCAAGCGTGGAGAAACGATCAACACCTCAATACCGCCGGGTAGTTTTTCGCTGAGCAAAACAGCCTGTTCCCGGCCCCGCTCGGTCAGTTCCGGGTCGAGTGCGCCGAGGTAGCGATGCTCCGCGTTGGCCCACGTTTCGCCGTGGCGTATGACGTAGAGGTTCATGAGGGTCCATCTCGTTGAAGGGTGGGGAGTTAATCTGGTCCTGATCATATTGCCGCCTATGCACAGAAGTGGCCTTAAGCAATGCCAGCAAGATGCTGGAGTCGGCGACTGTGTGTGCCTACGACTGTGCCGAGCATTTGGATGGTTCAAGCCGCAAGCAGGTGCTGGCGGTGGTACGGATAGTTGAAATTGCGCAATTGTTAGTGGGTGCGGCACTGGAGCGGGAGTGTACTGTGGCTTGATGGCTGAGGAGATCTCCTGTGGGAGGGGGCTTGCTCCCGATAGCGGTAGGTCAGTCAGACATTAATCAACTGAAACACCGCTATCGGGGGCAAGCCCCCTCCCACATTTGCCCTCCAGTGTTTGGAAGAATGGGTTTCACAGGCATGAAGAAGGCGACCCGAAGGTCGCCTTTTGTCATTGCGCGTACTGCTTGCTCAAGCCCGGCGGCACGCCGTGCACATCGGTGTCTTCCCATGGCCCGTTGGGGCTGATGGAGCGGCTCCAGCCGTTGCTCCAGCGGTAGTAGGTGCGCTGGCGGTAGAAGGTGTCGGGCTGGTCGTCGAGCACGTACACCTGCATCTTGCCGTCCCAGTGGCTGGCGGCGCCCGGTGGTGGGGCGAAGGTGGGCGATTTGGTCGGCAGTGGCTTCGGCGGCGGGGTCACCGGGCCAGAGGGCCTGGTGCTCGGCTGGGTTGAAGGGCCTGACGGCGGGATGGTCGGGCCGGTCGGCGCAGGCGGTGGGCGGTGGACCGCACAGGCGCTCAGGCCCACTACCAGGCTGAGCAGGGTGATGCGTGCAAATGCGGTCATGGGCTTTTCCTCGAAATTACTGGTCCGGACTGTCGATGGTCAGCTGCTGCAGCGCAGTGGTGCTGCTGGCCAAGGGTTGGCTGCGGCCGATCCACTCGCCGGTGGTCGGTTGACCGGCCCGGGATATGCGCGCAACCAGTTGGACTTCGGGGAAGTTGGACAGTTTCAACTGCGGCATCATCGCGTCGGCATCGCCGAGTTCAACGGTGACGGGCAGTTCGGCGACGGTGACGCGTTTGGCCGCCAGGGGGGCCGGCGGGCCTTTTACCGCGCGGGCGAAGATGAATACGCTGTCGCTGGGCAGGGCCTTGGCCTTGACCTCGGCGGACAGGTCCACGCGGACGTTCATCACCGCTTTCTGCGCCACGCTACCGCCACCTTCCTTGAGTTTTTCCGCAGCACGGTCAATGCCGCCTTGCAGCGCCACGCGGGAATTGTCTTGCGGTGGCAGTTGCGCCAGCAGGCGGCTCCAGTAGTCGATGGCCTCTTGATAACGCTGGCCTTCGAAGGCGGCGATACCGAGCAGGCCGAGGCTGGTGACTTCCTTCGGGTCAAGCTTCAAGGCTTCGTCGGTCAGCGCCTGGACCTTGGGCGACCACTGTTTGTTGTCGGCAAAGTACTGCGCCTGGGCCCACTGGCCGAGCAATTCCGGCTGGCGCCCGGCCAGCGCCACGGTACGCTCGAAGACCTTGGCGGCATCGGCGGAACGGTCCTGGGCCATATAGGCGCGACCGAGGAAGTACAGGCCTTCCGCCGAGTCCGGTTGGGCGGCGGCGGCGCGTTCCAGACGCCGGGTCATGTCTTCCATGGACACCGGCGGCTGGGAAAATTCGCGGGTCAGTTCAACCTTGTCGCTGGCACCGAAATGCATATACAGGCCCAGGCCAAGCACCGGCACAAGGATGGCGGCGAGCAACGGCAGCGGCTTGCCCAGGCGCGATTCGCGGGGCTTTTCCACGCCTTCGGTGTCGGCCAGCAGCTCGCGGGCGGCTTCGGCGCGGCCGCTGTCGAGCTGCGCGGCGTTGAGCACGCCTTCGTCCTGCTGCACTTGCAGCTCGGCCACACGTTCTTGGTAAAGCGCCACGTTCAGCGCGGTGCGATCCTCTTCACGCTGGGCGCGGCGGCCACGCAACACAGGGATCAACAGGAAACTCAGGGCAATCAGAAGCAGCAAGCCGGCTGCGAGCCAGAAATCAATCATCAGTCTTGGTGTCCAGCAATTGGTCGAGGCGTTTACGCTCTTCGGGGGATAGCGCGTCGGAACCATCGGTAGTCGCGGCGCGGCGACGGCGGACGATCACGGCCATCACCACCACGCCGGCCAGCAGCAGCCCGGCGGGGCCGAACCAGAGCAGCGCGGTCTTGCCGGTGAGGGCCGGTTTGTAGCGCACGAAATCACCGTAGCGGTCGACCATGAAGTCGATGATCTGCTGGTTGTCCTTGCCCTCCCCCAGCATGCGGAAGATTTCCTTGCGCAGATCGGCGGCGATGGGCGCGTTGGAGTCGGCGATGTCCTGGTTCTGGCACTTGGGGCAGCGCAGCTCCTTGGTCAATTCGCGGAAACGCTCGCGGTCACCGTCCTTGGCGAATTCGTAAGTGTCGATGGCAGCGTGGGCCATCCCGGCCAAGCCCAACGCCAGCACGGCAGCGGCTAACAGGCGCTTCATGGCTTGGCCTCGTCGACCAGGGCCTGGTACTTGGCGGCCAGTTGCTCGCGCCACACCACTTCGTCGATCACGCCGACGTATTTGTCGCGGATCACACCCTTGGCATCGATGAAGAAGGTTTCCGGTGCGCCATACACGCCGAGGTTCAAACCGAGGTTGCCGTCTTCATCACGGATATCAAGCTGGTAGGGATTATGGAATTCCGCCAGCCACTTCAAGGCCGCCGCGTTGTCGTCCTTGTAGTTGATGCCGTAGATCACCACGCCCTTCTCGGCCAGCTTGTTCAGCACCGGGTGCTCGACGCGGCAGGAGATGCACCAGGTGCCCCACACGTTGACCAGCGCCGGTTTGCCGAGCAGGTCGGCCTGGGTCAAGGTCTTGTCGCCCTGCACGGTCGGCAGGCTGAACGCGGGGAACGGCTTGCCGATCATCGCCGAGGGCAGTTCGGCCGGGTCCAGGTACAAGCCGCGATACAGGAATACCGCCACTACGAGAAACAGGGCCAGCGGCACGACCATCAACCAACGCTTCATACCGCCGCTCCTTGCAGGCCCAGCGCTTCACGCACCCGGCTCTTGACCTTGACCCGATACCGGCGATCCAGTGCCGCGAGCAAACCGCCAAAGCCGGTGAGCAAACCACCGAACCAGATCCAGCGCACGAACGGTTTCACATGCACGCGCACGGCCCAGGCGCCATCGCCCAAGGGTTCACCCAGGGCCACATAGAGGTCACGGGTGAAACCGGCGTCGATACCAGCTTCGGTCATCATCGAACTCTGCACGGTGTACAGGCGTTTTTCCGGGTGCAGCACGGCGATCTCTTTACCGTTACGGACTACGCGCACCGTGCCTTTGTCTGACGTGAAGTTCGGTCCTTCGAAGTGCTTGGCGCCTTCGAAGATGAAGTGGTAACCGGCCAGGTCCATGGACTCGCCCGGCGCCAGGCGCAGGTCGCGCTCGGCACTGTTCTGGCTGGAGAGCACCACACCAAGGGCGCACACGGCGATGCCGATGTGGGCGATCTGCATGCCCCAGTAGCTGCGGGTCAGGGTCGGCAGGCCTTTGACCAGGCCTTTGTGGCGGGTCTTGTCGACGATGTCACGCACACCGGCCAGCAGCACCCAGGCGGCGAGCAGGAACGTGGCGAGCACCGCCCAGTTGAAGTCGCCGTAGGCGATACCGGCGACCACGGCCAGGGCCACGCTGCCGAGCAGCACCGGCATCAGCATGCCGGCCAGCCATTTGACCGGGGTGTCCTTCCAGCGCACCAGCACACCGACCGCCATCACCACCATCAACAGCCCCATCAACGGAATAAACAACGCGTTGAAGTACGGCGGGCCGACGGACAGCTTGGCGCCGCTCAGGGCATCCAGCACCAAGGGGTACAAGGTGCCGAGCAGGATCATCGACGCGGCCACCACCAGCACCAGGTTATTGCCCAGCAGCAGGGTTTCCCGCGACCACAGGTTGAAGCCGACCTGGCTCTTGACCACCGGTGCGCGCAGGGCGAACAAAGTGAGGGAGCCGCCGACCACAAACAGCAGGAAGATCAGGATGAACACACCGCGCTCCGGGTCGGATGCAAACGCGTGCACCGAGGTCAATACGCCCGAACGCACGAGGAAGGTGCCGAGCAGGCTGAGGGAAAAGGCCGCGATGGCCAGCAACACGGTCCAGCTCTTGAACACGCCGCGTTTTTCGGTGACGGCCAAGGAGTGAATCAGTGCCGTGCCGACCAGCCATGGCATGAAGGACGCGTTTTCCACCGGGTCCCAGAACCACCAGCCGCCCCAGCCGAGTTCGTAGTAGGCCCACCACGAACCGAGGGTGATGCCGATGCCGAGGAACGCCCAGGCGACGATGGTCCACGGCCGCGACCAGCGCGCCCAGGCCGCATCGAGACGCCCGCCGAGCAAGGCGGCGATGGCGAAGGCAAAGGCCACGGAGAAACCCACGTAGCCCATGTAGAGCATCGGCGGGTGCACGATCAGACCGATGTCCTGCAGCAGCGGGTTGAGGTCGTGACCGTCCGCCGGGATCTGCGGCAGGATGCGGGTGAACGGGTTGGAGGTCATGATCAGGAACAGCAGGAAGCCGATGCTGATCATGCCCATCACCGCCAGCACCCGTGCCAGCATGACTTGCGGCAACTGGCGCGAGAACACCGACACCGCGAAGGTCCAACCGCCGAGGATCAACGCCCACAACAGCAGCGAACCTTCATGGGCGCCCCACACCGCGCTGAACTTGTAGTACCAGGGCAAGGCGCTGTTGGAGTTATTCGCTACATAGGCGACGGAAAAGTCGTCGGTCATAAAGGCGTAGGTCAGGCAGCCGAACGCGAACACCAGGAACGCGCACTGGCCCCAGGCGGCCGGCTGCGCCAGGCTCATCCACAGGCGGTCACCGCGCCAGGCACCGAGCAACGGCACCACCGCCTGGACGATGGCAAAGCACAAGGCGAGGATCATCGCCAACTGGCCCAGCTCCGGAATAAACAGTGCGGACGTCATGGCTTAGCCCTCCTTGGCGGGGGTAGGTGCGGACTGGCCGCTGTCCTTGAGGGCTTTGGTCACCTCAGGCGGCATGTATTTCTCATCGTGCTTGGCCAGCACTTCATCGGCCACCACCACGCCGTCGGCGTTGAGCTTGCCCAGGGCGACGATGCCCTGGCCTTCGCGGAACAGGTCCGGGAGGATGCCGCGATAAGTGATGGTCACGGCCTTGTTGAAATCGGTAACCACGAAGGTGACGTCGAGGGAATCGCCGGAACGCTTCAGCGAGCCCTTCTCCACCATGCCGCCGGCGCGGATGCGCGTGTCCAGCGGCGCTTCGCCGTTGGCGATCTGGGTCGGGGTGTAGAACAGGTTGATGTTCTCTCGCAGGGCGCTCATCGCCAGGCCCACGGCAATACTGACGCCGGCCAGGATGGCAAGGATGATCAACAGACGCTTTCTACGCAGCGGATTCACTTTTCGGTCTCCCGGCGCAGACGACGCGCCTCTTGTTGCAGGTAACGCTTGCGGGCCAGGATCGGCGCGGCGACGTTGAGGGCCAGCACGGCCAGGCAGATGCCATAGGCCGTCCAGACATACAGGCCGTGGTGGCCCATGGCGAGAAAATCACTGAAAGAAGCAAAACTCATCCGCGCGCTCCCAGGCAGCTTTGCACTTCGGCCTTGACCCAGCTGGCGCGGGCTTCACGCTTGAGCACTTCGAGGCGCATGCGCATCAGCAGCACGGCGCCGAAGAAGCAGTAGAACCCCAGCACCATCAGCAGCAACGGCGCCCACATTTCCACGGGCATCGCCGGTTTTTCGGTGAGGGTGAAGGTGGCGCCCTGGTGCAGGGTGTTCCACCACTCCACCGAGTACTTGATGATCGGGATGTTGATCACGCCGACAATCGCCAGCACCGCGCAGGCCTTGGCGGCGCTGTCACGATTGCTGATCGCGTTGCCCAGGGCAATAAGACCGAAGTACAGGAACAGCAGGATCAGCATCGACGTTAGTCGCGCATCCCACACCCACCACGAGCCCCAGGTGGGTTTGCCCCAGATCGCACCGGTGACCAGCGCCACGGCGGTCATCCACGCCCCGATGGGCGCGGCGCATTGCAGGGCGACGTCCGCGAGTTTCATCTTCCACACCAGGCCGACGACGCCGCACACCGCCAGCATCACATAGCAGGACTGGGCCAGCATCGCGGCGGGCACGTGGATGTAGATGATGCGAAAGCTGTTGCCTTGCTGGTAGTCCGGCGGCGCGAAGGCCAGGCCCCAGACCAGGCCGATGCCGATCAGCAACACGGCGGCGAGGCTGAACCAGGGCAGCAGTCTGCCACTGATGCCGTAGAACCATTTGGGCGAGCCGAGCTTGTGAAACCAGGTCCAGTTCATTGCTGTTTCCATCACGGTTGCTTCTTGTCTTGGCAAGAAGCGTAGGGTCTTTACTGACTATGCGTATACCGCCCAGTCAGACCTCATTATTCACCGACGCTGATCTTCAGGCCGGCGGCTATAGCAAAGGGTGTCAGGGTTACCGCCAGGGCGGTCAGGCTGCCAAGCCACAGGAGGTAACCGGTCGCCGGCATGCCCATGAGCGCGGCTTGCAACGCGCCGCTGCCCAGAATCAGTACCGGGATGTACAAAGGCAGAATCAACAGGGCCAGTAACAGGCCACCCCGTTTCAAGCCGACGGTCAACGCGGCACCCACCGCCCCCAACAGGCTGAGTACCGGGGTGCCGAGCAGCAGGCTCAGCAACAGGATCGGCAGGCATTCGCCGGGCAATCCCAGCATCATCGCCAGCAGTGGCGAGAGCAAGACTAGCGCCAGGCCGGAAAAAGCCCAGTGTGCCAGTACCTTGGCCAGGACCAGAAGTGGCAGGGGGTGCGACGAAAGGACCCACTGTTCGAGGGAACCGTCTTCGAAATCACTGCGAAACAGCCCGTCCAGCGAGAGCAGGACGGACAAAAGGGCCGCGACCCACACCAATCCCGGAGACAAGGTTTGCAACAGTTTAGTCTCCGGGCCGACCGCCAACGGGAACAATGCGATCACGATGGCGAAGAACACCAGCGGGTTGGCCAGTTCGGCCGGGCGACGGCACAGCAAGCGGGCTTCGCGGGCGACCAACAGGGCAAACACACTCATACCGACCACCGCCCCAGATCGAGGTCACGGTAACCGACGGGCATGCGCGCCAGGGTGTGGTGGGTGGTGAGCACCACCTGGCCGCCCTGCTCGCAGTGCTGCGCCAGGTGCTGTTCCAATTGGGTGACGCCTTGTTTGTCGAGGGCCGTGAAGGGTTCGTCGAGAATCCACAGCGGCGGGCCAGGCAGGTACAGGCGCGCCAGGGCCACGCGGCGCTGCTGGCCGGCGGACAGGGTGTGGCAGGGCACGTCTTCGAAACCCTTGAGGCCGACGGCGGCCAGGGCCTGCCAGATGGCGTCGCGGGTAGCAGGGTGATGCAGGGCGCTGAGCCAGCTGAGGTTTTCTTCGGCGGTGAGCACGTCCTTGATGCCGGCGGCGTGGCCGATCCAGATCAGGTTACGTGCCAGCTCGGTACGTTGTTCGTCGAGCGGCCTGCCGTTGAGTCGAACTTCACCGGCCGTGGGCTGCATCAGGCCGGCCAGCAGGCGCAGCAAACTGGTCTTGCCGCTGCCGTTGGGGCCGCTGATCTGCACCATGTCGCCGCCCGCCACACGCAGGTCGAGGTGCTCGAACAGCAGGCGCAGATCGCGTTCACAGGAGAGCGCTACGGCTTCAAGAAGAGGGCTGGTCAAGAGATCGCGGGCCTTTACGGTTCAAGTCGGCGGTGCAGCGGCCGTTATAGAAAGAAGCACAATAACGGCTTTGGCGACCGATTTTAGAGAGCTGGATCAAATAGTTGTGAGGTTTTTACCGCTCTCTTTGCAGACGGGCGGCATTATACATGCGATGCCCTACGCTAAAGAGGGCTATTTCCCAGAGACGATGCGCACGATGACCGGCGAGATCAACCTTCCTACGCTTCCTCCCACCCCGGCAGCCGGGCAAAGCCCTGCGCCTGCGCCCGGGGCTCTGCTGAAACTGCTGGAGCCGCAGATCGGGCTGATCGACCCGGGCAAAACCGTGAATGCCGAGGTGCTCGCCCTGAAACAAGGCGGTGAGGCGTTTCAGCTGTTGCTCAAGCTGACCCTTGAAGGCGGCCGCCAGACGCTGGTGCAAGCCAGCAGCCCACAACCCTTGCCGTTGGGCAGCAATGTGGCCGTGAGCCAGACGCCCGCAGGCAACCTGGCCATCAGCCTGCAACAAGCCCTGAGCGCCAACGTTGCCGCCCTCACCCGTATCGATACGGCCAGGATGCCGGAAGGTACCCTGCTGCAGGCCAAGGTGCTGACCACCCAGGCCCTGCCCCAAGGCACCACGCAGCCGGCGATCTACCGTTCGTTGGTGAGCGTACTCAATAGCGCCATGGCCGGTGCGACCCTGACGCTGGAAAGCCCGCAACCGTTGCGCGTGGGCAGCTTGCTCAGCGCCGTGGTGCAGAACGCGCAAACCCTGAATTTTGTGCCGTTGAGCGGGCTCAAGGATCAACTGGCCGTCACCCAGCAATTGTCGACCCAGCAAAGTCGCCAGGGCTCCCTGGATGCGGTGTTCACGGCATTGCAAAATCTGCCCCGCGGCGACAGCACCTCCGCCGACCTGCGCGCCGCCGCCGACCGTTTGCTGGCGGCCTTGCCCGACCTGGCACAGGTGAGCAACCCCAAGGTGCTGGCCCAGGTAATCCAGAACAGCGGCGCCTTTCTTGAAGCCAAGCTACTCGCCGGGCAAAACCCGCAGGTGCCACCGCTGGATATGAAGGGCGCGCTGCTGCGCCTGGTCGCCGACCTGCTGCCTGCTTTGCCCGCCAGCACCAATCTGAATGCCATTCTTGCCGCCAACACCCTGGCCCAAGTGCTGCCCAACTTCGTGCGCAGCCCATTGGGCACCCTCGGCCAGGTCGGCGCACGACAGGCGCCCGCAGGTTTCCCACTGCCGGAGCGGCTGATGGCGAAACTGGAGGGCGAAGGCGACCTGGAAAACCTGCTGCGCCTGGCCGCCGGGGCCATTTCCCGCTTGCAGAGCCACCAGCTGTCGAGCCTGGAGCAAACCGGCACCACCGCCGATGGCCGCCTGCAAACCACCTGGCAGCTGGAGATCCCCATGCGCACCCTGCAGGACATCGTGCCGTTGCAGGTCAAGTTCCAGCGCGAAGAGCCGGCGCCGGACAAGGACCAGCCCGAACGCAAGGATTCCAAGGAGCCCAAACAGATGCTTTGGCGCGTCGAACTGGCCTTCGACATGGAGCCCCTGGGGCCGTTGCAGGTCCAGGCGCAGCTGACCCAGGGCAAGCTGTCCAGCCAACTGTGGGCAACCCGCGCTTTCACCGCCAGCCTGATCGAAAGCCATTTGGGCAGCCTGCGCGAGCGCCTGGTGTCGTCGGGGCTGAATGTCGGCGACCTGGACTGCCACCTCGGCACCCCGCCACGCGGGCCCAAAACCGGACTGGAACAACGTTGGGTGGATGAAACCGCATGAACAACGCCAACCCGCAACGCCAGGCGATTGCCCTCAAGTACGACGGCCAGCAAGCGCCGACCCTGACCGCCAAGGGCGACGATGCCCTGGCCGAAGCCATCCTCAAGTTGGCGCGGGAAAATGAAGTGCCGATCTATGAAAATGCCGAGCTGGTGAAACTGCTGGCACGCATGGAACTGGGCGACAGTATCCCGGAGGAGTTGTACCGCACCATCGCCGAGATCATTGCATTTGCCTGGACGTTGAAGGGCAAGTTCCCGGTGGGCTATGACCCGGATGCGCGGCCGGTGGAGCGGGATGTGACCGAGCGTGGCGACGATTACTGAATCGTCGCACCGCCCCTCCCACATTTGGATCCGCGGTCAGTTGAGCAATTCGCTTAGCGGAATGAAACTGACCCGATCACCCACCTCCAGCGTCGCCCCTTCCAACACCTCCACAAACCCCTCCGCCCACGCCGCGCTGCGCAGCACGCCGGAGCTCTGGTTGCGGTAGATGATCGCCTTGCCCTGTTCGATGCGCCCGCGCAGATACTCGCGGCGGTTGCCCGGCTTGGGCCAGGTGAACCCCACCGGCACATCGAAACGCAGCGGCTCCACGTCTGCCACACCTTGGCGGCGCAGCAAGTAGGGGCGCGCCAACAGCGCAAAGGTCACCAGGGTCGAGGCCGGGTTGCCCGGCAGGCCGATCACCGGCACGCCACGGAAATGGCCAAAGGTCAGGGGTTTGCCCGGCTTGATCGCCAGCTTCCATAACGCCAGCTCACCCTCCTCGCGCAGGGCGATACCCAGGAAATCCGCCTCGCCCACCGACACACCGCCCGTGGACAAAATCAGATCAACCGCGCTCAAGCCTGCCAGTCGGGAACGGGTCTGCTCCAGGTCATCCGGCAGGATGCCTGCGTCGATGACTTCGCACCCCATGCGCTCAAGCCAGGAACACAACACGCGGCGGTTGCTGTTGTAGATCTGGCCCGGACCGAGGGGCAAACCGGGCTCGATCAGCTCATCGCCGGTGGACAACACCGCGACACGCGGGCGGCGGATCACGTCCAGCCGATCACGGCCAAGGGAAGCCGCCAGGCCCAGTTCGATCGGGCCCAGGCGCGTACCGGCCGCGAGCACCAACTCACCGACGGTGGTTTCCTGGCCTTGGGGGCGGATGTTCTGATTGAGCTGCAACGGTTCGCTGAAGCTCACGCGCTCATCGGCGTGGACCACGGCGTTTTCCTGCATTTCCACGCAGTCCGCGCCTTCCGGTACCGGCGCCCCGGTGAAGATGCGCGCACAGGTGCCGGCGGCCAGCGGCTGCGGCGCCTGGCCGGCAAAGATGCGCTGGCTGACGGGCAAGGGTTCACCGGTCCAATCCGCCAGGCGCACGGCGTAACCGTCCATGGCGCTGTTGGGCCAGGGCGGCAGGTCGAGGGTGGAGACCAGATCCTGGGCCAATACACGGCCGTCGCACTCGGCCAGGGGCAGCACGTGCTGATCGCGGATCGGTGCGGCTTCGGCCATCGCCAGCAGCTGTTGCAAGGCTTGTTCTACCGGCATCAGGGCGCCGGTCTTGCCGGGCTTACCCACGGGATTCACAGGGTTCGGCCAACTTCAGGTGCGGCACGAAGTTGCACGGCCGATGACGGTTATCCAGTTGCTCGGCGAGGATGCCATCCCAACCGGTGCGCACGGCATTGGTGGAGCCCGGCAGGCAGCACACCAGGGTGCCGTTGGCCAGGCCGGCCAGTGCACGGGATTGCACGGTGGAGGTGCCGATGTCGGCCACGGAGATCTGGCGGAACAGTTCGCCAAAGCCGTCGACTTGTTTGTCGAGCAGGCAGCCGACCGCTTCGGGGGTGCTGTCGCGGCCGGTGAAGCCGGTGCCGCCGG
Source organism: Pseudomonas sp. GW821-FHT09C10 (assembly GCF_059418085.1). Taxonomy (NCBI): domain Bacteria; kingdom Pseudomonadati; phylum Pseudomonadota; class Gammaproteobacteria; order Pseudomonadales; family Pseudomonadaceae; genus Pseudomonas; species Pseudomonas sp. GW821-FHT09C10. Next base: position 105,652 of record NZ_JBWKPE010000005.1, read on the forward strand.
TGATCAACACCACTTGCACCACGTCTTCGGCGATCCAGTGGGCGACCTGGGCGCGGATCTTGTAGAGGTCGTCCTTGAGCAGCACGCGCTCGGCCAGGTGGTGGCCGGCGGCGGTGAGGCGGTCGACGAAGACCTGGCCCGAGGTGTCGGTGTCCAGGGTGCGGGTGTCGCTGACGGTCAATACCGCGATATTCAGGGGTACGAAGGGTGCATCGGCCTTGGCTTTCATGGCACGGTCCGGTTGTCGAAGGAACGGCCCGATGTTATATCACAGGCCCCTGTTCAGCTGCCTGCGCGGAACCCACATGCCACTCGATTCAATCCCCCTGCCCTGTTCGATCCTGCTGTTGGCCGGTGGCCGCGGCCAGCGCATGGGCGGCCAGGACAAAGGCCTGCTGGACTGGCACGGCCTGCCCTTGATCGCACACGTGCAGCGCCTGGTGCGGCCACTGACCGATGACCTGATCATCTCGTGCAACCGCAACCTGGCGCAGTACGCCGCCTATGCCGACCAATTGGTAAGCGACGACAGCCCGGATTTTCCCGGGCCATTGGCCGGTATCCGCGCAGGACTGGCCGCCGCGCGCCATGGGCACCTGCTGATCCTGCCATGCGATGTGCCCCATATCGACGCTCGACTCCTCGCCGACCTGCGTGAAACCGCACAACGCCATCCCTTGCTGCCGGTGATGGTGCGCCACGGTGAATTCTGGGAACCCTTGATCTGCATCATCCCCATCGGCCTGCGAACCGAGGTAGAACAGGCCTGGCATGCCGGTGAACGTAGCCCGCGAAAAATCCTCCTGCAATTGGGCGGCGTGGGCCTGGAATGCCCAACCGATGACCCGCGCCTGGCCAACCTGAATACACCAGAGCTGTTGCGCCCAAGGTCTGACGTGTCAGAATGAACCTTCGCACAAGGAACTTTGGCGACGTCTCACACGTCACAAGGTCAGCAATCAAAAAGTATTCTCTTGGAGACAACACCCATGACTCAACGGACCATCGCCGCTCTCATGCTTGCACTGGGCCTGGCTACCCTCGCCGGTTGCGCCTCGCCGACAGTGATCACCCTGAATGACGGTCGCGAAATCCAGGCCGTCGACACCCCGAAATACAACGAAGATTCGGGTTTCTACGAATTCGAACAGCTTGATGGCAAGCGTACCCGCATCAACAAAGATCAGGTTCGCACCGTTAAAGACCTGTAAGCCTCAGCGCTTGCACACAAGGCCCGCCTCGCGCGGGCCTTGTCGTTTCCGGAGGTTACCAGTCGAGGGTGATCTGGCTGCGGAAATGGCGTTCCTCACCGGTGACCGGGTCGATAAATCGCACGCCCTGGGCCAGCAGCTTGAGGGGATTGGCGTAATCGTCCACGGCATCCTTGGTCACGTCCGGGTAGAACGGATCGTTGCAGATGCTCGCCCCCAGCGCGGTCATGTGTACGCGCAACTGGTGCTTCTTGCCGGTCACCGGAAACAGGCCGTAACGCCATAAGTCGCCGTTCTTTTCTCGCACCTCCACCGCTGTTTCGGTGTTGCTGGCACCGGGGCCTTCCTGCATGCGGAAGAAAGGTTCGCCATCCACCAGGCGGCTTTTGTGTACCAACGGGAACGTCAGCCCAGGCAAAGCCGGGGCGATGGCTTCGTAGAATTTATCGATCCGGCGCGTGGGAAACAGCTGCTGATAGGCCGATCGGCTGGCCGTGTTGGCCGAGAACAGCACCAGCCCGGCGGTGTGTCGGTCGATGCGGTGCAGGGGCACCAGCGCCGGGTTGTCCAGGCGGCGAATCAGGCGGCGCAGCAGGGTTTGCTCGACGTACTCGCCGGCCGGGGTCACGGGCAGGAAGTGCGGTTTGTCCGCCACCACCAGGTGCTCGTCGGCGTAGAGGATGGTTTCCTGCACCGGGATGACTTTTTCGTTGGGAACTTCACGGAAGTAATAGATGCACAGGCCTTCCTTGTAGGCCAGGTCCAGGGGGATCGGGCTGCCAGTGACATCCAGCACCCGCCCGCGGGCGATGCGGTCCAGCCAATGTTCGCGACTGATCGCCGCGAAGTGGTCGCACAGGCACTCCAGCACCGTCGCCCAGGGGCCAGGTGGCAGGTACAGGGTGCTGGCTTGGTGCTGGGACGCGGAAAAAGCGGATGTGGACATGCTCGAAGCCTTGAAAAAACAGGCGGGCATTATCCCGCATCAAGCGGGATGAAACCTAGGGCGGATCTCAGGCCTTGGCCAATTCCGCGCGCAGGACCGGTGACGCACTCGCCGCCTCGGTGAACTCCTTGAGCCAGCGCAGCACGTCTACCGCTTCCCAGCGGCCGGGATCGTACAGCGCGTACAACAGGCCCTGGTAACCCACCACATCGAGCTGCTTGTGATAACCGGCGCGCTGGAACAACGCCTCGATCTCGGCAAAGCAGGTATTGAAATGCACTTTGTTAAACGGCGTCTTGCCTTCCGTGACCAGGCCGTCGAGGCGCAGCTCGTTCACCGCGTCGCGCACGACATCGGCAGACATGCGATTGACGCTGCTTTTCAGTTGTTCAACATTCACCACGGGCGTTCCCTCTATTCAATCGCTGTACAAACATACAGTAACGTAATATTCGGAAACCCGCCATCGCATAAACGTCAGCGCAGGAAGGCGACAACCTGATCCGCATCGAAGGGCCAATCCAGTTCAGCCCCCGTGTCCACCCGCCGAAGCACCGGAATCCTTAGGCCGTAGGCGTCGGTCAGGTCGTCGGGGTCGGTGATATCAACCAACTCGACCAGCAACCCGCGTTCGACGAGCGGCATGATTTCGGCTTCGGCAATCTCACAAAGATGGCAACCCAGGGTGCCGAACAACTGGCATTCAGGAAGCATGGCGAATGGCCCTGATCAGTAAGTAGACGAGCATTCTAAGCCTGACAAAAACCTGTGGCGAGCGGGCTAGCCACAGGTACAGCGCTCGCTCTCCGGAAATCCGCCGGCCACAATAAACCCTGACCCAGATCACCATGGCCTATAACTGATTCAGCGATTCTCGCGGCTTTTTGCCCGCTCACCCTGCAACGGAGATGCTTGTGTTCGCCAACCTGCTGATCATTCTGGCCTCATCCCTGGTGGTGATTGCGCTGTTTCGCCGGCTGCAACTGCCACCCGTGCTGGGCTACCTGTGCGTGGGCCTGGCCGTAGGGCCGACGGCCCTGGACTGGGTGAATGACAGCGAAGAACTGCCCGACCTCGCCGAACTGGGCGTGGTGTTTCTGCTGTTTTCCCTGGGCCTGGAGTTTTCCCTGACCAGGATGCTCGCCCTGCGCCGCGTGGTGTTTGGCCTGGGCAGCTTGCAGGTGCTGGGGTGCAGCGTGCTGCTGGGGGGCCTGTTGATGGCCTTCGGTGTGGCGCCGGGCATCGCCTTGTTGCTGGGTGCGGGGCTGGCGCTGTCGTCCACGGCGATCGTCAGCAAGGAACTGACCAGCCTCGGCGAAATCTTCAGCAGCCATGGCCAGAACGCGATCGGCGTATTGCTGTTCCAGGATGTGGTGGCGGTGTTGCTGCTGACGCTGGTACCGGTGTTCGCCGGCAGCAGCGAACAGGCCTGGTACTGGGCGTTGCCGCTGACGCTGGGCAAAACCGTGGTGTTGTTCGTGGGCCTGTTGCTCGCCAGCCGCTGGTTGCTGCCGCGCTTGTTTCATGAGGTCGCCGCTTCCCATTCGGCGGAGCTGTTTGTGCTGCTGGCGCTGGTGATCGTCTTGCTGACCGCCTGGCTCACCCACTTGCTGGGCCTCTCCCCCGCCCTCGGCGCCTTCCTGGCCGGCATGCTGCTGGGCGAAAGCCATTACCGCCATCAGATCGAAGCGGATATCCGGCCCTTTCGCGACATCCTGCTGGGGCTGTTTTTCGTCAGCATCGGCATGCTCATCGACTTGCAGTTGTTCGTCAGCCACAGCCTGTTGATCCTCGGCATGACCCTCGCGCTGATGCTGATCAAGGGCGGTGTGGTGGCCGCGCTGGTCAAGCTGCGCGGCAGCGACAGTGAAACCGCCTGGCGCAGCGGCCTGGCCCTGGCCCAGGGCGGTGAGTTCTGTTTCGCCCTGATGGCGCAGATGCAACAGAGCCGGCTGATACCCGATGAGTTCAACGGCCTGCTGCTCGCCGCCACGTTCTGTTCGATGCTGTTGACCCCACTGCTGCTGCGCGCCTCGCCGGCGATGGCCCTGCGCCTGCACCGCAAGCCCAACCAACAGGTACAACTTGAAGAAATTACCGCCCTCAATGCGCAATTACGCGGGCATGCGGTCATCTGTGGCTATGGCCGGGTCGGGCAATCCATCGGGCGCTTTCTGCGCAATGAGCAACAGGCGTTCATCGCCCTGGATGACGACCCGGAACGGGTCCAGGAAGCCGCCACCGAAGACAGCAGCGTGCATTACGGCGACTGTCGCCGTGGCGCCTTGCTCAGTGCCGTGGGCCTGGAACGGGCGCGCCTGGTGGTGATTGCCGTGGACAACAGTGAGGTGGCCCTGGCGGTGCTCAAGGAAGCCCGCCATATCAACCCCGAGGTGCCGATCCTGGTGCGCACCCGCGATGACAGCCAACTGGCTGAATTGAAAGCTGCGGGCGCCAGCGAAGTGGTGCCCGAGCTGCTGGAGTCGAGCCTGATGCTCGCCTCCCACGCATTGATCCTGTTGGGCCTGCCGGACCAACAGGTGCAGGCGCGGGTCGATGAAGTCCGGCATAACCGCTATCGCCTGCTGCACGGTTTCTACACGCACCCGAGCACCGACGAAGAGGCGCCGATCAATCCTGACTGACCGCACCGATCTTGTGGATCGACAGGTCTGCGCCGTAATACTCCTCTTCCTGGCTCAGGCGCAGCCCGTGTACGCGCTTGATCACGCCGTACACCAGCAGGCCGCCGCCGAGCGCGACGGCCACGCCGAGCCCCGTACCGATCAATTGGCTGATCAGGCTCACACCGCCCAATCCACCCAGCGCGGTCTGGCCAAAGATGCCGCAGGCAATCCCGCCCCATACACCGCACAGGCCATGCAGTGGCCACACCCCCAGCACGTCGTCGATCTTCCAGCGGTCCTGGGCAGCGATAAAGCACCACACAAACAGTCCGCCAGCGACGACACCGGTGACCAGCGCGCCCACCGGATGCATCAGGTCGGACCCGGCGCAGATCGCCACCAGCCCGGCCAACGGACCGTTATGCAGGAAGCCTGGGTCGTTGCGACCGATCACCAGGGCGGCGACGGTGCCACCGACCATGGCCATCAGCGAGTTCACCGCCACCAGGCCGCTGACGCCGTCCAGGGTTTGCGCGCTCATCACGTTAAAGCCGAACCAGCCGACAATCAGGATCCACGAGCCCAACGCCAGGAACGGAATGCTCGACGGCGCAAACGCCACCAGGCGCCCTTCGCGGTAGCGCCCATTGCGCGGGCCCAGCAGCAGCACCGCCGCCAGCGCCAGCCAGCCGCCCATGGCATGCACCACTACAGAGCCGGCAAAGTCATGGAAGCTGGCGCCGAACGTCTTGAGCAACCAGGCCTGCAGGCCGAAATTGCCGTTCCACACCATGCCTTCGAAAAACGGATAGATAAACGCCACGATCAACGCGGTGGCGCACAACTGCGGAGCGAACTTTGCACGCTCCGCAATACCGCCGGAGATGATCGCCGGGATCGCTGCCGCAAACGTCAGCAGGAAGAAGAACTTCACCAGGCCATAACCATGATCGGCGCTGATCACGGCCGCCGGTTGCATGAAGCTCACGCCGTAGGAGATCCAATAGCCTATAAAGAAATAGGCCAGGGTGGAGATGGCGAAGTCGCTGAGGATCTTCGACAGGGCGTTGACCTGGTTTTTCTGGCGCACCGTCCCGACTTCCAGAAACGCGAAGCCGGCGTGCATGGCCAGGACCATGACCGCACCGATCAGGATAAACAGGGTATTGGAGCTGTGGACCAGGGTGTCCACCGCACTTTGCAGATTTTCCATGGAGGTTGGCAGGCCTGCGTTAAAGGCAAAAAGCACCAAAGCGGTTCAAGCCAGGGATTGCGCGCACTAAATTGGCACCACCGGCACCACCCCTCTTCAGAGGGCGTGAACCGCTTTAGGGCAGCGTTCAACACAACAGGCCGTTGCCGACAGGGTTTTTCCGCGAGTTTGAGTTATTTAGGGTAAGGTTTTTCGAGACTTGAGCCCCGACCGCCCGGATTCAGCGCAAGCCCCGGGGCGTGCGCACCAAGGCAAAGCAAAAGCTGTACCAGACAATTGCACTGAACCTTCACCGATACCGGTGACTCGAAACCACACGTACCGATCAGCCAATCACGGAGATAACCATGGCCAGAAGAACTGCAAAGACTGCTCAAGAAATACTGATGGCGGATTTTCAAACCCTGGTCACTGACACCGAAAGGTTGCTGGACGACACCAAGGTGCTTGCGGGCGACCAGGCCGATGAGCTGCGCGCCAAGATTCATGACACGCTGCTACAGGCCCGCGAAACCCTCAAGCAGACCGAAGACTCCCTGCGCGAACGCGGCCAGGCGGCGGTCACCGCGACCGAAGATTACGTGCAGGCCAACCCTTGGCAGTCGGTAGGCATTGCCGCCGGCGTGGGCTTTCTGATCGGCCTTCTGGCTACAAGGCGCTAAATCATGTCTATCGGCGAAAGCAGCTCGTCCACGGGCTCAACTTCACGACGCCTGGGCGCGGCCGTTCTTGGTTTGCTGCACAGCCACGTCGAACTGTTTGGCATCGAATTGCAGGAGCAAAAGGCCCGTACCGTCAGCCTGCTGCTGTTTGCCGGCCTGGCGCTGGTGTTTGCCCTGTTGTTGCTGGTGGGGTTGTCGACACTGGTGATGATCCTGGTATGGGACACCGGCTACCGCCTGACCGGGATCATCTGCCTCTGTGTGTTCTACAGCCTGGCCGCTGCCTTCTGCGGGGTGCGCTTGAAAGCGGCGGTGTTCGATGAATCCACGCCGTTCCACGCCACCCTCGAAGAGCTGGCCAATGATCGGGAGCGCCTGCTGCCATGAGCTCGAATGAAATCCAGCAAACCTCCCGCCGGGAAATGCGCAAGGCGTTGATCCGCTTGCGCATGGAGATGCACCGCCAGGAGATTCGCCACGAATCCCAACAATTGATGGTGCCGTTGAACAAGGTGCGCAACATGGGCCAAAGCTTTCAGGGTGGCCTGGGCATCAAGCACGCGCCACTGTGGGGTGTGGCCGCGGTGACGCTGATGGGGTTCTTGACCGGCAAAGGCGCCAAGGGCGGCGGTATCAGCAGCGTGACGCGCCTGGTGCGCCTCGGTGCCGGTCTGATCCCACTGATCAAACTGGCCATGCAGGGCAATTCACGCAAAGGTTGAGCCTGCTGGCTGCATTCTTGCTAACAGAATGGCCCGGTCCTCGTTTTCGAGGGCCGGGCCTTTTTTCGCCAATGCTTTTAAGGAGGCCCCGTGATTGACGGGCAACCGCTCGCCTGCTTCCAGCCGTTTATCGATACCGCCACCGGGCGCATTGCCGGCGTCGAGGCCTTGGGGCGCCTACGCCAGGCTGATGGCAGCCTGCTGACCGTTGGTCCGCTGTTCGCCGACCCACGCACGCCAGGCGCGACCTTGCGCCGTCTCGACCGGCAGATTCGCGACAATGCCTTGAGCCGCCTGCATGAAGCCCCGGAAGACTGGTTCCTGAGCCTGAATATCTCGCCGCGCTGGATCAACCAATTGCGTCCGGGCCAGGCGCTGCCGAGCCTCAAACAGATCCACAGCCATGGCGTCGACCCGCAGCGCATCGTGTTCGAGATCACCGAACTGGGCGGCGATATCCAGCGCCTGGCCGAGGTGGTGGCGCGCTATCGCGAGGCCGGTGCGCGCATCGCCATCGATGATTTCGGTGCCGGCTATTCCCAGCTTGACCGGGTACTGGCGCTGCAGCCGGACATCCTCAAGCTGGACATGCGCCTGTTCCAGCAAGCCGCCAGGGGCGGACCGAGCAGTGACGTCGTGCGGGCGCTGGCGCAGATGGCGGAAAAGACCGGCTGCTGGATCATTGCCGAAGGCGTGGAAACCGAGGCGCAGCTGAGCTTCGCCCTGGAATGCGGTTCGCGCTACGTGCAGGGCTATCTGTTTGCCCAGGCGCACTTGGACTGGTTCGCCACCGACGCCTTCGTGCCGCGCTTTGACCAACTGCGCGCGGCGTATGTCCAGCAGAAGCTGGCCGAACGCGGACGCATCATGCAACTGCGCCAGCAATTGACCGAACTGATGAAGATCCTGCAATCCTGGGCACAGGCCCAAGCCCCGCTGGATCACTTGCCCCAACTGCCGGCCTTCCCCTGGCTGCTGCGCTTTTACCAATGCGACCGGCATGGCACCCAGCTGACCCCCAACTTCGAATGGCGCCAGGACGCCTGGCAGGCCGACAGCCGCTACCTGGGCCACAACTGGTCATGGCGCCCGTACTTCTATCACCTGCTGGCCGAAGGTTGGGAGGAGCGTCGCCTGACGCTGTCCTCGACCTACCGCGACGCCACCACCAACCAGTACTGCCTCACCGCCGGACAATTCTTCGATAACGGTCAGCGCTTGCTGTTAATCGATATCGACGCGGCCGGGCTGTAGATTTTCGCTTGCCCCGCCAAGGCGGAACCGGGAAGCTGGGCGGGTCATTCACCGTACGGAGAGTACCCGCCTTGGATTGGCCCACCCTGCTTACCCGCGAACGCCTTGGAAAACCCCTGCACAGCCCGGAAGAACTCGGCCGCAGCCCGTTTCACAAAGACCATGACCGCATTATCTTCTCCGGCGCGTTTCGCCGCCTGGGCCGCAAGACCCAAGTGCACCCGGTGTCCAGCAACGACCATATCCATACACGCCTGACCCACTCCCTGGAAGTCAGTTGCGTAGGCCGCTCCCTCGGCATGCGCGTGGGCGAAACCCTGCGCAGCGCCCTGCCCGACTGGTGCGACCCGAGCGACCTGGGCATGGTGGTGCAATCGGCCTGCCTGGCCCATGACATCGGCAACCCGCCGTTCGGGCATTCGGGCGAAGACGCCATCCGCCACTGGTTCCAACAGGCAGCAGGGCGCGGCTGGCTGGACGACATGAGCAGCGCCGAGCGCAATGACTTCCTCAACTTCGAAGGCAATGCCCAAGGCTTCCGGGTACTGACCCAACTGGAATACCACCAGTTCGACGGCGGCACGCGCCTGACCTACGCGACCTTGGGCACGTACCTCAAGTACCCCTGGACCGCCCGCCACGCCGATTCCCTGGGTTACAAGAAACACAAGTTCGGCTGCTACCAGAGCGAACTGCCGATCCTCGAACAGATCGCCGGCAAGCTCGGCCTGCCGCAACTCGAGGAACAACGCTGGGCGCGCCATCCCCTGGTCTATCTGATGGAGGCGGCAGACGACATCTGCTATGCCTTGATCGACCTGGAGGACGGCTTGGAAATGGACCTGCTGGAGTACACCGAAGTCGAGTCACTGCTGCTCGACCTGGTGGGCGACGACCTGCCGCAGACCTACCGGCAACTGGGCGCCCAGGACTCGCGCCGACGCAAGCTGGCGATCCTGCGCGGCAAGGCCATCGAGCACTTGACCAACGCCGCGGCGCGCGCCTTCGTCGAACAACAGGATGCCTTGCTTGCCGGCACCCTGCCCGGAGACCTGGTGGAACACATGCACGGCCCCGCCAAACGCTGCGTGCTGGATGCCAAGGACATGGCGCGCAAGAAAATCTTCCAGGACAAGCGCAAGACCCTGCACGAGATCGGTGCCTACACCACCCTGGAAATCCTGTTGAACGCCTTCTGCGGCGCGGCCCTGGAGCAGCACGGCGGACGCACGCCGTCGTTCAAGAACCGGCGCATTCTCGACCTTCTGGGCAACAACGCGCCGGACCCCGCGTGGCCGCTGCACAGGTCGTTCCTGCGGATGATCGACTTCATCGCCGGCATGACCGACAGCTATGCCACCGAGATGGCACGGGAGATGACCGGGCGCTCCAGCCCTCAATAACCTGGCTGATCACGCCGCCTGTTCACTGAACAGAATCTGCCTACGATGGGAACAGAGCGGCCTGATCGAATTCGCACAAGCACCCGAAGAATAATCGCGCACGCTCCGGGCAGGTCTGGCGAACAGTTCCTACGTGCCCCCTATCGACGCTTGACTCACCGTGTGCCTTCTATGCCCCGTTACCCCCTTCGGATCCTGTTGGTGGAGGACCATCCCTTTCAACTGCTCGCCACCCAATGCCTGCTGAGGAGCTTCGGCTTCGAACACCTGGCCCCGGCCGAAAACGCCGAACAGGCAATCCGTTTGATGACCCAGGCCGAAGCGCCCTTCGACATCATCCTCTGTGACCAGTGCCTGCCCGACCTGCCGGGGCTTGAATTGATTGAAATCGCCAGTCGCCAACGCTTTATCAAGACCGCCATCTTGCTCAGCGGACTTCCCGAGGCAGAACTTTCAGCGTTGCAAACCCAAGCCCACAAACGTGGCCTGCCATTACTCGGTTACTTACCAAAGCCGTTGAATAAAGATGAGCTGGCACGTTTGACCCATACATTACTCACGTTATAAATGTAGGACTTTAAACAAATTGATCGGTCAGAAAATTCGCGCAAAACAACCGTAAAGTCCCTGCCACGCTCCTTCAGCCCGCGCCTCTGCGGAGCATTGGCCTTTCGCGTTACGACTCCTTAGAGACGGGTAGGCTTTTACCTTTTTTAATGTAGGAACTTTCCTGTTTTATACCTGTTGCCACCCAAGTTCATGCTTACCCATCGGCTTCTGAGCTAATGTGCCCGCTTTATTTGTACCTGCATGGAATATGATCATGAACACAGTTTTTATTATTGATGACCATCCCGTTATAAGACTGGCCATACGAATGTTGCTGGAGCACGAAGAAAACTTCAAAGTAGTCGGCGAAACGGATAACGGATGCGACGCCATACAAATGGTCCGCGAATGCATGCCGGACCTGATCATCCTCGACATCAGCATTCCAAAACTCGATGGCCTGGAAGTGCTGTGCCGATTCAACGCCATGAACGCTTCGATGAAAACCCTGGTTCTGACGGCTCAATCCCCCACCCTGTTTGCCACGCGCTGCATGCGTTCGGGGGCCGATGGCTACGTGTGCAAGGAAGGTGACCTGAGCGAGCTGATGAGCGCCATCCGCGCCGTACTGTCCGGTTACAACTACTTCCCCAGCCAGGCCTTGACCCCCTGCGATGAAAGCGGAAAGGAACTTGAACTGTTCAAGGCCGTAAATGATCGCGAGTTGATGGTATTGCAACTTTTCGCACAGGGCCGCACCAATAAGGAAATAGCTAAAGGTATGTTCCTGAGCAACAAAACAGTAAGCACATATAAAAAGAGGCTGATGCAAAAACTTCAAGCCAAGTCCTTGGTAGAACTTATCGAGATGGCAAAACGAAACGCGCTAGTGTGAGAAACCGGATGCCCAGGCGTATAAAGGACTATTTGATTATATTGAGTGCCGGTTTGTGCTTCAGCACCGCCGTGCCTGCAACCCCTCCAGCGAGCCCGGAGCATTTCAACCTATTGAGTCGCGCGAGCTCCGTGCAGCTGGAACCCTACCTGAACAAGGCCCAACGCCAATGGCTCCAGAACAAACGCGAACTGGTACTGGGCGCGGCGTCTCCTGACTACCCGCCCTTTGACCTCACCTCCAGTGGGCGTGACTATGAGGGGCTCACCGCCGACTACGCCGGCCTGCTGGCAATGGCGCTGGACGTGCCGGTAAAAGTGTTGCGCTACTCCTCCCGAGAGGCCGCCATTCGTGCCCTCGAAGCAGGGGAAATCGATTTACTGGGTTCCTCCAACAGCTTTGAAGCGGCAAATCCCAACCTGACGCTGTCAGAACCGTACGCCGTGGACCGGCCGGTATTGGTGACCCGCGAAGGCGAAACCCGCAGCCTGAATGATGGGCTGGCCGGCATGCGCCTGGCATTGGTCTATCACTATCTGCCACTGCACGAAGTGGAAAGGCTATACCCCAAGGCAATCATCCGTGCCTACCCTTCTTATCAAAACGCCTTGAATGCCGTGGCTTTCGACCAGGCAGACGTCTTTCTCGGCGATACCATTTCCACCCACTACATGATCAACAAGGGTTACCTGAAAAACATCCGCATGGCGAATTTCGGCAAACATGAAGCCTATGGATTCAGCTTTGCCATGCCCCAGGACCAGCAGACACTGTTGAGCATCGTCGACGCCGTGCTGAGGGCCGTGCCCACCGCCGAACGGGAAACCATTGCCAAACGCTGGAGTGCCGGCAGCGACATCCTCTTGACCGACCAAAAGTTGCAACTGAGCCTTCGCGAAGAACGTTGGCTGAGAGAAAACCCGGTCGTCAAAGTGATCGTGAACCCCACCTTTGCGCCGCTGACCTTCTTCGACGCCGATGGCAATTTCCGCGGCATTACGGCCGACCTGCTGGAACTGATTCGCCTGCGCACCGGGTTGCGCTTCGAGATTCAGCGCGGGCGTGATGTGAACACCATGATCGAGCACGTTGAAACCGGCAAAGCGGACATCGTCGGAGCAATCATCCCCAGCGTCGAGCGAGAAGCCCAACTGAACTTCAGTCGTCCCTACCTGGAAAACTCCTACGTGATGCTGACACGCAAGGACGGCCAGGCCCCCACAGGCCTTGAGGAAATGGAGGGCAAGCGTCTGGCGATCACGCAAGGCAGCCCGCTGAAAAAATTCCTGCGTGAGCACTTCCCAAAGATTCAGCTGGTAGATACCGGCGACACGTTCAAGTCAGCCGAACTGCTGGTACAAGGCCATGTAGAGGGCGCGGTGAATACCCTGGTGGTCGCCAATTACTTCCTGTCCTCGCAGATACTCCAGGACAAGATCCAAATCAGCTTCAGTATTGGCACGATGCCGGCTACCTTCGGACTGGCGACATCACGCAGCGCCACCGAACTCAGCTCGATTCTCGACAAGGCGTTGCTCAGCATCGCCCCGGACGAACTCGGCGTGATCAACAGTCGTTGGCGCGGCTATACCGCCGCCTCGGACAGTTACTGGCGCGACTATCACCAACTGATTGCGCGCATTGTCATCGGGACCGGCCTGCTGCTGCTGATTTCCCTGAGCTGGAACGCGTACATGCGCCGCCAGATCAAGCACCGGAAAATGGCCGAGCGCGCCCTCAATGATCAGTTCGAGTTCATGCGCGCCCTGGTCAACGAAACCCCGCACCCGATCTACGTACGTGACAACAAGGGGCTGCTGCAGACCTGCAACGACAGCTACCTGCAGGCGTTCGACGTCAAGCGCGAGGACGTGATAGGTAAAAGCGCGGTCCAGATCAGCACAGCCCTCGCCGTCGAGGCGGCGCAATACCATGCCGACTATCGGCGCGTGGTGGCCGAGGGCAACCCGCTGATCCTGGACCGCACCCTGCATATTCGCGGAAAAAAACTGACGATCTACCACTGGATCCTGCCTTACCGCGACTCCGTCGGTGAAGTTCAGGGCATCATCGGTGGCTGGATCGATATCAGTGAACGACGCCAGTTGTTCGACGAACTCCGCACCGCCAAGGAACGGGCCGACGAGGCCAATCGGGCCAAAAGCACATTCCTCGCCACCATGAGCCACGAAATCCGCACGCCGATGAACGCGGTGATCGGCATGCTCGAGCTGACCCTCAAACGGGCGGACCAGGGCCACCTCGACCGCCCGGCCATCGAGGTTGCCTACAACTCGGCCAAGGATCTGCTGGAGCTTATCGGCGACATCCTGGACATCGCGCGGATTGAATCCGGTCGCCTCAGCCTGGCACCGGAACGCGTCAACCTGAGGGAGGTGATCGAGTCGGTGGTGCGTGTCTTCGACGGCCTGGCACGCCAGAAAACCCTTAGCCTGCTGCTGGAGTTCACGCCTGATCTGGAACACACCGAAGTGCTGATCGACCCGCTGCGCTTCAAGCAGGTGCTGTCCAACCTGATCAGCAACGCCATCAAATTCACTGAACGTGGCCAGGTAAAGATCAAGGTGGAAGTATCAGCCACCGAAGTGCCGCAGCAGGTCGAGATGAAACTGGTGGTGGAGGACACCGGCATCGGTATCAGCCGGGACGACCAGATGCGCCTGTTCGAACCCTTTGCCCAGGCGGACAACTCAGGACAGCTGGCCAGGAGCGGTGCGGGCCTCGGGCTGGTGATCTGTCGCAGCCTGTGCGCGATGATGGGCGGGCAACTGAGCCTGAGCAGCGTGCCCATGGTGGGCACCCAGGTGCATGTAAGCCTGAAAATGAATCGCCTGCAGGCGCTGCAGGTGGCCGAAGAGCTCAAGCCCGCCGCAACCTCGAACGTGCCGGTGCTCAATGTGCTGGTAGTGGACGATCACCCGGCGAATCGCCTGTTGATGTGCCAGCAGCTCGGCTACCTGGGTCATCAATACACCGCCGCCCAGAACGGCGCCTCCGGCTTCCAGGCCTGGCGCCAGGAGCGCTTTGACCTGGTGATCGCCGATTGCAACATGCCGATCATGAATGGCTACGAGCTGAGTCGTTCGATACGCGAATACGAGGAACGCGAACAGCTGACGCCTTGCGTGGTACTGGGTTTTACGGCCAATGCCCAGCCCGAAGAGAAACAACGCTGTGCGCAGGCAGGCATGGATGACTGCCTGTTCAAACCCATCAACCTTACGGCGCTGGAGCGGCAATTGGCGAAGATCAGTCCTCAACCCAGCGGCATGACCCTGGACATCGGCAACTTCGAGGCCCTTACCGGTGGCGATCCGCACATGAGCCGCCTCTTGCTGGAAGAGTTGCTGAGCAGCAGTCGCCAGGATCGCCAGGAGCTGGTCGCACTGATCGCAGCGCAGGCCTTGCCCGAAGAGATCATCGAACAGGCTCACAAGATCAAGGGGGCCGCGCGCATCGTTCAAGCCGCTGCGCTGGCCTCGCAATGCGAAGCCGTCGAACAGGCCTGTGCCCGGGGTGATGATCGGCCCCTGATCGAGGCAGGTGTAAAGTCCCTGGAGAAGCTGATGCTGGAGTTGGAGAGGATGCTGCAAGTGCGGCTTGAGGAACTGGATGGCTGATAAGGGGCGGGTCGCGCCCCCTATTTCGATCAGCAGTCGGTCAAGCGCAGGAAAATCGCCGCCAGCTGTTCGATACCCGCCTGATCCTGAGGGGTAAAGCGGGCCAACGACGGGCTATCGAGGTCAAGGACACCTATCAATTTGGCGTCCTTGACCAGTGGCACCACCAATTCGCTGTTGGACGCGCTATCACAGGCGATATGCCCGGGGAACGCGTGCACATCGTCTACTCGCTGGGTTTGCCGCGAGGCCGCAGCCGCGCCGCACACCCCACGGCCGAACGGAATACGCACACAGGCGATCTGCCCCTGGAACGGGCCAAGCACCAGCTCTTCATTGCGATTAAGGTAAAAGCCCGCCCAGTTCAGGTCATCCAGCTGGCTGAAAAGGAAAGCCGAAAACTGGGCGCTGTTGGCGATGAAATCACGCTCATCGGCCAGCAGCGACTCCAGTTGGGCACTCAGCAGGGCATAGCCACCGAGGCCGGTGCCGGCTTGTTGTAAATCGATCATGGTTGACGCTCCAGCAATTTGAGACCCACCCAGTAACGGGCGAATTGATACGCGCAACGACCGTTGCGGTTGCCGCGCCCGGTAGCCCAGCGCACGGCGAGAATGTCGAGGTCCTCATCGCGCTGCCACTGCAAACCCGCCTTGTTCGCCAGCTCACCGATCCAGTGCTCGACCACGTCCAGGAAATGTTCCTGGGTGAACGGGTAGAACGACAGCCACAAGCCAAAGCGGTCGGACAAGGCAATCTTGTCTTCCACCGCCTCGCTCGGGTGCAACTCACCGTCCACGCGCTTCCAGTTATCGTTGTCGCTCTGGTTTTCCGGCACCAGGTGGCGGCGGTTGGACGTGGCATACAGCAGCACGTTTTCAGGGGCCTGTTCCAGGGAGCCATCCAGCACGCTCTTGAGTACCCGATAGTCACCCTCGCCAGCCTCGAATGACAAGTCGTCGCAGAAAAGGATGAAACGTTGCGGCAACTTGAGCAATTGTTCAACCACACGCGGCAGGTCGGCCAAGTGGTCACGCTCGATTTCGATCAGGCGCAGACCGGCCTTGGCGTGTTGGGCGAGCAAAGCGCGCACCATGGACGATTTACCGGTGCCCCGCGACCCCCACAGCAACGCATGGTTGGCAGGCAGGCCATCCAGGAACTGCTGGGTGTTGCGCGCCAGGGTTTCACGTTGCTTGTCCACGCCGATCAGGTCGGACAAGCGCATGTCCAGGCTCACGTCCAGCGGCAACAGGAAGCCACTGCGGCCCTCACGCTGCCAGCGGGCCGCCAGGCACTGGTTCCAGTCGATGGTTTGGCGCGGCGCGGGCAACAAGGGTTCCAGGCGAGCGAGCACGGCATCGGCTCGCTCCAGAAAGGCACTCAATCGAGAATCCACGATTATTCCTCTGGCAAGTTTTTGCAAAAGATGGCGTATTGGCAACCCTGCGACAGACCGCTTGGGGCTGCGTAAAAACCGATTCATGCCGGGCAGGCCTGGGCGTGTGGATGTTCAGCTATGCTTGCCGGGCGAAGGGAAACGTGAAGTGGTTCAACACTCAATGGATATCAAGTTCGCCCACCGCTTGTCTTATAAACAAGCCAGATTGACGGTGCTGGTCGGTTTCGTCTTGGGAACCTTGCTCAGCCTGATCCAAATCGGCATTGATTATGCCAGCGAAGACGCATCCATCAACCGCGAAATACGTTCGCTGATCGAAATCAGCCATAACCCCGCGTCACGTATCGCCTACAACATCGATGCCGAACTGGCCCAGGAACTGACCCTGGGCCTGCTGCACTCCCCCGCCATCATTCGCGCGCAGTTGATCGACAACAACGGCGTGGTGCTGGCCGATGTCGACCGACCACGCAAGGAAAGCACCTACCGGCCTATCAGTGACTTCATGTTTGGCGCCAACCGCCAGTTCGAAGACCAACTGTTCCTGAGCCACATGCCCGACGAGTCACTTGGCGTACTGCGCCTGGACGTCGACACCTACGCCTTTGGCAGCCGGTTCCTGCGCCGCGCCGAGATCACCCTGCTCAACGGGTTCGCACGCAGCCTGTTGTTGACCGGGATTTTGCTGGGCCTGTTCTACGTCATGCTGACCCAACCGCTGGTGCGCATTATTCGTGAGCTGAGCACCCGCAAGCAGGCACGCCTGGACTGCCCGCCGGGGCATGAGCACGATGAAATCGGGGTGTTGGTGGACGTCGCCAACCAGCAATTCGAAAACATGGAAACCGAAATCCAGCAGCGCCGCCACGCCGAGGATCGGCTGACCGAATACCTGGGGCAACTGGAACATATCGTGTCCGCGCGCACCCTTGAACTCAAGGCCAGCAACCAGCGGCTGACCCAGTCCAACGATGAGCTGGAAGCCGCCAAGATGCATGCATTGGGCATGGCCCAGGCCCGGGCGGCCTTCCTGGCGAACATGAGCCACGAAATCCGCACCCCGCTCAACGGCCTGCTGGGCATGATCGCACTGTCGCTGGACAGCCCGTTGAACGCCGAACAACGCCAGCAACTGTCTATCGCCCATGACTCCGGCAAAGTGCTGGTGGAACTGCTCAACGATATTCTCGACCTGTCCAAGTTCGACGCCGGCCAGTTAGAGCTGGAGCGCATCCCGTTCGACCTCGGCGCACTGGTGGAAGACACCGCCAACCTGTTATCGCAGAACGCCGCACCGAGTGTGGAACTGAGCTGCCTGATCAACCCGCAGTTCCCGGCCCAGGTGCTGGGTGACCCGACCCGGGTGCGGCAGATTGTCAGTAACTTGCTCTCCAACGCCTTGAAGTTCACCCGCTTTGGTCGGGTTGATGTGCGCCTGCGTCCCCACGAGGGCGGGGTGCGCATTGAAGTCTGCGATACCGGCATCGGTATTGCGCAGGAAGCCCAAGTGAAAATCTTCCAACCGTTCACCCAGGCCGGCGCCGGCATCACTCGCCAGTATGGCGGGACGGGCCTGGGCCTGGCACTGACGCACAACCTGTGCGAAGCGATGAAGGGGCGCTTGAGTATCAGCTCGGAAGTGGGCTTTGGCAGCCAGTTCTGCGTAGACCTGCCACTGCCCGCCCATTTGCCCGCGGTCCAGCCAGCGCCTCTCAAAGGCGAGGTCATTGCCATCACCAACGCCGGCAGCGGCCTGACAGAGTTGCTCACGACCCTGCTGCCCTATTGGGGACTGTCCCTGCGCTGTTTCACCATGGATGACGATTTGAGCGGGCAAACCCCCGATCTGCTAATTACCGACTGCCCGGAATGCCTGTTCCGCATACGGCCGGGCATTACGGCGCCCATCCTGCTGGTGACCGCCTATGGCAACTTCATGCCCAGCGAAGAAGTGGCGGCACTGGCGCCGTTGCACCAACAGGCACGCCCCTTGAGCCGCAACGCGCTGTACCAGATCCTGCAACGTAACTTACGCACCGACGCGCACCTGGTGCTTGATCCCGTCCAGCTGGATGCCGCACCGCTCGCACACCGGGCGCGCATCCTGCTGGTGGAGGACAACCCGGTCAACCAACTGGTGGCCAAGGGCATGCTCAGCAAACTGGGCTGCGAAGTGATCGTGGCCGCCCACGGTGGCGAAGCGCTCAAGTTTCTTGAAGAACAGCGCTTCGATATGGTGCTGATGGACTGCAACATGCCGGTGATGGATGGCTATGAGGCCAGCCGGCAGATTCGGCGCAGCGGGCGCTGGCCGGACCTGCCGATTGTCGCGTTGACCGCCAACGCTTTGTCCGAAGAACGCGAGCGCTGCCGTGCGGCGGGGATGAATGACTACCTGGCCAAGCCGTTCCGCCGCGAAGAACTCAATGCCCTGCTGGACTTGTGGGTGCCTGGGACGACAAGTCTTTAAGTTGCACAAGCAACTGGTCGAGGCCATCGCGCAAGGCATCGGCTTGATTCAGGTCGATGCCGCGATCACACAACAGGCGGGTCTTCAGGCCATGGGCCTGGTCCCGCAGTTGCGCACCGGCCTCGCTCAGGCTCAAGTGCACTTCACGCTCATCCCTGGCACTGCGCCGACGCGCCACTAACTCAAGCTGTTCAAGGCGCTTGAGCAGCGGCGTCAGCGTGCCCGAGTCGAGCATCAGGCGCTCCCCCAGGGCCTTGACCGTCGGCTGCAGCGCAGGCGTGGCGTGCCACTCCCACAACACCAGCATCACCACATATTGCGGGTAGGTCAGACCCAACTGGTCGAGCATCGGCTTATAGGCACGGGTGACAGCGCGTGACGCAGCGTAGAGCTTGAAACACAGCTGGTTATCCAGGGCCAGGGATACACTGGGCAAGTCGGTCATTTGAGCAAGGCTTCGATCTCTTGGGTCAAGTCCTGCGGCTTGGTGGCAGGACCGAAGCGCTTGACCACCTGGCCGTCGCGGCCAATGAGGAACTTGGTGAAGTTCCACTTGATGCCCTTGGACCCCAGCAGGCCCGGCGCCTGTTTTTTCAGTTGCACGAACAGTGGATGGGCATCGCTGCCATTGACGTCGATCTTCTTGAACAACGGGAAGCTGACACCGAAGTTCAGTTCGCAGAATTCGGAAATCGCACCTTCGTCACCGGGCTCCTGCTTGCCGAACTGGTTGCAAGGAAAGCCCAATACCACCAGGCCCTGGTCCTTGTACTGCTGCCAGAGTTGCTCCAGGCCCTTGTACTGCGGGGTGAAGCCGCATTTGCTGGCGGTGTTGACCACGAGGACGGCCTTGCCGGCGAAATCGGCCAAGGTCTTTTGCTCACCCTTGATGGTGGTGCAAGGGATGCTCAGCAGGTTGTTACTCATGGCAGTGCCTCGATAAGGAAGAAAGAGGATGAAACATAGTAGGCAATTCAATTGTGTGCAATTTAATTGACCGCACTGATGACACCTCATCAACACTCTGGAGGAGCGAGCTTGCTCGCGAAAAACTCAAGGACACCGGGCTGAACCAGAATGCCCGTGTAATCGTTGACGACTTTCGCGAGCAAGCTCGCTCCTACAGGGGCCCGACGTCAGTCGAGTTAACGGGGTACAAGGTCCAGGCATACCGAGTTGATGCAATACCGCAGCCCCGTCGGCGGTGGGCCGTCCGGGAACACATGGCCCAGATGCGCATCACATTGGGCGCAGGTGACTTCGGTGCGGATCATGCCGTGGCTGACGTCACGGATCTCGATCATTGCGCTGTCGGCGATCGGCGCGTAGAAACTCGGCCAGCCGCAGCCGGAATCAAACTTGGTGGTCGAATCGAACAATGGCGCATTACAGCAGATGCAGTGATACACGCCATCGGTCCGGGTCTCATTGTACTTGCCGCTGAAAGGACGCTCGGTGCCCTTGAGACGGCACACGTTGTACTGCTCCGGATCGAGCATTGCCTTCCATTCTTCAACGGTTTTCTTCAACTTTTCCATCGGTACACCTCGGCAACTGAAAAAGCCTGATCTGTATCTTTTCCATGGATCAGGCGGCACGTATGATTGCGCCTCTTCAAAACGCCAGTCTGGCACCCGCGCTACCGGCATTCAAACGTATTTATGGGTGCGGGCCTTGCAGCATTCACAGTACGGTAGTGCCCACACCGTCTGGATCGTTCATTTTCAGGATCACATCGCCATGCAGGTCAGCAAATCGAACAAGCTCGCCAACGTCTGCTATGACATTCGCGGCCCGGTGCTCAAGCACGCCAAGCGCCTGGAAGAGGAAGGCCATCGCATCCTCAAGCTGAACATCGGCAACCCGGCGCCCTTTGGTTTCGAAGCGCCGGATGAAATCCTCCAGGACGTGATCCGCAACCTGCCCACCGCCCAGGGCTACAGCGACTCCAAGGGCCTGTTCAGCGCGCGCAAGGCCGTGATGCAGTACTACCAGCAGAAGCAGGTCGAAGGCGTCGGCATCGAAGACATCTACCTGGGTAATGGCGTGTCCGAGCTGATCGTGATGTCCATGCAGGCCCTGCTCAACAACGGCGACGAAGTGCTGGTGCCGGCACCGGACTACCCACTGTGGACCGCCGCCGTGACCCTGGCCGGCGGCCACCCGGTGCATTACCTGTGCGACGAGGGCGCCGACTGGTTCCCGGACCTGGCCGACATCAAGGCCAAGATCACGCCGAACACCAAGGCCCTGGTGATCATCAACCCGAACAACCCCACCGGTGCGGTGTACTCCAGGGAAGTGCTGCTGGGCATGCTCGAGTTGGCACGCCAGCACAACCTGGTGGTGTTCTCCGACGAGATCTACGACAAGATCCTCTACGACGATGCGGTGCATATCTGCACCGCTTCCCTCGCGCCGGACCTGCTGTGCCTGACCTTCAACGGCCTGTCCAAGTCCTACCGCGTGGCGGGCTTCCGTTCCGGCTGGATCGCGATTTCCGGGCCCAAGCACAATGCCCAGAGCTACATCGAGGGCATCGACATGCTGGCCAACATGCGCCTGTGCGCCAACGTGCCGAGCCAGCACGCAATCCAGACTGCCCTCGGTGGCTACCAGAGCATCAATGACCTGGTCCTGCCCCAGGGCCGCCTGCTGGAACAGCGCAACCGCACCTGGGAGCTGCTCAATGCAATCCCGGGCGTGAGCTGCGTCAAGCCCATGGGCGCGCTGTACGCCTTCCCGAGGATCGACCCGAAGGTCTGCCCTATCCTCAACGACGAGAAGTTCGTGCTGGACCTGCTGCTCTCGGAAAAGCTGCTGGTGGTCCAGGGCACGGCGTTCAACTGGCCGTGGCCGGATCACTTCCGAGTGGTGACCCTGCCCCGCGTGGATGACCTGGACATGGCCATTGGCCGTATCGGCAACTTCCTCAAGTCCTATCGCCAGTAACCGACGTGGCGCTGTACGACCGGCATTCGGTCGTACAGCGATTATCTGGCAACACTTCTCTGGCTGTGCACTTTCCCCGTACTGCACTTGCGTTTCTACATCCACAACCCCCTGTAGTTACGGGCCCGCAAGGCAAAAAATAGCTTTTCACGGGTAGTATTCATCATCGGAAAATCCCTTCAAGACTCTACATTCAGGCTGTAGGACACAGTTTGAAATAGTCGCTCGGTTGAATCACCCCAAGCCGCACCTTATATACCCCGCAGTACGCGACATATTAAGCATGAGGAGAACTCTACAACCATGATGCGCATCCTGCTGTTCTTGGCTACCAACCTGGCGGTCGTGCTGATTGCCAGCATCACCCTGAGCCTTTTCGGCTTCAACGGGTTCATGGCGGCCAACGGGGTTGATCTGAACCTCAATCAGCTGCTGATTTTCTGTGCGGTCTTTGGTTTTGCCGGTTCGCTGTTCTCGCTGTTCATCTCCAAGTGGATGGCGAAGATGAGCACCAGCACCCAGATCATCACTCAACCACGCACCCGCCATGAACAATGGCTGATGCAGACCGTGGAGCAGTTGTCTCAGGAAGCAGGTATAAAAATGCCCGAGGTCGGGATTTTCCCTGCCTACGAGGCCAACGCCTTTGCGACGGGCTGGAACAAGAACGACGCCCTCGTGGCGGTCAGCCAAGGGCTGCTCGAGCGATTCTCTCCCGATGAGGTGAAGGCGGTCCTCGCGCACGAGATCGGCCACGTAGCCAACGGCGACATGATTACCCTTGCGCTGGTGCAGGGCGTGGTGAACACCTTCGTGATGTTCTTTGCGCGGATCATCGGCAACTTTGTCGACAAGGTGATCTTCAAGAACGAAGGCGGCCGCGGGATCGCCTACTTCGTAGCGACCATCTTTGCCGAAGTGGTACTGGGCTTCCTGGCCAGCGCGATTGTGATGTGGTTCTCGCGCAAACGAGAGTTCCGTGCAGACGAAGCCGGCGCACGCCTGGCTGGCACCAGTGCAATGATCAGTGCGCTGCAGCGCCTGCGCTCCGAACAGGGCCTGCCGGTGCATATGCCCGACAGCCTGACCGCCTTTGGCATCAACGGTGGTGTCAAGCAGGGCCTGGCTCGCATGTTCATGAGCCACCCGCCGCTGGAAGAGCGTATCGACGCGCTGCGTCGTCGGGGCTGATACCCGGTAATGCAAAAGGGGCGATTGGATCGCCCCTTTTTTGTGCGCGGGTTTACACCTTGGTGAGCCGATACACGCGCTCTTCGAGGCGCGCGACTCCGTCCTGCACGAACTTCCAGCTCTCATCCAGGATATCCTGGGCTTCGAGCACTTCCAGGCTCCACTGCAAACCCAGCAGCACCCTCACCTCATCATCCGGCACCGCAAAGGGCGGGCCGGCTTTTTGCGTCTGGTCGTAGTCCAGGGTGATCAGCAACCCCTGGCAGCCTGGCCGCAGCAGGCTATTCAACTGCTCGGTGTACTGCGCACGCATCAACGGCGGCAGGGCGATCAGTGCGGCACGGTCGTAGAGCGCAGTGCAGTCAGCCAGTGCCCCGGCGTCCAAGGCAAAGAAATCGCCGCACCATATTTCGATCAAATCAGCCTGGTACACCTTGAACACGCCGTGCCGAGTGATGCGCGGCTTCAGGTTCTGCTCGCCGAAAAAGGCTTCCACGGCCTGCTCCGACAGTTCAACGCCGAGTACGTGATAGCCGTTGCTGGCCAGCCACATCAGGTCCAGGCTTTTACCACACAGCGGCACCAGCACCTTGGCGCCCTGGGCAAGGCCCAGCGCAGGCCAATACCGCAACAGGTAAGGATTGACCTCGGGCAGGTGAAAGCCGATCTGATTGCGCGCCCAGCGCTCCTGCCAAAATTTGGGCTCCATGGAATCACCTCCGAAAATTCGATCAAAAAGCGCTAAAACTTATATTAGATTTAGATCAATGATCTGATTGAAGATGGTCCCATGTTAACCCTCAGGACCTTCCTTATGTTGCCCAGCCTGTTTATCTCCCACGGATCGCCCATGCTTGCCCTGCAACCCGGCGCCAGCGGCCCCGCCCTGCAGCGCCTGGCCGCTGAACTGCCGCGGCCGAAGGCAATTGTGGTGGTGTCGGCACATTGGGAAAGCCAGGAACTGCTGGTCAGCGGCAGTGCTGCGCCCGAGACCTGGCACGACTTCGGCGGTTTCCCCCGGGAGCTGTTCGCCGTGCAGTACCCGGCACCGGGCGACCCGCAATTGGCCGGCGAAATTGTCGAACTGCTTCATGCCGACGGCTTGCAGGCGCGAATCGATGAGCACCGCCCGTTTGACCATGGCACCTGGGTGCCGCTCTCGCTGATGTACCCGGCAGCGGATATCCCAGTGGTGCAAGTCTCCTTGCCCAGTCACATGGGCCCTGCCCTGCAAACCCGCGTCGGGCATGCCCTGGCCAGTTTAAGAGAACACGGCGTGCTTCTGATCGGCTCTGGCAGTATCACTCATAATCTGGGCGAGCTGGACTGGGGTGCAGGACCGGATACCATCACGCCGTTGGCACTGGAGTTTCGCGACTGGATCGTAGACAAACTCGCCGACGACGATGAAACGGCCCTGCACGACTATCGACGCCAGGCGCCCCACGCCGTGCGCAGCCATCCCAGCGATGAACACCTGCTGCCGTTGTACTTCGCGCGTGGCGCTGGCGGTGAATTCAGCCTGGCACACCAGGGGTTCACCATGGGGGCATTGGGCATGGATATTTATCGCTTCGGCTGACGCGGTTTTGTCAGCCTTTTTTCTCATAGCCAACGCCATGAAAAGAGAACTTTAACTCCTTTGGTTGGCCAGCCTCTTTGGTAACTTGTTGATTGCCTGTTATCGAGTTCTTATACCTGCCATATAACCCTGTGCTGTTGATTTCACCCACCTTGATGCTGCCCTTGTCGTCTCGAGTAAAAGGTGCGGAGAAACTACCGCCAGTAGGAGCAACTTGCGAGCTGCGATTTATTTTTGCGCCGTACTGCTCGACAAACCCCGTATCTCTACCGGATAACGCAATCTTCTGATCGACATGAATATCTTTGACATGTCGCTTGGGCCCGGGCCTATGAGGATCCGTGACATCCTGAATAAACCCTTTCAGTTTTTGAGGGTTTTCAGGATCCACTTCCACTGTAAGGTTATATTTATTCCCAAACTTGAAATCTACCAGTGTGCTGTTGCTGGCACCCTTTCCCCCATCAAACTCGGGGCGACCTTGTGGTGCTTTGAAATGCGAGCCATATCCAGAAAAAACAATCAGAGCCTTGCCATCCTCACGTGGCTGCATTCCGATATAGCCGCGCCCCAGACGCTTACCTTCTACGGTATTAACGCCGAACATCATCGCGTAATAAATCCCCGCATCTTTGCCACTCTTTCTTTGAAGACCTTCGTCGATACTCATTGGAAACGTGATATTGCTCAAACCAGGTACAGGCGCAGAAAGTGAATAATTCACGCCATACAGACCATTGGGCGAGGTAGCCTCTTTCTTGATTTCAAGCTTTGGATCGCTGACCTTATCAAGCCTCGAAGTTTCGGTAATATCCACAGACGAAACTGGCACTGTTGCAAGGATTTTTTTTGAGCGAATCACCTCGGACCTCGAAGCAATATCGCGCTCCGTCAGCTGCAAACTACTTTCATCACGCCTGTCACTTCCTCGTCCTACCATCGAACTGACTGACGATAGTGTAGAAGGATAGACAACAGACGCAGATATTACTTGCGGAAAACCCAGTGAATAATGAGTACTCATAGTCGCTACAGACTCTTTCTGGAAAGCAATCAATAGATGTCACATCATTCGAGGGTAGAGGCTGTACATCGAGGCGAGCAGTCAGAAAGGCCGCTTGGACGCGCGGACTTTTCCCAAAACCAATAAGACCTGCAACCTGGCCGTCACCGTTGATAACTCGCCAGCTCACCCAGTGGCCTTCTGCTCTGGCCAAGCGGCATGTACTTGCGCGGAACATTTCATGCCTTAGCGCACGACAAAAAAAATCCCCGAACCAGTCGGGGATTTTTTATGTGCGATCAATCAGCCCAAGGGCGGATCAATCTTCGCGGTAGCGACGCAGCTTCAATTGCTTGCCGGCAACGCGGGTATCTTTCAGCTTGGTCAGCAGTTTTTCCAGACCGTCTTCCGGCAGCTCCACCAGGGAGAAGCTGTCACGGACCTGGATGCGACCGATGGCTTCACGTGCCAAGCCACCCTCGTTGAGGATAGCGCCCAGCAGGTTCTTGGCAGCGATACCATCACGTGCGCCCAGCGCGGTACGGCAACGGGCACGGCCTTCAGCCAATGGAACCGGAGCGCGACGCTCACGGTCACCACGGTCCGGACGGTCGCCGGTACGTTCTGGACGATCACCGCGTGGCGCGTTGTTCGGCACCAGTGGGCGCTCTTTCTCGATGGCTGCCAGGGTCAGGGCCTGACCGTTGGTAGCCTTGCGCAGCAGGGCTGCAGCCAGGGCACGTGGGGTGCAACCGATATCGGCGGTCAGGCGGTCCAGCAGGTCGCCGTGGGTCGATTCAGCGTCAGCCACCAGCGGCGACAGACTGTTGGTCAGTTTCTTGATGCGGGCATCGAGAACGGCCTGGGCATCCGGCAGGCGTACTTCGGCAACTTTCTGACCGGTTACACGCTCGATCACTTGCAGCATGCGGCGCTCACGTGGCGTCACCAGCAGCAGTGCACGACCTTCGCGACCGGCACGGCCGGTACGGCCGATACGGTGAACGTAGGATTCCGGATCGTAAGGCATATCAACGTTGAACACGTGGGTGATACGCGGAACGTCGAGACCACGAGCCGCTACGTCGGTCGCCACAACGATGTCCAGACGGCCATCCTTGAGGGAGTCGATCACGCGCTCACGTTGGTTCTGGGCGATGTCACCGTTCAGCGCAGCGGCTTTGTAGCCTTTGGCTTCCAGGGCACTGGCCAGGTCCAGGGTCGCTTGCTTGGTACGCACGAACATGATCAGGGCGTCGAAGTCTTCGACTTCCAGCAGGCTCAATACAGCCGAGGTCTTCTGGTCAGCGTGAACCAACAGGTGAGCCTGTTCGATCGCGGTAACGGTCTGAGTCTTGGTCTGGATCTTCACGTGTTGCGGATCGCGCAGATGGCGTTCGGCAATGGCACGGATCGACTGTGGCAGGGTAGCCGAGAACAGGACGGTCTGACGGGTCGGTGGCAGTGCCTTGAAGATGACTTCCAGGTCATCCATGAAGCCCAGCTTCAACATTTCGTCGGCTTCGTCCAGAACCAGGTGGTTCACGGTCGACAGGACTTTTTCGTCGCGACGCAGGTGGTCGCACAGACGGCCCGGGGTGGCCACGACGATCTGGGCGCCATTACGGATGGCTTTCAGTTGCGGGCCCATCGGCGCGCCGCCGTAGACGGCAACAACGGTAACGCCTGGCATTTGCTTGGCGTAGGTTTCAAAAGCGGTTGCTACTTGCAGCGCCAACTCACGCGTTGGCGCCAGGATCAGGGCTTGCGGCTCGCGCTTGGCAGGATCGATGCAGTGCAGGATAGGCAGGGCGAACGCGGCGGTTTTACCGGTACCGGTTTGCGCCTGGCCAATCATGTCCTGGCCGGCCATGATGATCGGGATCGATTGCTGCTGAATCGCCGAAGGTTCTTCGTAGCCGGTCGCGATGACGGCAGCGAGAATGTTCGGGTTAAGATTAAAAGCGGCGAAGCCGCCGGTTTCCTGGGTCATGGGTCTGCCTCTAAGTGCATCCGCAAAGACCCATGCTCCAAAGCTGCGCATGCCGTGTTGAGACTCAAGAGTCGCCCTGGCTGCTTTGTCGGCGGGGATTTGCGAAAACGAATGAATGAAAAAGATTCGTCAAGGGAGAGTCCGCTGTGCGGACGTGCAGCCGAAGCTGACTTCGGGGAATTGCGCTACCTAAACGCGGCCCGGTTAAAGGCCGGCGCGCACTATACCGGAAATACCTGAAAAAGGGAGCTTTTTTTATCGCCAGGCGCCGATAAACCGCGCTGCATCACAGTCTTTGCAGATAAGCGCGGCAGGGTCTATTTTTCAAAGGCCCGGCCCTGTTGGTCATGACGCTTAAACGGTTCACCTTGCATCGAGACCCTTTGGTCTGAAACCCTGACATTGCGCCCGAGGGAACACCCGATGAATCAAGCCAGCAGCAGCCGCGTCAGCCGTGAACTCCAGGGCCATGTCCTGCTGTTGGGCCTGGATCGGGTCGCCAAGCGCAACGCCTTTGACCTGGACTTGCTCAATGAGCTGAGCCTGGCTTATGGCGAATTTGATCGAAATGACGAAGCACGGGTGGCCGTAGTATTTGCCCACGGCGACCACTTCACCGCGGGCCTGGACCTGGCCAATGTCAGCGCCGTAATGGCTGGAGGCTGGCAACCGCCCCTGGGCGGTTGCGATCCCTGGGGCGTTTTCGCCGGCCCCAGGGTCAGCAAACCGGTGATCGTCGCGGCCCAGGGCTACTGCCTGACCATCGGTATCGAGTTGATGCTCGCGGCGGATATCAACCTGTGCGCAAGCAATACCCGCTTTGCGCAGATGGAAGTGCAACGTGGGATTTTTCCGTTTGGAGGCGCGACATTGCGCTTTCATCAGATCGCCGGCTGGGGCAACGCCATGCGCTGGCTGCTCACCGGCGATGAGTTCGACGCCCACGAAGCCCTGCGCCTGGGCCTGGTGCAGGAAGTCATGGCCAGTGAAGACCTGCTGCCCCGTGCCATCGAACTCGCCAGCCGCATCGCGCGCCAGGCGCCGCTTGGCGTCCAGGCCACCTTGATGTCGGCCCGCCTGGCACACATGGAAGGCGAAACCGTTGCCGCCGCCGCGCTGCCGCCAATGGTGGATAAATTGCTGAACAGCGAGGATGCCAAGGAAGGCGTGCGGGCGATGGTCGAGAAGCGGCCGGGGGTGTTCAAGGGCATTTGAGTTGGCAGCACCGACGCCATCGGGGGCAAGCCCCCTCCCACATTTGGAACTCATTTCAAATGTGGGAGGGGCGGTGTGACGATTCGACTTGCCTTCGATGGCGTCGGCACAGGCGCCTACGTCGCCGGACGAATCGCCTTGATCAACGGCTGCAACGAATAACCCAGACGCGGCGCCAACAGCTCAGCCCGAGCAGAAAGCGCCTCCAGATCCAGCGCCTGGTCCAGCTCCGAAGGCACCAACAGGATCACATTGCCCTCCTTCACCGGCAGTTCCCAATAATGCCGGTGGTACAAACCACGCAGCAGCGCCGCGCCCAAGGGTTTGCCATCATCGGTCGCCCACTGGTTGATCACCAGCCAACCGCCGGGGTTGAGTTTCTTCTGGCAGTTTTCCAGGAAGGTCCAGGCCAGGTGTCCGACGCCGGGACCGACATCCGTGTAGAGGTCGACGAAAATCAGGTCCGCCGATTCAGCGCTCTCCAACAATTCCAAGGCGTCGCCGATGCGGATATACAGGCGCGGATCATCATCCAGCCCCAGGTATTCGATGGCCAGGCGCGGCACATCGGGGCGCAGCTCGATGGCTTCGACATCCTCCAGCGGCAGGAACTTGAGGCAGGCCTGGGTCAAGGTGCCAGCTCCCAGGCCGAGGAACAGTGCGCTCTCCGGCTGCTCATGGCACAACGCGCCGATCAGCATCGCGCGGGTGTAGTCGTACTCCAGCCAGCTCGGGTCAGCGGTGAACACGCAGCTTTGCTCGATGGCGTCGCCAAACTCGAGAAACCGGTAATCGGCCACCTCGAGCACACGAATCATGCCGAAATCATCATGGACCTCGGCCAGCAGGCGCTCGACACGCTCCTCGCTCATCACTACTCCTAAAGGGTCTACCCCACGGCAAAGGCGCGATTGTCGGCCAACCGGCGGCAACAGGTCACGCACTAATTGCTGATAACATTGGCGCCCGACCGTCAACCACCCAATCGAGTTCATGATGAGCCAACCCTGGAGCCCCGACAGCTGGCGCGCCCTGCCAATCCAGCAACAACCCCAGTACCCGGACGCTGCCCACTTGTTGCAAGTGGAGCAGAGCCTGGCCAGCTATCCGCCGCTGGTGTTTGCCGGGGAAGCCCGCGAGTTGCGCCGTCAGTTTGCCGAGGTGACCCAGGGTCGCGCGTTCCTGCTGCAAGGTGGCGACTGCGCCGAGAGCTTTGCCGAGTTCTCCGCCGCAAAAATCCGCGACACCTTCAAGGTGCTTCTGCAGATGGCCATCGTGATGACCTTCGCTGCCGGCTGCCCGGTGGTGAAAGTCGGGCGCATGGCCGGCCAGTTCGCCAAGCCGCGCTCGGCCAACGATGAGACCCTCGACGGCATCACCCTGCCCGCCTACCGTGGCGACATCGTCAACGGCATCGGTTTCGACGAAAAAAGCCGCGTGCCGGACCCGGACCGCCTGCTGCAGTCCTACCACCAGTCCACCGCCACCCTCAACCTGCTGCGCGCCTTTGCCCAGGGCGGTTTTGCCGACCTGCACCAGGTGCACAAGTGGAACCTGGACTTTATCGCCAACTCCGCCCTGGCCGAGAAATACAGCCAGTTGGCCGACCGCATCGACGAAACCCTGGCCTTCATGCGCGCCTGCGGCATGGACAGCTCGCCGCAGTTGCGCGAAACCAGCTTCTTCACCGCCCATGAAGCGCTGCTGCTCAACTACGAACAAGCCTTCGTGCGCCGCGACAGCCTGACCAACGACTACTACGACTGCTCGGCCCACATGCTGTGGATCGGCGACCGCACCCGTCAGTTGGATGGCGCCCATGTCGAATTCCTGCGCGGGGTGAACAACCCGATCGGCGTCAAGGTCGGGCCGAGCATGAACCCGGACGACCTGATCCGTCTGATCGACATCCTCAACCCCGACAACGACCCCGGCCGTCTCAACCTGATCGCGCGCATGGGCGCAGGCAAAGTCGGCGACCACCTGCCCAAGCTGATTCGCGCGGTGCAGCGCGAAGGCAAGCAGGTGCTGTGGAGCTCCGATCCGATGCACGGCAACACCATCAAGGCCAGCAGCGGCTACAAGACCCGCGACTTTGCGCAGATCCTCGGCGAGGTCAAGGAGTTCTTCCAGGTACACCAGGCCGAGGGCACCTATGCCGGCGGGATTCATATCGAGATGACCGGGCAGAACGTCACCGAGTGCATCGGCGGCGCGCGGCCAATTACCGAAGATGGCTTGTCGGACCGCTACCACACCCACTGCGACCCACGGATGAACGCCGATCAGTCGCTGGAGTTGGCGTTCCTGATTGCCGAGACGTTGAAGCAGGTCAAACGCTAGCAGACGTTTGGAAAATAGGGCTTGTAGTGGCAAGCCCGCTCGCCACGAAAGTACCTTCCTCCTACACGTGCAGCATGGCTAACCGCAACCGGTCGGCACTCGGCCGCTGGCAATTGAGCTGCACCTGTTCCAGACCCAGCCAGTCGGCCATTTGCCGCAGGTTCAGGGCCAGCGCCTGCATCCCCTCATCATCCAGCCCCGGCTCCTCTTCGTGCACCCCATGCACGGCCAGGCGCCCGTTGGCGCGTTCGGCCCGCAGGTCGATACGTGCAGCGATGCGCTCGTTGTGCAAAAACGGCAGCACGTAGTAGCCGTACACCCGTTTGTGTTGCGGGGTGTAGATCTCCAGGCGGTAGCGGAAATCGAACAGGCGCTCGGTGCGGCTACGCTCCCAGACCAGCGAGTCGAAGGGCGACAGCAGTGCGCTGGCCGACACCTTGCGTGGCACTTTGGGCTCGGGCAGGCAGTATGCTGCCTGCTTCCAGCCTTGCACCTGGCACACCTGCAATTGCCCGTCCTCGACCAACTCCGCCAGGCGACTGCGACTGTCGGCGGGGTCAAGGCGGAAGTAGTCGCGCAGGTCTTTTTCGGTGCCTACACCCAGGGCGATGGCGCTGTGCAGCAACAGGCCACGCTGGGCCTCGGCCTCGGTCAATGGCGTCTGCTGGAGGATGTCAGCCGGGATGACGCGCTCGGGCAAGTCATACAGCCTCTCGAAACCACGCCTGCCGGCAACGGTCACCAGGCCGGCGGCGAACAGCCACTCCAGCGCGTGCTTTTCATCGCTCCAGTCCCACCAGGGTCCGGCTCGCTCTTCGCGGGTAGACAAACTGCCCGCGCCCAGCGCGCCCTGCTGTTCGACAGTCTGCAAAACGCGCTGGATCTTGGCCTGTTGCTCACGACCGAAGCGCGCCATCTGCGAATAAATGCCCCGTCCCTGCTGCGCCCGCTCCATACGCCAACGCATCAAGGGATACAACGCCATCGGCAGCAACGAGGCCTCGTGCCCCCAGTACTCGAACAGCGAACGCCGCCGGCCCTGGCTCCAGGCCGCCTGTTCAAGCATCAACGGCGAGTAACCGCCCAGGCGGGAAAACAGCGGCAAGTAATGAGAGCGCACCAGCGCATTGACCGAGTCAATCTGCAACACGCCCAAGCGCTCGATCACGCGGTTGATGTGCACAGCTTTTATCAGTACGGGCGCCTGGCGCCCGGAAAATCCCTGGGCCGCCAGCGCCATGCGCCGAGCTTGCTTGAGGGAAAAAGACAGGTCGGCGGCCATGAGGTTCTCCATGTGGGCTCGCCAACCACCCTACTGCATCCGGGGTCATTTTCGCAGCGGGTCTTGCCAGAAATGCAGATGGCGATCCTGCTCAACGTCGCCGCGATTGAGCCCGATGTCCTTGAGCGCATCATCGCTCAAGCTGGCCAGGACCTGACGCTCCCCATGCAGCGCCTGCCAACGGGCAATCCTGTGAAACAGCCCGGAAAACGGACGTTTTGCCATCAACACAAAGCCTCTTTGACCTTTCATCTTCTCGCCCTCCAATGGGGATGACGCGAGTGTGAGCCTGGCCTTATGATCAATCCAACGAATGTTTCTTATGCAATACATCTCGGAGATTGATCAATTGTCCGACTACCCGAGCATCGACACTGAAGTGCTGCGCACCTTCGTCGCCATCGCCGACCAGGGCGGTTTCACCCGCGCCGGTGAACGGGTCAACCGCACCCAATCGGCGGTGAGCATGCAGATGAAGCGCCTGGAAGAAGACGTGCTGCAGCGCAAACTGTTCGAGCGCGATGGCCGGCAAGTGCGGCTTACCCCCGAGGGCCAAGTGCTGCTGGGCTACGCGCGGCGCATCCTGAAATTGCACAGCGAAGTGTTCAACACCCTGCGCGAGCCGCATATGGTGGGGCTGGTACGCATCGGTACACCGGATGACTACGTGATGCGCTTCCTGCCGGGGATTCTCCAGCGGTTTTCCAAGGCATACCCGCTGATCCAGATTGAGATGCACTGCGAGGCGTCCACGGTGCTGATGCAGCGCCGGGACCTGGCCCTGACCGTGATCAGCCGAGAGCCCGGGAATGATGTCGGGGAACTGTTGCGTTCCGAACGCATGGTATGGGCCGCAGCACCGTGCTTTTGCGTAGACGAGCACGACGCCCTGCCCCTCGCGATTTCCGGTGCTGACTGCCTTTACACCCAGTGGGCCCTGGGGGCACTGGATTCTGTCGAGCGCAGTTATCGCCTCGCCTATCACAGCACCAATGGGGCGGCGATCCAGGCAGTCGTCAGCGCAGGCTTGGCGGCCATGGTCAGCATGGAAAGCCTGGTGACTGCAGACCTGCGCATACTCGGCAGCGAGGAAGGGTTACCGCCCTTGCCGTCAATGAACCTGCGTTTGCTGCGTAACCCCCTGATGGCCTCACCGATCACCGATTGCCTGGCCGAGTACATCCTCGAAGGCTTCAGACTTTAAAGGTCAGCATGACCGCACACAGCACCAGGAAGCCGCAGAACAGGCCGCGCAACAGCCTTTCCGGCAGGGCGTGGGCGACTTTCACGCCCCAACTGATACTGAGCAGGCCACCGACGGCCAGGGGGATGCCGATCAGCCAGTCCACTTCGTGGTGCCAGGCATAGGTGACCAGGGTCACCCCGGTACTGGGCAGGGCCAAGGCCAGGGACAAGCCCTGGGCGACCACCTGGGTGGTGCCGAACACACTGGTGAGTACCGGCGTGGCCACCACCGCGCCACCCACCCCAAACAAACCGCCCATGGAACCGGACGCCGCGCCCAATACGCCAAGCCAGGGCCAGGAATAACGCATGTGTGCCGTCGGCGGTGCATTGCGTGTGAACATGCGCAGCAGGTTGTAAGCCGAGAGTGTCAGCAGGAACACGATAAAGCCGATGCGCATGGCGCCTGCGTCCAGCCCCACGGCCCAGATCGAGCCGAGCCAGGCAAAGCTGAAGCCCATGATGCCCAACGGCAGGGCGTGGCGCAGTTCGATGCGATTGCGCTGGTGGTAACGCCACAGGGCCAGCATCACGTTCGGCACCACCATCACCAGCGCCGTGCCTTGGGCAAGTTGTTGGTCCAGGCCGAACCATACGCCGAGTACCGGGATCGCAATCAGCCCACCGCCAATACCAAACAGGCCACCCACCGTGCCGAGGGCCACGCCCAATACCAGATACACCGCTAAATCCAACACCGCTCGCTACTCCACATTCCCAGGCCCTGCATGCTACGCAGTCGACCCTGGCGCGGAAACGCACAGCAACGCACAATGGCTATGCCAATCTCGCATAAGCGCGCATCGATGAATCCCAACACACTGACCGATCAACTGAGCCTGTTTCTCGATGTACTGGAAACCGGCAGCTTTTCCGCCGCAGCCCGTCGCCATCCGCTGACGCCCTCGGCGGTGGCGCGGCGCATCGACAGCCTGGAAAGCTCCGTGGGCAGCCGCCTGTTCCAGCGCAGCACTCACGCGGTGGTGCCGACCCCGGCGGGCCTGGCCTTCGCCGAGCGGGCACGACGGATTGTCAGCGAGCTGCAACTGGCGCGGGCGGAAGCGGTCTCCTTGAGCCATGCACCCGAGGGCTTGATCCGCGTGGACGCACCGGCAGCGTTTGGGCGACGGCATCTGGCGCCCGTGATCGCCGACTTCCTGAATGTATACCCGGGGCTGGATGTGCACCTGCATCTGATCGACAGCTTTGTCGATATGCAGGGCGCGCACTTGGGCAAGGTCGACTTGGTGCTGCGCGCCGGGCATATCGTCGATACCCGGCTGATCGCCACGCCCCTGGCCAGTATCGTGCGCATCGCCTGCGCCAGTCCGGCCTACCTGAAAAGCCGTGGCACCCCGGCCCACCCTCACGAATTGAGCGAGCATGACGGCCTGGACTGGGACGGCCTGGCGCCGATGTTCGCGTGGCGCTTCGAGTTGGACGGGCGACGTGCAACGCATCGCCCGCGGCGCATCCGCATGAGCGCCAACAACGCTGAAGCGCTGTTATCGGGGGCTCTCGCCGGGCTGGGGATCGCCCACCTCCCCACCTGGCTGGCCAGTGAGTACCTGGTGCGCGGCGAGTTACTGCCACTGTTTTGCCAAGACGGCCTGCCCAACCCGGAGACCACCGGGATCTATGCACTGCGCCTGGAACAGCAGCCCAATGCGCGCAGCCGGTTGCTGCTGGAATATCTCAAGTCCCGATTCAGCCCCGTGCCGCCTTGGGATCTGGCACTGCAAAGCGGACTGGTCTGACCACCCGGACAGAATTATCTGGCGCATTAAAGATTTGCCCGCTAGATTCCAGGCAGACACGCTTTTTTGAGGCACCACCATGAGCAAAAATCCCGCCCCGTGCGAATCCCTGTTGCTGGACAACCAACTGTGTTTCGCCCTGCACTCCACGTCGCTGCTGATGACCAAGGTCTACAAACCGCTGCTGCAAGC
This sequence comes from Pseudomonas sp. GW821-FHT09C10, assembly GCF_059418085.1. Classification (NCBI taxonomy): domain Bacteria; kingdom Pseudomonadati; phylum Pseudomonadota; class Gammaproteobacteria; order Pseudomonadales; family Pseudomonadaceae; genus Pseudomonas; species Pseudomonas sp. GW821-FHT09C10. The sequence goes on from NZ_JBWKPE010000005.1 coordinate 141,402, forward strand.
CCTCGGCCTGACGTACCCGCAGTATCTGGCCATGATGGTGCTGTGGGAAGAAGATGGTTTGACCGTCGGTGAAATCAGCAACCGCCTGCTGACCGACCCGGGCTCCCTGACACCACTTCTCAAGCGCCTGGAAGCCGAAGGCCTGCTCAGCCGCACCCGCAGCCGTGAAGATGAGCGCGTGGTGGTGGTGGAACTGACCGACGCTGGGCGTGCCTTGCAGGAGAAGGCCATGGGTATTCCACAGTGCATTCTCGGCGCCAGCGGTTTGGAGCTGGACCAATTACGCACGCTGCAGGCTGACTTGCTTGCGTTGCGGGGCAACCTGCAGAACGCGATCTGAACACGGCAAAACACTCAACATGTGGAAGGGGGCTTGCTCCCGATGACGGTTTATCAGTCGACGAATCTTTTGACTGAAACACCGCTATCGGGAGCAAGCCCCCACATTGTTTTGCAGCGACTGAAAAATATTTACACATTTATCTTGCGCACTAAACATTAGCGCTATACATTTGCCTCACCAACTACTTAGCGCGCAAAATTTTAGCGCTAAAAACCAAGAGGACGACACCATGCAAACGCTCTATACCGCAGTAGCCACCGCCACCGGCGGCCGTGATGGTCGCGCTGTTTCCAGCGACAATATCCTCGACGTCAAACTCTCCACCCCCAAGGAATTGGGCGGCGCCGGCGGCCAGGCCACCAACCCGGAACAACTTTTTGCCGCCGGTTACTCGGCCTGCTTTATCGGCGCCCTGAAATTCGTCGCCAGCCAGACCAAACGCAAAATCCCGGATGATGCCTCGATCACTGCCCACGTCGGCATCGGCCAGATCCCTGGCGGTTTCGGCCTGGATATCGACCTGCACGTCAGCCTGCCAGGCCTGGCCGAGGACGATGCGCAAAGCCTGGTCGACGCCGCGCACCAAGTCTGCCCGTACTCCAACGCCACCCGTGGCAACGTCGATGTGCGCCTGCACGTAACCGTCTAACCACTGCCGCTGTCACTGGAGAAGAACATGAACACATTTGCCAACGTGCTGACCGGCAGCCTGCTCGCCCTGTCCGTCACTCACGTGTTTGCCGCCAATGGCGACGTTGAACACAGTACCCAGGCCTTTCTGGATGTGTTGAACGCCGGCACCGGCAAACCGATGGAACAACTGATGCCCACGCAAGCCCGTGCCGTGCTGACGGGTGCCCAGGCCGGTGTGAAGTTGACCCTGCCCAAGGCGGACGTGAGCCAGAAGACCATTCAGGTCGATGGCCAGCCGCTGGACCTGACCATCGTGCGGCCAGCCGGGGTCAAGGGCACATTGCCGGTGTTCATGTTCTTCCACGGCGGCGGCTGGGTGTTGGGGGATTACCCGACCCACGAGCGCCTGGTGCGCGATCTGGTGGTGGGTTCGGGGGCCGTGGCGATCTTCGTCAACTACACGCCTTCACCGGAAGCCCGCTATCCGGTGGCGATCAACCAGGCCTACGGCGCAACCAAGTGGGTCGCCGAGCATGGCAAGGACATCAACGTCGACGGCAAACGCCTGGCAGTCGCGGGTAATAGTGTCGGCGGCAATATGGCAGCCGTCGTCAGCCTGATGGCCAAGGACAAGGGCACACCTGCGATCAAGTTCCAGCTGCTGTTATGGCCGGTGACCGATGCCAACTTCGAGACGGCGTCCTACAACCAGTACGCCGAAGGGCACTTCCTCACCAGGAACATGATGAAGTGGTTCTGGGACAACTACACCACCGACGCCAATCAGCGGGCCGAGATCTACGCCTCGCCGCTGCGGGCGACCGCGGATCAGCTCAAGGGCTTGCCGCCCGCGCTGATTCAGACCGCCGGTGCCGACGTGTTGCGGGACGAAGGCGAAGCCTATGCGCGCAAGCTGGACCAGGCCGGGGTTCCCGTGACGGCCGTGCGCTATAACGGCATGATCCACGACTACGGCTTGCTCAATGTGGTCAGCCAGGTACCAGCGGTGCGTTCGGCCTTGCTGCAGGCATCCGACGAGCTGAAGCAGCACCTGAAGTAAAAAGCAGCGCCCACGAAAAAGCCCGACGCTAGGTCGGGCTTTTTCGTATCGGCGGGGGCCAGAATTACTTCTTGGCGCGACCTTTGTACGAACCACCTTCGCGGGTGTCGATCTCGATCAGGTCGTCGATTTCGATGAAATCGGCAACTTGCAGTTCGGTACCGTTGCTCAGCTTGGCAGGCTTCATCACTTTGCCCGAAGTGTCACCGCGAGCGGAACCTTCGGTGTAGGCAACCTTACGCACGATAGTGGTCGGCAGCTCTACGGAAACCAGGCGCTCTTCGAAGAAAATAGCTTCGCAGACGTCTTCCATGCCTTCTTCGATGAACGGCAGAACGGCTTCGATATCTTCAGCGTTCAGCTCGTACATGGTGTAGTCGGTGGTGTCCATGAACGTGTAGGTGTCGCCGCTGATGAAGGACAGGGTCGCTTCCTTGCGGTCGAGGATCACGTCGTCCAGTTTGTCATCGGCGCTGTAGACGATCTCGGTCTTGTAACCGGTCAGCAGGTTCTTCAGCTTGGTCTTCATGATTGCGCTGTTACGACCAGACTTGGTGAACTCAGCTTTCTGAACCAGCCAAGGGTCGTTTTCGAGACGGATCACTGTACCGGGTTTCAGTTCTTTACCAGTTTTCATTGCGTATATCCGAAATTTGGATGGGATTACAAAAATCAAGGTCGCGTATCATATCCAACTTTCATAAAACTGTACCAGCGCCGTCGCAAGATCGGCCTGCAAGCCTTGTTCCAGACACCACGTCTGCGCGTGCTGACTTAACTCAGGCCAGTGCGCCAGCAGCATTTTCCACGTTTGTGTCATATCGCCATCAGTGTTCCAGGCTTGCCAGAGTTCGACCAGGGCAGCCTTCGCGGCCGGTGACAGGGCGGCGGTGTACAGGTCCAGGAAGGCGTCGAGCTTGTCCAGGTGGATGTCTTCGTCCTGACGATAGATGTGCCAGAGCAGCGGCCGCCCGGCCCATTGGGCGCGCACGAACGAGTCTTCGCCGCGCACGGCGTTGAAGTCGCAACACCACAGCAGGCGGTCATATTGCTCCTGGCGCACAAACGGCAGCACCTGCACAGTCAGGGCGTTGCGTTGATGGACGTCCCCCACCGCCAGGCTTTCGACACCGAGCCAATGCTGCACATCACCGAGGATGCGCCCTTCCGGCACCAAGAGATGAGTGGCGTGCCCGTCGGTCGAGAGTGCATCCAGCCAACTGGCCAGCCCGGCGTTTTCGTAGGCGAACAACGAGATCAGCCGCGCACCCGGTGCCGGAAACACACCCAGTCCTTGCAGGAATTGCCGCTGTGCAGCGGCATCCTGCTGAAACGCCTGACGCTGTTCCAGCAACCCGGCCTCGCGTAACAGCCCGCCTGTACCGGGTCGGAAGCCTGGGAAAAAGAAGTACTTCTGCACGCCCTTGAACTTCACCGACGGCAACCGATGACACCCCACTACCCAGTCTTCGGCACTGAGGTAATCCAGGTTCATCCACAACGGCGTACGTTCACGCACGGCCATGGCTTCCATGTAGTCGGGCGGCAACTGGCAGGCGAAGGCGGCGATCACCACATCGGCTGCCGGTGCGCTCGACCACACGGCCGGCCAATGCCGCACATCGACACCCTCTTGCCATTGCTGGTCCAGGCGCACATCAATCTCGGGGCACATACGCTCGAAGGCGCGCAGGTCGTCGACCCACAAGCGCACCTCGCACCCCTGCTCCGCCACCAATTGCCGGGCCAGGCGCCAGGTCACGCCGATGTCGCCATAGTTATCGACGACGCTGCAAAAAATATCCCAGCGGGCTTTCATTCCGGGCTCCAACGCTCAAAGGCTCGATTGTCCGCATAAATGCGCCGATGCAGAAGGCTTGATCGCGATTATTCTGCACAGTGGCTGTGCGACAATCGCCGCCATGCCGTTAATGCCTGCCAGGAGGCCATCATGTCCGATCGCTCGTTGTCGCTGCCCAAACTCACGCTCGCCATTGCCCTGGGGCTGTGGCTGGGATTTATCGCCATTGCGCTGACCAGTTGGCTGGCGTCGCGCTATCTGTTCCCGCAAAGCCTGGCGCCTGTAGCCCAGGCCGTTGAGCAACTGGGCAAACCTGCGGCGGTTGCACCGGAGCCGCCGAACCGTATGTTCGAGCAGTACCAACAGAACCTGCAGAAGCAGGAACAACAGCAGGCCCTGGACCAGGCCCGCAATAACGCACGCAACCTGTCCAACCCCAAATGCCAGTTCTGGCTGCAGCAGGACCAGAACGCACCGAATGAAAAGACCCGGGCCAATGTCCTGCAATTCTGCGATTGATGACCATGAATAAACACGCTGTTCACCAGCTGATCCTGGAAAAACTCACCGTCGACCTCGACATCGCCCAGCGCGCCGCGCAGACCGCCTACGAAACCGCGACCCACGAAGAAAATATCGCCGAAAACAAATACGACACCCTCGGGCTGGAGGCGTCTTACCTGGCGGCCGGGCAAGCCAGGCGCGTCGAGGAAATCAAGCAGGCGCTGGCGCTGTGCCAGAACCTGCCACTGTGTGCGTACGATGATCAACGTGGCATAGAAGTCGGCACATTGCTGGGCCTGGAAGACGAAAACGGCCGCCAACAGTGGCTGTTCCTGGCACCGGATGCGGCGGGTTTGAAGGTGGATGTGGTCGGGCAACCGGTGACCGTCATCACCCCACGCTCGCCCTTGGGCAAAAGCCTGCTGGGCAAGTTCGAAGGTGATGAGGTGGAGATTCTGGTGGCAGGCGCCCGGCAACACTTTACGGTTACCGAGGCCAAATAACCCCTTAATGGACGGGCAATTCCACGCCGTCGAACAGCTCTTCCAGTTCCTGCTTGTTGTGGCACTGGATTGCCTTGGCCATGACTTCGCGGGTCAGGTGCGGGGCGAACTTCTCGATGAAGTCGCACATGAAGCCCCGCAGGAAGGTGCCACGGCGGAAGCCGATCTTGGTCACACTGGACTCGAACAGCTCGCTGGCATCCAGCACCACCAGGTCTTTATCGAGGTTGGTATCGACCGCCATCTTGGCGACGATGCCCACGCCCAGGCCCAGGCGCACATAGGTCTTGATGACGTCGGCGTCGGCGGCGGTGAACACCACTTTCGGCGTCAGGCCACGATGGCTGAAGGCTTCGTCGAGCTTGGAGCGGCCGGTGAAACCGAAGACGTAGGTGACGATCGGGTACTCGGCCAGGGCTTCCAGGGTCAGCTTCGGCAACTTGGCCAATGGGTGCCCCTGGGGCACGACGACGCAACGGTTCCAGCGGTAGCACGGCATCATCACCAGGTCACCGAACAGCTCCAGGGCTTCGGTGGCGATGGCGAAATCGACGGTGCCGTCGGCGGCCATCTCAGCGATCTGCATCGGCGAGCCTTGATGCATGTGCAGCGCCACATCCGGGTATTGCTTGATGAAATCGCGGATCACCGGCGGCAATGCGTAACGCGCCTGGGTGTGGGTCGTGGCAATCGACAAGGTGCCTTTCTTCTCGTTGGAGAATTCCTGGGCGATCTGCTTGATACTCTCGACTTTGCGCAGGATCTCGCCGGCGGTGGTGATGATGCGTTCACCGGCCGGGGTGACACGGGTGAGGTGCTTGCCGCTGCGCGCGAACACTTCGACGCCCAGCTCGTCTTCGAGCAGGCGGATCTGCTTGCTGATACCGGGTTGGGAGGTGTAAAGGCTTTGAGCGGTAGCGGAAACGTTGAGGTCGTGGTGCGCCACTTCCCAGATGTAGCGCAGTTGTTGAAGCTTCATATGTGTCCCTCAAAGCAGATAGACGCCACGGGTATCAGCGACGGTATATAACTATATTAAAGGTTTGACGGATAAATCTAGAACTTTTTATCGTTTCTTACCCATCACACGTCATCACTGCGTCGACGCTGTAACGCAGGCACCAGGTAAACCGGCACGCTAGACAACTGCAGCACCCGTGCAGCGGTGCGCCCAAGCGGTGTGGCGGCCGCCGTGGCATGGCTGTGGCTGCCGACGATCAACAGGTCGACGGACAATTTGCGCAACTGCTCGAGTATCACTTCGCAGGGGTCACCCTGAATCACCCGTACCGAGCGAATCAGTTCCAGGTCCTGGCCCTCGTCTCCCAATTCTTCGCGAAAACTGTCCAGCACCCGTTGCTCGATGGTCGCCATGACAGTACTCAGCCCCTGGCTCTGCCATTCACTCAAGGCCTTCTCATCAAGGTAGCTCTGCAACACCGATTCGGCGAACAACCCGATGGGCTCGACCACATGAATCACATCCAGGTCAGCCTTGAACGTTCGCGCCAGCGCCAGTGCATGTTGCATCACATACGGCGCGTACAGACCAAGGTCCGTGGCGTACAGCATCGAACGAATCATAAAACCTCCCGGACGGCCAGGATGGAGGAGATTGAATGAGCTTAGCAGCGCGCCTAGGTCTCGGCCTGAATCCTCACCTCGTTACTGATGCCATGGGGCACATGCCCGGTGGCCACCACCTCCCTGGCTTTCTCGCAGTGACCGGCCTGGTCATCGAAAAACACATCCGCGGCAAACGCCTCCAGGAAGGCGGACTTTTCCAGGCCGCCGAGAAACAGTGACTCGTCCAGGCGGATGTCCCACTCACGCAAGGTCCGAATCACCCGCTCGTGGGAAGGCGCCGAACGGGCGGTGACCAAGGCTGTGCGGATCGGACAGGCCTCGTCAGGAAACTCGCGTTGCAACAAGTTGAGTGCCGCCAGGAAACCCTTGAACGGGCCTCCGTGCAAAGGCTGGCGTGCCGACTCGCGCTCGCTGGCCTGGAACGCCTCCAGCCCACCGGCCTGGTACACGCGCTCCGACTCATCAGAGAACAGCACCGCGTCACCGTCAAAGGCGATCCGCAGCTCTTCGCTGGACGCCCGGCGCGGACCGCCCGACAGAATCGTCGCGGCGGCAAAGCCGGCATCGAGGGCGCTACGTACATCTTCAGCATGGGTGGAAAGAAACAGATGACAGCCAAACGCCGCCAAATAAGGATAAGGACTACGCCCACCGACAAAGGCTGCGCGGGAAATATCCAGGCCGTAATGCTGGATGGAATTGAACACGCGCAAGCCGGTGTCGGCACTGTTGCGCGACACCAGCACCACCTCGACCCGAGCACGCCCCAGGCTCGCATTGAGGCTCAGCAGCTTCTTGACCAGCGGAAAGGCGTCACCGGGCTCGAGGATCTCTTCCTCGTGTTCGATCTGGTATTTACGGTAGGCCTCCACCCCTTTGGCCAGGTAGACCTTGTGGCTGTCGCTCAGGTCGAACAGCGCCCGCGAGGAAATCGCCAGCACCAGTTTGTCGCCCAATCCCTTTGCCATGGTACGTCCCCCGAATCAGCGGTTATGCCGATCAATAAAGCTCAAGGCCTGGTACAGCGCCTGCATTCGTGGCAATTCGCAACCTGCGGCCTTGGCGGCAGCAAGCGGTCGCCCATAGATCGCCGCCAGTTCCAGCGGGCGTTTATGTATATGGTCGTGGTACATGCTGGGCAGGTAATCGTCCATGGTTTCCGTCATGGCGAACATCTGTTCGGCGTAACTGGCGGGGATTTCATGGCCGCAGGCATGGGCGCCCTGCACCACTTCGGCCATCAACGCCTGGATCAACTCGCGGCTGGATTCGTCCGCCATCATTGCCGTGGTACCCGTTCCCAACAGTACGGAGAGGCCATTGTAAGGCACGTTCCACACCAGCTTGTGCCAGCGGGCCTGATGCACATTGGCCATGGCCTGGGACTCGATGCCGGCCTTATGAAACAACGCGGCACCGGCTTCGACAATAGCCTTCTGGCGGGCCTCATCGTTGGCGGCCGTGCCGCTGTGGTAGCCCAGGTTGACCCGGCCCAACGCCTGATGCTCGACGACGCCAGGCGCGGAGCGGTGTACGCCGATGTAGCACAGCCCGCCCAGTAGATGCAGGGATGGCGGTAGGTGTTCACGCAGACTGTCTTCGACATCCAGGCCGTTTTGCAGCAACACCACCTTGGCGTCCGGCGCCGCGACCTGGGCGAGGGTCGGGGCCAGCTCGACATTGCCGGTGGACTTGGTGCCCACCAGCAACCAGTCGCACGCCGGCATGTCGGCGGCACGGGCGTAGGCTTGCACCGGGTGCAGGTGCAGGTTGCCATGCACACTGCTATTGACGCGCAGGCCGTGCTCGCTGACCGCTGCATATTCGCTGCGCAGCAGGAAGTGCACGTCGAAGCCAGCACGTGCCAGCATCACGCCATAGAAGCCACCAATGGCGCCGGTGCCGATAATGCCGATACGTGGCGACTGTACTGTCATGGCAGTTCCTCCGGAGTGCGGCTAAGTGCTTGGTCAATGGTTTCGGTCAGGTCAGAAAGCGTAAGACGTGTCTGTATTTGCCCGAGGAACTGACCCTCGCACACCACGAACAACGCCGGCAAATGAAAGATCTGGTAGCGTTCGACCGCACCGCCGTTGTGCCCGGCATCCACCCAACACACGCGGTCCACCGGCAAGCGCCAGCCCGGCAACTGCTGGCGCGCCCAACGGCAACTGGAACACCCCACGCTGGTGAACACCACCAGCGAAATACCTGGCAATCCCAGCAATTGCTGGTCAATATCCAGGTCGGTCAATTCCAGTTCCTTCACTATACTGCTGCCACCGCCGTCAACTGGACGGTGCTCGGAGTCCGTGTACATGGGTCGTTTTTTACCTCACCCTGATGATGTCGCTGTCGAGTTAATCCAACGCCCCTCTCCCGCCATCCCCCGCCAACGCCTGCACACTATCGGACTGGGCGGCGTTGCCTGCAATTGGCCCCGCGCATGGCGCCAGGGCACGGCCGTTGACCTGCACATTCCCTCCCTGGGCGCCACGGCCCGCTATCCGGGGTATGTGGCGTGGTGTCGCAAGGTGGAAAACGGCTACCGCGTGGGCATTTCGTTTACCGATGAACATGCGTTGTTCGGGGCGCGAATGGGTGAGCAAGCATGCCGGATAGAGCGCTACTGCCGCCAGCACGAAGATGCCGAGCCGACCCCGCAGCAACTCGAAGCCCTGGCCCGTGAGTGGGTGGCGCGCCATGCCGGCGAGTTCGCCCACGAGACGTTTGTGCGGCCAGCGCTGGATTAAAGCGGGCTTTGCCCATTGTCGCGGGCCCGTGTTACGCGCTAAGGTTCCTCCCCCCTGCATTCAAATCATGCTGTGCCCGCCGCACGGGGATGGCTGGCGGCCGGCACCCGTGACCCTGGCGAGTAACACGATGGCTGATTTACCGATCAATGACCTAAACGTCGAATCCAACGAGACCCTGATCACACCCGATCAGCTCAAGCGCGAAATCCCTCTGAGCGACGCTGCCCTGCAGACCGTCACCAAAGGCCGCGAAGTCATCCGTGACATTCTCGATGGCACCGACCACCGCCTCTTCGTCGTGATCGGGCCTTGCTCGATCCACGACCTCAAGGCTGCCCACGAATACGCCGAGCGCCTCAAAGCGCTGGCGGCGGAAGTGTCCGACACCTTGTACCTGGTGATGCGCGTGTATTTCGAGAAGCCGCGTACCACCGTGGGCTGGAAAGGCTTGATCAACGACCCGTACCTGGACGACTCGTTCAAGATCCAGGACGGCTTGCACATCGGTCGCAAGTTGCTGCTGGACCTGGCCGAAATGGGCCTGCCCACCGCCACCGAAGCCCTCGACCCGATCTCCCCGCAGTACCTGCAGGACCTGATCAGCTGGTCGGCCATCGGCGCGCGCACCACCGAGTCGCAGACCCACCGCGAAATGGCATCCGGCTTGTCTTCGGCCGTAGGCTTCAAGAACGGCACCGACGGCGGCCTGACCGTGGCGATCAACGCGCTGCAATCGGTCTCCAGCCCTCACCGTTTCCTGGGTATCAACCAGGAAGGCGGCGTCTCCATCGTCACCACCAAGGGCAATGCCTACGGTCACGTGGTGTTGCGCGGCGGCAATGGCAAGCCCAACTATGATTCGGTCAGCGTTGCGCTCTGCGAGCAGGCGCTGAACAAGGCCAGGATCAAGCCGAACATCATGGTCGACTGCAGCCACGCCAACTCCAACAAGGACCCGGCCCTGCAGCCGCTGGTAATGGAAAACGTCGCCAACCAGATCCTCGAAGGCAACCAGTCGATTATCGGCCTGATGGTCGAGAGCCACCTGAACTGGGGCTGCCAGGCGATTCCAAAGGACCTGGCCGACTTGCAGTACGGCGTGTCGATCACCGATGCCTGCATTGACTGGTCCGCCACCGAGAACACCCTGCGCAGCATGCACGCCAAGCTCAAGGACGTATTGCCGAAACGCAAACGCAGCTGAACCTGTATCTGAAGTGTGCGCACACAAAAACGCCGGGCTGAGCCCGGCGTTTTTCATGCTGCGTTTTATGTTGTGCGTTATAGCTTCGCGGCATGGCGCTGGTGGCGCTCCATGTAGCGTTCGACATAGGAACACGACGGGATCACCGTGTAGCCTTGTTCTTCGGCAAACTTCAACGCTTCCTCGGTCAACGCGGCAGCAATGCCACGGCCGCGCAGTGCGTTGGGCACGAAGGTCCGATAGATGTCCAGGGTCTGCTTCCCGAGGTCCATATAGGTCAGATAGGCACGATGACCGTCCACACTGGTCTCGAACTGATGACCAGCCTGGTCATGGTGGATGGACAACGCCTCGCTCATCACTACTCCTCGCGGGTCTTGGATTCTGACCCCTACCTTACCGATGTTTTTCCGGCGAAGGAACATCTACGCCACCCCGTGCCGGTTTCGACAACGAGAAAACCTTGAGCGCTCACAACCAGCACGTAGGGAATAGTAGGCACCAATCCTGTAATTGCTCAAGGCGTACCCGTCATCCCTGCCGCTGGCGGATATAGAAAGGGCCTCGATCAACCGGTGATCGAAGGCCTGAACATTGCCGGCAGTTGAACCTTGAGACGAACAGACGCTCTTAAAGTCACCTCTACATGCACAAAAGATGCGGGGCGTGGTAAAGGCCAGCCAAACGAAAGTGTCAGCTTCGATATATAAAATTTCATCTATTTACAAGGCTTAACACATGCGGGCCGGCCCTCTCAGCCTGGATCCAATCTCCGTCAGACTGCAAAAAACTGTACGGTTTTTATACGAATGTCCAAAAGATTAGCCAAAATAGATTCGGCACAAGAATTTTTTTTGCTTCTTGCGCTACGTCAGTTTACTTACTACAAGTAATGGGTAGTATGTACGCCGGCTATTAGCTCACTCTGAGAAAGTAGCCATTTAATAGAAAGTCCTTGAAGGGGAACACGATGAACAACGTTCTGAAATTCTCTGCTCTGGCTCTGGCCGCAGTTCTGGCTACCGGTTGCAGCAGCGTCTCCAAAGAAACCGAAGCTCGTCTGACTGCAACTGAAGACGCAGCAGCTCGCTCCCAGGCCCGTGCAGACGAAGCCTATCGTAAAGCTGATGAAGCTCTGGCTGCTGCTCAAAAAGCACAACAGACTGCTGACGAAGCTAACGAGCGCGCTCTGCGTATGCTTGAAAAAGCTAGCCGCAAGTAATAATCCCTCGGGATTGTTATCAAGCCGATCCATTCTTGGGTCGGCTTTTTTATTGCCTGCGATTCGAACCAGAACCCCGCGCAATAAAAAGCCCGCCGCAGCGCAAGGCCGTGGCGGGCTCAGGAACGGGCCATTCGCTTATTGCTGCAGGTCGATCGGCGCGCTGGACGCTATCGGTGCAGCACCTGGACCTGGCACACCGATCTCGGTGGGCAGGCCATCTTCGGCCGCGACCACATCACGCACCTGATCCCAGTTCACCCGCAGGTTATTGGCCAGATCTTCACGCTTGAGCAAGGCGTTGATCACTGCCGTGTGCTTGTCGACCACCGACGGCGTGCCATCGTCGTTCAAGGGTGTATGCGCCTCGAGGTAGACCTTGCCGCCGCTGCTGCCGAACTTGTAGGCATCGTTGATGATACGCACCGACGTCCCCACCGGGACCATGCCGGCCATTTCCAGCACGTTGTTGTTGAACATGCGGAAGCAACCGTGGCTGGTACGGGTGCCGATGCCGAACTTCATGTTGGAACCGTGGATGAGATACCCCGGCGTCCCCAGGGTGAACTTGAACGGCCCCAGGGGGTTGTCCGGGCCGGCCGGCACCACATTGGGCAGCGGGTCGCCGTTGGCGGCGTGCTCAGCCTTGATCGAGGCCGGCGGCGTCCAGGTCGGGTTCGGCGTCTTGGCGATGATGCTGGTGTGCGCAATGGGCGAGCCCCAGCCTTCACGGCCAATCCCAAGCGGGAAGGTGTAGACCACATCCTGCCCCTTGGGGAAGTAGTAGAGCCGATACTCCGCCAGGTTGATCACGATGCCTTCACGGGGGCCCGGCGGCAGGATGAAGCGTGTCGGCAGGACGATCTCGGTCCCCGCCCCCGGCAACCAGGCATCGACGCCCGGATTGGCCGCGACCATTTCCGAATAGCCCAGGTCGTAGGTGGTACCCAGGTCGGCAAAGGTGTCTTCGTACTTGGCCTTGATCACCTGGACCTGCCCGACGATGTCTTCGCCGGGTGGAGGCAGGGGCAACTGCAAGGCGGCGGCAGGACCGGCCGCACACAAGGCAGCAAGAGACAGGCAGCAGGTGACGACGGAAAGGCGCGACAACATCCGGAAAATCCTTCGCAGAACGACGGGTAGGTAAAAATCGATTGTATACGTGAAGCGGGCTTCTAGCTGCCCCCTACAACTCGAAACGCAACTCGGGCCAGATTGGCGGCGTGCCACGCTTCTGGGACTCGAGGATCGCCCGGCACAAAGGGCACAGGCGCTGGTCCTGGAAAATCGAACGGTCGACCAGGGACCAACGCGGCTGCGCCGGCAATAACGTACCGCACAAGGTGCGATCGATGGAGCCGCCCAGTTCCAATTGACGCGTCACCAGATGCACCCGCACTTCCTGGCAGGCGAACAGATCCAGCTGCTCGTCCGGCTCGATCAGTTGGTAGTTAAACAGGGACCAGGCAGGACGCGACATCGGGGGCTCCAGATCGGGGGGGCGCCACCTTAGCCGAAAGCCTGCCGGTAGAAAAGCGTCATAGCAGCGGTTTTAGCGTCGGCCAGACATTTTCCAGCAATTTGCCCTGGGCGCCGAGAGCCGGGTGAAGTTGATCAGCCTGCATCAGCTCCGGATGACCACCCACGCCTTCAAGGAAAAACGGTACCAGCGGGATGTTTTTTTCCTTGGCCAGCGTGCCAAAGACTTCGGCGAATGCCGTGGTGTATCGCGGACCATAATTGGGCGGCAACTGCATCCCCAATAACAGCACCTTGGCACCGCCGGCCTTGGACTGATCAATCATCGACGCAAGATTTTGTTTCAATTGCGCCGGTGGCTGCCCACGCAGGCCATCGTTACCGCCCAACTCGATCACCACCACGTCCGGCTTATGCTCTGCAAGCGCCGCCGGCAGGCGCGCCAGGCCTCCGGCACTGGTGTCGCCGCTGATGGAGGCATTGACCACTTTATCGTCGAAACCTTCCTTCTTGAGCCGTTGCTGCAGCAATGCAACCCACCCTTTGCTGGTATCCAGGCCGAAACCGGCACTGATACTATCGCCAACGATCAGGACTGTACCCGCCGCTGCGTTCTGGGCCATGCACATCAAGGCCAGGCCAGCACTCAAAAACCACATTCGCATCGGATTCTCCATGGGCGCAAGCATTCTCACCGCGCGGAACCTCAGCAAAGTGGTTCCCAGCGCGGAAGGTGAACTGACTATCCTGCACGAACTGAGCCTGGAACTGAACAAGGGCGATAGCCTGGCTATCGTCGGCAGCTCCGGCTCCGGTAAATCCACCCTCCTCGGCCTGCTCGCCGGCCTCGACCTGCCCAGCAGCGGTGAAGTCACCCTCGCCGGCCAGGCCCTCAGCACCCTCGACGAAGACCAGCGCGCGCGCATCCGTGCCGAACACGTGGGCTTTGTGTTCCAGTCGTTCCAACTGCTCGACAGCCTCAATGCTCTGGAGAACGTCATGCTGCCGTTGGAGCTGGATGGCCGCAAGGACGCCCGCGAACGCGCCAGACACCTGCTGGAGCGTGTCGGCCTCGGCCAGCGCCTGACCCACTCCCCTCGCCAGCTTTCCGGGGGCGAACAGCAACGGGTGGCGATTGCCCGCGCCTTTGCCGCCGAGCCGGACGTGCTGTTTGCCGATGAGCCGACCGGCAACCTCGACAGCCACACCGGTGAGCGCATCAGCGACCTGTTGTTCGAGCTCAATAAAGAAAGCGGCACGACCCTGGTGCTGGTTACCCATGACGAGCGCCTGGCTCATCGTTGCCGACGCCTGATCCGCCTTGAAGCCGGCCTGATGGTCGCCCCCCTGGAGCCTTGATGGCACGTTTGCCGCTGTTGCGCCTGTTCAGCCTTGCCCTGCGCCAATTACTGCGCGATGCCCGCGCCGGCGAATTGCGTGTGTTGTTCTTCGCCCTGTTGGTGGCCGTGGCGGCCAGTACCGCCATCGGTTATTTCGGCGCCCGCCTCAACGGCGCCATGCTGTTGCGCGCCACTGAGTTCCTCGGCGCCGACCTGGTACTCGAAGGCAGCTCACCGGCACGCCCCGAACAAATCAGATCCGGGACCGAGCTGGGCCTGGATCACGCCCGTGTGGTTGAGTTTTCCAGCGTCATTGCCACCGACAATGGTATCCAGCTCTCCAGCATCAAGGCGGTCAACGAGCAGTATCCGCTACGCGGTGAGCTTAAGAGCGCAGCAGCCCCCTTTGGGGATGAAACCCCGGGCGGCGGGCCGAAACCCGGTGAAGCCTGGGTCGAATCGCGGCTGCTGACGGCACTGGACCTGAACGTCGGCGACAGTATCGATGTGGGCATGAAGACCTTGCGCCTGGCACGTGTACTGACCTACGAACCGGATCGCGCCGGCAACTTCTATAGCCTGACGCCCAGGGTAATGATCAACCTGGCGGACCTGGACGCCACCGGTGTGGTCCAGCCGGGCAGTCGCGTCAGCTACCGCGAGCTATGGCGTGGCCCGCAGGCCAGTACCGCGCTGCAAACCTATCGAGACCTGATCAAGCCGGGGCTCGCCGCCAACCAGCGTCTTCAGGACTCACGGGACGGCAACCAGCAGATCGGCGGCGCCCTGGGCAAAGCCGAGCGCTACCTGAACATGGCCAGCCTGGTGGCCGTGCTGTTGGCCGGCGTGGCCGTGGCCCTGTCGGCCAACCGCTTTGCCACCCGCCGTTTCGACGCCAGTGCGTTGCTACGTTGCCTTGGGTTATCGCGACTCGAGGCCATGCTGCTGTTCAGCCTGCAATTGAGCGTACTGGGGTTACTGGCGAGCCTGGCCGGCGCCCTCCTCGGTTGGTTGGCACAGTTTGGCCTGTTCTATTTCCTGCACGACCTGTTGCCGGCGGACGTTCCACCGGGTGGACTGTTGCCGGCCATTGCCGGGATCGGCACCGGGCTGGTTGCTCTCGCGGGTTTCGCGCTGCCACCGTTGGCCGCCCTCGGTCGCGTACCGCCGCTGCGAGTGCTGAGGCGCGACCTGCTGCCTATCCCGTCCAGCACCTGGATGGTCTACGGCGCCGCGTTGTTCGCCCTGGGCCTGATCATGTGGCGCCTGAGCCTCGACCTGGTGCTGACCTTCGCCCTGCTGGGCGGCGGCGTGGTTGCCGCGCTGGTTCTGGGGGGCTTGCTTCTGCTGCTGTTGCAGAGCCTGCGACGCCTGTTGGCCCGGGCGTCCCTGCCGTGGCGCCTGGGCCTGGGCCAACTGCTGCGCCACCCGCTGGCGGCGGCGGGCCAGTCCCTGGCGTTCGGCCTGATCCTGTTGTCCATGGGCTTGATCGCCTTGCTGCGTGGCGAATTGCTGGACACCTGGCAAAACCAGCTGCCCAAGGACGCCCCCAACTATTTCGCCCTGAATATCCTGCCGGCCGATAAGGAAGCCTTTGGCGCCCGTCTGCTGGAAGTGCAGGCGCAATCCGCGCCGCTGTACCCGGTCGTGCCAGGACGGTTGATCAGTATCAATGGCGAGCCGGTACAGGAAATAGTCAGCAAGGACTCCAGTGGTGACCGCGCCGTACAACGGGACTTGAGCCTGACCTGGGCCGCCGACCTGCCGCCGGGCAATACCCTGACCGAAGGCTCATGGTGGTCGCAACAACCCACCGATGGAATTCCAGGAGTCTCGGTAGAGGCCAAGGTCGCGCAGAGCCTCAAGCTCAAGTTGAACGATCACCTGGTGTTCACCATCGCCGGGGAAAACCGTGAGGCGCGGGTTGCCAGCCTGCGAACCATCAACTGGGATAACTTCCAGCCGAACTTCTTCATGATTTTCCAACCGGGAACCCTGACGGACCTGCCGGCCACCTACCTGACCAGCTTCTACCTCGCGCCAGGGCATGATCAGCAGATCGTTGATCTGTCCCGCGCCTTTCCGGCGGTGACCATCCTGCAGGTCGAGGCGCTGCTGGAGCAACTGCGCAGCATCCTCGCCCAAGTGACCCTGGCGGTGGAGTACGTGTTGTTGTTTGTGCTGGCCGCTGGGATGGCGGTGCTGTTCTCCGGCCTGCAAGCCACCTTGGATGAGCGCATTCGCCAAGGTGCACTGCTGCGAGCACTGGGCGCGGAGCGCAAGCTGCTGGTCAAAGCACGGCGCATCGAGTTCGGCTTGCTGGGCGCAGTCAGCGGCTTGCTGGCGGCGCTGGGTACCGAGTTGGTGACGTGGGTGCTGTACCGCTATGCCTTCGACCTGGCCTGGCAACCGCACCCCTGGCTGTTGCTGCTGCCTGTGATCGGCGCCGTATTGATCGGCGGTGCCGGCGTGTTCGGCACACGCCGTGCGCTGAACGCGAGCCCGCTGACGGTATTGCGCGAGGGCTGAGCGGTCCATGACCCGCCTGCCTCACGGGGGGGCGGGTCAACGTCGCTTACTTCACGTACTCGATAGCGGTGATCCACCAGCACACCTCACCTCCAGGGGTCTGCACGATGGCCTCATCGTCGACTTCCTTGCGCAGCAGCGCACGGGCCATCGGTGAATCGATGGAGATATAGTCCATCCGATCATAAATCTCGTCATAGCCGACGATACGAAAACGCTTGGTCTCGCCCTGCTCGTTTTCAATCTCGACCCAGGCGCCAAAAAACACCTTCCCTTCCTGCTCGGGCATGTATTCCACCACACGCATGTCTTCCAGGCGCTTGCGCAAGTAACGCACCCGCCGGTCGATTTCACGCAGCAGCTTCTTGTTGTACTGATAGTCGGCATTCTCGCTGCGATCCCCCAGGGAAGCAGCCCATGTCACCTTGCGCGTGGTATCCGGACGCTTTTCGCGCCACAGGTAATCCAGCTCTTTCTTCAGCGCTTCATGACCTTCTTTGGTTATCAGCTTGGTACTCAAACGCATGCATCCCCAGGCAATGTCCATAGATGCCGATAGGCCAGGAAATCACACCCTGGCGTCGGTTCGCTGGCAGATGATAAATGAACCCGAGAAAGTAGCCAGGCCGGTCTAACCATCCAAGGCCTGATCCAGTTCAAGCAGCACACCTCGCAGGCTCTGGCGCAGGCCCGATACTTGCGAGGTCATCACCTTCAGGGCCTCGGTTCGCTGACTGACTGCCAGGGACTGGTCATGCAGTTGGGCGGTGCGCTGCTCCAGATCCCGGGCCTTTTCATCCAACTGGGCTTGCTCCTGCTGCAATCGGGCCTGCCATTGATCAAGCGCCGCGTCCCTCTCCACTGCAGCGAGTTTCTGTTGGGTCAGCTCCTGAGCGACACGAGCGAGGTTGTTCAACGTACTGCCCACTTCGGACAAAGTACCGTCATCCGCGGGTGCCGGAAGCTGCGGCTGCGGCTGCGGCGCCGCGGGGCTTGGGACAACAGGTGCATCCTGAGCAATGGCCACAGGTGCGTCAAACGACATCTCTCGGGGCTCTTCTACAACAGGTTCATGTACAGGCTCGGGTGAATTCCCCCTGACAGGTGAACTCATTTTCGACGAGAAACGGATGGAAGGCACAATCAATGAAGCACTTTCGATTGCCGGCATCACTGGCGCAGACATTCCCCAGGTGATCACTTTCATCACCAGTGCCTTCTTGATGATCACCGAGTGATGTTCTTCGGGCCTTGCAGGCGGCAGCTTGCAGCCTTTCAAATCAATAAAGTGATATGGAACCTGAGTTTCGGTAACACCCGCCTTGGCGCCTGCCGCCACCGATGTAAGAATCTGCTTGAAGACATGCATTGCCACATGCAGGTCTTCCTTGGACTCGACACCGCCCAGAAAATACCGATCAAGTTTTTTGCGCAAGGCTGCGATATAAACTCTGGAACTCGCCGGCTCAACCTCTTCATCCAAGCTATAGACAAGGAAGTTGGAGGCAATCTGACCTACAGCAAACCCACAGAGCAATGCACCGTTGACCGGAGCATCCTGACCGTCGCGTTCAAGAACAAGGGTACGTAGAAGCATCATGGTAATCGGGCCTCCTTACAAAATTCGAAAAGTCTCTATAACTTTCAGACATTCACTCAACAATTAAAGGTTAAAAATACAAAACAATTGTTTCAGCGACCTGCCTGGCGCGCACGTAGGAGTTTTCCTATTAATGCAGAGCGGCGTTCCCAAAAACAGCTATTACTCGTACCCTTTTCAAACTCTCCTCTTCTACGACCACACCACGCTAAATGATCGAGATAATCAACCTGACAAAACATTCAAACAATAAAAAAATAATCAGCGATTTTTCATTCAGCGCAAATAAGCAGGAATGCCTGGGACTATTCGGCGAAAATCCTACAGTTAAAACAGCCCTTCTCGATGTAATATCGGGCTCAAGCACTCCTTCCAGCGGGCATATAAACATTCAAGGCTTCAGTACTAAAACCCACCCATTTAAAACAAAAAAACTCATAGGCTATCAACTGCATAGGAGTGTCAGTCATCCTACGATGTCGGTTAAAGAGTTCCTTGACTACATCGCAGCCATTCGCGGACTGCGCGGCACCGAAAAACGCGCTCAGGTGGAATATGCCGCTACACGTTTGGAATTGTTGCCGGTGCTCAACGCGCCCCTCGAGGCTCTCTCCATGGGGTTGGAACGCAAAGTCGCCATTGCCCAGGCCATCCTGCACACCCCGGCCTTGCTATTACTGGATGAACCGACCGAAGGGCTGGCATCTGATCAGAAATACAAACTCAGAAGCCTCATCCAGTCATTGACGCAGGAAATGACAGTGATCGTCGCTTCCCGACACAGCGATGAATTGTCCGAATTCTGTACGCGCGCGCTGGTTATCGCAGGCGATCGTCTGGTGGCCGATGCCCCCATGCCGGATTTGCAACGCGACTCTCGCCATTTCCAGGCGGTCACCCTCACCGCAGATGCCCCCTTGGATCTGCTGGCTCTCGCCGTACTGCCAGGGGTGGCAGGCATTGAAGAACATCGACACGCGCCCGGCACGGTGACGGTCCTGGCTATGCCGGGGCACACCATCTACCCCCATATCAATACGCTCATCGCCAATCGCCGCTGGAAAATCAACTCACTGAGCGTGGAGCCTGGTCGCCTCAGCGACGTAGTTCACCATCTGAGCCGAGAGATCCGCCGTTGAAACTGCTGCCCGTCATTTTCAAGCGTCAACTCGCCCACTATGCCGGAGCACCCGGCACTTATCTGAGCATTGCGATTTTTTCAGTACTGTCCGTGGCATTGGGGTTGCACATGAGTGCGTGGCCAGAACAGGACAGCGGTCACTTGCAGATTTTCTTCCAGCTACACCCCTGGCTCTATTTGTTGCTGATTCCTGTACTGGCGGCACAACTCTGGTCGGACGAGTCCAATGCCGGCTTTCTCAACCTGATGAAAACATTGCCCATCACCACGTTTGAATGGGTTATTGGCAAATTTTTAGCAGCCTGGGTCGTGGCGGGTACCGCCCTAATGCTGACCTTCCCTCTCGTGATCATTGCCAACTACCTGGGCGTGGCGGACAACAGCATTATTGCCTCGCAATTTTTGTCGAGCTGGCTGCTGGCTGGCAGTTATCTCGCCGTCGGTTTTTTTATTTTCACACTGGTGCGCCAGCGCACAGTCCTTTTCATACTGACAGTGGTCTTAATGCTCATCGTCAGCGCGCTCTCTTATTTACTCGATACACTTGAACACCAAGCGCCAATTGTGGCGGTAGACAGCTTGGTTTCCCTCAGCCCTTTTTCGAGATACAGCGCTATCGACAACGGGAAGTTGACACTTCGCGACACGCTTTACTTCATCAGCATGATCTTAGCGTTTCTCGCAGCGACGACCGTAACTCTCAACTACAAACACAGCTGAGAAGGAAAGCCCTCCATGCGACCTACTCTGCGCACCGGCATGACACTCACTGTCATCCTGTTACTATTCCTGGCGTTTAACTTAGTTTGGGTAGGAAAGATTCCGGATATTCGATGGGATTTCTCACAAGGAAAAACTCATACCCTATCGCCTCAAGTACGACAGCTACTCGCGTCATTGGAAAGTCCTATGGATTTGTATTTTTTCAATGCCCATGACGCCCCTGAGCGAAGCTACGCCTTGAAGCGCTATGGCAAGCGCATCGAAGACCGGTTGATGGAGTACGAAAAAGCAGCGAAAGGCATGATCAACCTGCACCTTATAGATCCCATGCCTTTTTCAGAAGACGCCTACAAAGCCAAGTTGTTTGGCCTCGACAACAATGGGGGATTCATGGGCCTGATCGGTACCCGAGCCGGCTACGGGGCACAACGTATCGAATCATTCAGCTTGGACCGTGAGCCATTGCTCGAATATGAAATCAGTCATTTGATCTACAAGTTGCAGCATCCGGAGCGCCCCGTTATCGGACTGCTATCAGGGGTGGCGATGGGAGAATCCTCTGGTCGATTGTTGAAACAACTGCAGCGACATTTCAATCTGGTCAATCTGGGAGCGGCCACCGACCCCGTACCGGAACAGGTCAAGACGCTCATGGTCGTGCATCCACAGGCGTTACCTGAGCAAGCGATGTATCAGATTGAACAGTTTGTCTTGAAGGGCGGTAAGTTGATGGCATTTATCGACCCCCTGAGCGAGCAAAGCTCGAACACCACATCCGCCAACAACCGACTGCCTGATTTGCTTGCCGCTTGGGGGATACAGATGCCAGCGGACAAATTTCTGCTGGACCACCGCTACGCGGCGTCGCCTCCCCCTGTGAACGGGAAGCTCACAGTGCAGCTTCCGGGCCGGTTGACCCTGCCCCGGCAGGCGATGAAGACAGACGACCCGAGCACCTGGAAATTGAATACCGTGACGGTATCGAGCAGCGGCGCGCTCTTTCGCCGCCAGAAAGGTCGCACCACCCTGACCCCTCTTCTATACAGCTCCGGGCAATCCGAGTTGCGGGAGACCAAGCGGCTTGCCTCAGCACCCGAGTTCGATTCAGCGGCCGATGAGGCCTCCAGCCAAGCGCAACGCCATGTGATTGCAGCCCGTATAGAGGGGCCTGCCTATTCAGCATTTCCCGATGGCATTGAAGGACAGCCGGCAGGTGTGCAAAAAGCGGCGCAGGTCCATGTGGTGGTGGTCGCCGACACCGATTTGCTCACGGATCAAGTCAATAGCCCAGCGCCCGACAGCAACACGTTGTTTATCTTGAATACGCTGGATAACTTGTCCGCCGGTGATGTACTGACCACCATTCGCCCGCGCGCGCCGGCGCAACGATCGCCGAACAGGCTGGACCAGATGCGCGACAGCGCCGCACACGCTTACGCACAGAAGGCGACTGAATTGGAACAACGCCTGCTACGAACGGAACAGGAATGGCAAATGCTGCGCCCAACGCAGATCACACTCGGCTCCCAGACAGTAGACACCACCACCCAATTGGTTGCACTCAACAAGGAACGCCTGCGCTTACCAATGGAATTACATGCCTTGAGGGCCGAGGCATACGCGCAGGTACATCGCCTGGAGTTCGTCATAAAAATGGTTGTGACCTTGGCGATCCCCCTGACGCTATGCCTGGTTGCCTGGGTGGTTTTTCGCTGCAATCGACGGCGTCGACTACAGGCGGGAGTCGCGCTCTACTGAGCGTTCAACGCCTTGCAATCAGGCCCTGCCGGGCAATGCGGGTCAATTGTCGGATGACTTCCTGCGCGTCGCTGGCGCTGGGGGCCTGGATAACCGCAAGATCGAAGCTGTTATTCGCAAACCGGGCAAGAGAATCGCCATCTTCCACAAACTGAATCAAGAATGCCGATGGCCGTCCGCTGCGACGTGGCCACCCGTCCAGATAACGTAAGAGCGTAGGCTGATGCTTGCCGCCCAGGAGGATTTTTGGATTGCGTTGGGTGAGGTCCGCGGTGATCGGGGCCAGGCGTATCAGGGGGCGTAGTGCATTCATCGTGTCGTGTCTCTGCCTCAAAAGTCTGCGGGCAGGTGAGAGGCAACACCGAACCAGCGCTTTAGCGGTATTTCGAAGTTGCCTCCTCAGGGGAAAACTGGCTTCTGTCGGGTTCTATCAAGACCCTGTGGCGCCCCGCAATTAGCTGTTTAAATCGGCGCATGCGCAGCATCCTAGAGAAGCCGGTGGGGCGGTGTCAAGAATCCCGAGCAACGAAAAGGCCCACACAGTGGTGGGCCTTTTCAGAGTTTTGCGCAGGTGTCAGTTGGCGATGGCGCGGTCGGCAGACAGTTTGCCAGCACCTTCCAGCAACACCGCCAGGGAGCCGCCCAGCAGGGCCAGTGCGAACTCATAACCGTTGTTGGCCATGAACAAGCCGTTATGGATATGCACCGAGAAGATCGCCACCAGCGACAGAATGGTCAGGCCCAATGCCGCCGGGCGTACCAGCAAACCGATGATCAGTGCCAGGCCGGCAAAGAACTCGGTTCCGCCAGACAGCAGCGCCATCAGGGTGCCCGGCGCCAGGCCAATGCTTTCCATCCACTGGGCGGTGCCCGCCAGGCCATAGCCGCCAAACCAACCGAAGAGTTTTTGCGAACCATGGGCGGCAAAGATGATGCCGACGACGATGCGCAGGATGGTCAGGCCGTAGCCGGCACGAGTGGACAGTACGCTTTTGATCATTGGGCTCATGGGGTGGATCCTTTTCGAAGTAGGGGTTGGTTGGCCGCCATATTAATCAGTTTAAACAATGATAAAAGCCGAAAAACTGCCGGATTAACATCGAAAAAATAGATTATTTCCGTGAGGCGATTTTCGGCGCCGACGGTTCCAGGGACTCTCGCTCCCGATCAAACGCCAAGTAGTACTTGTTGACGCTGTTCACATAGCTGACGGCCCCCATCCCCACCTGCTCCATGGCGATGCGTTCCACCTGGAAAAACCATTGGTTGGGATTCAGGCCCCGGCGCCTGGCCTCGGCGCGCATGCCCTGCACCCGCTCCGGCCCCATGTTGTACGCGGCCAATACGAAGGCCATGCGCTCGCGCTCGTTGAGCTTGGGGCTGGCGAAGAATTTGCGACGGATCAACGCCAGGTAACGCGCGCCGGCCTGCACATTGCTGTCGAGATTTTCGATGTTGTTGACGCCCACCCGCTGCGCTGCCGAAGGGGTGATCTGCATCAGGCCGGTAGGGCCGCCGCTGTTACGCGCACCCGGGTCGAAAGCCGACTCCTTGAACGCCAGCGCCGCGAGGTTCAGCCAGTCCATGCCTTGCTCACGGGCGTGCTTTTGCAATACCGGGCGCAGTTTTTCCAGGCGCTGGCGGTCGACGCGGGCCAGCGGGTTGCGCACCTGGTAGAGGCGCCGATAGATGCGTTGGAATGCCACATCCTGGTCGGACGGCGTGCGATAGGTCTTGAGAAATCGGTCAATACTGGCCCGCAGCATCGAGGCGTCCTGGCGCACAAACCAGTACTCGTCGCCCGGTTCGCTGATTGCCACTTGCTTGTCGAAGCGCAACTTGGGCAGGATCTTCGACCAGCGTTCGGCAATCGGCTTCTCGACGATAGTCAGGTGAAAAATACCCGCCTGGACCATCTCCAGCACATCCTCAACCGCGAGGGTCGGGTCCACCCATTCCACTTTTACCGGCGGCTGTTTGTGCAAGGCCAGCTTCTGGTTGACCTGGCTGATGGCATCCGCCGCCGCGCTGCCGGTGGTCAGCGCCAGGGTACGTCCGGACAGTTGCTCCAGCTTGGTAAACCGCCGCTCCCCCTTCACCCCCACCAGCCATAACGGCACACCGCTGGCGATCGGATCACTGGTGCTGATCTTGTGTGCGGCCTTCACATCCAGCAATTCACCGGGGGCCACCAGGTCACCTTCGCCACGGGCCAATGCGCCGAGCAGTTGGTCCTTGGCCTTGGGAATGATCTTGAGGTTGATTTCCTGGCCATCCCGGGCGTGGCCATTGAGGTATTGCTCGAACGCACGCAGGCGATGGTATTCGACACCAATGGCCTGGCCCTGGACTTCGCCGGAACTGTTACGGCTCTGGTTGACCAGTACACGCAGGGTGCGACTCGAGCGAATCTCCGCCAGATCGCGCACCTTGCCGGGCCTGGTCACTTCCAGTGGCCCGTCCAGACGTGCGAGCGCCGCTGCGGGCAGCAGCAGCGTCAGGCACAACATAAGCAACGCCGAGGGTCGGATCATCCGCTCTCCGGAAAGAATACTGGCCAACACCCTCGCGAAAAACGAGTTGTTGGGGTCAGAAACAGAGCGCTTTAAGCGCTGGCAAGACGCGCAACGGTGGCACAGTGCAAGGCGTGCAGCCAATCACGATGTCACTTGCGACGTTCAAAGACAGCTATAACTCGTTGTAGTTCTTAGTTTTTCTTATAAATCTACAGCTCTGATATGCTTTCCGGCCGCAGGCGGAGATAGCACCATGCAACTCATTGATATCGGCGTCAACCTGACCAACCCCAGTTTCGACGAGAAGCACCAGGCCGTTCTCGACCGCGCCTATGCCGCCGGGGTGCAACAATTGGTGCTCACCGGCACCAGCGTCGACGGCAGCGAACAAGCCTTGGAGCTGTGCGTCAACCTCGATGACAGCGGCCAGCGCCTGTTCAGCACGGCCGGCATCCACCCCCACTCCGCCAGCGATTGGAACGGCGATAGCGCCAGGCGCCTGCGTGGTTTGCTCAACGAAAGCCGCGTGCGTGCAGTGGGCGAATGCGGGCTGGATTTCAATCGGGATTTCTCTCCGCGCCCGCAACAGGAAAAAGTCCTCGAAGAGCACTTGGCGCTGGCGGTTGAGCTCAAACTGCCGGTGTTTCTCCACGAGCGCGACGCCAACCAGCGCCTGCTGGAGATCCTCAAGGACTACCGCGACCACCTGAGCGCCGCCGTGGTGCATTGCTTCACCGGCGAACAACCGGCGCTGTTCAGCTACCTCGATCTCGATTTGCACATTGGCATTACCGGCTGGATCTGTGATGAGCGTCGTGGGACGCACCTGCATCCGTTGGTCAGGGAAATTCCCCGTGGTCGTCTGATGCTGGAAAGCGATGCGCCCTACCTGCTGCCGCGCACCCTGCGTCCAAAGCCGAAAAACGGCCGTAACGAACCCGCCTATCTACCGGAAGTGCTGCGCGAAGTCGCCCTGCACCGCAACGAAACGGCCGAGGACCTGGCTCAGCACAGCACCGCCTGTGCCCGCACGTTTTTCGGGCTGCCTGCCGTGGATTGATGCGGTGCATTGACCCATGTCAAAACCGCTTTTCTGAGTAGCGGCACAATAATGGCACCTTGCCAATGCTGTTTCCGCTATCAGAGAAAACCTTCCATGGGTGCCTGGCTTAGCAATATCTCGCTGAAATACAAATTCTGGGCCGTCAACGCGGTCGCCTTTATCACGACCCTGCTCCTGGTGCTGTATGCCGTGCATCTCGAACAGCAGTCGCGCAGCCATGCGTCCCAGGCCTCGGCACAGGCCCAGGCGCAATTGCTCGGAGCCTGGCCGGCCGACAAGACCCTGCCCAAGAGCGAGCACTGGCTGACGTTTGCCCGCGGCCAGGTCCCACAGCTGGCCGATCAGGATCTGTCAGCCCTGAGCAGCAACACGGGTTGGGTCGAACTCAACCCCATGCCGCTGTTCGGCGAAAACACGCTGATGGGCGCCGAAGTGATCGCCCGCCCTGATGGGCAGTACATCGCCGTGCTCGCCCGCGCCCCCAGCCTGAGCCAGGTATTCAGTGAACGCTTCGCCAACTATGCCGTGGCGGTGCTGATCCTGATGCTGGCGATGCTCTGCGCCTCCCAATTGCTGATCCGCTTCCTGCTCAGCCAACTCAACACCCTCAAGGACGTGATGCTGCACGTGGAGAAAACCGGCGACCTGTCGGCCCGCGTGCCATTGGCCTGCAAGGATGAAGTCGGCCAGATGGCCAGCGCCTTCAATGCCATGCAAGCCGGTTATCAGCGCGTGGTCAGCACCGTGGCGCGCACCGCCAAGCTTCTGGACGAGGGTGCCGCTCGATTGGCCAGCAGCATGAACGAGGTACAACACGGCATGCTTGGCCAGCAAAGCGAGACCGACCAGGCCGCCACCGCCATCAACGAAATGACCGCCACCGTCTACCACATCGCCCAACATGCCGGCGCCACCCGCGACTTGTCCCAGTCCGCCGATACCCTCGCTGGCAGCGGTCAGGACGTGGTCACCCGCGTACAGCATTCAATCGCCGGCCTGTCTTCCGGCGTGCAACAGACCGCCGAAATGATCCAGAAACTGGCCGAAGACAGCCAGAAAATCAACAGCGTGGTCAGTGTGATCCACAGCATCGCCGAACAGACCAATCTGCTCGCCCTCAACGCCGCCATCGAAGCTGCTCGCGCCGGGGAAATGGGCCGTGGGTTTGCCGTGGTCGCCGACGAAGTGCGCAACCTGGCCAAGCGCGTGCAAAGCTCCACCGACGAAATCACCCGCATGGTCTCGGCGCTGCAGGCCGGCACCCGCGACGCGGTGGAC
Source organism: Pseudomonas sp. GW821-FHT09C10 (assembly GCF_059418085.1). Taxonomy (NCBI): domain Bacteria; kingdom Pseudomonadati; phylum Pseudomonadota; class Gammaproteobacteria; order Pseudomonadales; family Pseudomonadaceae; genus Pseudomonas; species Pseudomonas sp. GW821-FHT09C10. The sequence continues at coordinate 168,442 of NZ_JBWKPE010000005.1, forward strand.
TTCATGCAGGAAAGCTCGTTCAAGGCCGACGACTGCGTACAACAAGCCCTGGAAGCCGGCACAGCACTCGCCGAAATCACCAGCGCCGTGGCGCAAATGCGTGAAAGCAACACCCAGATCGCCGTCGCCGCCGAACAGCAAAGCCACGTGGCCGAAGAGATGAACCGCGCAGTGGTGAGCATTCGTGATGTGACCGAGAACACCGTGCAACAGACGGTGGATTCGGCGACCACCAGCAATGAGCTGGCAACGTTGGCTGGTGAGTTGAGCAAGGCGATTGGGCAACTGAAGCTGTAGGGCTTCTCCACCTGTAATCCGACTCCTACGATCGACTCTGCGTTTACCCGAAGTTTTGGCGAACCCTCCTAGCCGTCCTGGCGAATAGCGCCGACTTCTTTACCTGACGAACCTCTCCAAAGTCTCTCGCCTGATCATTCAGTGCGAGGGACCGCCGATGCACCTACCCGCTAATGCCCTGGTCGTCGGGGCGGCCTCTTGATTCCCGTGATTGCCAGCTTTGTCCTGGCCCCCATGGATACTGAGGCGCCGGACGTTGAGCGCGTCTTTCGTGACTTTCGCGGTTGCCTGAATACCTTTGATGAGTGGGCCGGAAGCTTCTGGAGCGCTTCGGCGCTGGAGGTTGAGCAGGTCTTCAAGGTCGGCGATGAGGTAGCGCTGGTCGCGCCGATCAATCGCTCAATCATCCCCAGCAGCACCGTCGCCACGTGCCCGGCCAACGGCACCCTGACCCTGGTGCATATGTTTGAAAGCACGCGCTTCGTGCCCATCGGCAACACGCCGGTGATGCTGCAGCGCGTCGATCCCAATGGCGGCCCGTTGGGCGAGCCGATCCACAAGACCATCGGCCCCAGCGGCCTCCTCGAAATCACCGAGTGTGATCGCAACCAGCCGTACCAAATCACCTTCTATCCCAGCGTTTCCAAGGTTCACGTCAAGGCGCTGTATGGGTCTTATCAGTCGGTGATCGCGGGGTTGGAAGGTCACCTGCGTGACGAATGGACCAGGACCTTCCAGCCCCAATGGGACGACTTCGCCAATGCCCCGCCGCTCGAGCGCAGCGCGATGCAGGGCTTGGCCTTTTCCACCGGGATTGCCAAGGCGTTCTACAACCTGTGGGACAACGTTACGCAGCTGTATGACTTGCTGGCGGACCTCAAGGCCAACAGCCAGAAGTTGTTGGCCTACATCTCCCAGACTGAACTCGATGAACTGCTGAGGCTGGGCAACGACGCCATCGCAAAGGGGCTGTTGGTGCTCAGCGATGAGCCGCTGCTGTTTATCTACCTGTCGGCCATGGTCAGTTGGCTACGCCTGCTGCCGCCGCCCGAGCTGTATGAAGTGCTGGGCGAGATCAGCGGTGAGGTGTTGATCAATCTGTTCCTGATCTGGGCGACCCGTGGCATGGGCGTGCAGATTCGCCTGGGCGCTCAGGTGCTGGGACATATCAAATCCGGACGAGCGCGCAAGTGGCTGGAGAGGCTGGCTGATCAGTTGGTGGGGCCGACGTTGGACGCGCATGTCGAAGCGGTGAAGCCTTTGCTGCTCGGTGGCCCCGCGACAGCGATCAAGACTGTGCCGGTTGCGCCGTTGAAGGTTGGGGAGCATGTGGTTTCGAACCCGGTGTCGGCGGTTCGTAACAAGACACAGAAGACCGTGTTGGTCAGGCAGGAGCCTGTCGATGATGTGCCGGTTTCAGGGAAGAACCCGAACGGGGATGCGGCGGCCCCTTCGGATAAGACCGTCACCAACGGCTGCCCCGTGTCGATGGTTACCGGGGAGGAATTGCTCACTCTCACCGATGGCACGTTGGATGGGATCTTGCCATTCGAGTGGACCCGGCTGTATCGCACCAGTGCGCTGGAAGTGGATGACGGGTTGGGGTTTGGCTGGAGTCATTCGCTGGCGCATCGGCTGGTGGTGTCGGGCGATTCGGTGGTGTGGACGGACCATGAGAACCGCTCGATTGGGTTTCCACTGCCGACTGTTGTTCGACCCGCCATCACCAATAGTTTGGCCGAAGCCGCGATCTATTTAGGGTCTTCGCCGGATGAACTGGTGCTGGCCCAGGCATCACGGTTCTATCACTTTCGCGACGGTGTGTTGGTCTCCATCAGCGATGCGTATGACAACCGGCTGCGGATTTCTCGGGATTATTTGGGGCGCATCGAGCGGCTGGATAACGGTGTCGGGCGTTCGCTGTTCCTGCGCTATGCGTTCGGCCACATCGTGGCGGTGGATTATCAGGTTCAGCGGGCCAAGGGGTATGAGCCTTACGAATGGGTGACGGAGCAGAACGTTGTTTCCTACGCCTATGACGACCTGGGACGGTTGGTTTCGGCGACCAATGCCGTCGGCGAAAACGAGGTTTATCGCTACGACGAGCAGCACGTCATTCTTGAGCGGGGCTTGGCCGGTGGGGCGAGTTTCTTCTGGGCGTGGGAACGGGCTGGCAAGGCCGCGCGATGTGTGCGGCATTGGGCCAGTTTTTCCCAGATGGACACGCGGTATGCCTGGGGGGACGACGGTCGGGTCACGCTGCATAACGCCGATGGCAGTCAGGAAGTGTACGTCCATGACGACCGGGCGCGGCTGGTGCAGCGGATTGATCCGGACGGTGCCCAGCATTTCAAATCCTACGATGCCAAAGGCCGACTGACGGTTGAGCAGGATCCGCTGGGGGCGGTGACGACGTATCAGTACGACGAAGCCGGACGCTTGGTGGCGTTGTTTCCCGGGGATGATGAGCCGATAACCTACGAGCATGACAGTGGCTTCGTACGGGTTATGCGCCGTGGTGAGGCGGTCTGGAAGTACGAGCGCAATGACCAGGGCGATGTCATCCGCAAGACCGATCCCGATGGTCATGTTACGGATTACAGCTACGACCAATACGGGCAACTGGTTGGGGTTTGGTACCCGGATCATAGTTGCCAGCGGCTGGTGTGGAATGAGCGCGGACAGTTGCTTGAAGAGCAACTGCCGAATGGCGGCATCAAGCGTTATCGCTATGACGACCTGGGGCGCCAGATTGCCCGCGAGGATGAGCATGGCGCGCTGACGCAGTATCAGTGGGACAGCGTGGGCCGGTTGGTTCGCGTGGTGCTGCCCGGTGGGGCGTGTCGGGAATACAGCTACAACCCCTACGGAAAAATCACCGCCGAACGCGACGAACTGGGCTACGTCACCCGCTACGAATACGCCGACGGGTTGCACCTGATCAGCCGCCGTATCAACGCCGACGGTAGCCAGGTCAAGTACCGCTACGACAACGTGCGGTTACTGCTGACCGAGATCGAAAACGAGGTCGGCGAGACCTACCGACTTGATTACCACCCCAATGGCCTGATCCAGCAGGAAGTCGGCTTTGACGGGCAGCGCACCGCCTACGTCTACGACCTCAACGGCAACCTGCAGGAAAAGACCGAATACGGTGACGACGGCAGTCAGCTCGTTACTCGCTACGAGCGCGATCACGCCGGGCGCCTCTTACGAAAAACCCTGCCCGACGGCAGCCTTGTTGAATATGCCTACGACCGCCAGGGCAACCTGCTCAGCGTCGATGACGGCCACTGGGCACTGGCCTACGAATACGACCGCCAAAACCGCCTCACCGCCGAACACCAGGGCTGGGGCACCTTGCGCTACGGCTACGACACCTGCGGCCAGCTTCAACACCTGCGCCTGCCCGATAACAACCGGCTGGTTTTTAATCATGCGAAAGGCGGCCACCTCGCCAGCGTCGCGTTAAATGGCACGCTGCTGACGTCTCATCTGTTCAGGACCGGCCGTGAACACCAACGCGCCCAGGGGAAACTGCTCAGCAGCTACCAACACGACGAACAGGGCCGCCTGTTCAACCACGGGATCTGTGACAGCGAAGGTGCGCTGTACCAACGCCAATACGACTACGACAAAACCGGCAACCTCACCCGCCTGCTCGACACCCGCAAAGGCGAACACCACTACCACTACGACCCACTAGGCCGCCTCACCCGCGCCGACCACTCCCAAGACCTGCAGGAACGCTTCGGCCACACCCCGGCCGGCACCCTGCTGATGCAAGACCGCCCCGGCCCCGACATCGTCGCCGGCAACCGCCTGATGATCCAGGGTGACCGCCACTACGACTACGACGCCTTCGGCAACCTCATCCGCAAGCGACGCGGCAAAGGCCATCAACTCGTTACCGAATACCGCTACGACTGCCAGCACCGCCTGATCGGCATCACCCAACCCAACGGCCAAACCGCCAGCTATCGCTATGACCCGTTTGGGCGGCGGATCAGCAAAACCGTCGACGGCATCACGACGGAGTTTTTCTGGCAAGGCGACAAGCTGATTGCCGAACACCATGCGGATCGCCATCGCAGCTATCTCTACGAACCCGATAGTTTTAGGCCACTCGCCCTGCTGGAAGGCTTCGGCCCACAAGACACCAAAGCCTTCCACTACCAACTCGACCACCTCGGCACACCACAGGAACTCACCTCTCCAGACGGCGACATCGTGTGGTCCGCCCACTACCGCGCCTACGGCCAGATCAGCCGACTCGACAAAGGCACAATCGACAACCCGCTGCGTTTCCAGGGTCAGTACTTCGATCAGGAAAGCGGACTGCACTACAACCGCCATCGCTACTACAATCCAGATATTGGGTGTTACCTGACGCCGGATCCGGTGAAGTTGGCGGGTGGGATCAACGCGTACCAGTACGTGCCTAACCCTACGGGTTGGGTAGATCCACTCGGACTGAATGCCCGTTGCACCGGCGTAGTAAAGAAAAATCCAACCTGCGCAATACCTGTTGAACCTCACGCACCTTATGTATCTCGTAAAGGAGCATTCCGCGAAGCAAAAAGAGACGCCAATATACCGACATCGCAACAACCCGATGTATTTATCGACGCGGGTTCTGGCGCAAAAAAACAATACAACACTGTGAAAATGTCAGATATAAATGAAAAAACAATTTTAGATAATTCTGGAAAACCGATTAAGACGAGGGTCTACCAATATACGAGAGCCGATGGTTCCAAAATACTAATACAAGACCATTCAGCAGGGCATAATTTCGGTGCTCAAAACGGAGCAGGCGATCAAGGCTCTCACTTCAACCTACGCCCAATTGATACACCGCGAACCGGCAAAGTCCCGGGAACAAAAGACCACTACCCATTTAAGGATAAAAAATGAAGCATTGGAATGATCTTGAAGGAACAATATTTTTTAATAAATTGTTCAGTCGTCCAATTGAAATTCGCGAGATTTATATACACTCTCTGACGATAGAAAACGACCAACCTTCTCTCAGCATTGGTTTTGACATACCAGACTTTCCAGATTTTTTACCTCCAAAATGGGAGAATAAAGGATACAACACATGCAGGATTGGACTAACCTGTAACGCAATAAGTAACCTGCAGATAACCAATCTTCCTCGCCGGGAAATTTTCATTGCGAAAATAACGCGAAAAAACGAGCACTTTATTTTCAACGCAAAATCAGAAAATGCCTCTATTGAATTTAAATCAAAGTGGCTGTCTATGGCTGGGCCGTCAGTTTATATAAATTGTCCTGAACCAGGAGATCATAGCTGGCCAGCATAAGTTTTGTAGAATAGATGGGAGAAAGGATTAGATGATTTACATAACAGAAACTATGAGCGCTATAGCCAACCCCAATTCGCCCACCCGCCCACCCCCACCTAAACTCTCCCCATGTTATTTCAACGGACAGAGGGTTCACCATCATGGGCAAACGTCATCCCAATCTCCCCGCCTGGCAATGGCGTAACTACCCGCAAAACCATCAGCACCCGACCAACCTGGCGTTGCACCTGATTGCCGTGCCGTTGTTTATCATCGGGTTTCTGTTGATTGTGTCCGGAGTGTTCAGCCTGAGCCTGGCCAGTTTCGCCATTGGCGTAGTCGGCATCCTCGCAGGCCTGGCGTTGCAGCGTCATGGCCATAGCCTGGAAGCCGAGGCCGGTGAGCCGTTCAGTGATCGTAAAGACGCAGTACAGCGCCTGGTGGTCGAGCAGTTCCTGACGTTCCCGCGCTTTGTGTTGAGCGGTGGCTGGTGGCGTGCCTGGCGGCTGCGCCACCGCCACTGACGATCAGGCGAAGACCACCACGGTCTGGCGGCTGAGGGCGATCAACGCACCGGTTGGGCTCCACAGCGCGGCGGCGGCGTGGCCGTAGCCGTCGCGCGCATGCTCGATGCTGACGTGGTACTGGCACCAGTCCAGGGTCGTCAATTCCTGCAACGGCTGGATGAATTCGATGGTCCAGGTCAGGGTGCTGCCCGGAGCGGGCTTTTTCAGGTGCGGCAGCAACGCCGGTGGCCAGGCGTCGACCAGGGCGAGGATATGCGCTTCGGTCAGCGGTTCCTCCTTCACATCCCCGCGCAAGCGAACCCAACCGCCCATCTCGCGGGATTTATTCCCGGTAAACGGCAAACCGCCAACGCTCCAGCGCATCGCCAGGTGGCGCATGAATTCAGGCGTGACGCCTTTGATATAGGGCAGTTCCTGGCATTCATCCCAGTGCTTGAACGTCGGCGGCGGCTCGCTGGCCACATCGATTTCCGACTCGCGGGATGCGCCAAAACTTGCCTGTACCAGGGTCGCGACCTCACCGTTCTGCACAACACGGCCGAGCAACTGGCTGACCGCCTTGCCTTCACGCAACACTTCGACTTGATAGCTGGCGGGTACATCGGGCGCGACCGGGCCAACGAAGGTGATCGCAAGCGAGCGCAATGGGCGGTCCGTCGGCACCTGGGCGCGCAAGGCTTCGTATTGCAACGCAGCAACCAGGCCACCGAACGTGGCACGGCCCTGGGCCCATTCAGCGGGAATGGTGACATTCAGCGGGTTGCTTCGGGCGGCGTCGAGCAAATCACTAAAGCGCATGGCGACCTCACATCAAAAGAAACAGATGGGCGATCTTAACCAGCGCGCAGCCAAGGTACAGCGCTTATTCCGGCCAAAAGCCGGACCGTTTTAGAAACAATCCGCGCTGAGTTTGTCCAGCACGCGATCCGCCTGCCCTTCGGCCTTGGCCATGGTGCGATGCCAAATCGCAACACAGGGCTGCAGATCAGCTTGATGTTCGGCCTGGGCCAACCATTGCCAGCAGTCATGCCAATCACCCAGTGCCGCTTGGGCTTTCTTCAGGCGTGGCAGGGCATTGGCGGGCAACTTATCCAGCTGGGGGTAAGCCTCGGCGGCATAGCGCACACGCTTGATCAACAAGCGCAAACGGTGGCGATCATGGTCTGGATCTTTCAGCGCTTGATCGAGTTTCTGCCATTGCTTGGCCAGGCGCTTCTCAATGCGCGGTCGCAAACCCTTGAGCAATTTCTGGTGCTCCGAGGCGCGAATAAAGCGCGGGAATGCATCAAGGATCAGCAACAGATGGGCAACTTCCGGGCCTTGCGCCACCTGGCGATAGGCGTCGGGTTGCAGGCGCAGGCGTCGATCAGCGGCCTCGTGATAACCATGCTGATGCAAATACGCCGCCAGCACCTCTCGGTCGCGCAGCGGCGTCGTTAACTGGCCGACCGTACCGGCGGCCAATTCAAGCTGTTCTACGCCCGGCAGCCCGCGCAAAGGACGCAACAGGCTGCGCAGGCGGCGCACGGTGGTGCGCAGATCATGCAGGGCTTCATCATCGGTGACGGCAGCGAGGCGAGCCTGGCAGCTCAGTAACCCTACTTCCAGGCCAATGACCTGAGCGACTAACTGATCGACCAAAGCTGACATCCTGCCCTCACTCTCAAATGAAAAATCCCACTCTGCGCTGCACGTTAACGCCCGGCGCGCGACTCACGAATATAGAACCGCGCTTTTTCGGCCTTATTGGAGCAGCCTTCAAACGCCTCGAATTGCTGCTGGGTCTTGGCGCCAGTCAACAACGACAAGGCCTTGGAGTAGCTGACGGTGCCGGCAAAACCTTCGGCCTTGGCCAGGTCGAGCTCTTTCCAAGCGGCATCCAATTGCGAGCCACAGCTGTCGCGGTATGCGGTTTTCCCGGCACAACCCGCCAGGGCCAACATGATCACAGGCACACACATCCAGGCTTTCATCGATGACACCTCAAAATAAAGAAAAACAGTCGTACGCCTGTAGACGTTGCCTACAAGAAAAAGTGCCTTGTCCTTAGCCTGAAATCGGTAGTACCTATTGCCAGAGCATACCCGAGCCTGGGCGCTATTCTTGAAATATATTGCCAGGCGCAACCAAGATTGAAGCGGCCCCCAAAATAGGCGCATTGTGGGCCCCCGTTCATGAAGGACATCGACCATGAAGAAACGTGTTGCCTTGGTGTTGGGATCCGGCGGGGCCCGAGGCTACGCCCATATCGGGGTGATCGAGGAAATCGAACGGCGCGGTTACGACATCGCCTGTATCGCCGGTTGTTCCATGGGGGCCGTGGTGGGTGGGATCTACGCCGCGGGCAAACTGGACGAGTATCGAAACTGGATTGAAAGCCTCGACTACCTCGACGTGCTGCGGCTGGTCGACGTGAGTTTTCGCCTCGGGGCGATTCGCGGCGAGAAGGTCTTCGGGCAGATCCGCAAGATCGTCGGCGAGATCACTATCGAAGAGCTGCGCATCCCCTACACCGCCGTCGCCACCGACCTGACCAACCAACAGGAAATCTGGTTCCAGGAAGGCTGCCTGCACCAGGCCATGCGCGCCTCGGCGGCGATTCCCAGCCTGTTCACCCCGGTGATGCAAGGCAACCGCATGCTGGTGGACGGCGGCCTGCTCAACCCGCTGCCGATCGTGCCGGTGGTGTCGAGCCATTGTGACTTGATTATCGCGGTCAACCTTAACGCCACCAACCAGAAACACTACCAGTTGCCGGTGATCCAGCGCCCGCCGGCATTCAAGAGCCGCTTCAACAGCCTGGCGAAATCACTGGGTTCGCACCTGCCGTTTCGCCGCAAGCAGGCCGAGCAGTTGATGAAACTTGAGCAGGAAGCCTTGCAGGCCCAGGCGGCCGAGATCAATCCGTGGCTGGAGTCGGCCGAACCCGAATCCCAGCAACCTGCCGCCGCACCGGAAAAGCCGGGGGCGCCGAAGTCGGCCACCGGTTCATTCATCATCGATAACGTCGGGCCGGCGTCATTGCTGGATCTGATCAACCAGAGTTTCGAGGTGATGCAGACTTCGCTGGCGCAATACAAGATCGCTGGCTACCCGCCGGATGTACTGATCAACGTGCCGAAGCGGGTGTGCCGGTTTTTCGAGTTCTACAAGGCGCCGGAGCTGATCGCACTGGGCCGGGAAATTGCCAGTGATACCCTGGATCGCTATGAAAGCGAGCAGCGCTGAGACAGCCGTGTCGCTAGAGCGGTGGTGAGCGGGCTTGCCCCGCGTTGGGATGCGCAGCGGCCCCACTCAATGAGGAACGCGTAGTGTCAGGTACTCCTTTGGGCCTGGTTTTGGGGCTGCTACGCAGCCCAGCGCGGGGCAAGCCCGCTCACCACAGAACCCACAGGACCACAGGACCACAGGACCACAGGACCACAGGACCACAGAGAGGCTGACAGATCGCCTCAGGCGCTCAACAACCGATACCCCACTCCAGCCTCGGTCACAATAAATCTCGGCTGGGTCGGATCATCCGCCAGCTTCTGGCGCAGATGCCCCACCACAATCCGCAGGTAGTGACTGTCGTCGGTGTGGGTCGGACCCCAGATATCCTTGAGCAGTTGCTGTTGGGTGATCACCCGTCCCGGATGCCGCGCCAGTTGTGCCAGCACCGCGTATTCCTTGCGGGTCAGTGCCACCTCGGCGCCGTCCAGCAGCACGCGGCGATAGGCCAGGTCCACCGTCAACGGGCCAAACTGCAACGCCGCTTCCTGGGTCTCGCCCACAGGCGCCTGGCGCAACAAGGCGCGCACGCGGGCCAGGAACTCCTGGATGCCGAAGGGCTTGGTGACATAATCATTGGCGCCACCGTCAAGGGCTTCGACCTTCTGCTCTTCGCTGGCCCGCACCGACAGCACCAGCACCGGCACCGTCGACCACTCACGAAACTCGCGCAACACCTGCTGGCCGTCCATGTCCGGCAGGCCCAGGTCGAGCACCAGCAAGTCGGGCTTGCTCAACGCCGCCTGGGCCAGGCCTTCGTTGCCGGTGCCGGCCTCGATCACTTTGTAACCCTGGGAGGCCAGGCTGATGCGCAGGAATTTGCGGATCTGCGGTTCGTCATCAATGACTAAAATCGTCGCGGTCTGGCTCATGGCGTCCCATCAACATCCGTAGAGAAAACAGGGTAGCTCACGCCTCGCCTTCCAGGCCAGGCTGTGTCGGCAATGGCAGGAACAGCGTGATACAGGTACCGCGCCCCTCAATGCCTTCGGCCACGCTGATATGCCCACCATGGGCGCCGACCATGCCCTGGCAGATCGCCAGGCCGAGGCCGGTGCCCTGCCCGCCTCGATCACCGCGTGCGGCGGTGTAGAACATGTCGAAGATCTTCGCCCGCTCATCCTCAGGAATACCGGGCCCCTCATCCGCCACGGCGAAAAACAATCGGTTATCCGAGACGCCGGCGCTCAGTTGCAATCGACCGTGGAGCGGTGAAAAGCGCGCGGCGTTTTCCAATACATTGACCAGTGCCTGTTCGATCAACGCGGCATGGACATAGAGCAGCGGCAACTCCGCGGGCACATCGGTGCTCACCTGCAGCGGCGCCAGCACCGCGCGCAAACGCCCGAGCGCACTGCCGACAATATCGCCGGGCGACACCCAGTCCCGCGCCAGCTTCAGCGCGCCATGGCCCAGTCGCGTCATGTCCAGCAGGTTCTGGATATAGCGGTCCAGGCGCTCGGCTTCATCACGAGTACCTTCGAGCAACTCGCGGCGATCCGCCAGGGGGATGGCTTCGCCGAGCGCAAGCAGGCTGTCGATACTGCCGCGCATGGAGGTCAACGGTGTGCGCAAATCGTGGGACACCGACGCCAGCAAGGCGCTGCGCAGTTGCTCGGTTTCGCCATGCAAACGTGCGGATTCCAGCTCCTGGGCCAACTGTGCCCGCGCCAGGGCCTGGGCCAGGGGCTGGCTCAAGGCGGTGAGCAAGCGACGGCGTTGGCCGCTCAATTCCAGGCCCGGCTTGGCACTGACGCCGAGCAACCCGAGCGGGCCTTCTTCGCCCGACAACGGCCACCACCACCAGCGCCCGAACGGCAAGGTGCCGGTGCCCATGCCTGCCGGCTGGTCATGCTGCCAGGCCCAATCGGCCGCAGCCCGTTCGGCTTCGGTGAAGGTCAGCGGGCCGCCGGTCTCGACTTTCCAGCCACCCTGGCCGTCGCGATTGACCAGGCACAGATCCAGGTCGCTCCAACCTTCCAGATGGTGGGCGGCGGCACTGATCACCGCCTGGCGGTCGGTGGCGGCGGTGAGTTTGCGCGACAGGTCGAGCAGTTCGCCGGTTTCTTCCTGAGTGTCGCGCAACGCCTGCAACTGACGGCGCTGGCGTGCGGCAAGATTGCCGGTGAGTGCCGCCATCAGCAGGAAGAACAACAGCGTCAGTACATCCTCTTCGCGCTGGATGGCGAAGGAGAAATTCGGCGGGATAAACAGGAAGTCATAGGTCAGGAACGACAACGCCGCACACACCAGGGACGGCCCCAGGCTGCTGCGCACCGCCACCAGCAACACGGCGGCGAGAAACACCAGCGAGATATTCGGCAACGGCAACACGCTTGCCACGGCCCAGGCCACAGCGGCGGCGACGACGGTCGCAACCACGGCCAAGGCGTAATCGAACCACACCAGGCCGCGCACATCCGGCAAGCGTGGGCCTGCGGGCACATCGTCGCTGTCGAGGACGTTGATTTCCAAGCCCCGGGCATTACGCAACAGGCGCGCCGCCAAGCCGCCACCGAACAGGCGACGCCGCCAACGCATTCGCGACTGCCCCACCAACAGCAGGCTGGCACGGCGTTCGGCGGCATGCTGGATCAAAGTCTTGGCCACCTCCCCCGCCCGCAGCAGCACCACTTCGCCGCCAAGACGCTCGGCCAGTTGCTGGGCGTTTTGCAGGCGCAGACGGGCCTGCTCATCCCGCGCACGGCCGTTGTCGATATGCACCAGGCTCCACGGCAAATGCCGGCGCTGGGCGACGCGACTGGCATGGCGCACCAGGCGTTCGGCTTGCGCATCGCCATCCACGCCCACCAACAAACGCCCACGCACCGCCGGCGCCGCCTGGCCGAGCTGGCGATAGCCCTGGGCCAAATCGTCGTCGACATGGGCGGCGGCGGTCTGCATCGCCAGCTCGCGCAGGGCCATCAGGTTGGTCTGGGTAAAGAACGCATCGATGGCGGCGCGGGCCTGCTCCGGCACATACACCTTGCCGTCGCGCAGACGCTCGAGCAGTTCGCGGGACGGCAGGTCGATCAGCAGCAGTTCGTCGGCTTCCTGCAGCACCCAATCCGGCAGGGTTTCGCGGACCTGCACACCGGTGATGCCGCGGACCTGGTCATTCAGGCTTTCCAGGTGCTGGACGTTGACCGTGGTAAACACGTTGATGCCGGCGGCGAGCAGTTCCTGGATGTCTTGCCAGCGCTTTTCATGGCGGCTGCCGGGGGCGTTGCTGTGGGCCAGTTCGTCCACCAGCACCAGCTTGGGCTTGGCGGCGAGCAGGCCGTCGAGGTCCATTTCTTCGAGCATCACGCCACGGTATTCGCTGCGCAACAGCGGTTGTTGCGGCAGGCCGCTGAGCAAGGCTTCGGTCTCGGCGCGGCCGTGGGTTTCAACCACGCCGGCGATCAGTTTGACGCCCTGGCGCAGTTGGGTGTGGGCGGCCTGGAGCATGGCGTAGGTCTTGCCCACACCCGGCGCGGCGCCGAGGAAAACTTTGAGCCGGCCACGGCCGTCCCGGGGTAGATCGGCTAGCAGGGCATCGGCGCGGCCGGAGTCGCTCATGCTGGGGTTTCCTTCAATTGTTCAGACCCAGAGAAAATCCAATGTGGGAGGGGGCTTGCCCCCGATAGCGGTGGTTCAGTCGATACCTGTGTTGACTGACACTCTGCTATCGGGGGCAAGCCCCCTCCCACAGGGTTCAGAGTTTTTCCAGGGCCATGTTCAGCGCCAGCACATTCACCACCGGCGGCCCCACCAGCGGGCTTTCGATATGTTCATCCATCAACCGTTGCAGGGTCGATACCGGCACATTTCGCGCGGCAGCCACCCGTGCCAGTTGATAGGCAATCGCCTGGGGTGGCAAGTGTGGATCAAGACCGCTGCCGGAGGTAGTCAGCGACACCAAGGGCACCGGGCCCTGGCCGGGCACCAATTGCTTGCTCGCGTCATCGAACACGCGGGTGGCCAAGGCCGGGTTGCTGGGGCCGAGGTTACTGGCGCTGCTGGAAACCGTCGCAAAGGCCCCCGCCGAAGGGCGCGGATGGAACCAGCTGTCACCGGTAAACTCCTGGGCGATCAGGCTGGAGCCACGCACCTTGCCGCTGGCATCGCGCACCAGGCTGCCGTTGGCCTGGTCCGGGAAGGCGACTTGGGCGACACCGGTCACCACCAGTGGGTAGGCCACGCCGGTGATCAGGGTCATGAGCACCAGCAGGCTCAGGGCCGGGCGGATTATGTTGGACATTTCAAATTCCTCAATTCAGTCTTTGCAACCTGTGGGCACCGGGGTGGTGCCCACAGGCATCGGGTCACACCAGGTGCAGCGCGGTCAGCAGCATGTCGATCGCCTTGATGCCCACGAACGGCACCAGCAACCCGCCCAGGCCATAGATCAGCAGGTTGCGCCGCAGCAACGCCGCCGCACTCGCGGCCTGCACACGCACACCGCGCAGCGCCAGGGGAATCAGCACCACGATGATCAGCGCGTTGAACACGATGGCCGAGAGAATCGCGCTCTGGGGGCTCTGCAAGTGCATCACGTTGAGCACGCCCAACTGCGGGTAGATCGAGGCGAACAACGCCGGCAGGATCGCGAAGTACTTGGCCACATCATTGGCGATGGAAAAGGTGGTCAACGCGCCGCGAGTCACCAGCAACTCCTTGCCGATCTGCACCACGTCCAGCAGCTTGGTGGGGTCGCTGTCGAGGTCGACCATATTGGCGGCCTCGCGGGCGGCCTGGGTGCCGTCGTTCATCGCCATGCCGACGTCCGCCTGGGCCAGTGCCGGGGCGTCGTTGGCACCGTCGCCGCACATCGCCACCAGGCGGCCGTCGTTTTGCTCGTGACGGATGCGCGCGAGTTTTTTCTCCGGGGTCGCTTCGGCCAGCACGTCATCCACACCGGCTTCGGCAGCAATCGCAGCGGCCGTCAGCGGGTTGTCACCGGTGACCATCACCGTACGAATGCCCAGCTTGCGCAGCTCGGCGAAACGTTCGCGGATACCGGGCTTGACCACGTCCTTGAGGTGGATCGCACCGAGCAATTTGCCGTCGGCACACACCAGCAAGGGCGTGCCGCCGCTCTGGGCGATCTTGTCGATTTCCCGCGCCAATGCCGGTTGCAGGTCGCTGCGTGGCTGGCCGATAAATGCCAGCAACGAATCCACTGCGCCTTTGCGGAACACGCGACCCTGGTAGTCGACACCGGACAAGCGGGTCTCGGCGCTGAACGGTACCGCGGTCAGCTCATCCAGGGATGGCTCGGCCTGCGGGTGCAGAGCCCGCAGGTATTCGACAATGGATTTGCCTTCTGCCGTGTCATCGGCCAAAGAAGCAAACAACGCACCTTCGGCCACTTCCTTGCCACTGACGCCAGGCGCCGCAACCACCGCCGCACACCGACGGTTACCGAAGGTGATGGTGCCGGTCTTGTCCAGCAGCAACACGTGCACGTCACCGGCCGCTTCCACGGCACGGCCGGACTTGGCGATCACATTGAGGCGCACCAGGCGGTCCATGCCGGCAATACCGATGGCCGACAACAAGCCGCCGATGGTGGTAGGAATCAGCGTCACCAGCAGTGCGACCAAAAACACCAGGGGCAAGCTGCCATTGGCGAAGTGGGCGAAGGGCTGCAAGGTCACAACCACCAGCAGGAAGATCAGGGTCAGGCCGATCAGCAGAATATCCAGCGCGACTTCGTTGGGGGTTTTCTGACGTTTGGCGCCTTCGACCAGGGCGATCATGCGGTCCAGGGTGGACTCGCCGGGGTTGGCGGTGATGCGGATCAGCAGCCAGTCCGAGACCAGCCGCGTGTTGCCGGTGACGGCCGAGCGATCGCCACCGGACTCGCGGATCACCGGCGCGGATTCACCGGTGATCGCCGCTTCGTTGACCGCTGCGATGCCTTCGACGACCTCGCCATCGCCGGGGATCATTTCCCCGGCGGCCACACGCACCACATCACCTTTACGCAGACTGGTGGCCGGCACGACCTTGAAGCTGCCATCGGCTTCCTTACGCCGCGCGCTCAGGCCTTCGCTGCCAGCCTTGAGGCTGTCGGCACGGGCCTTGCCGCGTCCTTCGGCCAAGGCTTCGGCGAAGTTGGCGAACAGCACCGTGAACCACAGCCACACGGCGATTTGCACGGCCACATACGTCGGTACGGCGGTGTCGGGCACAAAGCACAGCACGGTGGTGAGGATGGCGGTCAGCTCGACCACCAGCATCACCGGCGAGCGTTGCAGCTGGCGCGGGTCCAGCTTGACGAACGCCTGGACCAGCGCCGGGCGCCACAGGGCCGAGACGGCGGTTTTGGCGGGTTCCTGGGTTTTGACCGGGGCCGCGTTTTTTGCAGGCATATTCATGTTCATATCCCCTTGTTAGAAGCCCATGCTCAAGTGTTCAGCGATGGGCCCCAGCGCCAGCGTCGGCAGGAAAGTCAGGCCGCCCACCAGCAAAATAGTCACGGTCAACAGGGTCACGAACAGCGGACCATGGGTCGGGAAGCTGTTCTGGCCAATCGGTGCGGTCTTCTTCATCGCCAGGCTGCCGGCCAGGGCCAGTACCGGGAGGATGTAGCCGAAGCGGCCGATCAACATGCCCAGGCCCAGCATCAGGTTGTGGAACGGCGTGTTGGCACTGAAACCGCCGAACGCCGAGCCGTTGTTGGCGCTGGCCGAGGTGTAGGCGTACAGCAATTGGCTGAAACCATGAGGGCCAGGGTTGCTGATCGCGCCGGCTGGGCCGGGCAGGCTCGCGGCGATGGCACCCAGTACCAACACACCCACCGGCATCACCAGCAGGGTCACTACCAGCAGTTGCACTTCCTTGGCCTGGAGTTTCTTGCCCAGATATTCCGGGGTGCGGCCGATCATCAGGCCGGCCAGGAATACCGCGATCAACACGTTGAGCAACATGCCGTACATACCGGCGCCGACGCCGCCGAAGATCACTTCGCCGACCATCATGTTGACCAGCGCCACCATCCCACTGAGGGGGTTGAGGCTGTCTTGCATGCCGTTGACCGAACCGTTGGATGCCGCGGTGGTGGTCACCGACCACAACACCGTGCCGGTGGTGCCGAAGCGCGCTTCCTTGCCTTCCAGCGGCGCGGTCTGCTCGACGGCCGGGTTGTTCAAGGTCGGGTTGGGCTGGTATTCGGACCACAGGGAAGTGGCGCCGCCGATCAGGAACAGCGCCAGCATGCAGCCAAGGATCGCGCGGCTCTGACGCAGGTCTTTCACGTAGTGGCCGAAGGTGAATACCAACGCCACCGGGATCAGGATGATCGAAGCCACTTCGAACAGGTTGGCCCAGGCGGTCGGGTCTTCAAACGGGTGCGCCGAGTTGACGCCGAAGAAGCCGCCGCCGTTGGTGCCCAGTTGCTTGATCGCAATCTGGCTGGCTGCCGGGCCCAGGGGGATCACTTGATCCACGCCTTGCAGGGTCACGGCATCCACATAGTGCGCGAAGGTTTGCGGTACGCCCTGCCATACCAGGAACAGCGCCAGCACCAGGCACAACGGCAACAGGCCGTAGAGCGTCGCGCGGGTCATGTCGACCCAGAAGTTACCCAGGGTCCTGGCGGATTTGCGCCCGATCCCACGGCACAGCGCGACCAGGACGGCCAGGCCGGTGGCCGCACTGACGAAGTTCTGCACGGTCAGGCCAGCCATCTGGCTAAGATAGCTCAGGGACGCCTCACCGCTGTAGGACTGCCAGTTGGTGTTGGTCATGAAACTGACCGCAGTATTGAAGGCCAGGGTCCATTCCTGGCCCGGCAATTTCTGCGGGTTCAGTGGGAGATAGTCCTGGAACAGCAGGATCGCGAACAACAGCAAAAAGCCCGCGAGGTTGAACGCGAGCAAGGCGAGCATGTATTTCTGCCAGCTTTGTTCCTGATGTTCATCCACCCCCGACAGGCGATAACAGGCTTTTTCGACAGGCCCCAGCACCGGGCTCAGCCAGGTGCGCTGGCCTTCCATCACCTTGTAGTAGAACCGCCCCAGGAACGGTGCCGGCACCAGTACCACGGCAAAGAAGGCAATGATCAGCCAATAGTCATAACTGTGCATGGCCAGCTCCTAGTTCCGATCCGCGCGTAACAGCGCAACCAGCAGATAAATGAACAGCGCCACGGCCAATAGCAGTGACACCCCGTCCAGAACGCTCATGGAAGTCTCTCCGTTTAGCGGCGAGTGCCGCGTGTGGGGCAATTGTCCGCAGGAGTGGCGTAAAGGAACGAGAGCGACGGGCTGGGCGGGGCGTAAAGATGGCGTAAAGAGTGGGTTTATGCGGGGTTTACACTGGGGGTTTCCAGCGTCTGGGCGGGCGCTATCGGGGGCAAGCCCCCCTCCCACACTTGACCGCGTTGTCATGCCGAGCGCCAGTCAACCTGTGGGAGGGGGCTTGCTCCCGATAGCGCCGGCACCGTGACCGCCGCACCTATCTGGTGCGACACCGGCAAATTTCAAACGCCAAACCATCCCCCACACGACAGTTGCGCCGCTTTACGACAATGATTCTCAGGCTGGCATGGCCGCTGCAACACCTTGAATCATTCCAAACCGTTCAGGGAGCGCAGCACGATGAACACACAACTCAAACCCACCTTGGGCACCCTGCATTTATGGGGCATTGCCGTCGGGCTGGTGATTTCCGGGGAATACTTCGGCTGGAGCTACGGCTGGGGCGTGGCCGGGACCTTGGGCTTTCTGGTGACCTCGCTGATGGTCGCCGCGATGTACACCTGCTTTATCTTCAGTTTCACCGAGCTGACTACTGCCATTCCTCACGCAGGCGGGCCGTTTGCCTACAGTCGTCGCGCCTTTGGGGAGAAAGGCGGCTTGATCGCAGGCCTCGCCACCTTGATCGAATTTGTCTTCGCACCGCCTGCCATCGCCCTGGCGATCGGCGCGTATCTGAATGTGCAGTTCCCGGCCCTGGACCCCAAGCATGCGGCCGTCGGTGCCTACATCGTGTTCATGGGGCTGAATATTCTCGGCGTAAAACTGGCCGCGACCTTCGAGCTGGTGGTGTGCGTGCTCGCCGTCGCCGAGCTGCTGGTGTTCATGGGCGTGGTCGCGCCCGCGTTCAGCTTCAGCCACTTTGCCCTGAACGGCTGGGCCGGTTCCGATACCTTCGGCGCCCCGGCGATTGCCGGGATGTTTGCGGCGATTCCGTTTGCCATCTGGTTCTTCCTGGCCATCGAAGGCGCGGCCATGGCGGCCGAGGAAGCGAAAGATCCTAAGCGCACCATTCCAAAGGCCTACATCAGCGGCATCCTGACCCTGGTGATCCTGGCCATGGGCGTGATGTTCTTCGCCGGCGGCGTGGGCGACTGGCGCACCCTGTCGAACATCAACGATCCACTGCCGCAGGCGATGAAAACCGTGGTGGGCGACAACTCCGGCTGGCTGCACATGCTGGTCTGGATCGGCCTGTTCGGCCTGGTGGCGAGCTTCCACGGCATTATCCTGGGCTACTCGCGCCAGTTCTTCGCCCTGGCCCGCGCCGGTTACCTGCCCTCCTTCCTCGCCAAATTATCGCGTTTTCAGACACCACACCGGGCAATCATCGCCGGTGGCGTGGTCGGCATCGCCGCCATCTACAGCGATGGCCTGATCAACCTGGGCGGCATGACATTGACCGCGGCGATGATCACCATGGCGGTGTTCGGTGCCATCGTGATGTACATCATGAGCATGCTCAGCCTGTTCAAACTGCGTAAGACCGAACCGCTGCTGGAACGTACCTTCCGCGCGCCGGGTTATCCGATCGTGCCCGGCATTGCGCTGGCGCTGGCCGTGGTGTGCCTAGTGGCCATGGCGTGGTTCAACACGCTGATCGGGCTGATCTTCCTCGGCTTTATGGCCGTGGGTTTCATCTACTTCCAAATGACCGCACAGGATCGTGCCGATGCACCGGCAGACGCAATGTTGACCGGGCTCTAAGGTTTCGAGGCAGAACGGGCCTACACTGAACTACTCAGAAAGCCCGTCACTCAAAGTAGTTATTGCCGTGGGAAAATTCTCCGACGGTAATCTGCCTCAAGGAGAGCCTTATGCCGTGGTATGCGTGGTTGATTATGGTGGTTGCGATCGGGTCGATCGTCGGAGGGCTGATGATGCTGCGTGACAGCGCCAACAAGGTGGAACTCACCGACGAACAACGCAAACGCGTGGCCGAACGCAACGCCCAGGCGGATGCCAAGGACGCGCAGGACCGCTAGGACCGCTTACTCCCAATCCGCCTTGGCAATCTGCAACCCGTGCTGCCCTTTATAGGCAGCACGCTCCGGCTGACTCCAGCCGTCCAGCAACTCGTCCTCCAGCCGATAGATCTCAACCCCCAACGGACGGCACACCGTCAGCGGATCCTGCGCATCCGGCCCCCACATCGGCAGCGACAAATCCCCGCCCGGGCACGTCGAAAGCGCGCAGAGCAAATCAATCTCGGCAAAGAACTCCAGGTAATCGCCCTTCTGCGCCGGGCAGGCTTTCATGAAATACATGTCCTCGTGATTGAGGCCCGTGCACTGGAAAATATTCAGTACGTCATGCACGTCGAATTCCGTCAGACCGTGGGGTAATACCGCGCGGGTCAGGTTGGAGTGGCAATGGTGATGGAAGTCCTCGCCGGTGAGCATGCGGTTCACATAGGGATCGCACCGCGTCCCCAGCAAGTCATGCAGACGCCCGCCGTGCTCATCGATGCCGTAACTGGCCAGGCTGTCATCGGTGATGGTCACCAGTGGCCTTAGAAATGGCAGATTCGACCATAGCCGGTCATGAGTGCTCACATGCGCCCCCTGCAACTGACGGGTACGTGCAGCCCAAAGACGTTCGCGGGGGTCATTGGCGTTCCACACATTGAAGTCCCCCACCTGCGGGCCCACGGGCGTGGTGACACGAAACACATGCCCGGCGGGCACCTTCCACGCCCTGCCCGTGCGAATCGGTACCTCGAACTGCTCGATCAAGCTGCGCTGATCTTTTCGGTCACGAATGCGCTCGTAAAATGCCGCGTCGACCTGCAACGCCGAACCCTTGCTGACCTGATAAGCGGCCGGATAGTCTTTGTACATGGTGCAGATCCTCGATCAGGAGTGGGTAAACAGGGCCAAGGACAGGCGTTCCGAATCATCCAGGTACAGGCTCATTGCCTCCCCTGCAGCCAATTTGTCGTGCTTGACCAGCCATTGATAAATCTCACGATCACGCTCCAGCCAG
This sequence comes from Pseudomonas sp. GW821-FHT09C10, assembly GCF_059418085.1. NCBI lineage: Bacteria > Pseudomonadati > Pseudomonadota > Gammaproteobacteria > Pseudomonadales > Pseudomonadaceae > Pseudomonas > Pseudomonas sp. GW821-FHT09C10. The sequence goes on from NZ_JBWKPE010000005.1 coordinate 189,079, forward strand.
GGCGACTGGAAACGTTGCTCATCAGGCGCGGCGCAAAACACCAGGCGCAACTGGGCGATGACCTGGGCAAAAAACTCATCGAACAACGGGCTGCCCATCAACCCGACGATGTGCTGATGGAACAGCAAACTGTGGGTGGCCACCGCCCGCCAATCCTCGCGCTCACGGGCCAGGGAGGTGGCGTCAATAGCGTTTTGCAGGCGCTCGGATTGCTCCTGCGTCAAGGCATCGCTTCCGGCGATGGCCTGCAATTCAAGGGTACGGCGGACTACAAACAGGTCGCGGATTTCCTCCCGCTCCAACCGCCGCACCATAACGCCCTTGTTGCGCACATAACGGGTCAACCCCTCCTGCCCCAGACGGTGCAAGGCTTCGCGAATCGTATTGCGCGACGCACTGTAGGCCTTGACCAGATCCACCTCGACCAATGCCATGCCTGGCAATAACCGCCCCGCAATGATGTCGGCACGCAGCTCCAGGGCAATCTGGTCGGCTAAAGACAAACTGAGCGTCATGACCACCTCACGATTGTTGAACAATCTTCCGTCTAGATGTAATCACATTTCATGCCAACGCCCTGCATACCGACGAGTGTGTAAAAAAGGTCAAGTTGGTTAAAATGCCCGCCTGTAACCGAGGCTGCCCTATGCGTTATTCACAAAACCACAAAGCCCAAACCCACCAACGCATCATCAAGGAAGCCTCTGCGCGCTTTCGCCGCGACGGCATCGACGCCACCGGCCTGCAGCCACTGATGAAAGCCTTGAACCTGACCCATGGCGGCTTTTACGCGCATTTCAAATCCAAGGGCGAGTTGGTGGAGACAGCCCTGCAGGCGGCGGCTGCAGACCTGGACGCCCATTGCGACATGCTGTTCAGCCAGGAGCAGCCGTTGAGCGCGTTTATCGACAGTTACCTGTCGGAATGGCACCTGACCTCCCCGGACCAGGGCTGCCCGTTGCCAACGATGTCTTCAGAGCTGGGACTGAGAGGCCACCCCAGCGCGACAACGGACAAGGTGCTCGACGCAAGGCTCAAGCAAATAGAAACAGCATTGGGAGAGGAGCGGTGTGATGCAGAGAGCCTGGTGATGATGTCGACACTGGTGGGTGCATTGGTACTGGCCAGGAGTGTTGAAGACCCTCAATTGGCAACAAGGATCATGGCCGTGGTGCGCGAACGCCTGAAAACGCAGAACCCGGAGGCTAAAAAGGCCGATCAATGACCGGCCTCCTGGATAGATCAGTTGATGGCCAACCTGTCGCGATTTTTCTCCAGCAACGCCTTGCCGATCCCCTTTACTTCCAACAACTCATCCACCGCCGTGAACGGACCATTGCTGTCGCGATAGGCGATGATCGCCTTGGCTTTAGCGGCACCGATACCGAAGAGGTCACGGCGCAGGGTTTCGGCGTCGGCGGCGTTCAGGTTGACCTTGGTAGATTGCTCGCCCTGGGTCATCTGGGCGGTGATCGGGGTTTGGGCTTCGGGTTTGATGGACGGGGCTGCGTTGGTGGCGACGGAGAGGCTGGTGAGGAAGGCGAAGATTAGGGAGGTGAGGTAGGTGTTTTGCATTGGTGACGCTCCATGACATCGTTGAGAGAAAAGCAGCTTTTCCGAAGCTGCTTTTCTAACTTAGGTGATATCAGGCAACTGTCAAAAACGTGTCCATTACAGGATGTGAAGCAGTCGCCTGCCTATCAAGTTATTGAACTTACACCAAGTAACATTCCATCCTCCTTACGTTATGCAATGCTACGCTCCAACTCACCGGCTCGAAATTTGATTGCCAGTAAAACCAGTGGAACATAAGCCACTGTCAATACCGTCGCACCATCCAAATCGTAGATCAGCAGGCACAATGCCGCAGGCAGTAGCCACAAAATGTTGATTGCTCCTACCGCCAGGGTAACAGGCAAATGTGCGCCTAATCGGCGTGATGCGAACTGGTATGCATGGCTACGGTGGGCTTCGTAGACCTTATCTCCTCGTACCAAACGGCGTAACAACGTGAACGTGGCATCGACAATGAACACGCCCAGGAGTATCAGCCAGGCCCAAAAAAACGTGGGCGAGATCCAAGCCGCCTGGAGTGATAGAACGCCTAATGCCATGCCAAGAAATCCACTTCCGGCATCGCCCATGAATATTTTGGCTGGCGGAAAATTCCAAAGTAAAAAACCTGCGACACAACTCGCCAAGGCAACTAATGACCAACCTTGCGCAGGCGTGCCGTTGACCCAGTATAAGAGACAACCACACAGGCAAACTGTCATCGCTTCCACGCCGGCGATACCATCAATGCCATCCATAAAATTATAAAGGTTAAGCATCCACACTAAATAAACGACAGCGAAAACGTACCCAACCCAACGGATATCAATGTTAAAGCCGTACAGACTTATGGCTGGCACCCCTCCGAGCCACATCACTGCCCATATCGCCGACGCGAAGTGCGCCAACAATCGCCAGCGTGCGGCTATATGCCCATGGTCATCCAAGAAACCCACAACGGCAGTCAACACCCCTGCTCCGGTTAATGCGTAAAACACCGTAGCGGGAATTAGCCCTCCGGCGTACATGCCGACCAACGCCACGATATAGCTCAATACAATAGCAACGCCCCCACCGCGAGGCGTAGGGATGGAGTGCGAGCTGCGACCATTGGGAATATCGAGCATCTTTCGCGACAACGCATAACGACGCAGGGCAGCAGTCAGAAAAAAGGAAAGTCCGGTCAATGCCGGAATCAGCCACCAATAGTTCATTATCCGAACAACTCCAAAAACAAAAATTTTTATTGGTACTGATATCTCGGCCTGATACAGGCCCCAGAAAATGGCAATTCAATTACTGTGTCGTTCAAAAGCCGTCAGCATTTTCCTGACGGCGTCTGTGAATCAGATCGACAATCTGGCACTCGGGAACGTAGCCACTCACCGTAGCGCCGAGCAATTTGCGCAGTTGGACATAATCATCCGCGTTGACCGCATCCAGTAATGCCGAAATGGCCAGTTTGAATGGTTCCCATGGCAGGTGCTCCTCGTCGGCACGCATGATCATCGAGTGCTCGGTCGGCGATACGTTGTCCCCAATCAGCAATTCTTCATAGAGCTTTTCACCACGACGCAGCCCGGTGAACTCAATCGCGATGTCCCCGCTGGGCCTCTCGTGAGTGCGCAAGGATAGACCCGACAGGTGCACCATCTTTTCGGCCAAATCGGCAATTTTCACCGGCTGCCCCATATCGAGCACAAACACATCGCCGCCCTGCCCCATGGAGCCAGCTTGAATGACCAGTTGTGCAGCTTCAGGGATGGTCATGAAATAGCGGGTCATGTTCGGATGGGTCACCGTAATAGGGCCACCATTCTTTATTTGTTCCCGAAACAACGGAATGACTGAGCCAGACGAGCCCAATACATTGCCGAAGCGCACCATGGTGAAACGTGTCTTGTTGGTACACGGTTGCATATCAGGCTCACCGAACAGCAACGGCTGGGGCTCTCGACTCAACGCCTGCAAAGTCATCTCAGCCAGTCGTTTGGTACACCCCATGATGTTGGTAGGTCGCACCGCCTTGTCGGTGGAGATCAGTACAAAGTGCTCCACACCTGCTTTCACGGCAGCCTGGGCGGTGAGCAACGTCCCCAGGACGTTATTCAACACCCCCTCAGCAACGTTATGTTCGACGATGGGCACGTGCTTATAGGCTGCTGCGTGATAAACCGTATTAACCTTCCAGGTACGCATCACATCCAGCAGACGCTCACTGTTGCGAATCGAACCCAGGATCGGCACCAGCTCCAAGTCCAACCCTTCATCCTGGATCAGCTTCTCCAGTTCGGTCTGGATGCTGTAGAGATTGAATTCGCTGTGTTCGAACAGGATCAGCACCGTCGGCTGACTGGTGAGAATCTGCCTGCATAATTCCGAGCCAATGGAGCCGCCGGCCCCCGTCACAAGGACAACATGATCACGGATGCAGCGCTCGAATAGAGCCTGCTGCGCCGCAACGGGATCGCGACCGAGCAGATCGACAATATCAACTTCCTGCAGATCACTGACACTGACACGACCATTGGCCAGGTCCATGAACCCCGGAATCGTGCGCACGTGGACGGGATAACACTCAAGTGCAGCCAACATCTCACGGCGTCGAGCACGCGAGGCAGAAGGGATGGCCAGCAGAACTTCGGTTGCGCCAGTCTCCGCGATCATCTGCTCAATATCAGAAGAAGGGTAAACCTTGAGGCCGGCGATGACCCGGCGCGCAATACTTGCGTCGTCGTCAATGATAGCAACCGGCCGCATCGATTTGTCCGACCGCAGCGCCGCGACCAACTGATTACCTGCCGCGCCCCCGCCATAAACAGCGACCTTGGTGGCGTCATCGTCCTGGCGTAGAAACGGCACATGCTGACCGGCGAGGAACCAGTCACCAAGGAAATACTGACGCATGAACAACCGTAACCCGCCGATCATCAGCAGACTCAGCCACCAGAAGTTGATGATCAACGAACGTGGGACCAATACGTTAGGGCGGTACAAATAGACGTAAACCGTTAACACCAGCGCCGACAACGCCACGGCTTTGAAGATACTGACCAACGCTTCATTACCGAAATAACGCATCACCGCTCGGTAAAGGCCAAATCGGATAAAAATAGGCACAGAAATAATCGGTGCAGCGATGAATAACCATGCGTAATCACCAAACGGGTTGATCGGTTGCTCAATCCCCAGTCTCACGACAAAAGAGAGCCACAATGCCAACCAGACCAACACCACATCGACCATCAACTGCAAGATACGCTTGTAGCTACGCGGCAAATTTAATAAACGCTCACGCATTGTCCGAGCTTCCTGCGCTCGACTTTCGAATTGCCCACCGCCCTTCCCTTCCACGCTCAATGCTCCAGAAAGTCTTTTGCCGTTTTTTCAAGAGCCCCGTCGACGCTGATCACAGGAGTCCACTCAAGTAGTGTCTTGGTTTTTTTGATGTCGACCTGAAGCGACCCACACAAACGTTGAGATACTGCTTTTTTTCCAAGTATTTGCGCAAAGACGCTCAACAGCCACATGGGCAATGGCAACAGACGTGCCGGCTGACCCAGTGCCCGCGCCATCCGCCGTAGCAGTTCACTCGTAGACAGGTCTTCATCGTCGCTCACCAGAAACACCTGATTCGCAGCGCAAGGATGGTGTATGCAGGTCACTATCAGGTCGACCAGATTGTCCAATGCCACCAGACTTCGTTTGTTGGTAATCGTACCCAGCGGCAAAGGCGCGCCACGATTGAGCCAAGCCATCATGCTACGAAAGTTGGCTTTCACCCCTGGGCCGTACACCAGCACCGGACGAATAATCACGACTTCCATCTGCATTTCAGCTGCGAGCTTCAGCAATGCTTGTTCCGCTTCCAACTTGGAGATGCCATAGGGATCTGCTGGAGCGGGCAGGTCATCCGCAGAGAAAGGGTGGCCCGGCACAGTCCCCTCACCGTTTACCTTGATTGAGCTCAGATAGATGAAACGGCGAACACCGGACTCCGCCGCTTGTTCTGCCAAGCGTAATGTCCCCCGCACATTCACGTGCCGGAAGGCCTCCAAGGGATCGGCTTCACGCTCGTCCATGACATGGACTCGAGCGGCACAGTGGATGATCACGTCGACCCCTTCAAGGGCCGGCTGCCAGTCGTTATGCGGTTCAAGTCCCTGGACCTGGCAGACTTCCAGACCCGCGAATGGCGATAACGGCAGCCGCCGATAGACCGAACGCACCGCGTACCCGGGATCATCCAGCAGACGAGCCTGAACCGCAGCCCCGACAAAGCCACTGGCTCCGGTCAGAAGAACACGTGTCATAACGATCTCAAGCCTTTTTCCACACCGTACGATTGATGTAATCGGTGTAACTCAGCACAACACGAACCACCTGCAATGAAACCGGACCACCTTGATAATCCGCAACCACTGGCACCTTGCGCTGCTCGCGCGCGTGCTGACTGGTTACCACTCGAACCGCATCCATTACGGACTCGCGCTTGAGGCCGCTCATGATCAATGTCCCCTCGTCCATACCTTCGGGGCGCTCGTGGGCGTTGCGCAAGGTCACCGCCGGCAGGCTCAACAGCGAAGCCTCTTCGGTAATGGTGCCGCTGTCGGACAGCACGCAAAACGCTGACATCTGCAGCTTGATGTAATCCAACAGGCCGAACGGTTTGACGAAGCGGATCAGCGGATGGTCAAGAGACTCGCCCAACGCTTCAAGACGCTTGCGCGTACGAGGGTGCGTCGAGACGATCAGAGGGAAACCATAGTGGTCCGCCAGGGAGCGCAGCGTATCCAGCAAATCACGCAGGTTATCCGGCGTGTCGACGTTCTCCTCGCGGTGGGCGCTGACAATGAAGAACTTATCCTGCTCCAGGCCACTGCGCGCCAACACATCGGACTGCTCGATCTTGGGCATGTAATACTCAAGAACTTCCTGCATGTGCGAGCCTGTCTTGATGATCGTTTCTGGACGAATGCCCTCGGCGATCAGATAACGACGAGCATGCTCGGTCAAGACCATGTTGATGTCACTGAGGTGGTCCAGTACTTTGCGGTTAAGTTCCTCAGGCACCCGCTGATCGAAGCAGCGGTTTCCGGCCTCCATATGGAATACCGGAATTTTGCGACGTTTGGCAGCGATCACTGCAAGACATGTATTGGTGTCGCCGTACAGCAGCAACGCGTCAGGCTGTTCCAACTCGAAGAGTTCATCAGACTTGGCAATGACTTCGGCGATGGTTTTCGCGGCGGTATCGCCGGCCGCACCGAGGAAGTGGTCAGGCTTGCGAATTTCCAGATCGTCGAAGAACACCTGATTGAGTTCGTAATCGTAGTTCTGACCCGAGTGCACCAGGACATGATTGACCTGACGATCCAGTTCGGCGATGACCCGGCTCATTTTGATCAGCTCGGGACGCGTGCCGACGAGTGTCATGACCTTAAGCATCGAGTTGCTCCTTGATGTAATCAAGCTTGAGTAGCAATGCCTTGATACCAGGTATATCCAGACGCTCTGTATTGTGGGAAGTGTAATCATCCAGATCGGAGATAAGCTGCTCACCCTCAACGAAGTACTTTTTGTAATTCAAGTCACGGTTATCTGCTGGAATACGGTAATAACGGCCCATATCCTCGGCCTTGGCCATTTCCTCCCTAGACACCAGGGACTCATAGAGTTTCTCGCCGTGGCGAGTACCGATCACCTTGACAGCATTGCTCTTGGCGAACAGCTGCTTCAGCGCCTCAGCCAGGTCACCGACAGTGGAGGCCGGGGCTTTCTGGACGAACAAATCGCCCTGCTGGCCGTGCTCGAAAGCGTGCAGGACCAGGTCGACCGAGTCTTCAAGTGACATCAGGAAACGTGTCATTTCAGGGTCAGTAACGGTGAGCACTTCACCTTTGCGCAGTTGATCGACAAACAAGGGAATGACCGAGCCACGCGAAGCCATGACGTTGCCATAACGTGTTGCACAAATAACCGGCCCTTTGACCGGAATCATGCGCGACTTGGCAACCATTAACTTCTCGGCCATCGCCTTGGAAATGCCCATCGCATTGATCGGATAAACAGCCTTGTCGGTGCTTAATACAACGACTCGCTGCACGCCCGTCGCAATAGCGGCATTCAGCACGTTTTCGGTGCCCAGTACGTTAGTGCGCACCGCTTCCATAGGATAGAACTCGCAGGAGGGTACCTGCTTCAGCGCAGCGGCATGGAAGATGTAATCGACACCGACCATTGCCTGGGAAAGACTGTCGTAGTCACGCACATCACCGATGTAGAACTTGACCTTGTCGTTGGCCAAGGCGATACGCATGTCTTCCTGCTTTTTCTCATCACGACTGAAGATGCGAATCTCGCGCACAGCGGTATTGAGAAAACGCTTGAGGACCGTATGGCCGAAGGAACCGGTGCCACCGGTGATCATCAATACCTTGTCGTCGAACATGTAAACCTTCCGAATTCGTTAGCGAGTGGCGTGCATCAGCTCAATGAGCTGTCGCCAGGCTGGTGCTTTGTATCCAGTTGCCTGGGTGAAGCGCTCACTGTTGAGCGAGCGATCGATGACTAATGCGGCATCAGGGCGGATCTCGATTGACTTGCCATATTGGTTGGCAATCAACGTCAACAAGTCGAGCTTGGCAATTGGATCTGCGGACACATGATACAGACCATTGAGCTCCGGGTGCGGAATGACGAAGTCTTTCATGACGCGGGCCAATTCAACGGTGGGCAGGCCAGAGAAAATGGCCTTGGAAAAACCGCGTGTGCTGCCCTGTTGTGACAGGAACCAGTCCACCAGGGAGTGACTGGAATTCAACTCATGCCCGATGATGGAGGTTCGTAGGGTGACCGCATTGGGCACGTCATGAAGTTCGCCGATGTACTTGGACTTCCCATACAGATCACTGGCATCTGACACATCGCTTTCCAGGTAACCGCCTTTTTTACCCGAGAAGACGCAGTCAGTACTGATCTGAATAAGGCGCGCGTTGCTCAGGGCGCACAATCGCGCTAACCGATGCGGCAACAGGGAGTTGACCGGCAATGCGGTCAATGGGTCGTTGGCATCGGCCAATTGCTTGATCAGACCTACACAATTGATCACGACGTCAGGGCGAACCCGGGCTAGCACCGCAACAAGCGAGTCCTGATCCAATACATCGACGCCCGACAGGAGACGCTCGTGGTTGGCGGCAGGGAAGTGTCGCAGTCCGGCAGCGCTTCGCAACGTTCCCCACCCTTCATGTTCCGAGTCGGAACTGAAAGCCTTGAAGACCGCACTGCCGAGCATGCCGGTAACGCCAAGAACAAGAACACGTGCCATGAATCATGAACCTTCTATATTTTCAGATCTGGAAAAGACGAGAAAAAACCCCATCAATAAATAACAGAATAAAGACGTTCAAAAAAGGAAAACGAACAGTCTACAACTTTGCATGGAAATACTTTACATACTGAAGACTTACATGACCTGAATTGAGTTTGCTTCACACCGACACATCAATCCCTCATGCGCTTATACAGTATTACAGCCACTTGAAATAACGCCCCAACAACTAACACGCATTCAAGCCGTTCGCAGATGACGCTCTCTGACTTCGAGCAGATCAATGTGTGCGCCTTGAACGTTATCAAACGCTTGCGCACGTTGACATGGTTGCGTCGCCCTTTAGCGCTGCAACAGCCCGACCAAGCGGCTCACTTGGCTGTCCATGTCAAAATTGGCATCGAAGTACGCCCGCCCGGCTTCGCCCATTGCCGCTCGCTCTTGCGTGTCCATAGCCTTCAGGAGCCGAATATTGGCCACCAGAGGAGGAACTTGCTCAGCAGGCGAAGTCAGGCCTGCGCCTGCTTCATCGATCACGCGCGCGCCTTCGCCGTTCATCGAAGCGATGATCGGCCGTCCCGCTGCAAGATACGCCTGAATTTTGCTCGGAATAGTTTGGGCAAAAACTTCCTCATCAGTCAGCGAAACCAACAACGCCGATGATCGTTTGAAAATCGCGCTCATCGCCTCTACCGGAAAGCGCCCCGGCAGCACCAGATTGTCCAGCTCAAGGGCCAACTTCTGCGATTTGAGCCAGTCCAGACGACTCCCGCTGCCAACCAGTACAATGCGAATCTGCGCGTCATCACGCAGCTTTAATGCTGCCTCGACCAGTGTATCGAGGGCTTGAGCGGTGCCCAGATTGCCCGCAAACACTACGCAAAAATGTTGCGTGAGCACTGCATCCAGCTCAGGCGGAACAACAAACGGCGACTGCGCCCCCCGCGTGTCCATTGAGTTAGGGTAATACTGGATTTTTTCGCGTGCCGCGTACCGGGCAACCGGCTCTACAAATGCGTGCGACTGCACCAGCAGCGTGTCGCAATGGCGATAGATGACCTTGACCGCCTCACCCACCAGCCTCAACACATACCGGTTATGAATGAATCCGGTGGCAGAGAGACTTTCCGGCCACAGATCCTGCACCCACAAAGCAAGCTTGGCCTTCTTCAGCCACTTCAACGGAATCGCGGGAACAGCCTGCAGGATTGGCGAAGGGGCAAAGACCAGAATCGCGTCGAACTCTCGTTTACGCAGCATCCACGGTAAAAAAAGCAGGCCGGCGAAGACGAACGACAGGTAGTTGAAAATCAGGTTCTTCGCGCCGCCTTCCCCTCTTGGCCAGAGCGGAACGCGCAGCACATCGATCTTCCCAAGGTAGCGCTCGCGTTGGGTGCCCTTGGCGCTATAGCCCTCAAATATTTTGCCATCCGGGTAATTGGGCTTGCCGGTAGCCACAACCACCTCATGGCCCTGCTCATCAAGGGTACGCACGATGTCGTTGATGATGAAGCTTTCGGGCCAAAAGTATTGCGAGACAACGAGAATCTTCATAGGGAATCGGGGTACTCAATCATTGATTCGAGCGAGGTATTCTGCCTGGCAAGGTGGCTGGCCAAGATCGGCCAGCCACCTGCGCACGCTTGAGCAAATTCAGATGCCTTTGACCAGACCAGTGATTATCCCTGGTGAATATCCTGGGATGTCACACCGCAGACATCCTGATAAATCTGGTACATAAGCCGGGCATTCACTTCGATGGCGAAATTATCCTCAGCCCACCGGCGAGCCTGGCGGCCAAGGGTCAAACGAAACTTGTCGTCCCCTGCCAGTCGTTGCAAGGCATTAGCGAGTAATTCTGGATCAGAGCGGGGTATGGCCAACCCCGTCACCTCATGAATTATCGCGTCCGGTACGGGGTTCGCCACGGCAACCACGCTTGGAATTGAGTAGAACGCCGCCTCGAACACCGGCCGGCCCGCCGCATCAAGATGGGAAGGAAAGCACAGAATATCGAGCTGCGGATACAACTGCCGGACATCGTCTACAAAACCCATCAGGCGCACATGGCTTTGCAGGCCATGCTTTACGATGAAACATTCGAGATCGCTACGTACGTCGTGTGCAAATCCAAGCTTGCGCAGCACCCAAGCCTTGGGCCCGGAAAGATCCCGTGCATTCTCACCAGCAATCCAGCATTCGATCCGAACCTGACGGTCCCTGAGGACTCGCATGGCTTCCACAAGCTCATAAATCCCTTTCAGAGGAATGAGCCCACCCACGAACCCGACTCGTACAGGCTTATCCCTATCCCGTGGCGACCGTTCATTCAGCGGACCATCAATACTCAGGCCATTATGCACAATGCGCAGAGGCAAATCGTTTGAAAGGGTAGCAGCTACCGTATGGTCGATAGGCACGACCGCATCGGCAAAACGCTGCAATACCGCACTCACAAGCCTTGTACGCACACCCTGACGGGGAGGACGCTGCAGAGACCGCACATGCACCACCATCGGTATGCGCAATAATAACTTCGCTAGTATCCCCAAGGGCAGCAACGTCACTTCGTTCAGATGCAACACGTCAAAGCGCTCATGCCGCAAGCGCCAAAGGGCGATCAGGGAAAAGGGCAGCAGGAACAACTCGCGCAGCAGAATGATCCATCGCAAGCGTCGATAATAGCCATAACGGGTGTTGTCGAACTGACTCAACCCCTTGACCGCCCTGACATCCATTCCCGCCTGAATAAAAGCCTGGCAGACGGTACCGGAGGGGCTTAACACCGTGCCCTTCACACCGTAGGCGCGCAGACACCCGAACAACTCGATCAGACTCTTGGATGCGCCACCGAATGCCGCTGCCGGGTGGAGGAACAAGACTCGCACCCGAACTACCTCTGGCCTGAAGCGAGACGAAGTGACTGAACAACCCGGCCTGCTGCCTGACCGTCACCATAAGGCTCGCCATCTGCCGTGCCCGGCAGATAATCCTGTTCAAATGCGCTGAAAAAATCGTCGCTCAGTGGCGAAGCAAGGCGGTTCCAGCCCATATCGATCAATTCCAGCCACTCGGTCTCATCCCTCAGCGTGAGGCAGGGAACCCGATGAAAATACGCCTCTTTTTGCACGCCGCCGGAATCAGTGACAATCAGTGAGGCGTGCTTCTCAAGCATGACCATGTCGATATACCCGAGCGGTTCCACTATCAGGATATTCGCAGGCATGACTATCCCTTGATCAGCGAGGCGATTACGGGTCCGCGGATGCAAGGGCAGGACGACTTTCAGCGGGGACCGGGACAAGCCATCAAAGATGCGCTGCAGACGCAGTGGATCGTCGGTATTTTCCTGACGATGCACGGTCGCCAACCAATACGCTTTTGGGGCCAGTGACAACGTCTGAAGAATCTTGCTGGTCTCGTCGGCTCTTGCCCCAAAGTACAAAGCTGCATCAAACATCACGTCACCCACGTTGATGACGTGCGAACCGGTGATACCTTCTTGCACCAGGTTCTGGATACCCTGCTGATTCGGGGTCAACAGCAAATCACTGAGGTGATCAGTCAACTTGCGGTTGATTTCTTCAGGCATGGCCCGGTTGAAGGAACGAAGCCCCGCTTCGACATGAACAATGGGTACGTGCAACTTGGCGGCCGCCAGCGCGCCAGCCAAGGTAGAGTCCGTGTCCCCGTAGACCAGCACCGCATCCGGACACTCCTTGATCAGTACAGCCTCAATGGCTTCAATCATGCGCCCCGTGTTCTGGCCGTGGCTCCCGCCTCCCACCCCGAGACTGTAGGCGGGTTTAGGGATCTCCAGTTCTTGAAAAAAAACATCCGACATATTCGCGTCGAAATGTTGTCCGGTATGGATCATGACTTCAACGCAGTCGCCTTGCTCTGCCATTGCACGAGAGACAGTAGCGGCCTTGATGAACTGAGGACGAGCACCGACGACGGTAACAATTTTCATAAATTCACTCATAAATGACGGTGTTCAGAGCAGCCGTGTGATTTCCGAGAGCAGAACCTTTCCATCATGCTCGTAATTGAGTTCACTGGCCGCGCGATGCGACGCTTGCTTGAATTCAGCGATATCTTCAGCGCTGAGCGCATTCATGGAGGCGGCCAGCGCTTGGGCGGTAAAAGAGTCAGCAACCACACCACAGCGATACTTGTTCAGCAGCGTAGCCATTTCAGTCGAAGGGCCGATGGCAACCCCGAGACGGGCCTGCACAAACTCAAAGAACTTGTTGGGCAACGCATGCTCATGGTTGAAGTTGACCGGTGGGAGCAGATAGACGCCCATGTCATATCCACTGAGCGCCTGGCATATCTGCGGCATCGGTACGGGCTCGATAAACCTGATCCGCACGTCTGCGCTGGCAGCCTGGCGCAGCTCCTTCATGTAAGCCGCATCCGACTCCATCAGCATGAAATCCAGACTGAAGCGCTGATCCAGGTACTGCATCATCTCGATCATGACGCCCAGGTGACGAGACCGAATGGCGGCACCATGGTGGATCAGACGAACCTGGTGTTCATTGACAGGCGATGGCGCCAGTTTCTGATCGAGTGGCGCGTTATGAACAACCACCGGTTGAACCCCATAGACACGCCCATATTCGTCGGCAATGCCCTGGCAAACAGTAACCATGCCGGCGGCCAACGGCAGGTAGCGCTGGCACAACGTATGGTTGTAACGACCAAACAGCAACCGCCACGCCCATTTATCGTCGAATTCCCGAGGCGAGTACTCGTGCGCATCCACCAGCACTGGCGTAGCACCCGCCAACTTCAACGCCAGCGGCGCACTGGAAAGATCATTGGCAATGATAAGGTCAAAACTGTCGGCGCTCAGCAGAGCCTGGGCGCTGCGGACCTGTTGCTGATTCCAGTAGTAGTTTTCAAACGCACCGGCCAGCAGCTTGGCCGCCCAAAACAGCTTCTTCGGCAGACTCGCGGGTGATTTCTCAAGGTTTACGAAACGTATATTCGCATCAGGCTTTTGGCCATAGCCGGCCACAGTCACCTGGTAATCAGATTCGAGCAAGCGAACCTGCCGCATGACCCGAGGATCGCTATGAATAACGGAAAAAGAAATTATCAGTATGCTTTTCAAAGTAAAACCTTGATTCAATATCAAGCAATAAAATGACTATGCCAGCGACAGAAGTTAATCCAGCGCCAGACCTGCCAGGTAAAAGGCTTTTTGCCCGCCATGATCAACTCAAACTCACGCAACGCTTCTGCCTGGTCGAAAAACGGCAACTGCAGATCAACTCGCAGCCAACTGCGAATCGTATCCACCATCGATGTCAGCCAAACCTGTTCAGGAGTGGCAAAGCCGATCTTGTCGCGGCGATCCAGGACATCATCGGGCACGATACCGCGCATGGCAGCACGAAACACGGACTTCGTCTCGCCCTTCGGCGAGATCAGGTAGGACTCTGGCAACGACAGCAACAGATTCACCATATCCAGCGTCAGGAAAGGTACCCGGCTTTCAACCGAAAAACGCATCGAGTTGCGGTCGCCATGACGCAGCAGCGCGGGCAACCCACGGCGGGTCAACGAAAGTGCCAGCTCGGCAACCACACGGCGACCCGACTCGGTCACGTCAGAGCGCTGCAACGGAAAACGCTGAACAATGCCGCGCTCGGCAAGCGGCTCACTTTTGATCCAGGCGGGTAACGCGTTCATACCATTCAATGAGCGCAGCGCCTGGTTCAACGTGCCCTGGGTCATTTCAGCCACGCATCGCTTGGCCCCACCCATCCGGCTGCGACCTGGCCACTTGGACCACTCATCAAGAAAGCTCCAGGCTTCGCCCAGTTTTCCTTTCTCGATCAGGCTTCGCAGACGCTGTCCTGGATAACCGCTATAGCCGGCCATCATCTCATCAGCGCCCTGACCGTCCAGGGTGACGGTAACGCCCTGCTCTTTCGCCAACTGAAACACCCGATACTGGGCGTAAATACTGGTGCTGCCGAAAGGCTCGCCTTGAGCCAGGATCATGGAATCGAGGTCGCGCGCGAGCTCATCGGCGCTGACCACCATTTTGTGGGGAACCGCGCCCACATGGTCATTGACTCGATCGACCCACACCTCTTCGCTTACATCACTGCCCCGCGCAATGTAGCTGAAGGTATTGATCGGCAGGTCCGGCTCGACATGACGCATGGCACACACCACAGCAGAGGAGTCGATGCCGCCGGACAACGCCGCGCCGACCGCGACATCACTGCGCAGGTGCAAGCGGATGCTTTGCAGAAAGGTTTCTCGGACACGCTCCGTGGCATCCGCGAAGCTCAGGTCGCTGCGCTCTTTGATCGAGGGGGCCCACCAACGTAGTGGGTCGCTGAGCGCGCCAGTCTTGAGGTCAACCGTGAGCACATGCCCTGGCAACAGGTTCAACACCCCCTCAAAAAAGGTGCCGGGACCACTTTCATAATCGCCGTGAACCAGATAATCGTAGGCACGCTGCCAGTCCAGAGTCGCCTTTTCGCGCTTCAACGCTTTGATCGCCGCCACTTCCGAGGCGAACAGGAACGCACCTTGTTCTTGAGTATAAAAGAAGGGTTTGATGCCAAACGCGTCACGCACGCACGTCAGCGTCGCCGCTACCCGGTCAAACACCGCAAAAGCGAACATGCCGGTCAGGCGTGGCAGACACGCTCTGCCCCACTGCTTCCATGCGGCCAACAGCACTTCGGTATCAGAGTCGGAAACAAAGGGGTGCCCGAGCGAGCGGAGCTCTTCACGCAGCTCGCGGTAGTTGTAGATCTCACCATTGAAAACGATCGATAGCGTCCCCTCAGAGGAATGCATCGGCTGATGCCCGGCCGATGACAAATCAATGACCGACAGACGTGTATGCCCCAGGCCGACGACGGCGTTTGCCGCCTCGAACAGCTCGTATCCCCGGTCATCCGGACCTCGTAGGCGCATGGCATCAAGCGCCCTGGCCAGGCTGTCGTCCACCAAGGATGACCGTGTCGGCCACCATCCCCCTGCAATACCGCACATGGCTATCCAATCTCCAGAAACAAGGTTAAGCCTGCCGAATCACACATTAGACCGTCGACCGACACGCTGGCGAACCTGCAGCAACAGCGCACGAATATCTGCAAGTGGCAGCAGACCACTCGCCACCACGACAATCGACAGCGCAATCAACAGCAACGATTTCAGCATCAGGGTCAGCGGCAAGTAGAGATCCCATTGATCCAGCTGCGCGCTCACCCAGGCACAAATAATGAAGGCCACCACGCCAGACGCGCAGGCAGGCCAGTTATAGGGAATCCGATAGAGACGCTGACTGACCAACAGCCAGGCCACAAAGAACACCAGCGCGGCCAGAAGTGTCGCCGTTGCAGCCCCGTAAACGCCCCACAACGGCACCAGCAGCCAGTTGGCCCCGGCACTGACCGCCGCTGACAGCAGCGTTACCCACAGCTGCCAGATGGTTTTTTTCTGGATGGCGATGCCCGGCGCAAAAATATACATCTGAGACAGAAGCAGCGCCGGGGCGAGGAAGGCAACCAGCGAGGCGCCTGCGAGGTAATCCGCGGTTGCAAATACAGTCAAGAGCTCGCGGGCAAACACAGCCAGGAACAGGCAGCCGGCCAGCGCTACAGCAACAAACCAGCTGAACAACCGGGCAATCTGCCCCGGTGTTTCCGGTTCCCGGTAATGCTGGTAGACCAGTGGCGTCAGTGCGGCCTGGATACCAAGCAGCAGCAAGGCGGAAAGGCCCGCGACACGACTGCCAATACCGAACAGGCCGACGTCCTCCAGTGAGCCAAAATGCATCAGCGCAACGCGGTTGATATACAGGCTGACAAACACCGCCAGGCCGGCCGGAACCAACGGCATGGAGAACTTCAGCATCGCCGCGAGCCTTTCAACATCGAAGGAAAAGCCGAATGTGGTGCGCAGAAGCCAAAGACAGATCAGCGTTGAGCATAACGCGGCCAGTAACTGGCCAAGCATGACGCCTTCCAACCCCTTGCCAAGCATCAGGCAGAACAGCACCGCAAAGGCCAATGTCATCAGTGCATAGCCGAAGCTGACCATGGCGTACGCCTTACTGCGCAGCTCCCAGCGAAACTGGTTGAGCAGCAAATAGTAAATGCCATTGATGGTGATAAAACCCAGGCCAAGGCGAAAGGTCTCGAGGTACGCCGCGTCGCCGAGCACCAACAGATTCAGGCGTGACGAAGCCACCAGGCCTGCCAGCAGAAACACACTGTACATACCCAGGGTGAACCAGAAGGACGTGCTTGCCAGCGTGCGCTTTTCGGAGGGTTCCGCGATGTCTCCCCAGTAACGCGCCAACCCCTGCGACACTTCCAGCGCAACGGTTAGATTCACCAGCGCGCCCAGGGTGATGAGCAAGTCAAAAGCCCCGTAATCACCTGGAGAAAGTACCCGTGTGTAGAGCGGCAGCAAAAAAATAGCCAGGCCTCTGGACAAAATAGAGGCCAGGCCGTAGATCAGGCTGTCACGCAAAATCGCCTTAAGCATTGGAGACTTGGTCCTCGCTTTTGACCAAATCAAGAAGAGCGCGCTCCAGGGCCGGTTTATCCCCCATCGCCAAAGCGCTGGCACCCAACTGCTCGACTACTCCACTCACCAGGAAACGTACGTGATAATCGGGGGCGCAACATCCACCGACATAATCGATGCTTGAAGGGTCAAACCACCATTCGGCGCGAGGAGTGCCCTCAAGAAGATCCAGATAGCGTCTGGCAACGACCGCACACGACCAGCGCTCCTGAACGAAAAGCTGAGCCCGTCGGCCCAACTCCGCCCTGTACTCGGGATCGCAAACCAGCCTCTCTATCGCTGCTTCCAGATTCTGCGGTAACACGTACAAACTGGGTGGCACATCTTCGGCCTGGATGTAGCGCGAGACATTCTCGGCCATGTAGCCGGCGATGACGCAAGGTTTTCCAAAGCGAGCCGCCTCGGAGCCAAAAACGGCAAGCGGGATGTCCGAATACAGTTGATCCACGATGAAATCACAGTGGGCCAACTGCTTGAGTACTTCCTGATTACTGACACCCTGGAGCTTGATGAACTCGATCGGATACCCCCGGGCGATCAACCCATCGATAACCTCACCTATCCTCTGACTGCCCTTGGCCAGGGGACTTGAAGGGCTGTGCAAAATTGTCACTTTTCCCGCTGCGGGCTTTGTATCGATACCAACAGGCGCATCAAAGGCAGCCGGCACGCCCATAGCGAACCAGTTTATAAAAGGTTGCTCATGGAAATGGGAACTGCTCGGCGAACTGACAATGAAGTCAGCGTAACGCTCATGCAGGGCAATACGCTTTTTCAGGGTTTTGACCACTCGTCCCAATTTATGAAAATCAGGCGACTCTGCCACACAAGGATAAACAGACCCATCCAGATAAGGAGGACGGAAGTCACTGCCCACGTTAATGAACACCACTTTCTTCCTGAACGCCTTGAGCAAAAACAGTTCGAGATGAGAGTCCGTTAACGTACGACCGTAGAGGAAAATATAAGCGTCGTAGCAAAAAACCGACCCTAGAAAAACCAGCCAGCTCCAGGCTTTGTGCAGCAGTACGTAAAAGATCTTGCGCAGCAATTGACGTGATTGTGTCGCGCCCCGGCGCGCACCGATTGCCTGCCAGGCACGGATCAGCCACGAGTCACGCGCCCCGCCGTAGGAAAAGATATGCCTGCTCTCCAACACCAAGTCAGCCGAGATGCCATTTTCGGCAAAGCCCTTGGCTAGACCTTTGGCAACACCGGCGATTTCTACCGGGCCGATCAAAACCCTCATACCTCCTCCGGGGTGAGACTTGAGCAGGAGAGCATTGTAATCATCGGCTGCGAATCAACTTGGCCGGAACACCAGCAACGACAGAGTATTCAGGAAAGGTCTTGGTCAAGACGGCACCCGCTCCTACCTTGCTGCCCTTGCTGACGGTTACGCCGTTCATGATGATTGCGCCAATACCAATATTTACGTCGTCTTCAATGACAACCTTGGCAAAGCTCAAGCTCTGAAACATGATCGGTACGTCACGCCCGCTATCTTCGTGGTACGCCGCATGGATTTTCACCCCTGGGCCTATACCCACGCAGTCACCGATTTCAATGCCGCCGGCACCATGCAAAAAACAGCCTTGGCCAATCCACACATTGTTTCCTAGAACAATCTTGTCCTTGTAATAACCTTTCAAGATCGTGTCGTGACCGATGTAAACATTATCCCCAAGCTCGATATTTTCAGGGTGAAAGATCCGGACGCCATCTTCAATAATGACATTCGTCCCTACACGCGCAAACTTGCTCAGGTCAGGAGTACCTGGCCCTTCTGATCGATATGCTTTCATTGCCCACCTCGAATACTGTCGATTAAACGACCCAGTCCGGACTCCAGGGAAATAGCACCCCGTCCTTTGCAATACATACTGGATTTAGCACCGTCTACCTGATTGAAAACGGGCTCAATATTTAGAATCCGGCCCGCGAGCAGCGCAATCTCCTGAATACTGACGATCTCGCTTCCACCCAACACATGCACGCCCTCGACGCGCCCCAGCGTCATTGCACAGAGCTGATCGCACAGGTCATCAATATGTTGCGGGTTGATGAGCGGGCACGAGGCATGAATCGAAATATCAATCGGCTCGCGGTTCAGGATGCGCTGGATCAACCTTGGCATCAGGCGCTCCCGGGACTGACCTTCACCGTAGGGGTAATACAAACGCGCAACTGCAGATGGCCCTCGATAGTGCAGGCGGACGACCTCGTCCCCGAGGTACTTGCTTAGAGCATAATCACCCACAGGGGCCGCAGGACTATCGAATACCGCCGGGCCATCCGAGTAACCGTATACAGCGCCACTGGATACATTGAGCAAATAAGGGGGTGTTGCGCGCGCCTGCAACATCGCACACAGGTTAATGATCCCCTGTACGTTTACGGTGAACAGCTTTTCTCGATCCGCCCCCACATAAGCGGCGCAGTTGATCACTGCATCGTGATCCTCAAGGCAGCCAAATGACTCCGGCATGACAAGATCGATATCGCTGCGACCGTAGGCTCGAACCTGGTGCCCCTCGGCAGTCAGTCTAGAGATCAGGTGACTGCCGACAAATCCGTTTGCGCCTACGATTCCAACATTCATATTTAACACCTGATAAAACCAGACCAGCCAATACTGTGTTTCTGTACCGTCCAGGTTGCCCGCTGAAACTGACACGCCTACGACTAGTTTCAAACCCGGTATTGGCTCATCCAGCCGTTACATACGTTAGAACCAATTCAGGCTTGAATACGCATGAGGGGCAAGATAAATCAGCATCCGCCAACCTGAGGCAAGGCTTACACCCTTCAGTCGATGCGCTGCTTGTACCAGGCCAGGGTTTCCGCCAGGCCTTTATCGAACGGCGTCAAAGAATACTGGATAAGGCCTTTGACCTTTTCGTTACTGGCGTTGTGGCAAAGCACATCCGAATGGCGTCCCGGTTTGCGCAGGATCTCGCCGCTATAGTCGAAAGCCGTGCAGATACGCTGAATCAGCTCCGTGATGGAAATCTGATTGTCGGTGGAAATGTTGACGGTCTCACCAGACGGCAGCACCGAGTACAGCTTCACAACGGCATCTACCGTGTCCTGCACATAGATGAAATCGCGGCTCTGAGTACCCTCGCCATGAATCTCAGGCGTACCGCCTTTCAGCAAGCGCATGGCGGTAATCGGGATCACACCGGCGAGCATGCCCTTGTAGTTCTGGCGTGGCCCGTAGTTATTGAAAGGCCGCACGATGAACGCATCCAACTCAAACATCCGCACATAGCTTTCCACGGCCAGGTCGGCAGCAGCTTTACCCGCAGCATACGTGGTGGTTGGATTGCGTGGATGAGCTTCGTCCATCGGCTCGTAAACAGCAGAGCCGTAAACTTCCGAAGTGGAGAAATGGCACAGCGTCTTGAACAGGCCCCGGCGCTGCAGCTCCAATAGGTTAAGCGTCACGCGCACGTTGGTATCGAAAGCGTTGGCAGGGTTCAGGAACGAATAATTCAGCGCCTTGGTCGCGCAATTGAAGACGATATCAATTGAATGATTGGTAAAGATGTATTCCAGACTGGTGTTGAATTCCGCATCATCGCGATAAAAGGTGACTTTACCAGTCGCGAGAGCCTCCTCCAGGTTGTCTTCCGAGCCGACAAACAGATTGTCTATCACGACAACATGCGCTGCCCCTTCGACCAGCAGCTTGTCCACAAGGTGACTGCCAATAAAGCCAGCACCACCGGTGACAAGGATCGTCTTGCCCCGCACATCATCCCGAATCGTCATGCTTGCACCGCCGCTTGAATCACTGCACAAATTTTCATTGCCTCAACACCTGCATCGACACCCGGCACACTGACCGAGGATGGCTGCCGGCAACTCGCAATGAAGGCTTGCAGCTCGGACAACAGGGCTTCCTGAGGAGGCACCGCAACCGCCTCTTGAATCGCCGATATGGTGTAGGGCAATACACCGCCTTGCTGGGTCTCAGATTGGCGATTGATGATAATTTCTTTACGCAACAGATCGCAGTCGACAAACATGTCGGTGCAAGTAGCCTCGATCTGGCGCTTCTTCTTGTCGGTTACGCGACTCGCCTGAATTCTTGAGAAGCGGCCGTTTTCATGGGTAATCAACGCTGAGGCGAAATCGATCATGCTCCCGTGCGCGAAACCGTGAGCAGCCACGGACCTTGCCGGGCCGTTGAGGTACAGCGCCAGGTCAATGTCGTGAATCATCAGGTCGGTGACGACATCAACATCGGTGATACGCGAGCTCACTTTGTTGGTCCGCGTGAAGTCGATACTGATGATCTGCTCGCTTTTTTCCAGGACCACCTTCAGCGCCTGCACTGCTGGGTTGAAGCGCTCGATGAAGCCGACCTGGATATTCAGGTTGTTGTCCTTGGCGAAAGCTGCGACTTCATCGCACTCCTCCAAGGTCGCAGCGAGGGGCTTTTCGACGAAGATATTCTTCACCTGAGCGGCTACCAGGCGGATGTAATCGGCGTGGGTCACGGTAGGGGTACAAATCACCACCGCGTCGACGTTGGCGAGCAGTGGGCTTGGGTCAACCACCCCTGGCACGCCGTGCGCTTCGCCAGCACGAGCGGCTACGCCAGCGTTCGCATCAGCGACAAAGGCCAGTTCCACACCCTTGAGCAGGGACAGCACGCGCAAGTGATTACGCCCCATATTCCCAAGGCCAATCAGGCCTACCTTGAGCACTTCTTCAAACATATCTCAAACGTCTCCGGAAACTCGATTGCCTTCCCTGTCGATCTTGGCGACCGCACGAGCAGGATTCCCCATGACCAGGGTATAAGGTGCAACATCCTTGGTGACGACACTCCCGGCGGCGACCATGGCGTACTCACCAATGGTAATCCCGCAGACGATGGTCGCATTGGCACCGATGCTGGCACCGTTATGCACGAAGGTCGGTGTGATGGACCAATCGGCGTTGAATGCGCGTGGCACTTTGTCGTTGGTGAAACAAGCATTGGGGCCAACGAAGACATCGTCACCGATCTCTACGCCGTTATAGACCGAGACGCTGTTCTGGATCTTGCAGCGATCGCCGATCTTAACTGCGTGATCGATATAGACATCCTTGGACAGGATGCACCCTGCCCCGATCACCACATCTTCACGGATCTGTACGTTGATCCAGACCTTGGTGCCCTGCCCGATACTGGAGTTGTCCGAGACGTTGGCCGTCGGATGGATATAGACATCATTTGCCATTGGCGCCTCCGGCCAGCGTTGCACGGACCACGGACGCCACGCGTTGCAGCTCCTCATCGGTCATGTACGGGAACAGCGGCAAGTTAAGCACCGATGCACACAGTCGCTCGCCGACCTGGCCGCCGAAGTGCCCTTTGATATAGGCGGCAGCGCCGGGCTGGCTGGACATGACGCCAGGGTAGATGTTTGCAAAACCGATCTCGGCCGCCTTGAGTGCAGACTCCAGGGCGAGCTTGGTATCCGCGTCAGGCACCAGGCAGACATTGCAGTAACCATTTTCCGTGTATGCGGCTGGGGCCGACATCAGCTCGATGCCAGTCGAAGGCAGAGCGTCTCGGTAAAAGGCGACAGCCTTGCGACGGGACGCAAGGCGGTCCTCGATATGCCCGATGGACAAATTGAGGAACGCCGCCTGCAGCGAATCCAGGCGCGAATTCCAGCCCACGTCGCCGTACCCGTAATGAGCCGTGCGCCCGTGATTACCGAGACGTCGAACCTTATCGGCAAGCGCCGCGTCATCGGTAAACACTGCACCGCCGTCGCCCGCACCGCCAAGAACCTTGGCTGGGTAGAAGGAGGTAGTGGAAATGAACGCCCCCTTGCAGATCGGCTCACCCGCGAATTCAGCACCGTACGATTGAGCACCATCCTCGATCAGGCATACAGCGTGTTTTTTGCACAGATCACGCAGATCCTGCAGGCGCGCACTGCCCCAGCCATACAGGTGGGCAATGATCGCAGCCTTGGGCGATGCCTCGCGAATGGCCTGCTCGAACGCAGCAAAATCGACGCCTCCATCAGTGATGTCAGCATCAATGGTGACTGGTTTTGCGCCTACATTGACGACCGCTTCGAAGGTCGCCCAGAAGGTCACATTCGGAACCAGTACCACGTCCCCCTCCCCCACGCCCACTGCACGCAGGGCCAGCTGAAGAGCATCCGTGCCGTTTGCACAGCTCACGGCATGAGCCACCTGCAAATCCGACTGCAAGCGTGACTCCAGAGCAGCGACTTCAGCACCACCGATGAACTGTGCGTTGATCGTCATCGCGTGGAATTTCTCCATCAGCGCGGCGTGGAACCCAGGCTCAAAGCGCTTGAGATCAATGAAGGGAACGTTAATTTTCAATCTCCTTAGATAAGCCCAAAAATGGCCGCCACTTTATCAGCAATCCGGGCCAATCTCATAACTAGTGTCACCCCCTCCAGGTGCCGTTTACCGACAATTTACGCCTGGAGGAATTTGAGCTAAAAACATTTAAAATCAATAAGATATGTAATCCAGCAGTGTCAGGGTAATCCCACCCTGACAGTCAAGCCCGACCACCGGAACTCACTCCCCCAGGCTATTGCTCAACGCCTGGACAATGGACTGCAATGCCGCCTCATCGAGATAGGGATGCATTGGCAAACTCATGACCCGCGAGGCGGCTGCATCACCAACTGGTAGCTCGGCGCTATCATCCTTCACGGCCGGCTGGCGGTTGAGAGGGATCGGATAATGCACCGCAGTGGGTACGCCGAACGCCTTCAGTTGATCCTGGACCTTGTCCCGCGCATCGACCTGAACGGTGAACTGCGCCCAGGCACTGGTGTTGAATGTGTCTACAAAGGGCGCAGTAATGCCGACCTCTGCGAGCAGCTGGCTGTAGCGTTCAGCGACCTTTTGCCGCAACACCAACTCTTCGGCGAATATTTCCAACTTGGGCAAGAGGATGGCCGCCTGCAGCGTATCCAGACGACTGTTCACCCCAACACGCACGTGATGGTAACGGCGATCCTGGCCATGGCGGGCGATTTGCCGCATGACAACAGCCAACTGATCGTCGTTGGTAAAGAGCGCGCCGCCGTCACCATAGCAACCCAGTGGCTTGCTCGGGAAAAAGCTCGTGCTCCCAATGGTTGTCAGATTGCAGGATCGGCGCCCTTTGTAGGTTGCACCAAAACTCTGTGCTGCATCCTCGATCACCGGGAGGCCGTGTTGGGCCGCGATGGCATTGATCGGGTCGAAATCCGCACACTGACCGTACAGAGAAACCGGAATAATCGCTTTGGTACGCGGTGTAATAGCCGCCTCCAGCAACGCCGGATCTAGGTTGTAGGTGCGCGGGTCAACGTCGACATAGACAGGCTTGGCGCCCAGCAGCACAACGGTTTCTGCAGTAGCGATGTAGGTGAAGCCCGGTGTGATCACTTCATCGCCAGGGCCTACGCCCAAGGCCATCAGGGCAATCTGCAAGGCATCGGTGCCATTAGCGCAGGTGATGCAATGCTTGGCACCAACAAATGCAGCAAGGCGCTCTTCGAGCTCCGCGACTTCCGGGCCAAGGATGTATTGGCCATGCGCCAGGACACGCTGGATACCGGCGTCGATCCTGTCTTTGATCCTGGCTTGCTGGATCTTGAGGTCAATAAACTCGATCATTGCCCGGCCTCCTTGACCAGCGTTTTACCGCTCAGTAGGTAGCGAGCACCGCTGTGCTCGCAAATCGCAATCCCATCGCCTTCCAGCGGTAGGTCCAATTGCTCGCCGAACTCACTCATCCAGCCGATTTGCCGAGCGGGCACGCCCACCATCAAGGCATAGGCGGGTACCGGCTTGTTGATCACCGCGCCGGCGCCAACGAAAGCATACTCACCGATGGTGACACCACAGACGATCGTGCAGTTGGCGCCCAGGGTGGCGCCTTTTCTGACAAGGGTGTCGCGATACTCGCTCTTGCGTTCGATCAGAGAGCGCGGGTTGTAGACATTCGTAAACACCATGCTCGGCCCACAGAACACACCTTCTTCCAACGTCACGTTGTCGTAGACCGAAACGTTGTTCTGGATCTTGCAGTTGTCCCCGATAAGCACCTTGTTACCAACAAAGACGTTCTGCCCGAGGGACACGCCCCTGCCGATACGTGCGCCACTGCAAACGTGCACGAAATGCCACACCCGCGAGTCGTCACCGATCTGCGCGCCTTCATCGACAATTGCGGAAGGGTGAACTTGATAATTCATGCCTGCCTCAGCGACTCAGGGTTGCAAGAAAAGGGTGGCCCTCGCCGTTCTGCGGCGTAACGATGGCGGACGAACGAATGGTATTTACGGTTTCGACGCAGTGACGCGCGTCTTCGATGCCATAGCCACGGCCGGCGAGGATTTCCCGGTAGCTGGTGGTATGCAGGTCGGTAAAGCCTTCGGAAAATTCCATCTCATCGCCATCAACCGTGATGGAGCGATAGGTCGGCTTTTTGCCCTTGACAGAATCCGGCAAGTCATCGGCATCAATGGACAGGAACCAGCGCACACGGGCGTTCTCGTATTCAAGGTAGCCGGCTGCTTTGTAATCATTGGCAAAGTGCACAACGTTACGCTGCAACTTGCCAAAGATGAAATGCAGCATGTCGTAGAAGTGCACGCCGATATTGGTCGCGATGCCGTACGACTTGCGCGGATCACCCTTCCAGCTCTCCATGTACCACTTGCCACGCGAAGTGATATAGGTGAGTTCTACATCGTACTTGCCGTCGCGAGACTCACGGGCAACTTTCTCTTTCAAGTCGAGAATTGCCTGGTGATGACGCAGCTGCAGGATGTTGTAAACGCGTTTGCCCGTCTCGCGCTCGACCAAGGCCAGTTCGTCGAGAATTTCAGGCGTGGGAACCAGCGGCTTCTCGCAAATCACATCGCAGCCAAGGCGCAAGCCGGCCGCGATATGCGAGTGATGCAGATAATTGGGCGAGCAGACTGCGACGTAATCCAAGGCGGTGGCCGGATCGCGCTTGAGCTGCCAGGCGTGCTCATTGAAACGCTCGAACTGGGTAAAAAACTCGCTCTGCGGAGACAGGCTGTCAATGATCCCCACGGAATCATTGATGTCATAGGCCGACACCAACTCGTTACCGGTGTCTTTGATTGCGCGCATATGCCGAGGGGCGATGTAACCGGCAGCGCCGATAAGGGCGAAACGTTTCAAAGGGAACACTCCAGCAGTCAGGCTTTGATGATATGGGCTTCAGGGGTGCGGTACTTGCCGCGACTATCGATCACCAATCGTGCGTGCTGGCGAATCAGCTCATAATCGAATTTGTCGTGATCAGTCGCCAGGACAATGGCGTCGAAGCCAGCAATGTTTTCTGCGGTCAGCGCCTCGCTGGACAAGTCGAAGTGGTGCTCGCGCATCTTCGGGAACACCGGAACGTGCGGGTCACTGTAAGCCACGATACAACCCTTGGCTTCCAGCAACTCCATGATTTCCACGGAGGGGGACTCACGCATATCGTCCACGTTTTTCTTGTACGCGATACCAAGCACCAACACTTTGCTGCCTTTCAACGGCTTGCTGTTGTTATTGAGGCCGTCCATCAGCTTACTGACTACGTACTCGGGCATGGCTTGGTTGACTTCGCCGGAGAGCTCGATGAAACGCGTGTGCAGGCCATACTCGCGGGCCTTCCAGGTCAGGTAGAACGGATCGATGGGGATGCAGTGCCCACCGAGACCTGGACCAGGGTAGTAAGGCGTGAAGCCGAAAGGCTTGGTTGCCGCTGCGTCGACCACTTCGAAAATATCAATGCCCATCCGATCAGCGACAACTTTCATTTCGTTGACCAGGCCGATATTCACCGCGCGGTGGATATTTTCCAGCAGCTTGGTCATTTCAGCGGCCTTGGTAGAACTCACCGGCACCACTTGGTCAATTGCCTGCTCGTACAGGGCGATGCCGACTTCAAGGCATGCGGGTGTATGCCCACCGATTACTTTCGGAATAGTACGGGTTTCAAAGTTTGGATTACCCGGATCTTCCCGTTCTGGCGAGTAAACCAGGAAGATATTCTCACCCACCTTCAAACCACCACCCTCAACACGCGGAAGCAACTCTTCTTCAGTCGTCCCCGGATAGGTGGTGCTTTCAAGCGAAACAACCTGACCTTCGCGCAAGTATGGCTTAATGGCTTCCGTGGTATTAATCACGAAACTCATGTCCGGCTCACGGTACTTGTTCAGGGGAGTTGGAACACACAGTATCAAGGCATCACATTCGCTCACGCGCTCAAATGCGGTGGTAGCCTCAAAACCGCTTTGACGGGCGCTCTGAACTTTTTCAGCAGGAATATGTTCGATATAACTTTGACCAGCATTCAACCGAGAGACTTTAGCCTCATCAATGTCGATGCCCAATACACGAAAGCCAATGGCATTATAACGCAA
Organism: Pseudomonas sp. GW821-FHT09C10; assembly: GCF_059418085.1. Taxonomy (NCBI): domain Bacteria; kingdom Pseudomonadati; phylum Pseudomonadota; class Gammaproteobacteria; order Pseudomonadales; family Pseudomonadaceae; genus Pseudomonas; species Pseudomonas sp. GW821-FHT09C10. Next base: position 216,973 of record NZ_JBWKPE010000005.1, read on the forward strand.
CATCAGGGGCAGACCGACATACCCCAATCCGACAATACCAATTAGGGCTTCTTTGTTCTTAAATCTGTCAACACTTGACTGCTTGATGCCTGACATCAGGTAAAACTCCATTAGCTAATTCTGGAACGATCAACACATCAACTATCCCGGGAATCACAACCCGATGCTGAGGCTCTCTTTTCATACGCCCCACTCCAAACGCCGCCAATTGGGATTGACCCACCTGCGAGACAGCGTAAGCGCATACGCCTTGGGCAATGTATCAAAGGGCACATTATGCCGTTATTCTCCCTGCATAGCTGTAGCCAAATTGATGATTCCACAACAGCATCGGAGAGAAATACTTGTAATCATGGCGTTACAGCGAGCAAATCCAGGCAACGTATTGACGCTTCCTAACCGTGCCCACCTCTAAAAAGCCTATGATTTTTCTTACAAAAAGCTCATGCAACCCCTGCCTTCCGCTACGAAATGTCGCAGCGGCAAAGCGCCCTCCAGTATAGACCAGGGCAAAATTTCCAACAGGGCTGACGACTCGACACACGACAGGAGGACGCAGACAGGCTTTCAAGAGACTACAAACCCATTACTGAGCCTGACCTCTTAGCAGTTCCGCCCCCACGACTCATTGATGCGACATAGAGACAAATATTCCACAAACAATTTCGCCAACGCACAACGTCACTTAACGCGAAACCATTGAATTAGAAATCCAAACTGCCATAACCCGAAAAGCGTTGCACTCACGGGTCAACACTCAAATAAGAAAAACCTAAAACCCTACCGGCAAAAAAAGAGCACATTCATTGAGCATAAAAAAAGACCAATCCAGCCAAATAAAATCCAACTTTCAAAGACCAATAGCTGAAGCCCCCCAACACCAGCGTGTTAGCTCTGAATGCGCGCTTTCGCTGCACGCCTTGAACGCAGACGTGTTAACGAGCTGATAACAGGACCGAGACAGCAACCTATCAACAGAGCCAAGACAACATAGACTGCAACTGGAGCTTGAGGCGTCGACCAAGTAAAGAAAACAAGACTTACATGCTGATCATTTTCAAGAGTGAATACAATCACGACGGCGACAACCAAAATGAGCAGCGCGATTTCAAAAAATTGCCTGATTTTACTCATCTAAACCTCCAAACTACGATCACAGACTACCTTCATCTTCCTCATCCTCATTCACCCGATCTCGCAACTCCTTGCCCGGCTTGAAATGAGGGACAAACTTACCGTCCAGGCTGACTGACTGCCCAGTCTTAGGATTACGCCCTACCCGCGGAGCACGGTAGTGCAGCGAAAAACTCCCAAACCCGCGAATTTCAATCCGATCGCCGGTCGCCAGGCACTGGGACATCTGCTCAAGCATGGTCTTGATAGCCAGCTCTACATCCTTGGATGAAAGCAGCCCTTGATGGGTGACAATTCGTTCGATCAACTCCGACTTCGTCATATTTTTCCCTTCTTTTTCAAGCAGCTAGGAAAAGCGCTTCGAAGGTTTTAGCATGACTTGATGAATTTGAACAGCCCACACATCAACTTATCTGCCGTTTGAATAACCACCGCCATGAGCGATCAACACACTCAATTGCAGATCACAAGCATGGTACGAGTGACTGCTCCAGCAGGGTTCCAACCGAACAAGTAATCACCCTCTTCGTCTTTGGCGTCGCTGGACCTGGTGATGACCTTATAGCCCCGCATCTTGCATTCGCGGGCGGCGCGCTTCTCGCACTTCTCCCAATTGCCGCCAAGCCCCGAGCAGTCAACCTCAATGCCGCTGACACCGCGCTTGACGTGAGTTTTGGCGCTGGTAGCGGCACAGCCTGCAAGCAATACCACTGCGAGCACTACGATAAGCCTTTTCATTGAAATCCTTAATAACACGGGATGGCTCTTATCAACACTATAGTCAGCTCTGACACCAAGCCCTAACCCTTGGTTCTTGCGCGTGAATTCAACGAATTTCAGGCATAAAAAAGGGCGACCGAAGTCGCCCTTTTTTACAGCCTTACAGAACTTAGTTCTGCTTAGCCATTGCTTCGCGCAGCAGGGAGGCCATGGTGGTCTCGCCTGTTGCAGCTTCCGGAGCCGATTTCAGGCTCTGGATGGCCTCTTTCTCTTCCACTTCGTCTTTCGACTTGATGGAGAGTTGGATCACGCGGCTCTTGCGATCGACGCTGATGATCTTGGCTTCTACTTCCTGGCCTTCTTTCAGAACGTTGCGCGCGTCTTCAACGCGGTCACGGCTGATTTCGGAGGCTTTCAGAGTCGCTTCGATATCGTCGGCCAGAACGATGATGGCGCCTTTGGCGTCAACTTCTTTCACAGTGCCTTTAACGATGGCGCCTTTGTCGTTCTCTTGAACGTACTCGGAGAACGGATCGCTTTCCAGTTGCTTGATACCCAGGGAGATGCGCTCGCGCTCTGGGTCAACCGACAGGATAACGGTGTCCAGCTCGTCGCCCTTCTTGAAACGACGAACAGCTTCTTCGCCAACTTCGTTCCAGGAGATGTCGGACAGGTGAACCAGGCCGTCGATGCCGCCGTCCAGACCAATGAAGATACCGAAATCGGTGATCGACTTGATGGTGCCGGAGATTTTATCGCCCTTGTTGAACTGGCCAGAGAAATCTTCCCATGGGTTAGATTTGCACTGCTTGATGCCCAGGGAGATACGACGACGCTCTTCGTCGATGTCCAGAACCATGACTTCCACTTCGTCGCCGACTTGTACGACTTTCGAAGGGTGGATGTTTTTGTTGGTCCAGTCCATTTCGGAAACGTGTACCAGGCCTTCCACGCCTTCTTCCAGCTCTGCGAAGCAGCCGTAGTCGGTCAGGTTGGTAACACGCGCGGTTACGCGAGTGCTTTCTGGGTAACGGGCTTTGATAGCAACCCATGGATCTTCACCCAGTTGCTTCAGGCCCAGGGAAACACGGTTGCGCTCGCGATCGTATTTCAGAACCTTGACATCAATCTCGTCGCCAACATTGACGATTTCGGAAGGATGCTTGATACGCTTCCAAGCCATGTCGGTAATGTGCAGCAGGCCATCGACGCCACCCAGATCGACGAATGCGCCGTAATCGGTGAGGTTCTTGACGATACCTTTGACTTGTTGGCCTTCCTGCAGGGATTCCAGCAGAGCTTCACGCTCGGCGGAGTTCTCTGCTTCCAGGACACTGCGACGGGAAACGACAACGTTGTTGCGCTTCTGGTCGAGTTTGATGACCTTGAATTCGAGTTCTTTGCCTTCCAGGTGCGTGGTGTCGCGCACAGGACGAACGTCGACCAAAGAACCTGGCAGGAACGCACGGATGCCGTTAACGTCGACAGTGAAGCCGCCTTTAACCTTACCGTTGATAACGCCCTTGACCACTTCTTCAGCTGCGAAGGCTGCTTCGAGAACAATCCAGCATTCAGCGCGCTTGGCTTTTTCACGGGACAGCTTGGTTTCACCGAAACCGTCTTCAACCGAGTCCAGAGCAACGTGAACTTCGTCACCGACATTGATTGTCAGATCACCAGCATCGTTGTAGAACTGTTCCAGCGGGATCAGAGCTTCAGACTTCAGACCAGCGTGAACGGTTACCCAGCGAGCTTGGTAATCGATATCAACGATAACACCGGTGATGATGGAGCCTGCCTGAAGGTTCAGGGTTTTTAGGCTTTCTTCAAAGAGTTCCGCAAAGCTTTCGCTCATTTTAATTCCTGTTGATAAGGGCGAAGAATACGCCCATCTCCACACCCCAGACGGTGTGGGTCAGTTTCAGTTAAAAGAAGCCACCGCAGGACTATGACTGGTCCCCTGCGGCCTTCTTGATCACCCGGCGATATCGCGAATGGCGATTTCACTCAAGATGCGTTCCAGCACCTGCTCGATGGACAACTCCGTGGAATCCAGCTGTATGGCATCAGCCGCCGGCTTGAGCGGGGCTACTGCGCGCTGGGTATCACGCTCATCGCGTGCACGGATCTCATCTAGCAGACTCGACAGACTAACACCATCGACTTTGCCCTTCAACTGCAAGTAGCGGCGGCGAGCCCGCTCCTCGGCGCTGGCGGTCAGGAAAATCTTCAGCGGCGCCTCGGGAAACACCACCGTGCCCATGTCACGGCCATCGGCCACCAGGCCCGGTGGCTCCTGGAAAGCCCGCTGACGCTGCAACAGCGCATCACGCACCGCCGGCAGTGCGGCAACCTGGGAAGCCCAGGAGCCGACCTGCTCGTTACGCAAGTCATCGGTCACATCGTCCCCTTCCAGGATGATGCGCTGGGGATGACCCTCCGTCGCGCCGACGAACTGCACATCGAGGTGCGCGGCCAGCAGCTTCAGGGATTCTTCGTTGGTCAGGTCGACGCCATGGTTGCGTGCGGCAAACGCCAGCAGGCGGTACAACGCGCCGGAATCCAGCAGGCACCAGCCCAGGCGCTTGGCCAGGATGCCGGCGATCGTGCCTTTGCCCGAGCCGCTTGGCCCGTCGATGGTAATCACCGGTGCTTTAATATTCACAATTGAGCCTCTTGGGCAACACGGATGCCGACTTGGGCACACAGTGTAAGAAAGTTCGGAAAAGACGTAGCAACATTGGCGCAGTCATGGATACGAATCGGCGCGGTCGCCCGCAGGGAAGCCACGCTGAAGGCCATGGCAATCCGGTGATCACCCCGGGCATGGACTTCACCACCGCCCATCACGCCACCGTCAATGATAATCCCATCGGCGGTCGGTTCACACTTCACCCCCAACACCTGCAGACCGTCGGCCATGACCTGGATACGGTCGGACTCCTTCACGCGCAACTCTTCGGCGCCACGCAAAATGGTCCGGCCTTCAGCGCAGGCGGCCGCGACGAACAACACCGGGAATTCATCAATAGCCAGGGGCACCAGCGCTTCCGGAATCTCGATACCCTTCAATACAGCTGCCCGCACCCGCAGGTCAGCGACAGGCTCGCCACCCACTTCGCGCGGGTTTTCCAAGGTGATATCTGCCCCCATCAGACGCAGGATATCGATCACCCCGGTGCGGGTCGGGTTGATGCCGACATGCTCCAGCAACAACTCGGAGCCTTCGGCAATCGAAGCCGCCACCAGGAAGAATGCCGAGGAGGAGATGTCCCCCGGCACTTCAATATGGGCAGCCGTCAGTACATGGCCCGATTCCACCGATGCGGTAGCGCCTTCCACCGCAACCGGGTAACCAAAACCGCGCAACATACGCTCGGTATGGTCACGGGTCGGCGCAGGCTCGGTCACTGCGGTTTGACCTTCGGCATACAGCCCCGCCAGCAACAGGCAGGATTTGACCTGGGCACTGGCCATCGGCATTGCATAGCTCATGCCTTTGAGCGCCTGGCCGCCACGAATGGTCAGTGGCGGACGCCCTTCCGGCCCGGTCTCGATCACCGCGCCCATGTCCCGCAATGGCTTGGCCACGCGGTTCATCGGGCGCTTGGACAGGGAAGCATCGCCGGTCAACACGCTGTCAAAGCGTTGTGCCGCCAACAAACCGGACAGCAGGCGCATGGACGTACCGGAATTGCCCAGGTAGATCGGCCCCGGCGCCGGCTTCAGGCCGTGCAAGCCCACACCATGAATGGTCACGCGCCCATGGTGCGGCCCCTCAATCACCACGCCCATGTCGCGAAACGCCTGCAGGGTCGCCAGGGCGTCTTCACCCTCAAGGAACCCTTCCACCTCCGTCACGCCCTCGGCCAACGAGCCGAGCATGATCGAGCGATGGGAGATCGACTTGTCACCCGGCACCCGGATACGCCCGCTCAAGCGGCCGCCCGAGTTGGCGAGGAAGGTCAGGTCATCGGCGTTCACAGCGGTTTCCATATAGGCCCGGCGAGCCAGGATCTTGCTGAAATGCTCACGCGCCACCCGCGCACGGGTGAACACGCCCAATAATTGATGGCCATCCCCGGCATCGACCGCGTCGCGCAAGGCGTCGAGGTCACTGCGGAAGGTGTCCAGGGTGCGCAACACCGCTTCGCGATTGGCGAGAAAGATGTCGTGCCACATCACCGGATCGCTGCCGGCAATCCGCGTGAAATCGCGGAAGCCACCGGCGGCATAACGGAAAATCTCGAGGTTTTCGTTACGCTTGGCCAGGGAGTCCACCAGGCCGAATGCCAACAGATGGGGCAGATGGCTGGTCGCCGCCAGCACTTCGTCGTGGCGCTCGACCTGCATATGTTCCACATCCGCCCCCAGCTCACGCCAGAGACGATCCACCACCGCCAGCGCGGCCGGATCGGTTTGCTCCAGCGGCGTCAGGATCACTTTATGGCGGCGGAACAGCTGCGCATTGGACGCTTCCACCCCGCTCTGCTCGGAACCGGCAATCGGATGGCCCGGCACAAAGCGCGACGGCATGCCGCCAAAGGCCTGCTGCGCCGCCCGCACCACATTGCCCTTGGCACTGCCGACGTCCGTCAGGATCGCCTGGCCCAGGTCCATGCCGGCCAATACCGCCAGCAGTTTCTCCATGGCCAGGATCGGCACAGCGAGCTGGATGACGTCAGCCCCCTGGCACGCCAGCGCCAGGTCCGCCTCGCAGCGATCCACCACGCCCAACTCCACCGCCAGCTTGCGCGATTGCGGGTCAAGGTCCACACCGACCACTTCGCCGCACAGCCCGCTTTCGCGCAGGCCTTTGGCGAAGGAGCCACCGATCAAGCCCAGGCCGACCACCACCAGGCGACCGATCATAGGCACGGCAGGTTGCAATGCAGTGACATCAACCACGAGCCAGGACCTTGGCCAGCGCCTCCAGGAAGCGGCTGTTTTCAGCCGGCAAGCCGATGGTAATCCGCAGGTGGTTCGGCATGCCGTAGTTGGCCACCGGCCGCACGATCACACCTTCACGCAGCAGCCCCTGGAATACCGGGGCGGCCACTTGACCAAGGTCGACACAGATGAAGTTGCCCTTGGAGGGAATCCAGCCCAGGCCCAACTCACGGAAACCATCCTGCAACTGCAGCATGCCGCTTGCGTTGATGCGGCGACCTTCTTCCAGGTACTCGGCATCCTTCACCGCCGCACAGGCTGCCGCCAGGGCGAGGCTGTTGACGTTGAACGGTTGACGCACGCGGTTCAGCACATCGGCCACCACCGCTGTCGACAAGCCATAGCCGACCCGCAGCGACGCCAGGCCATAAGCCTTGGAGAAAGTGCGCGACACCAGCAGGTTCGGGTAGGCCGCCAGGAAATCCAGACCGTCCGGCAGGTCGCTGCCTTCGGCGTACTCGATATAAGCCTCGTCCAACACCACCAGCACATGCTCAGGCACGTCCTGCAGGAAGTCGTTCAGCGCCTGTGCATCGAACCAGGTGCCGGTCGGGTTGTTCGGGTTGGCGATAAACACAACGCGGGTCTGGGTATCGATGGCAGCCAGCATGGCCGGCAGGTCGTGGCCCCAGTCCTTGGCGGGAATCACGCGGGCGTCGGCACCGACCGCCTGGGTGACGATCGGGTAGACCGCAAACGCGTGCTCGCTGAACACGGCGTTCAGGCCCGGCGCCAGGTAGGCACGCCCAACCAGCTCGAGGATGTCATTGGAACCGTTGCCCAGGGTGACCTGGTTCAGCTCGACCCGGCATGTTTCTGCCAGCAGGGACTTGAGGGCGAAGCCATTGCCGTCCGGGTAACGGGTCAGCTCGGCCAATTCTTCGCGAATCGCCGCCAATACCTTGGGGCTTGGGCCCAGTGGATTCTCGTTACTCGCCAGCTTGACGATCTTGGAGGGATCCAGGTTCAACTCACGCGCCAGCTCGTCCACAGGCTTGCCCGGAACGTAAGGCGACAGTTGTTGCACGCCCGGCTGGGCCAGGGCGAGGAAGTTGCCACTCATGTTAAAGCCTCACAAAACCGCTTTCGGGTAAGAGCCCAGCACCTTGAGTGCCACGGCTTCCTGACTGATCTTCTCCAGCACGCCCTTGACCAGAGGATCGCGGTGGTGGCCGATGAAGTCGATAAAGAACACGTAAGTCCATTTACCGCTGCGCGAAGGACGTGTCTCGATGCGTGTCAGGTCAATACCGTTATCGTGGAACGGCACCAGCAGCTCATGCAGCGCGCCGGGCTTGTTGCTCATGGAGACGATGATCGAAGTCTTGTCGTCGCCGGTCGGCGGCACTTCCTGGCTGCCGATCATCAGGAAGCGCGTGGAGTTATCCGGGCGATCCTCGATTTTCTCGGCCAGGCGCGTCAGGCCATACAGGCCTGCCGCCATATCACCGGCGATCGCCGCAGAATTCCATTCACCCTTGACCCGCTTGGCCGCTTCGGCGTTGCTGGACACCGCCACGCGCTCCACATTCGGGTAATGCGCATCCAGCCACTTGCGGCACTGGGCCAGGGACTGGGCGTGGGAATAGATGCGGCTGATGCTGTCGGTCTTGGTGTTCTCACCCACCAGCAGGTGATGGTGGATGCGCAGCTCGACTTCGCCGCAGATCACCATGTCGTGCTCAAGGAAGCTGTCCAGCGTGTGGTTGACCGCGCCTTCGGTGGAGTTTTCCACCGGCACCACGCCAAAGTTCACCGCGCCGGCCGCCACTTCACGGAACACCTCGTCGATGGCCGCCATGGGCTTGCTGATCACCGCGTGGCCGAAGTGCTTCATGGCCGCCGCCTGGGTGAAGGTGCCTTCCGGGCCAAGGTAGGCCACTTTCAGCGGCTGCTCGAGCGCCAGGCACGACGACATGATTTCACGGAACAACCGCGCCATCTCTTCGTTGCCCAGCGGGCCCTTGTTACGCTCCATGACGCGCTTGAGCACCTGGGCTTCACGCTCCGGCCGGTAGAACACCGGCACTTCGCCCTCCGCCAGGGATGCCATCTTCACCCGCGCCACTTCCTGGGCGCAGCGCGCACGCTCACTGATCAGCTCCAGGACTTTCTCGTCCAGACTGTCAATGCGTACACGCAGGGCCTTGAGTTCTTGTTCAGACATTAGCCGTGTTCCTTTTCGAACTCTGCCATGTAGGCAACCAGCGCGTTGATCGCGTGAATGTCCACAGCGTTGTAGATGGAGGCACGCATGCCACCCACCGAACGGTGGCCCTTGAGGTTCAACAGGCCGCGGGCGTCGGCACCGACCAGGAAGGGCTTGTCCAGGCGGTCGTCGGCCAGGCGGAACGGCACGTTCATCCACGAGCGGTCGGTGAGGTTGATGGGGTTGCTGTACAGGCCGCTGGCGTCGATGAAGTCGTACAGGGTGCGCTTCTTCTCTTCGTTGAGCTTGCCCATGGCCGCCACGCCGCCCTGCTCTTTCAGCCACTCGAACACCAGGCCAGACAGGTACCAGGCGAAGGCCGGCGGAGTGTTGTACATCGAGCCGTTGTCGGCTGCGACCTTGTAGTTGAGCATGGTCGGGCACAGTGAACGGGCGCGACCCAGCAGGTCCTCACGCACGATATTGACCAGGATGCCGCTCGGGCCGATGTTCTTCTGCGCACCGGCGTAGATCATGCCGTAGCGCGACACGTCGATAGGCCGCGAGAGGATGTCCGAGGACATGTCGCACACCAGCGGAACGTCGCCGACTTCCGGCACCCAGTCGAACTCCAGGCCGCCAATGGTTTCGTTCGCGACGTAGTGCACGTAGGCCGCGTCCTTGGACAGCTTCCATTCGTTCTGACCGGGAATGGCGAAGTAGTCGTAGGGCTTGGCGGTGCCGGCCACATTGACGTGACCGTAGCGCGAGGCCTCTTCAATAGCCTTCTGCCCCCAGATACCGGTGTCGATGTAGTCGGCCGTGCCATCTTCCGGCAGCAGGTTCAGCGGGATCTGGGCGAACTGCTGGCTCGCACCGCCTTGCAGGAACAGCACTTTGTAGTTGGATGGAATGTCGAGCAAGTCGCGCAGATCCTGCTCGGCCTTGGTGGCAATGGACACGAACTCATCGCTGCGATGGCTCATTTCCATCACGGAGAGGCCTTTTCCATGCCAGTCGAGGAGTTCACCCTGCGCACGCTGCAGGACTGCTTCAGGAAGCGCCGCGGGACCGGCACAGAAGTTATAGGCTCTCTTGCTCACATCCAATCTCACTCTGATCTGGTGGGGTGGTGCAATAAATCGGGTTTCAATACTTTCATAAGGGACAAACAACAAGGGGGCGAATCTTCATCCGCCCCCTGTGTGTCCGCTTATTCCTGCGGTTCTTCTTCGTCTGCGGCAGCATCGAGGGTTGGCTCGTCGACGTTGTCATCGCCCGCTGCGATCACCTCGCCTTCGAACTCCTCACCTTCCAGCTCTTCGCCTTCGACTTCCGACGGTTCCTGGACACGCTCCAGGCCGACCAGTTTTTCGTCCTTGGCCAGCTTGATCAAGGTCACGCCCTGGGTGTTACGGCCCAGGCTCGACACTTCGGCCACACGGGTACGCACCAGGGTGCCCTGGTCGGAAATCAGCATGATTTCCTCGCCATCGAGCACCTGGACCGCGCCGACCAGACGGCCGTTGCGGTCGTTGCTGACCATGGCGATAACGCCCTGGCCGCCACGCTTGTACTCCGGGAACTCGCTGATGGCGGTGCGCTTGCCATAACCACGCTCGGAAGCGGTGAGGATCTGGCTGCCTTCTTCCGGGATCAGCATCGAAATCAGCTTCTGCCCTTCCGGCAGGCGCATGCCGCGCACACCGCGGGCGGTACGGCCCATGGCACGAACGTCGGATTCCTTGAAGCGAGTGACCTTGCCGCCGTCGGAGAACAGCATGACTTCACGCTCGCCATCGGTAATGGCCGCGCTGATCAGTACGTCGCCTTCGTCCAGCTCCAGGGCGATCAGGCCCACGCTACGCTGGCGGCTGAAGGATTCCAGTGGGGTCTTCTTCACGGTGCCTTTGGCGGTGGCCATGAAGATGAAGTGACCTTCGGTGTATTCCTCGACCGGCAGCATGGTGGTGATGTACTCATCACTGTCCAGCGGCAGCAGGTTGACCAACGGACGACCACGGGCGGCACGGGAAGCTTCCGGGATTTCATAGGTCTTGAGCCAGTACACCTTGCCCTTGCTGGAGAACAGCAGCAGCGTGGTGTGGCTGTTGGCGACCAGCAGGTGGGCGATGTAGTCCTCATCCTTCACGCCGGTAGCCGATTTACCTTTACCGCCACGACGCTGGGCCTGGTACGCAGCCAATGGCTGGGTCTTGGCATAGCCACCGTGGGAGATGGTCACCACGCGCTCTTCTTCCGGGATCATGTCACCCAGGGTCAGGTCGAGGCGAGCATCGAGGATTTCGGTGCGACGTACGTCGCCGTATTCGGCGCGGATCACCTCCAGTTCTTCGCGGATCACTTCCATCAGGCGCACGGCGCTGTTGAGGATGCGGATCAGCTCGCCGATCTGGTTGAGGATCTCCTGGTACTCGGCCAGCAGCTTCTCGTGTTCCAGGCCGGTCAGGCGGTGCAGGCGCAGTTCCAGGATGGCCTGGGCCTGTTCCGGCGACAGGAAGTACTTGCCGTCACGCAGGCCGTATTGCGGGTCCAGTGTCTCCGGGCGGCACGAGTCGGCGCCGGCACGTTCAACCATCGCCACCACGGCGCTGGATTCCCATGGCATCTTGATCAGCGCTTCCTTGGCTTCCGACGGCGTCGGCGAAGCCTTGATCAGGGCGATGACCGGGTCGATGTTCGACAGCGCTACAGCCTGGCCTTCCAGGATGTGGCCGCGCTCGCGGGCCTTGCGCAGCTCGAATACGGTACGGCGGGTAACCACTTCGCGACGGTGACGTACGAAGGCTTCCAGCAGGTCCTTGAGGTTCAGGATGCGTGGGCGGCCGTCGATCAGTGCAACCACGTTGATACCAAACACGCTTTGCAGCTGGGTCTGGGCGTAGAGGTTGTTGAGGATCACCTCAGGCACTTCGCCACGACGCAGCTCGATCACCACGCGCATACCGTCTTTGTCGGATTCGTCGCGCAGTTCGGTGATGCCTTCGAGCTTCTTCTCTTTAACCAGCTCGGCGATCTTCTCGATCAGACGCGCTTTGTTCAGCTGGTACGGGAGCTCGGTGATGACGATCTGCTGGCGGCCACCGACCTTGTCGATGTCCTCGATGATCGAGCGGGCGCGCATGTAAATGCGCCCGCGACCGGTGCGGTAGGCTTCGATGATGCCGGCGCGACCGTTGATGATCGCGGCGGTCGGGAAGTCCGGGCCCGGGATGTATTGCATCAGCTCATCGACGGTCAGCTCAGGGTTGTCGATGAGGGCCAGGCAACCGTCGATGACTTCACCGAGGTTGTGCGGCGGGATGTTGGTGGCCATGCCCACGGCGATACCGCTGGAACCATTGACCAGCAGGTTGGGAATCTTGGTCGGCATGACCGCCGGGATCATTTCGGTGCCGTCGTAGTTCGGCACCCAGTCCACGGTTTCTTTATGCAGGTCGGCCAGCAGCTCGTGCGCCAGCTTGGTCATGCGCACTTCGGTGTATCGCATGGCCGCGGCGTTGTCGCCGTCGACCGAACCGAAGTTGCCCTGGCCGTCTACCAGCAGGTAGCGCAGGGAAAACGGCTGGGCCATCCGAACGATGGTGTCGTACACCGCAGTGTCGCCGTGAGGGTGATACTTACCGATCACGTCACCGACAACACGGGCAGATTTCTTGTACGGCTTGTTCCAGTCGTTACCCAGCTCGCTCATTGCGAACAGCACACGCCGGTGCACGGGCTTCAAGCCATCGCGCGCATCAGGCAGTGCCCGACCGACAATTACGCTCATCGCGTAGTCGAGGTAGGACTGTTTCAGCTCGTCTTCGATATTGACCGGGAGGATTTCTTTGGCCAGTTCGCCCATGAGAAGCCTGATTCCTTTTTCGGGTGAAACCTCGTCGCATCCATATGGGACGAACGAAGCTCGCCGTCGCCGGCACACTGCCTGACAACGACTTACGACAAATCAACGAGTTATGACACGGATCTGCACGTTATGGGCAACCCCTGGGGGCGGCCCTGGAAACAGCCGGATGTTATCACAATCGCCGCCACGCACCTATCCCCCTGATGCGCATGGAGACTAGTAATTTGACGGATGACAGGCTTGAGGAGGCCGAGAGGGGCTCAGAGATGGGGTGGTGCTTTTTTTTGAGGGCGGATCCGAGGGTTTTATTGACTTTCAGGGCCAATCGGGGGCAAGCCCCCTCCCACACTTTAATTGTGAACAGTCAAAATGCGGCAGGTGGCTTGCCCCCGATAGCCATTTCACAGACACCACAGCCCTCAATGCAGCCGCTTACGGCACATCAGCTTGGCCAATTTCGCCGTATCCGGCCGCTCAACCACGCCCTTCTCAGTCACGATCACATCGATCAGGTCGGCCGGAGTCACATCAAATACCGGATTAAACGCATTGACCTCCAAGCGCTGCCCCATGACCTCCAGCAGCTCACCGGGATCGCGCTCCTCCAAGGCCACATCGTCACCAGTGGCCATCATCAGGTCCAGGCTCGAACTCGGCGCCACCACCATGAAACGCACGCCGTGGTGCATGGCGCACACTGCCAATTGATAAGTGCCGATCTTGCTGATCACATCGCCATTGGCGGCAATGCAATCGGCGCCGACGATCACCCAGGTGATGCCTTTGGTCTTGAGGAGATGCGCACCGGCCGAGTCGGCATTCACGGTGACCGGGATCCCCTCGCCCGCCAGCTCCCAGGCGGTCAGCCGCGAGCCTTGCAGCCATGGGCGGGTTTCATTGGCGTAGACATGCTCGACCAAGCCTTCCAGGAAGGCCGCGCGAATCACCCCGAGGGCCGTGCCGACACCGCCGGTTGCCAAGGCGCCGGCGTTGCCATGGGTCAAGATCGCCTGGGCGTTGCCCTGATGCTTGCGAATCCGCTCAACGCCCAACTGGGCCATGACGAGGTTGGCTTCCCGGTCGCTTTCATGGATAGCGATCGCTTCGGCCTCCAGCACCGCCAGCGGATCGGCGTGCTTCTTGACGCGATCCAGGCGATCGCGCATGCGCTTGAGCGCCCAGAACAGGTTCGAGGCGGTCGGACGGGTATCGGCCAGTAGTGCGTAGTCCTCTTCCCAGGCGGCCTGCCAGTCACCGCCCTCGGCGATGCGCTCGCGAGCGGCGAGCACCAGGCCATAGGCCGCGCTGATGCCGATGGCCGATGCGCCACGCACCACCATGGCGCGAATGGCCGCCGCCACTCCATCGACCGTGGAGCAGGCCACCCAGCATTCCTGGGACGGCAGGGCGCGTTGATCAAGCAGGTGCAGCGTGCCATCACGCCAATCGATGGGCCTCACTTTCTCCGCTGCCAACAGTCGATCGCGCATCCATCACCCCATACTCATCAACAAAAGCCGCCGATTATAGCGATCCGCCAGCCAGGACGCTCGGGTATACTTCGCGCTTCTTTTATAGCTGCCCGGGAAGAAGCCTGCGATGACCTCCACTGCCGCCCCGCTCGACTTATTGCTACTGCCAACCTGGCTGGTACCTGTCGAACCCGCCGGTGTGGTGCTCAAGGACCATGGCGTGGGCATCCGCAATGGGCGTATTGCCTTTATCGGTCCACGGGCTGCGGCGTTGAAGCTGTCGGCCACTGAAGTGCGCGAGCTGCCGGGCATGTTGCTCAGTCCGGGCCTGATCAACGCCCACGGGCATGCGGCGATGAGCCTGTTTCGCGGCCTGGCCGATGATCTGCCCCTGATGACCTGGCTGGAAAAACACATCTGGCCCGCCGAAGCCAAGTGGGTCGACGAGGCCTTCGTGCGGGACGGCACCGACCTGGCCATTGCCGAGCAGCTCAAGGGCGGCATTACCTGCTTCTCGGACATGTACTTCTACCCCAAGGTCGCCAGCGATTGCGTGCACAACAGCGGCATGCGTGCGCAGATCGCGATTCCGATCCTCGACTTCCCGATTCCCGGTGCCGGCACCGCCGATGAGGCGATCCGCCAGGGCATCGAACTGTTCGGCGACCTCAAGCACCATCCGCGCATCAAGATCACCTTCGGCCCCCACGCGCCCTACACCGTGTGCGATGCCAACCTGGAAAAGATCCAGGTCATCGCCGAAGAGCTGGACGCCGCGATCCATATGCATGTGCATGAAACCGCTTTCGAGGTACAACAGGCCGTCGAACAGACCGGCGAGCGGCCGTTGGCGCGCCTGGGACGCCTGGGCTTGCTGGGCCCGCGCTTCCAGGCAGTTCATATGACCCAAATCAGCGAGGACGACCTGGCTTTGCTGGTAGAAAGCAACACCAGCGTGATCCATTGCCCGGAATCGAACCTGAAACTGGCCAGTGGCTTCTGCCCGGTGGAGCGTCTATGGCAGGCGGGCGTCAATGTGGCCATCGGCACCGACGGCGCCGCCAGCAACAACGACCTGGACCTGCTGGGTGAAACCCGTACCGCCGCGATGCTGGCCAAGGCCGTCGCCGGTTCGGCCACCGCCCTGGACGCCCACCGCGCCCTGCGCATGGCTACGCTCAACGGTGCACGTGCCATGGGCCTGGAAAGTGAAATCGGCTCCCTGGAAGTGGGCAAGGCGGCGGATATGGTCGCCTTCGATCTGACGGGGCTGGCGCAACAACCGATCTACGATCCGGTCTCACAGCTTATATATGCCACCGGACGCGATTGCGTGAAACACCTTTGGGTCGCCGGCAAGCAGTTGCTCGACGACCGGCAACTCACCCGCATGGATGAACAACAGTTGACCGCCACGGCCATTGCCTGGGGAAAACGCATCAGCGGGCACACCGAATAACGCTGGCTCTGAACCCGCGTGTTCAGGACCGACAAACCGATTTATCAGATTTAGAGGATTCACCATGAGCAACGTCGACCACGCCGAAATCGCCAAGTTTGAAGCCCTGGCCCACCGCTGGTGGGACCGCGAAAGCGAGTTCAAACCCCTGCACGACATCAACCCGTTGCGGGTCAACTGGATTGACGAACGCGTCAACCTGGCCGGCAAGAAGGTGCTGGACGTCGGGTGCGGCGGCGGCATCCTCAGCGAAGCCATGGCCCAGCGCGGCGCCACCGTGATGGGGATCGACATGGGCGAAGCGCCGCTGGCCGTGGCGCAGTTGCACCAGCTGGAATCCGGCGTGAGCGTGGAATATCGCCAGATCACCGCCGAAGCCCTGGCCGAGGAAATGCCTGAGCAGTTCGACGTGGTCACTTGCCTGGAAATGCTGGAGCACGTACCAGACCCCTCGTCGGTGATCCGCGCCTGCTTCCGCATGGTGAAGCCGGGCGGCCAGGTGTTCTTCTCCACCATCAACCGCAACCCCAAGGCCTACCTGTTCGCGATCATCGGCGCCGAATACATCATGAAGCTGCTGCCGCGCGGCACCCACGATTTCAAGAAATTCATCCGCCCGTCCGAACTGGGTGCGTGGAGCCGCCAGGCCGGGCTGACCGTCAAGGACATCATCGGCCTGACCTACAACCCGCTGACCAAGCACTACAAACTGGCCAGCGACGTTGACGTCAATTACATGATCCAGACCCTGCGCGAGGAGTAAGCCTGTGAAGTTGCGAGCGGTTCTCTTCGACATGGACGGTACCCTGCTGGACACCGCGCCGGACTTTATCGCCATCTGCCAGGCGATGCGCGCCGATCGCGACCTGCCACCGATCAACCCACAGCATATCCGCGATGAAATCTCCGGCGGTGCACGGGCGATGGTGGCCGTGACCTTCTCGATGGACCCGGAATCCCCCGGCTTTGAAGAGCTGCGCCTGGAATTCCTCGAGCGTTACCTGAAGGGTTGTGCGGTCCACAGCACATTGTTCGACGGCATGGCGGAACTGCTGGAAGACATCGAGAAATCCAAGCTGATCTGGGGCGTGGTCACCAACAAGCCACTGCGCTTTGCCGAGCCGATCATGCAGCAACTGGGCCTGGCCGAGCGCTCGGCGCTGCTGATCTGCCCGGACCATGTGAAAAACAGCAAGCCGGACCCGGAGCCCATGATCCTGGCGTGCAAGATGCTCGGCCTGGACCCGGCCAGCGTGCTGTTCGTGGGGGATGACCTGCGCGACATCGAGTCCGGCCGCGACGCCGGCACCCGCACGGCGGCGGTCACCTATGGCTATATCCACCCGGACGACAACCCGCGCCATTGGGGAGCGGATGTGGTGGTGGACCACCCGTTGGAACTGCGCAAGGTGCTGGATAACGCACTGTGCAGTTGCTGATGGCTCACCGATCCAGCTGACCTATGAAGATTGGTGTTTGTAACCCGCTGAATTCTGTCGAGGCTTTTTATGTTTGATTACTCTGCACGTCCAGAACTGCTCAAAGGCCGGGTGATCCTGGTGACCGGCGCCGGTCGCGGAATTGGTGCGGCGGCGGCGAAAACCTACGCCGCCCATGGCGCGACCGTGCTGTTGCTGGGCAAGACCGAAGCCAACCTGGCCCAGGTGTATGACGAGATCGAAGCGGCCGGCCACCCGCAGCCGGTGGTGATCCCCTTCAACCTGGAGACCGCCCTGCCCCATCAATACGATGAGCTGGCAGCGATGATCGAAAAAGAATTCGGCCACCTCGATGGCCTGCTGCACAACGCCTCGATCATCGGCCCACGTACGCCGATCGAGCAGTTGTCCGGCGAGAACTTCATGCGGGTGATGCACATCAACGTCAATGCGATGTTCATGCTCACCAGCACGTTGTTGCCGCTGCTCAAGCTGTCCCAGGATGCGTCGGTGGTGTTCACCTCCAGCAGCGTCGGGCGCAAGGGCCGGGCGTATTGGGGCGCTTATGGGGTGTCGAAATTCGCCACTGAGGGCTTGATGCAGACCCTGGCGGATGAGCTCGAAGACGTGGCTGCAGTAAGAGCCAACAGCATCAACCCGGGCGGCACGCGCACCAGCATGCGGGCCCAGGCATATCCAGGGGAGAACCCGATGGAAAGGCCGGCACCGGAAGAGATCATGCCGGTGTACCTGTACCTCATGGGGCCGGACAGTACCGGCATCAATGGGCAGGCGTTTGACGCCCAGTAACAACTGACACAACCGGAACTAAATGTGGGAGGGGGCTTGCCCCCTCCCACATTTGTATTGCGGTGTTCTCTGGGCCTTAGTTTTTCACGACATCTTCAAGCGTGAAACGACCCAACGGGTTTTGCAGGAAGTTGCTCACATTCTTGCGTGAGATGTTGATGTACGGGCTGTAGTACAGGTCGATCCAGTTCACATCCTGTTTCGCCAGTTTCTGCAGTTCGACATACATCTGCTCACGCTTGACCGGGTCGGCCTCGATGCGCGCCGCCGCCACCAGCTCCTTGACCTTGTCGTTCTTGTAGCGGGTCATGTAGTTCTGGTTGGTGTCGTGACCCAGTACGAAGGTGGTCTTCTGGTCCGGGTCGAGGATGTCGTTGGTCCAGTACATCACCGAAATATCGTACTCACCGTCCACCAACATCTGCCAGCTTTGGGTCGGGTCGACCTTCTGCAGGTTGGCGGTCACGCCGACCTTGGCCAACTGGTCCTTGATGATCACCGCGATCTGCTCGTCGGCTTCGTTGCCGGCGTTGACCACATAGTTGAGCTTCAAGTCCTTCGCGCCAGCCTTTTCCAACAGCTTCTTGGCGGCGGTCGGGTCATACGGGCGTTGCAGGTTGTTGGCGTAGTGGAACAACGAGCCTTTCGGGATGTAGGAATAGGCCACAGTGCCCTGACCGTAGGTCGCGGTTTTCACCAGCGACTGCTTGTCGATGGCCATGTCCAGCGCCTCGCGTACTTCCTGCTTGGCCAGCAGACCGTGGGCGTGGTTGATCAGCAGGTGATCTTCACGGGTGGACGGGTCGGAGTGGATCACCACGTTCTTGTCTTTCTTCAGCTCTTCAACCCGGGAAAACGGTACGAAGATCGCCGTGTCCAACTCGTTGTTCTGCACCATGCGCATCCGCGTGTTGTCGTCGGTCACGGAGACCCACTCCACGCCATCCAGGCTGACCTTCTTGGCCTGCCAGAAGTTCGGGTTCTTCTTCAGGATGACCCGGTCGCCCTTGCGCCATTCGTCCACGGTAAACGCGCCGGAGGTCACCGGATTTTCCGAGTAGGCGTCTTCACCCATTTTGGTCATGGCTTTTTCCGACAGGATCGACACCGTCGGCGAAGCCAGTTGCGACAGGAAGGCGACTGCCGGCGTCTTCAGTGTGACAACCAGGGTTTTCGAGTCCGTCGCCTTGGCGGTGTCGATCAGGTTGAAGGGATCAGCCCACAGCGACGCCTTGTTGTCGCGAATGCGCAGCAGGCTGAACGCCGCATCCTCGGCGGTGATCGCCGAGCCATCGGAGAACTTCGCATCGCGCAGCTTGAAGGTGTAGGTCAGGCCGTCCTTGGAAATATCCCAGCTTTCAGCCAGGCCGGGCTCCATCTTGGTCCCCAGGTTGTCCACCCGCACCAGGGTGTCGTAGACGTTGGCAAATACCCAGGTATCGCGGTTCTGCGCGCTTTTGATCGGGTCGAACGTGGTGCTGTCTTCACGGCAACCGATGGTGAGGACGCCGGCGGCTTGCGCCAATCCGGCAGTGAGGGACCACGCGGTCAACGTAGCAGCGGCGAGCAACTTCAAGTGGCGCGATTGCATGTCATAACTCCTTGTTCATGATGGGCAGGAAGGGTCAACGGTTCTTCAAGCACGCAACTGTATCGATGCTCGTGCTGGGAATGGGTAGGCGGCAACACCACGGAACACATCGTCCGGGCGTACCGGCAACGCGGGTGGAAGGCGCAGCCCGTAGGCAAATTCAGCGGGCTCGGCGGCTCGCCAGGCAACAGCTGCGTCGGCAAAGGCCGGTGCGGATCGATCTCCGGAATCGCCTCGATCAACGCCGCGGTATACGGATGGCGCGGCGCGGTGAAGACCGCTTCCACCGGCCCTTCCTCGACGATCTTGCCCAGGTACATCACCGCCACGCGGTCGCACAGGCGCCGCACGATGGCCAAATCGTGGGCGATAAACAGGATCGCCAGGTTCATGCGCTGTTGCAGTTCCAACAGCAGGTTGATGATCTGGCCCTGGATCGATACATCCAGGGCCGCCACGCATTCATCGGCGATGATCAAGCGAGGCTCCACCGCCAGCGCCCGGGCAATACCGACACGCTGGCATTGGCCGCCACTGAGGGCGCCGGGTTTGCGACTGGCCAGTTCGGGGCGCAGGCCGACCAGGTCAAGCAGTTCGTTGACGCGAGCCGGGATACGCTCTGCCGGGACTTTGCGCTGCACCCGCAGCACCTCGGCGATGGTTTCGCCGATGGTGTGGCGCGGGTTCAACGCGGCGTAGGGGTCCTGGAAGATCATCGCCGTTTCCTGGCGCAGGCGCGCGATGTCGATCGCGCTGCCATGGGCCATGTCGATGCCATCGAACAGCACCTGCCCGGCACTGATCGGGTTGAGGTGCAGGATCGCCCGGCCCAGGGTGCTTTTGCCGCTGCCGGACTCCCCCACCAGCCCCAGGGTTTCACCGGCGGCCAGGTTCAGCGACACGCCGTTCACCGCCTTCACCCACTGCTTGTTCAGGCCGAACACCCCCGTGCCGGAAGCGGCGAACCGCACCTCCAGGTTCTTGATCTGCAACAGGCTCATGGGCGTGCTCCGAGCGGGTAGTGACAGGCCACGCGCGCGCCTTCGGGCAACCGTTCGGTGCACAACGCGCCGACCTGCGGGCAACGCGGGTTGAAGCGGCAGCCGCCGGGTAATGCATCGAGCAAGGGCGGCTGGCCGGGGATGGTACGCAGCAACCCAGGGCCACTGCCGTGGGCCGGCTGGCAATCAATCAGGCCCGCGGTGTAGGGGTGTTGCGGATGGGCGAGCACGTCGTACTTGCTGCCGTGCTCGCACAGGCGCCCGGCATACATCACGGCGATGGAATCGCAGGTTTGCGCGACCACGCCGAGGTCGTGGGTGATCATGATGAGCGACAGGCCGCGCTGGTCCCGCAGGTCCAGCAACAGGCGCAGGATCTGCGCCTGCACGGTCACGTCCAACGCCGTGGTCGGCTCGTCGGCAATCAATACGTTCGGGTTGCAGCCCAGGGCCACGGCGATCATCGCGCGCTGGCGCATGCCACCGGAAAACTCATGGGGATAGTTGTCGACCCGTGCCTGGGGATCGGGAATGCCCACCTGGCGCAACACTTCGATGGCTTGTCGGCGCGCGTGTTTTTTCGACGCGCCCTGATGCAGGCGGATGCCTTCGGCGATCTGATCGCCGATGCGCATCAAGGGGTCAAGGTGGCTGCTGGGGTTCTGGAAGATCATGCCCAACTGCCCGCCACGCACCGCGCGCATGCCGGTGTCATCCAGTTGCAGCAAGTCCTGGCCCGCCAGGCGTACCGCACCGCCCTGCACGCGCAGGTTGGGTGACGGCAACAAGCGCATCAAGCCACGGCAGGCCATGGTCTTGCCCGAGCCGCTTTCACCCACCAGGCCGAGGATCTCGCCTTCGGCCAGGTCGAATGACACGCGGTCGACCAGGGTCACATCGCGCCCGCTGTTATTGGCGATCACACTCAGATCCCGCACTTGAAGCAGACTCATGAGCGATCCCCCAACACTTGCGCCACGCCATCGGCCAGCAGGCTGAAGCCCATGGCCAGGGTCACGATGGCCAGCCCCGGAAAGGTGCAGATCCACCAGGCCGTGGTGATAAACGCCTGCCCTTCGGCAATCATCGTCCCCCACTCCGCCGTCGGCGGTTGCACGCCCAGGCCCAGGTAGCTCACGGCGGCACCGTTGAGCAGTACCAGCACCGCGTCAGACATGGAAAACACAATCGAGCCAAACATCGCATTCGGCAGCAAATGCCGGAACAGGATGCGCCCATGGCCAAAGCCCAGGCTCTTGGCCGCGAGGGCGAAGTCGCTTTCCTTGAGCACCAGGATCTGCGAGCGGATCAGCCGTGCATACGACACCCAGCCCACCAGCGCCATGGCGATATAAAAACTCTTCAAGCCCGGACCGAGGATAGCCATAATCGCCAGCATCAACACCAGGAACGGGAACGCCAGGATCACATCGATCACGCGCATGCAGAAACTGTCGAAGCGCCCGCCGATATAGCCGGAAACCGCGCCGACAAACGTGCCGATCATGAACGGGAAAATCACCCCGATGATGGCAAGCTGCAGATCGACGCGCGCGCCCCAGATCACCCTCGAAAGGATGTCTCGACCGTAGTTATCCGTTCCGAATGGATGGGCCAGGCTCGGCCCCAGCAAGCTGATGTCGGTGTTCTGCGCGATCGGGTCATAGGGCGCGATCAACGGCGCGCACAGCGCCAGGACCAACCACACCAGCAGGACCAAAAGCCCCCACGCGGCCGTCAGGCGACCATTGCGAAAGCCAAACCGCAGACGCAGGCGCCATGGAGCAATCAGTGGACGGCTGCTCATTGCATTTTCACCCGAGGGTCGAGGGCCACCGTGACCACGTCGGCGATAAAGTTGACCACCACCGTCGCACACGCCAGCACCATGGCCACGCCCTGCACCACCATGTAGTCGCGGGTAAAAATGCCGCGCACCAGCAACTGGCCGATGCCGGGAATGGCGAACAAGCTTTCGATCACGACGGTGCCGCTGATCAGCCAGCCAATATTCACCGCCAGCAGGTTGACCGCCGGCACCAGGGAATTGGGCAGCACATGGCGACGGAACACCGCTGCTTCCGACAGCCCGCGGGCCCGCGCGGCAGTGACGTGGTCGGCCTGCAGCTCCATCAACATGCTCGCCCGCAGGTTGCGGACCAGCACCGCCGACAGCGCCAGGGCGATGGTCAGGCACGGCAAGACCATATGGTGCGCCTTGTCCAGCCAGGTACGGCCGTAGCCGGAGACCGGGAACAGGCCCCATTGCACACTGAGCAGCAGGATCAGCATCAGGCCCAGCCAGAACGCCGGCATGCCCAGGCCCACGGTGGTGAACACGCGGATCAGGTTGTCCGCCCACCCGCCTTTATTGCGCGCGGCCCACGTCGCCAGCGGCACCGCAATCAGCAGTGCCAGCACCACGCTGCCGAGCACCAGCACCAGGGTGGGTTCGATGCGGGTGACGATCAATTTCAAGGCGTCGACTTTGTACAGCAGTGATTGGCCGAGATCGCCCTTGAGCAGGTTCTTCAGGAAATAGAAATACTGCTGCCACAGAGGCTGGTCGAGGCCGTACTGGGCGCGGATTTTCAGCAAGGCGTCCGGCGTGCTGCGCGAGCCCAGCAGGGCCCGTGCCGGGTCGCCAGGAATCGAGCGCACCAGCACAAACGTGATCAGGCTGATGCCAAACAGTACCGGCAGCAATTGCAGCGGCCGGGACAGTACAAAACGGTAGCGCGCCAGGTTCATCGGTCAGCCTCGGTGGCGAGCGAGAAAGTCCAACAGTACCGGAAAATAAGCCTGTGGCTCTTCATAGAACGGCATATGGCTACTGTTGGGAAATACATGCAGTTCAGCGTGTCTGGCCGCCATCTTCATGCGCATGGCGCAGGCCGGGGTGAGTTCGTCGTGCTGGCCGGTGGTGATCAGGATCGGCATGTTGAAAGCGGCCATCTCGGGGATGCGGTTCCAGTCCTTGAGGTTGCCGACGTAGAGGAATTCGTTGGGGCCCTGCATGGTTTCGTAGGGCCCCATGTTCCAGTCGCCGAGGGAGCGCTTGACCGGCTCGGGCCATTCGTCCAGGCGGCAGACATGACGATAGTTGAGCAAGGTGATCGCGGCCTGGTATTGCGGGTGATCCAGGGTACCCATGGCTTCGTGGCGTTGCATCATCGCCACGGTCTCACTGCCCAGCGCGCCGCGCAGGCGTTCGAGTTCTTGAGAAAGATGCGGAATGTCGCCGACGGTGTTCTCGAGGATCAGGCTTTTCAGCCTGTCGGGGTAATGGATGGCGTATTCGATGCCCAGCCAGCCGCCCCAGGAATGCCCGAGCAGGTGCACGCGGCCCAGGCCAAGGGCTTGGCGTACGGTTTCGACTTCTTCGACATAACGGCGGATTTCCCACAGGGAAACATCGGTCGGTCTGGCTGATGCGCCTGTGCCAAGCTGGTCGAATGCAACCACTCGCAGGTTATGGTCCTTGAGCCAGCCATGGGCGTCGCGCAAGTAGTCACACGGCAGGCCCGGCCCGCCGTTGAGACACAAGAGCACCTCATCGCCTTCGCCGAAGCTGTAGACCACGAGGTTGTGGCCATCGACTTGCACGTTGTACTGCTGGTCGGGGGCAATTTCACGCCACATGCATACATTCCTTGTGTTGTATCGGCCTGGCGGGCAGCGGCCGTTTATCAGGCCAACACTACCGAGGATGCCGCGCGTCCATAACCTGGTATTTCTTATAGGTTTGGCCTGGCAGTCCTTCGCCGGGGCGTGGCATTCTACTTGCAGGAAGTGGAGATTCAAATGAATTCGGGAGCAGAACGGATGCTGGCCAAGCTAACTGCCTTCAATAATCGTCTGATGCCGGGCAGAAGCCTGGATGAGCAGATGGACAACACTTTTATCCTCGCCCAGCAGTTAGGCTTCGATGCACTGGTATACGACTACACCCCGGTGCCGATCGACCAGAATGGTGCGTTGATCACCCCCTCGGTGCTGGAGCTGCGTAACACGCCGACCGATTGGCATGCACTATGGTGCAGCAAGGGTTTCTACCAGATCGACCCGGTGCAACA
Source organism: Pseudomonas sp. GW821-FHT09C10 (assembly GCF_059418085.1). NCBI lineage: Bacteria > Pseudomonadati > Pseudomonadota > Gammaproteobacteria > Pseudomonadales > Pseudomonadaceae > Pseudomonas > Pseudomonas sp. GW821-FHT09C10. The sequence goes on from NZ_JBWKPE010000005.1 coordinate 241,645, forward strand.
CCTGGCCCTGCGCACGGTATCGCCGTTCGTGTGGTCCTACGAAGCCAAGGCTGACACGGCCCTGCAAACCATCATCGACCCCTGCCACGCCCCCGTCTCGTCCTACCTGCACGACCAGCAACTGACCTGCGGCGTCAGCGTGCCGATGCATCTGCCCCGTGGCGGCTTCGCGTCACTGACCGGCTTGCGCACTGGCAAAACGCCTACCGTGCTGCAGGACGCGCAGCAGACCTTGTCGGACTTCAGCCTGATTTCCCACGCGTTGCAGGAAGCGGCCTACCCGCTGTTCGGCAAGGAGCTGCGCACCTACCCGCACATTCACCTGACCAAACGTGAACGCGAATGCCTCAAATGGGCCGCCGACGGCCTGACCGCGGCCGAAATCGCCACGCAACTGAGCCGCTCACTGGCCGTCGTCACCCTGCACCTGGCCTCGGCGATGCACAAACTGGGCGCCAAGAACCGCGTGCAGGCGGTGGTCCGCGCCACCCATTACCGCCTGCTGGAAGACTGATCCCCCGGCAAAACCTAGCTGTTTTGCTAGTTACCTAAATCTCGCCCGCAGACTATCGTGTCCCTGATCATTTTTTCAGGGCAGGGCAGGAAATGGACTTCATCGAAAAAATCCGCGAAGGGTATGCCGCGTTTGGCGACTACCAGACCTGGTACCGCGTCACTGGCGACCTGGCCAGCGGCCGCACGCCGCTGGTGGTCATCCACGGCGGCCCGGGCTGCACCCATGATTATGTCGACGCCTTCAAGGACGTCGCGGCCAGCGGTCATGCGGTCATCCACTACGACCAATTGGGCAACGGCCGTTCCACGCACTTGCCTGAGAAAGACCCGTCCTTCTGGACCGTCGATCTGTTCCTTAAAGAATTGGACAACCTGCTGGACCACCTGCAGATCAGCGATAACTACGCGATCCTTGGTCAGTCCTGGGGCGGCATGCTCGGCAGCGAGCACGCCATCCTGCAACCCAAGGGCCTGCGTGCGTTTATCCCGGCCAACTCGCCGACCTGCATGCGCACCTGGGTCAGCGAAGCCAACCGCCTGCGCAAGCTGCTGCCCCAAGGCGTGCATGAAACCCTGCTCAAGCATGAAGCCGCCGGCACCTACCTCGACCCGGAATACCTCGCCGCCTCGCGGGTGTTCTATGACCAGCATGTGTGCCGGGTGAACCCATGGCCGGAAGAAGTGACGCGCACCTTCGCCCAGGTCGACTCGGACCCCTCGGTGTATCACGCCATGAGCGGCCCGACCGAGTTCCACGTGATCGGCAGCCTGAAAGACTGGAAATCCATTGGCCGCCTGTCGGCCATCAAGGTGCCGACCCTGGTGATTTCCGGCCGGCATGACGAGGCCACGCCACTGGTGGTCAAGCCATTCCTGGATGAGATCGCGGATGTGCGCTGGGCGCTGTTCGAAGACTCCAGCCACATGCCCCACGTGGAAGAACGCCAGGCGTGCATGGGCACCGTGGTGAAGTTTCTGGATGAGGCGTGCTCTGTTCCGCACACAGTCCGCAAGGCTGGTTGAATTCCAAATGTGGAAGGGGGCAAGCCCCCTCCCACATTTTTAGACCTCTGTGATTTCAGCGTGTGCGGCTTTCCTTGGCTCCTGCGCCACCAATGGAATTTCCTTGCCCTCGGCATCAAATAACTTGCCCCCCCTGAAATAGTCCCCATCACGCAACGCCGCTACGTCGTGGAAACACAAACTGCGCTCAGTCCCCGCCACAAACACCGACTGCTGGTCCGAATTGCCTACGGTGAAATGGTTGAACGCCAGATTCAACAGGATCGCCATGATCGCCGATGAACTGATACCCGAATGGAAAATGGTCGCGAACCAGCTGGGGAACTGGTCATAGAAACTCGGTGCGGCAATCGGGATCATGCCAAACCCGATGGACGTGGCGACGATGATCAGGTTCATGTTGTTGCGGTAATCCACCTTGGACAAGGTGCGAATACCACTGGCCGCCACGGTGCCGAACAGCACAATCCCGGCACCGCCCAGTACCGAGGTCGGCACCGCCGCGATCACGCGCCCCATGAATGGCAGCAAGCCGAGGATTACCAGGAACAAGCCACCGGTTGCCACCACAAAACGACTCTTCACTCCGGTCACCGCCACCAGGCCAACGTTCTGGGCGAAGGCACTCTGGGTGAACGATCCGAAGATCGGCGCGAACATGCTCGACAGCATATCGGCGCGCAGGCCGTTACCCAGGCGCTTGGAGTCGACCTTGGTATCGATGATTTCCCCCACCGCCAGGATGTCGGCCGAGGTTTCCACCAGTGTCACCATCACCACGATGCACATGGAAATGATCGCCGCGATGTGAAAGGTCGGCATACCGAAATGGAACGGCGCAGGGAAACCGAACATGGGCCCCTGGGTGACGCCGGAAAAATCCGCCATGCCGAGCAACACCGCGATCACCGTGCCGATCACCATCGCCAGCAGGATCGACAGGCGCGAGATGGTCGCGCTGCCGATCTTGCTCAATAGCAGCACCAGCACCAGGGTCAACGCCGCCAGGCCGATATTGGGCATGCTGCCGAAATCCGCCGCGCGGCTGTTACCGCCCATGGCCCAGCGCGCCGCCACGGGCATCAGGGTCAGGCCGATGGTGGTGATCACAATACCGGTCACCAACGGCGGGAAGAACTGGGTGATCCGCGAGAACACCGGGGTGATCAACAGCCCGATAAACGACGCGGCCATCACCGCGCCGAGAATCGCCGGTACCCCGCCGGCGCCATCGCTGCCGACAATTGCCACCATGGTTGCCACACCGGCAAACGACACGCCCTGCACCAGCGGCAACTGACAGCCAAAGAACGGCAGGCCAAGGGTTTGCAACAGGGTGGCAAGGCCACCGGCAAACAGCGACGCGGCGATCAACAGGCCGATATCTGCCGGTGACAACCCGGCCGCCTGGCCCACGATCAACGGTACCGCGACGATGCCGCCGTACATGGTGAGCACATGCTGCAGGCCGTAAGCCATGTTGGCGGCGACGCCTAGATTCTCATCTTCCGGCCGCTGCGGTGACGCCTTCGGGATAGTCATGGTGAGGGGTTCTCTGTTTTTGTTGTGGGGACACTGTATGCAATGTTTAGACTGGATGTCCATAGAGTTGTATACAATCACTTGAACAAGATACGCTCCATCGGCGTTACAAAAACAACCCGGCCGTGATGAGCCAGAACGCCAAAGGACACTAGAACAATGAAAAAGGCATTACAGGGAGCCACCGTTGCACTCACCCTCCTCGGCGGCGGGGAGGCCGTCGCGGTGGAATGGATGAACAACAGCGTAGGTTTTCGCTACGGCCAGCAGTTCACCAATCCGAATAACCCCGACGAATTCAGCAAGCGCATCTACAGCGTTACCCACGCCAGCGGCTACCGGTATGGCAGCAACTTCCTGAACCTGGACGTGTTCCTGTCCGACAGCCGCGACCCGCGCAAGGGCACCGACCACGGCGGCAGCGAGGTGTACGCGGTGTACCGGCATCAGTTGTATGCGTCACGGGTGCTGGATGTGCCCCTGGGCACCGGGCTGGTCAAGGATTACGCGTTGACCCTGGGCTTTGATGCGAACCGCAACAACAACTTCGCGTCGGCGAAAAAACGCGCACTGGTGATCGGCCCGACCTTGAAGTTCAACACCGTGGGCGTGCTGGACCTGAGCCTTCTGTACTACAAGGAGCGCAACCACACCGGCATCCCCGGTGCACGTGAGTCGAACCACACGTTTGACGACACCTACATGCTCAACCTGACGTGGATGCGCCCTTTCGAGATCGCCAACCATGCGGCGAAATTCCAGGGCTTTGTGAACTACGTCGGGGAAAAAGGCGCGGACTACCATGGCCGTGACACGGCACCGGAAACCCTGATGCGCAGCGCGCTGATGGTCGCGGTGCGACCGGGCAGGAGCGTGAAGCCGAACCTGTACCTCGGGGTGGGTTACGAGTACTGGCATAACAAGTTCGGCGTGGACGGCGGCCGGGGCAGCCGTACGTCAACGCCGACGGTGAACATGGAAGTGACGTTCTAGGCGGCGGCCAGTTCCGACTTGTCTGCTTTCGGCCGCGCCAGCCAATAGCCCAAGACGGCCAAGGGCGCGGTCGCCAGCATCACCATCACAGTAATCAGCAACGGCTGTTCGATCATCGACGACACCAACAGGCTGCTGAGAAAGCACAGACCCAATTGCAGGGTGTTTTGCAGTGCCGCCGCCTTGCCGGAATGTTCTGCAAACGGCATCAGCGCATTCGCCACCACGATCGGGTAGCTGGCGCCGTTGACCAGCGCCATCAGGCAGAACGGAATCAGCAAGGTGGTGAGCGTCGGCACGGTCAAGGTGGCGACCAGGTACAGCGCCACCATGCTGATGCAATAGGCCAGCAGCAACCACGGCAACAGCGTCTTGCCCTGGAAACGCTGCAAAGCGCTACGGCAACTGTAGCCACCCACCAGAAACGCCAATGTCGGCAGCACGTAGCTCAGGCCGATGTCATTCGGGCTATAGCCCATGTCGCCGAGGATGAAGGGTGAAGCGGTCAGCCAGGCGAAGAAACTGGCCGAGCAGGCAGCGAAGATCATCACATTGCCGGTAAACACCCGGGAGGTGAGCAACTGCCAATAGCCAAGGCGCGAAGGTTCGTCTTCCCGCGTCTGAGGTTTCGGTACACGGCGCAGGCACAACGTCGGCAGCAGCAACAGCAACGACCCCCCCAGCAATACACCGAAGATGGCCTGCCAACCGAAGTGGTTCAGCACCATCGCGCCCAGCAGCGGCGCCAGGGCCGGTGACAACGACATCAACGGCATGATGCTGGCGAACACACGGTGGGCCTTGTCGGCCGGGTAACGGTCGATCACCAGCGCCTGCCAGCTCACGGCCGCAGAACACACGCCAATCGCCTGCATAAAGCGCAAGGCCAGCAACTGCGGCGCTGTCTCGACCCAAAACATTCCCGCGCAGCCCACCACAAACAGGCTCAAGCCTGCGAGTAGGATCGGCTTGCGCCCCAGGCGGTCGGACAACGGCCCCCACAGCAACTGCCCCACGGCAAAACCCGCGAGGAAGATACTCAGGCTGGCGCCCACAGCGCCCGCACCAATCTGCAACTGCTCGCCCATGGCGCCGAATGCCGGCAAATACATGTCCATGGCGAGGTAACCGAGCATGCTCAGCCCCGCCAAATACCAGGTGAAACCTAAAGAATTTTTCATTGAAGCCTTGTTAATTCTGCCATCAAACTATTTGCTGACTGCTGCCCATTATGAAGCTGACAGTTTTTGTGTGAAGCGATAATAATTGGCTGCTGTTATCAATAATTTTGAAGGTAACCCTCATGTGGTCCGAATACTCCCTGGATGTCGTCGATGCGGTAGCGCGCCATGGCAGCTTCAGCGCCGCCGCCCAGGAATTGCACCGCGTGCCGTCAGCCATCAGTTACACCGTACGTCAACTTGAAGAGTGGCTCGCGGTGCCGCTGTTTGTGCGCCGGCATCGTGATGTGGAACTGACACCCGCCGGCCGTCTGTTTATCGACGAGGCCCGCGGGGTAATGAAAAAAATGCTCGGCACACGGCGCCTGTGCCAGCAGGTGGCCAATGGCTGGAGTGGCCAGTTGAAGGTGGCCGTGGATTCCATCGTCAAACCCCAGCGCTGCCGACAGTTGGTGCTGGATTTCTATCGACAGTTTCCCGAGGTGGAATTGCTGCTGGAATACGAGGTGTACAACGGTGTGTGGGATGCGCTGGCGGATGAGCGCACCGATATTGTCATCGGTGCCACCAGCGCCGTGCCGGTGGCCAGTCACTTTACTTTTCGCGATATGGGCTTATTGAATTGGCTGTGCGTGGTCAGCGCCCGGCACCCGTTGGCGGCCGTGGACGGGTTGCTCAATGACGACCAACTGCGCCCCTTCGCCTCGCTGTGCATGACCGACACCTCGCGCAACCTACCCAAGCGCGACACCTGGACCCTGGATAACCAACGCCGGTTGGTAGTCCCGAACTGGGCCTCCGCCATCGATTGCCTGCGCGATGGCCTGTGCGTCGGCATGGCACCGGCGCATCAGGTATTGCCCTGGATCGAACGCGGTGAATTGGTGGCGCTGCAACTGACGCGCCCTTTCCCGGCCAGCCCCTCGTGCGTGGCCTGGGCACAGAGCAAACTGTCCCCGGCCATGGCGTGGTTGCTGGAATACCTGGGGGATACCGAGACGATGAACCAGGAGTGGCTTAACGGAAAGGACCTAGTTCAATAGCCGAGTGATGGCCCGCACGATCATCTCCACCTCCTTGGCATCCAGGGTCAACGGCGGCAGCAGGCGAATGACCTTGCCCCGCGTCACGTTGATCAGCAGCCCATGCTCCTGGGCAGCGCGCTGCGCCAGGTCGCGATAGGGGCTGGCCAACTCAACACCGATCATCAGGCCCTGCCCCCGAATCGCCAGCACCTGCGGATGCTCTTCCAATTCCATGCGTAACCGCGCCAGCAAGCGCTCACCCTGCTGTGCAGCGTTCTGCAACAAGCCTTGCTCCTCGATAATGTCCAACACCGTGCAGCCCACTCGGCACGCCAGCGGGTTGCCCCCGAAGGTGCTGCCATGACTGCCGGGCGTGAAAAGTGCGGCTACCGCAGCCCTGGCCAAGCACGCACCGATGGGCACGCCATTGCCGAGGCCTTTGGCCAGGGTCATCACATCCGGAACAATGCCTTCATGCTGGAAGGCAAACCAGGCGCCGGTGCGGCCGATGCCGGTCTGGATTTCATCGAGCATCATCAGCCAGCCGTGCCGTGTGCAATGGTCACGCAGGGCTTGCAGGTAACCCGTCGGCGCGGGCAGTACACCACTTTCGCCCTGGATGGGCTCCAGCAAGACCGCCGCGATCCGTGTGCCAAACGTCTGGGTGATTGCCTCGATCGCCGCCAGATCACCAAACCTGACCTTGAGAAAATCCCCCGGCAAACGTTGGAAACCCAAGCGCACCGAGGGGCCATCGCTCGCCGCCATGGTGCCCAGCGTACGGCCATGAAAGGCATTCTCCATCACCACCACCAAGGGCTCTTCGATGCCTTTTTTCCAGCCATGCAACCGCGCCAGTTTCAGCGCCGTCTCGTTGGCTTCGGCGCCGGAATTATTGAAAAAGGCACGGTCCAGGCCGGACAGCCGGGTCAGGCGCTGGGCCAAGCGTTGTTGCCAGTCGATGCTGTAGAGGTTGGAGGTGTGCAACAACAGGCCGGCCTGCTCGCTGATGGCCGTTACCAGTTTCGGGTGGGAATGCCCGACGTTGGTCACCGCCACCCCCGCCACTGCGTCCAGGTATTCGCGCCCCTGCTGGTCCCACAGGCGCGTGCCGAGGCCTCGGGTGAAGCTCAGGGCCAGGGGTTGATAGGTGGTCATCAGGCAGGCGGCGGTCATGGTGGCGGACTCCAGTGCATCGTTGAGATAGCAGCAGTATCGTTAGCCATCCCAGCTGGATAAACTGCGCCTTCCTGCAATGACTTTAAACCAGGACTTGATAATGGACCTGTTCCAAGCGATGTCGGTGTACGTGAAAGTGGTGGAGAGCGGCAGCATGACCGCCGCCGCCCACGCCTGCGGGATGTCGACTACCATGGTCGGCAACCACTTGCGCGCCCTCGAACAACGCCTGGGCGTCAGCCTGCTCAAGCGCACTACCCGCAAACAGAGCCTCACGGAGTTCGGCGGCCAGTATTACCAGCGTTGCCTGGAAGTACTCGGGCTGGTGGCCGACTCCGAGCAATGGGCCGAACAGGCCCACGGCGACGTCCCCAAAGGCACACTACGCATCACCGCGCCACCGGCGTTCGGCACTGAACGCCTGTCGCCGGCCCTGAGCGAGTTTTCCCAGCGCTACCCGCTGATCAAGCTGTACGTGGTGCTCAGCAACCAGCGCATGGACATGGTCGACAGCGGCTTTGACGTGGCTATCCGCCTGGGCGAGCTGGAACTCTCAAGCCTGATCGCCCGACCGATGCAGGACTACACCATCACCCTGTGCGCCTCACCGGACTACCTGGCGCGACGTGGTACACCCCGGACGCCCGAGGACCTGCAACAGCACGACTGCCTGGCGTTCGCCTACCCTTCCACCGATGACTGGCGCAACGCCGACAAGCTGTGGCGCATGACCGGCGCAGAAGGCGAAGTGGAAATCCCGGTGTCCGGCTCGCTGACCATCAATAGCTCCCAGGCCTTGCGCCAGGCCGCCGTGCAAGGCATGGGGATCGTCATGCTGCCGGATGCCCTGGTGCAGCCCGACCTGCAAACCGGCAAGCTGGTGGCCTTGCTGACCACCTATCAACTGCCCAGCCGGCCCATGCATTTACTGTACGGCCAGGACCGTTATCGCTTGCCGAAGCTGCGCGCCTTTGTGGATTTCGCCATGGAAAAGTGGGCGCGCTAGAAGCCCACGCCCAACTCGCGCAATCGCGCGGCCGTCTGCTCGGCAGATACATGGTGAATGCCTTGCCAGCCGAGGGCGACGGCCGCTTCGATATTGCCGGCGACATCATCGATAAACACCACTTCCCCCGGCTGGATATCCGGCAGGTACACCCGTACCTGGCTGAGGCTGGCGTGGTAGATCGCCGCGTCAGGCTTGATCAGCTTCAACTCGCCAGACACCACGATGTTGCGAAATTTGCGAAGGAAAGGGTAATTGGCGAGCGCATAGGGAAAGGTCTCGGCCGACCAGTTTGTGAGCCCAAACAGTGGCATGTTGGCCTGATGCAGCGCGTTGAGAATCGCCACGCCTTCAGGCAACGGGCCACGCAGCATTTCGTGCCACCGGCCGTAATAAGCCGTGATCAAGGGTTCATGGTCGGGGTATTGATCGATCAGGACCTGCGTGGCTTCGGCCAGCGGCCGCCCCGCATCCTGCTCGGTGTTCCAGGCCTGGGTACAGATGTTATCGAGGAACCATTGCCGCTCTTGATCGTCGGCAATCAGTTTGCGGTACAGATGCTGCGGGCTCCAGTCGAACAGTACACCGCCAAAGTCAAATACTACTGCGCGGATCTTCATGGGCTCCTCCCTTTTGTGCAACGCCAGAGTCAGGACAGTTTGGCATGTACCCGGCCCCTGGCAGCAAGTAAGCACGAGTAGGATTGTTCTGAGATTCAAACAAGACTTGCGCTGAGAACCAGCAGCGTCCCTTGTGAATACAAGCCTTTAGCTTTAATGCACGGATTCTATCTCACATAGATGGTCACACTTGTTCCTCCCGTTTGAAGATGCCCTCACTTTAATCTCGGGCGTACAACTCAAGGAGCTGGCGCCTGAAGGGAATCATCGAATTTCGCTGTAGATATGACTTGGAGAAACTTCAATGACAAGCGTGACCTCTTCAGTGACCTCCCCTTCCGCCTACAGCCTTGCTGCGCTGCAAAACTACCTGGCCCAAGGCGCAAATACTCCCACAGCAGTGCTGGTCGATCGGGTCAAGGACGAAACAGGCATCGTGCCAAGCCATCTTGCCCCCTTACAAGACATCGCACTGACCACCAACTCCATCATAGGCATACGCCCGGTCGAGCCCGTCGCAACAGGCCTGATAGAAGCCGGGCATCCCACCAAGGACTTCCATATCAAAGGCAAGAGCGCCAACTGGGGGCCTCAGGCAGGTCTGATCTGTACAGACCAGGCGTTCAGCAAACTTGAACAAGTTGCCGGAAAAACACCGGCCAAAGTGGCCAAGGCCAATGAGCAAATCGAGGCGTGCATCCAGGAAGGCCATGCCGTTGCAACGCCCCTGAAGCTGTCAAGCCAACGCCTTGATGTATTGGTCAAGCTGGGACACATAACCCAACTGGCCGTTCAAGGTGCTGACGGCACATTGCAATTAAGCGCCCGCGGGCCCAGTCAGCAAACCTATACATTCGAAGGCCATCGCACGTCACCTTCAAGCGACAGCTACTTCATTACCCATCAGGGCAAGCCCCTTGAAGTACTGGCCAAGCAGGCAGCAGGCAAACCGTTGACTGCCGATTACGACCTGCACCTGATCGCGCCCCATATCAGCGACGTCGGCCCCCAGGACAAACTCCCCGTACCGGATGTGGCCCACAGTGTCTTCAAGGGTCGAGTTGAACGCTATAAGCAAGTTCCTGAGGTGCTACGCGCAGACTTCGACAGCCCCGGCCATTTCTACCGGAAAGCAGATCCCCACCTTGGCAACGCAACACCACGGATAGAGCAGATCATAGGGCTGATCAATCAAAAATTGGTCGGCGAGGGCGAGAGAGTGGTTCATCACAGTGCGGACTCGGCCAACCCGGTCACGGAAGTGGCCGCCAATTACCCGGCGACGTTTTTCCTACCGGCAAAACTGGGTCGATTCGATGCAATCAGCATCATCCACAACAGCAGGGAAATGGCAGAACTGATCAAGACCGCCAAGGACAGCGGTTATCACGTGCCGCTGAATCCCCTGTGGGAGAAAGAAGTGACCAACGTGAGACGGTCTGCCTTCACCCAGGCAAAAAATCGCCTTGCCTGAATCATGACAGCGAAGACAGCGGCCTGATAATCCGATGATCAGGCCGCTATCAGTCACATCATTTACGCCTGGACCAAGCCGTTGATCTTCACGGTCGGATTGACGTCAGCCTCGTAGTCCACGCCATCGACTTCAAAGCCGAACAAGCGCAGGAACTCTGCCTTGTAACCGGCGAAATCACTGATCTCGTTGACGTTCTCGTCGGTGACCTGATCCCACAGTGCCGCTACGGCGTCCTGTACCTTGGGCTCCAGTTCGGCCAGGTCGGCACGCAAGCGACCATCGGCGTCAAGCTTCGGTTCGCTGCCGTACAGGCTGTCCTTGAACAGGCCGTAGACCTGCTCGATGCAGCCTTCGTGGGTGCCCTGCTCTTTCATCACTTTGAACAGCAACGACAAGTACAGCGGCATGATCGGGATCGCGGAGCTGGCCTGGGTGACCACCGCCTTGAGTACCGATACGCGGGCATCGCCCTTCAGTGCAGCGAGGTTGTCGCGCAGGGTCAGGACTTTCTTGTCCAAGTCTTTCTTGGCTTCGCCGATGGAGCCGTTCCAGTAGATGTCCTGGGTCAGCTTCTCACCGAGGTAGGTGAACGCGGTGGTCTTGGCACCTTCGGCCAGTACGTCGGCGTCACGCAGGGCGTCGATCCACAGTTGCCAGTCGGCGCCACCCATGACATTGACGGTGCCGTCGATTTCTTCCTGGGTCGCAGGCTCAAGGGTGGTATCGACCACCACGCCTTTGTCGGTATTGATACCGCGCAGGGTCACAGCCTTGCCGATTGGCTTGAGGGTGGAGTTGTAGACTTCACCGGTCTTGGGATCGGTGCGGCGTGGCGCGGCCAGGCTGTAGACGACCAGGTCGATCTTGCCCAGGTCTTTCTTGATGGTTTCGATGGTCAGGCGCTTGATCTCGTCGGAAAACGCGTCGCCATTGATGCTCTTGGCGTACAGGCCTTTTTCAACGGCAAACTTCTCGAACGCAGCGCTGTTGTACCAGCCGGCGGAGCTCAGCTTGCCTTCTTCGCCTTCTTTCTCAAAAAACACGCCCAGGGTGTCGGCGCCGCAGCCAAACGCAGCACTGATGCGCGCGGCCAGGCCGTAGCCGGTGGAAGCGCCCAGGACCAGCACCTTCTTCGGGCCGTCTTTGATGGCGCCGTGCTCAGTTACGTAGTCGATCTGTTCCTTGACGTTCGCTTCACAGCCAACAGGGTGAGCGGTCACACAGATAAAGCCACGAACCCGCGGTTTGATGATCATAAAATTTCTGCCTCTTCCAAGGTGCCGAAGGCCAATGGTGGCCATTCAACTTCAATCGTACCGGTCTATGACGTCCGAAAAACCGAAGCGTCACGATAGTCGCAAATCTTCTGTTTACAAAATCCAATCCACACAAGCCCATCAGGGTTAAAGGCTGTGTCGAGCGTTCACAATTTCGCACTATTTAAAACGCCAATCCGCTGCTGGACGCCTTATCATGACGAAGATGTTTCATTATGTTTCAAAACCCACCACTCGCGGCCACGGATCCGGATCTGTCGAATGGCGTCCTTCTGGAGCTGAGTTGCATGAACAAGTCTGCTTTGCGTAAGAAAGCGGTATCAGTCGCCTGGGTACTCGGCGTGTTGCTGATTATCGATGTGTTCCCCGAAACCACGCTGGTGTTCCTCTGCCTGGTACTGGTGTGCGGCGTTTACGACTTCCTGCGAAACGGCCTGTATGACAAGCCGACCTTCAAGAAATACTTTATCGGCAGCGGTCGCAACACTTGGCTGCTGGCGCCGTTCAACACCCTGTTCGACCTGCTGAGCACGCGTAACCGTCACGTCTACACGATGGGCGACCTGCCACCGGCCTGGCGCACAGACCTGCAACAGGTGCTTGATGACGCCATGGCCCACAAGGATGAAATCATCGGTTACCTCGATGAACGCATGGCCGAGAAGAAGCGCGGCATGTTGTTCTTCCAGTGGTACGGGCGACCGATCGAAACCAGGCTGGATATTCCTGAACTGCGCAAAAAACTGCCGTTCGTGAAAACCATCGGCGTGTCGGTGTTCAACGAGAACCGCTCGACGTCCTTTCACTTCGGCCCCCTGCGCATGATGTTCCGCGTGCTCTACAACATGGCACCGGCGCCCCATCACGATGGCGTGTACATCCAGGTCGGCAAGCACAAGCACTACTGGCATGACGACCCGTTGTTTATCTTTGATGACACGCTGATGCATGCGTCCTTCAACAAGAACGACGCCAAGCGCTACTGCCTGTTCATCGACATCGTACGGCCGACGCCGCTGCCGTCGGTACTTAACGCCGTCATCGCGGGATTTGCCGGGCTGGTCTTTACCCTGCGTCGGGTTTTCTACAAAAACTGGAAGCTGATTGAGTAAGTTCTGCGGCATGATGGTGTTGGACGGTATTTGCGCTCAGCCCTGCGCCTGAGGTAAATATCCGGCTCGTGCGCCTTAACCTGCGCCCACCATTCTCACGTCATCGCACCTCGACAGGTGCGGTGGCTGCGTTTTTCAAGGAATCAGAATGCCCCAACGCCAAGTCATCAATGCCTCCGTCAGCCCCAAGGGCAGCCTCGAAACCCTGTCCCAACGTGAAGTCCAGCAACTGAGCGAAGCCGGTACCGGCAGCATCTACACCCTGTTTCGCCAGTGCGCCCTCGCGATCCTCAACACCGGCGCCCATATCGATAACGCCAAGACCATCCTCGACGCCTACAAAAACTTTGAAGTGCGCATCCACCAGCAGGACCGTGGCGTGCGCCTGGAGCTGTTGAACGCCCCCGCCGATGCGTTCGTCGATGGCGAAATGATCGCCAGCACCCGCGAAATGCTGTTCAGCGCCCTGCGCGACATCGTCTACACCGAGAACGAGCTGGACAGCCAGCGTATCGACCTGAGCAACTCCCAGGGCATTACCGACTACGTGTTCCACCTGCTGCGCAATGCCCGCACGCTGCGTCCCGGCGTGGAACCGAAGATCGTGGTGTGCTGGGGCGGGCATTCGATCAATACCGAAGAGTACAAATACACCAAGAAAGTCGGCCACGAACTCGGCCTGCGCAGCCTCGACGTGTGCACCGGTTGCGGCCCAGGCGTGATGAAAGGCCCGATGAAGGGCGCGACCATTTCCCACGCCAAGCAACGCATTACCGGCGGGCGCTACCTGGGCCTGACCGAGCCGGGCATCATCGCCGCCGAAGCGCCGAACCCCATCGTCAACGAACTGGTGATCCTGCCGGACATCGAAAAACGCCTTGAAGCCTTCGTGCGCGTGGGCCACGGCATCATCATCTTCCCCGGCGGCGCCGGTACGGCCGAAGAGTTCCTGTACCTGCTGGGCATCCTGATGCACCCGGACAACCGCGACGTGCCCTTCCCGGTCATTCTCACCGGGCCGAAACAAGCCGCGCCGTACCTGCAACAGTTGCATGCCTTCGTCGGCGCCACCCTCGGCGAAGCCGCGCAGGCACACTACCAGATCATCATCGACGACCCGGCCGAAGTGGCCCGCCAGATGACAGCCGGCCTCAAGGCGGTGAAGCAGTTCCGCCGTGAGCGCAACGACGCGTTTCACTTCAACTGGCTGCTGAAGATCGACGAAGGCTTCCAGCGCCCGTTCGACCCGACCCACGAAAACATGGCCAGCCTGCAACTGAGCCACGCACTGCCGCCCCATGAACTGGCAGCCAACCTGCGCCGTGCGTTTTCGGGGATCGTGGCGGGTAACGTGAAGGACAAGGGCATTCGCCTGATCGAAGAACATGGCCCGTACGAGATCCACGGCGACCCGGCCATCATGAAGCCACTGGATGAGCTGTTGCAGGCGTTCGTTGCCCAGCATCGCATGAAGTTGCCGGGTGGCGCGGCGTATGTGCCGTGTTATCGCGTAGTGCAGTGAGCTCGTCAGGTAATTTGCTTACAGCCGCCAGGCTTTACTGGCGGTCGGTCATAGTTTGTATTTCTTTGCAGCATGGGTAAGCGTGCGGGAGGGCTGAGTTCGGACTAGGTTTTCATGACCCCGACTCATCCTCCACCTGAAGAGCGACCTATGGACCAACGGATATTGTCCTCCATCACTCCTTACCTTAAGGTAAGGAGCATCATGCTGGAGATCTTTACCATGGCGACCGCCACACTTACCTCAAAAGGGCAAATCACCATCCCCGTCCAAGTCAGGACCGCACTTGGCCTGGAAACAGGCGACCGCGTCGAGTTCGTCGAAACGGAAGATGGCAGGTTTTCCATCATTGCAGCGAGCAAGACTGTCCATGATCTCAAGGGGCTGATCCGGAAGCCTGCCAGGGCCGTGTCCATTGACGACATGAACCACGCTATCGCAGCACAGGGAGCGAAGGCTGGATGATCGGGCTGGATACCAATGTGCTGGTGCGCTACGTCACCCAGGATGATCCCGTTCAATCCCCCAAGGCGTGCGAATTGATCGAATCCCTCACCACGCTTTCGCCAGGGTTTGTCAGCCTGGTGTCCGTGGTGGAGCTGGTATGGGTATTACAGAGCTGCTACCAATGTGCCAAAAATGACATTGTCGTCGTTCTGGAAACACTGCTGCGCACCCGTGAATTGACCGTCGAACATGCCGAGGTCATCTGGCAGGCGCTTCGACGGTTCACGGCCAACAACGCCGATTTTGCCGATTGCCTGATAGAGCGCAGCGCCCACGCCGCCGGCTGCGAATACACCGCTACCTTTGACCTCGGTGCGGCCAAGGCAGCGGGTATGAAGCGTCTGGGCTGAGCGGCAACATTGCGGCAAGGGGCAGGCTTTGGTAAAAGTCGCTAATCCCTGAACGAGAGAACGCCCCACGTGCGCACGCTTCTTCTTGCTGCCCTGGCCCTGACGCCGCCCCTCGCACTGGCCGAGATCATCTGGCCCGACCTGCCAAAGAGCTGCTTCGTCAGCGGGCGTTCTGCCACTAGTGTGGATGTCGACACCGGCTGCGCAGCGTTCCTGATCAATGTGCAAGGCAAGGCCGCAGGTACGCCGATCAAGGTGGATATTCCCCAATACGCTTTTCACATCGACGAAACCAGCGGCAAAGAGACACCGGTGATCATCATCCAGGCCGAAGAGAACGGAGAGGTCAAGGCCGTGGGATACAAGGAACTGGGCACCGATCAACTCGGTGCCGCGCTGCTGCGGGAAGTACGGCTCCTGGGTACAAAGAAGCCCTCCTAGTCGGGGTTCAACGAACCCAGCCACCCACCTGCCAGTGGTAGCCGTCATTGCGCTGCACCCAATGCGGATGCACATAACGATAGCCTTCGCGCACCGGCTCCCAATGGCCGTGTACGGCAACGTAGCGCCCGCCCTCCCAGCGCCAGTAACCACGTGACCATATGTAACCTTCACGTACGGCAGGCTCGACTTCGATGACCTGGGCCGGCGGCGGTTGTGGCGCGACCACCTCGACATATTCACGTTGTACAGGCCGGCGCTCATGCACCACGCGCTCCTGCACACACCCGGACGCCGCGACCACAACCGCCGCTAATGCCGCGTAACGTAACAACATACAACCCCCTCAGGCGTTATCGCCCAACACCTGCACCGGTAAAAATGCCCCCGTGTTTCAGCCGTGCTCCTGCTCAGGCCTGGGTACTTTTTTAACAGGTTGTGTCTGTCGGATTGCTGAAGCAGCACGCATCAAGGGTGACCGAAGCGTCCCAACACCGCTTCGACGAAGCGTCTCAGCTTGGCCGTACGCTGGCGGTTCGCCGTGTAGACAAGGTGCATCGGCCGGCTCGGCGCTTCAAAGTCCGGCAGCACTCTCACCAATTCGCCCCTGGCCAATGCCCGGCGCAAGAAGTCTTCCGGACCGAGCACGATGCCAAAACCATCCAGCGCGGCGGACATCAAGGCCCTGCTTTCATTGATCTGCAAGCGACTGGCAACCTGCACCTTGTAAGGCGTCGAAGCCTGGTAGAACACCCACTCGCGATCCGCCGGCCGCGACCAGAAGGCGTAGCCGAGGCATTCATGACGCTCAAGGTCCGCCGGGGCCTGTGGGGTACCACGTGCCGCCAGGTACTCCGGCGACGCGCAGACCACTAGGCGGTAAGGTGCCAGTGGCCTGGCTGTCAGACCGGTGGTCGCCAGGGGGCCGATACGAAAAGCGGCTTCATAGCCCTCCTCCACCAGGTCCACGAAACGGTCGGTCAGGTGCAGGTCGATTTCCACATCCGGGTTGTCGCGCAGGAACCCGGTAATCAACGGCATCAGGCTGTAGGAGCCGAAGGTGACGGGCGCGGTGATTTTCAGCTTGCCGCGCGGCGTGTCGTTCATGATCTGCGCCAATGAATCGGCAGCCTCGGCTTCTACCAGGATATGTTTGCAACGCTCGTAGTACGCGCCCCCCAACTCCGTCAGGCTTTGCCTTCGTGTGGTGCGGTTAAGCAAGCGAGCGCCCAGACGCTGCTCCAGCGCGGTGACATGTTTGGCCACCATCTGCGGCGACATCCCCAAGCGCTCGGCAGCCCTCGCGTACGAGCCCAACTCTGCAGCCATCACAAAAGCATTCATGCTCGACAGGCGATCCATCATTCCCTACTCCCAGTAACAACATCCACGCCAAAACGACAATTTATCGCCAATGGGTTGCCAATCATCATAACCGCTCCCCCCATGCATCGGAGCAAGACCATGAAAATTGGTGTTATTGGAGCAGGCTTTATCGGGCGCGCCGTGGCCCAACTGGCGCTGGCGGCCGGGCACGAAGTGATGTTGAGCAACTCCCGTGGCCCCCACACCATGAGCAGCGTCGTGAGCGGCATACTCGGCGTACAGGTGGGCAGTGCCGACGACGCCGCCAAATTCGGCGATTTGGTGCTCGTGGCGATCCCCCTGGAGCATTACCGCAGCGTCCCGGCGCAATGGCTGGAGGGCAAGACCGTGATGGACGCGAATAATTACTACCCGAACCGCGACGGCCATATACCGGTACTGGATCGCTTCGAAACCACCACCAGCCGGTTGCTCGCCGAGCATTTGCCCCATTCACATGTAGTCAAAGTGTTCAACGCGATCTTCGCTCCCGACCTGACGCAGGACGCCCGCCCCCACGGTGCCCCCGACCGCCGGGCGTTGCCGGTGGCAGCGGATGACGCCGCAGCGAAGGCACGCGTCATCACGTTACTCGACGAACTGGGGTTCGACGCCGTGGATGCCGGCAGCCTGGATGACAGCTGGCGGCTGGAACGCGGCAAGCCGGCCTATTGTGTCCCGCTGGACCAGGATGGCTTGAAGGCAGCGCTGGCCGCCGCCGAGCGTACGGTTGAATTACCGCCTGTCGAACGGACCCGCCGTTAGACACGCACAAAAAAGCCCGCTGGCCGTTACCGGTTCAGCGGGCTTTTTGTTACCGGCAAGGTCCTGACCCAGGACCTCCCCAGCGGCTTACAGCGCCAGGTCAGACGCCGGCTTGCTCGGCTCAGCCGCAGGCTTGGCAGCCTCGGTGGCGGTAGGAGCAGCCTGTTGTGGAATCGCAGGCGGTGTAGGCAGTTGCAGGATATTGGCGGTGTAGGCCCATTCCTTGGCAACAGCCTCAGGACTGTCGTTCAGCTTGGTGCCGTAGCTCGGTACGATCTGGTGCAGTTTTGCCTGCCACTCAGGGGTCGCAACCTTGTCCTTGAACACTTTCTGCAGCACGGTCAGCATGATCGGAGCAGCGGTGGACGCGCCTGGCGATGCACCCAACAGGCCTGCAATGGTGTTGTCGGCGGAGCTGACCACTTCGGTACCGAGTTTCAGGACACCGCCCTGCTCTTCGTCACGCTTGATGATCTGCACGCGCTGACCGGCCTGCCACAGGCGCCAGTCGGATTGCTTGGCGTTCGGGAAGTACTCCTGCAGCGCCTTGAAGCGGTCGTCATCCGACAGCATCAGTTGGCCGGCGAGGTACTCGACCAGTGGGTATTCACGAATACCGACTTTGGTCATTGGCCAGATGTTGTGGGTGGTGGTGCTGGTCAGCAGGTCCAGGTACGAGCCTTCTTTCAGGAACTTGGTCGAGAAGGTCGCGAATGGGCCAAACAGAATCACGCGCTTACCATCCAGCACGCGGGTGTCCAGATGCGGAACCGACATCGGTGGCGCGCCAACCGAAGCCTTGCCGTAGGCCTTGGCCAGGTGCTGCTCGGCGACGGTTGGGTTATCGGTCACCAGGAACGAGCCGCCGACCGGGAAGCCGGCGTATTCCTTGGCTTCAGGAATGCCCGACTTTTGCAGCAGGTGCAGTGCACCGCCACCGGCGCCGATGAACACGAACTTGGCGTCGGTTTCAGTCTTGGTGCCGTCTTTCAGGTTTTTGTAGCTGACACGCCACGAACCGTCGGCGTTCTTGGTGATGTCCTGCACTTCGCTCGACAGTTTCAGGTCGAACTTAGGCGTGGTTTGCAGGTGAGCGACGAACTGGCGGGTGATCTCGCCGAAGTTCATGTCGGTACCCAGCGGGCTCCAGGTGGCCGCGATTTTCTGGTTCGGGTCACGCCCTTCCATCATCAGCGGAACCCATTTGGCGATCTGCGCCGGGTCTTCGGAGTACTGCATGCCGGCGAACAGCGGGCTCGCTTGCAGGGCTTCGTAGCGCTTCTTGAGGAACTTGATGTTGTCATCGCCCCACACAAAGCTCATGTGCGGCGTGGAGTTGATGAACGAACGCGGGTTCTTCAGCACGCCCTGCTGGACCTGCCAGGACCAGAACTGACGGGAGATCTGGAACGCTTCGTTGATCTCGATCGCTTTCGGGATCTCAACGTTGCCGTTCTTGTCTTCCGGGGTGTAGTTCAACTCAGCCAGGGCCGAGTGACCGGTACCTGCGTTGTTCCAGCCGTTGGAGCTTTCTTCGGCGACGCCATCGAGGCGCTCGACCATTTCCATCGACCAGCCCGGTTCCAGCTCGTTGAGCCAGACACCCAGGGTTGCACTCATGATGCCGCCGCCGATCAGCAGCACATCGACTTTCTTTGCCTCTTCCGCGTGAACGGACGTGATCCCCATCGACAAAGCCAGCCCCAGCAGGGCAGTGTTTACTTTTTTAAACATCAGTAGCACCTATGATAAAACGCCATCCGCCCCACCGCCCCTGATCATGGGCAACCCTCAATCACGCTGCGCCAGGCAACGCACCGCGGGGTTTACACATTCACTCGGGGACCGCAGGGTGGGCACACAAGGCCGACGTATCGACCTCACTTTTATGTCCCTTCTGCGCTGACTTCTTATCATTATTGGCTTCAGCTACCTGGGCGACAGCCAAACGCCGGGACGTATACGGGTGTACGTACCGGGAAAGACCAGACCAAGACGGCGCGCAGAATATCACGCCACACGGCGTTTATGCGTCGTTTGGCCAATTGACAACTCTAAATCGCCGGTTTTAACGCGCGAGTGTCAAGTGTGGCAAACGCGACCTGAGGTCACAGGGCAGGAACTCTCAGGCAAAAGGCTGTTCTAGACTCCTTCGTCGCTGCTTGCGTAGCATCGACGGTTTTCCCTCGTACCCCTTCAATACAGAGCGATCCATGTCTATCCACCAAACTCCCGGGCACGTACTGCCCGCGCGCAGCGCCGCCAAAATGGAAGCTGCCATGGCCGTGGGCGCCTTCGCGATCGGTACCGGCGAATTCGCCATCATGGGCCTGATGCCCGACATCGCGCAAAACCTGGGTTTAAGCGAACCCCAGGTCGGCCACGCCATCAGCGCCTACGCCCTCGGTGTGATGGTCGGCGCCCCACTGCTGGCCATCCTCGGCGCCAAGCTGCTGCGCAAACATATGTTGCTGTTGCTGATGGGCCTGTATGCCCTGGGCAACCTCGCCACTGCGTTCACCCCGACCTTCGGCTCGTTAGTGGCGTTCCGCTTTATCAGCGGCCTGCCCCACGGCGCCTACTTCGGCATTGCTGCCGTTGTCGCCTCGAGCATGGTGCCCAACGACAAACGCGCCGGCGCCGTGGCGCGGGTAATGATGGGCCTGACCCTGGCCATGCTGCTGGGCAACCCCATCGCCACCTTCCTCGGCCAGCACCTGGGCTGGCGCTCAGCGTTCGCGCTGGTGAGCGTGATCGCCCTGTGCACCATCGCCCTGGTCTGGCAATTCGTGCCCCATCGCCATGACGAACAACGCAGCGACCCACGCAAGGAACTGCGCGCCTTCACCAAACCCCAGGTGTGGATGGCGCTGTCCATTGGCGCCATTGGCTTTGCCGGAATGTTCTGCGTGTTCAGCTACCTGGCGCCGACCATGCTGGAAGTGACCAAGGTATCGCCGCAGTGGATTCCATTTGGTCTGGCAGCGTTTGGCGTGGGCGGGATTATCGGCAACATCGCCGGCGGCAAGCTGTTTGATCGCCTGCAGTTTCGTGCAGTGGGTTGGATTCTGGTGTGGTCGATCGCCGTGTTGCTGTTCTTCCCCCTCGCGGCGTCCTCGCTATGGGGCGTGTTGCTGAGCATGGGCCTGGTCGGCACCATGGTGTCGTTGGCCGCGCCGCTGCAGATCCGCCTGATGGACATCGCCCACGAAGCACCGAGCCTTGCAGCAGCGTCCAACCATGCGGCGTTCAACCTGGCCAATGCGCTGGGGCCATGGTTTGGCGGCATGGCGATTACGGCCGGGTTTGGCTGGACCAGCACCGGCTACATCGGCGCGGCGACGGCACTGGTCGGCCTGGGTATCTACCTGATCGCCCGCCGCATGAAGGGCGGCCACTGACACCCACAATGTTGCCCCCTTACAGATCGAATATGGGAGGGGCTTGCCCCCGATCGCTGTGGGTCAGTCAACACACCAATGGCTGACCCACCACCCCATCAATCATCATGCAACAAACCCGACCCGTACTCCCCATAACTACTCCCCAGCCCACTGCCGCCAAAATTCATCTTCGCGGCCTTGCTGGGGCTGTGGTCCCCAAACGCCTGGCATCCGCCTGAAAAGCAAGGGTCCCTGCTCACACCGGACGCCCCCGAAGAACAAGCGCCCAACAGCAACGAGCCAGCAATCATCACGACTTTGACGAGGTTCGAGATCATTTTCAGTTCCCTGTGGACTGGAGGCGCAAGGGTCCTCTCTTGAGCAAGATCGTAGACCTCAACGGCGAAGGGAATGATGAAACTTTGCTGGGTGACAGGGAGGGTTCAGGTTGCCTGATTTGAGGGTAATGCCAGGTTTTCGCAGACGTTGGCAATGATATAGTTCACCCGTGCCCACCCCATCGAAGCCCTGAACATGTACACCATCGAAGTATTTGAATCCAACTCAAAGGGCCGCGACTTCGTGGTGGGTGATATTCACGGGCACTTCAAGCTACTCACGTCACTCATGGAAAAAGTAGACTTCAACACCCAACAGGATCGCTTGTTTTGTGTGGGCGACCTTATTGATAGAGGCCCTGACTCTATTGATGTATTGAAGTGGCTCAGCGAACCCTGGTTTTACGGCGTCCGCGGTAACCACGAACAGATGCTTCTTGATTGCCTTTCTGGTCATGGCGACATCAACAGGCACACACGAAACGGCGGAGCGTGGCTTTACAAACTGTCGCCCAGCGTCCAGAAAGAGATCTACAACGTACTACAAACACTCCCAGTAATGATTGAAATTGACTTATCGGATGGCCGGAGAATCGGCATTGTCCATGCTGAGGCGTTTCTTTCATGTGCCACCCATAGTTGGCAAGACGCCAAAGACGCTATCAGCGGGATGCGTGGAGAAACCACCCAACAACAAGCGTTGAAAACCGCACTTTATGCCAGGGAAAAAATAGAGCAGCAAAACCAGGCATTGATCACAGGCCTGGATAAGTTATATGTGGGCCACTCAACAGTCCCCCGTGTACATGCATTGGGCAATGTCGTTTATATCGATACCGGTTGTTCTTTTCCGGACGGTGCATTGAGTCTGATAGAGGTAGAGAGTGGAGAGATTAGCCATGTAAGCATGCAGTCATTGCATGATTCCCTCGGCGTCGGAGCGCAGTAACTACTTGAACCTGAACAAGCATTATTATGCGGGGGGTCAGGTTGCCGCCTTCTTGGGGTAAGACGAAGCCAATTACATTGCCCTTGAAAATCCAAAGGCTGCTGATGACTTCTCCGATGCCATTTTCGCCAGCATCGACAAACTGGCTCTGTTCCCTACCATGGGTCGTGAAGGCCGGGTCAAACACACCCGTGAATGGGCAGTACCCAACTGGTCCTACCTGATCCCGTATCGGGTTCACGGAGATCGTCTGCAAATCCTCGGCATATTTCACACACGGCAACGTCCACGCTCGAAGTGGTGAATGCCACAAAACAAGCCTCTCCCACACCCTGAATCCATCCCTGATAAACTGTGCGCCATTCGCCACGTTGATTCAGATCCCCAATGCCCCTACAAACCGCTCCTCTATCCCGCCGCTTTTCCGTCGCCCCGATGATGGATTGGACCGACCGCCACTGCCGGTTCTTCCTGCGCCTGCTCTCCAAGCACGCCCTGCTCTACACCGAGATGGTCACTACTGGCGCAATCCTCCACGGCGACCACGACCGTTTCCTGCGCCATAACGAAGCCGAGCACCCTCTGGCGCTCCAGCTCGGTGGCAGTGTCCCCGCTGACCTGGCCGCCTGCGCCCGTATGGCCGAGGCTGCCGGTTATGACGAAGTGAATCTGAACGTCGGCTGCCCCAGCGACCGCGTCCAGAACAACATGATCGGCGCGATCCTTATGGCTCACCCGGCCCTGGTGGCCGATTGTGTGAAGGCGATGCGTGATGCGGTGTCGATTCCGGTGACGGTGAAGCACCGTATCGGCATCAACGGCAGGGACAGTTATGCCCAGTTGTGTGATTTCGTCGGGACGGTGAAGGACGCCGGCTGCACCAGTTTCACCGTGCATGCGCGGATTGCGATTCTTGAGGGCTTGTCGCCGAAGGAAAACCGCGACATTCCGCCGTTGCGGTATGACGTGGCGGCGCAGTTGAAACAGGATTTCCCGGAGCTGGAGATTATTCTCAACGGCGGGATCAAGACGTTGGAGCAATGCCATGAGCATCTGCAGACGTTTGACGGGGTGATGCTGGGCCGCGAGGCTTATCACAATCCGTATCTGCTGGCGGAGGTGGATCAGCAGTTGTTTGGCAGTGAAGCGCCGGTGATCAGTCGGGCTGAGGCGTTGGCGCAGTTGCGACCCTATATTGCGGAGCATTTGGCGAACGGCGGGACGATGCACCATATAACCCGCCACGTGCTGGGATTGGGGACGGGGTTTCCGGGGGCGAGGAAGTTCCGGCAGTTATTGTCGGTGGATATTCACAAGGCCAGTGATCCGCTGGCGTTGCTGGATCAAGCCGGCGCTTTGTTAGAAGGACGCTGAGTGTCCAGTCATGGGCAATTGGGTTGAACCTGCTGGCGGTTTTGGCCTCCTATTCAGCAGTACCGCCGGGCATTCAAACGGCTGTTTTCAGGTTGTTGCCCTCGCAAACGATCGAACGCATTTGCGCCCTTGAGCGCCTGCCAGCGCTCGGGTAATGTCATCAGACCCATAGGACAGAGCACGCCCATGACTTCCAAGTTGGAACAACTCAAGCAATTCACTACTGTCGTAGCCGATACCGGCGATTTTTCCACCCTCGCCAAGCTCAAGCCCCAAGACGCCACTACCAACCCTTCCCTGCTGCTCAAGGCCGCGTCGATCCCGGGCTATGCCAAGCTGCTGGATGAGTGCGTGCAGGACTGCAACGGTGATGTCGGCTTGGCCAGCGACCGTTTCGCAGTGGCCGTGGGCCAGGAGATCCTTAAGGTTGTGCCAGGGCGCATCTCCACCGAGGTGGATGCCCGCCTGTCGTTCGACACTGACGCCGTACTCAAGCGTGCGCACCGTCTGATCGACCTGTACGACAAAGCCGGGGTTAGCCGTGACCGCGTACTGATCAAGATCGCATCCACCTGGGAAGGCATCCGCGCGGCGGAGAAGCTGGAAAAAGAAGGCATCCAGACCAACCTGACCCTGCTGTTCTCGTTTGCCCAGGCGGTAGCGTGTGCAGAGGCCGGCGTGTTCCTGATTTCACCGTTCGTAGGCCGTATCTACGACTGGTACAAGAAAGCCAATGGCAACGACTACACCGGCGCTGATGATCCGGGCGTGCAGTCGGTGACGCGCATCTACAACTACTACAAGGCTAATGGCTACAAGACCGTGGTGATGGGTGCGAGTTTCCGCAACCTGAGCCAGATTGAAGAACTGGCCGGCTGTGATCGCCTGACCATCAGCCCGGACCTGCTGGAGAAACTCGCGGCGGATGACGGCAAGCTGGAGCGCAAGTTGTCGCCAGGGCACGCCGGGGAAGCGCGAGTGCATCTGACTGAAGCGCAGTTCCGTTGGGAGTCCAACGAGGATGCGATGGCGACTGAGAAGCTGGCGGAGGGGATTCGTCAGTTTGCCCGGGACCAGGAGAAGCTTGAGGCACTGTTGTCTGCCAAGCTGTAAACGGCGGAGGCGGCAAAAAGGGCGGTACCTCTGAGGTTACCGCCCTTTTTTTGTCTCAAGCCGATCTCAGTTCAACTGTGGGAAGGGGTTTGCTCCCACAATTGGCATGTGTTCGACAGACGGATCAGTGACGCTCGAGGGCGTTGACGAGGTCGTGGAAAGCTTCGCGGTTGGACTCGTTGAGGCCCATCAGGATCTTGTGCGCTTCCAGCACCTTGACCCGCACCACTTCCTCGGACTGATCCTGGGACGGCAGGTCGGTGAGGCATTCCGGGCAAGGGATCGGGCGGTCAACGATGTTGAACACCTGGTCGAAGCCCATGGACTGCAACAGACGGGTGATGTCTTCATGGGTGGTGACGACAGTCGGCAACAGGCCAACCTTCTGCCGGGACAGAATGGACAACTTGGCCAACAGCCCAAGGGTGGTGCTATCGATGCTGCGGGTTTCGGTCAGATCGATCACGATCGCCGAGAAATTCAACGCCGTGAAAATCCGCTCAATCGTCGCATCCAGCGCCGAACACAAGGTCAGGCGCACTTCACCGACAAACTTCAGGACGAAGGTCCCGTCTTGCTCGGCGAATTGGATTCTTCCGGTACTCATCAAAGATTCCTGCTCAACACCAATAGGGCGATATCATCCGGCATCTCCCCTAGCGTGGCCAATCCAAAAACCTGCCGCAGGCCATCCAGGCTGCCGCCCGCCGACTTGACCTTCTGGGGCAAGGCGGCTTCTTTCTCTTTGAGTGTAGGCTCTGGAAGAAGATCCAGGATGCCATCGGACATCAGCGTCAGGCTGAACGTCGGCGGCAGCTCCAGGATGTGGTCTTCGTACGTGGCTTCATTGAACAAGCCTACGGGCAGGCCACGCCCTTCCAGGTAACGCACACTGTCGGGAGTGTATAAAACAGGCATCGGCAGGTGACCGCCGATGCTGTAGGTCAAAAGACCGGTTTCTTCATCAATCACGCCGCCTACCATCGTCACGTGCTTGCCCAGCTTGCAGCTGATCAGGCCCCGGTTGATGTGGCCCAGCACCTCGGAGGGGGTAAACTCCGGCAAGGTGCCATTACGCTTGGATTCGAACAACAGCCGTGTCGTCATGAACTTCAACAGCACGGTGACAAAAGCAGAGGAAGCACCATGGCCGGAGACATCGGCAAGGTAGAACGCAACACGCCGCTCGTCTACGCGGAAATAATCGACAAAATCGCCCGACAGGTACAACGACGGGATGATTTGGTGGGCAAACTGGAATTCGTCGATGGTCCAGGGGCTGACCGGCAGCATGTTCATCTGCACCTGGCGACCGGCGTTCTGGTCTTCCTGAAGCAGGTTAAGGCTGGCTTCGAGTTCGCGGTTGGCGGTTTCGAGCTTTTCGCGGTAGCGCTGGTTCTCGACCAGCAGGCGCGCACGATCCAAGGCGCGACGCACAGAGTGCTCCAGTACCGCCAGGTCTTCGAGGGGCTTGATCAGGTAGTCGGCAGCGCCCAGACGCAACGCTTCCACGGCATCGTTCATGACGCCGGCACCGGACACGACAATCACCGGCGTCTGCGGGGCAAGCTCGGTCACCTGGCGAATCAGCTCCAGGCCGCCCATCTGGGGCATGCGCAGGTCGCAGATCACGAGGTCGGGCTGGTCGCGCTCGAATACCTGGAGACCCTGTTGGCCATTACTGGCCTGCAGGACGCTGAAGCCACTGTCTTCCAAATAGGCCGCAAGGCTCGCGCGCACTACTTCGTCGTCATCGATTATCAGCAGCGTGGCACTGGTTTTTTGCATGTGGGCAAACGGCGCCAGAATTAGGTTGGCGTAGGTGGCTCGGCAATGGCCGGGCTCACGTACTGGATTCGCTTTCTAGCCTCTCTGTACTACAACGCAATGGGATTTTCCCCATGCACAACTGTAAAGCAGAGGTGCCCTTCTAAGGCGCAGACGGTACTCCCATCCGCCAGGGGTTTCAAGCTCATGCCGATGGTCGCCGGGCGTCTTTACATCGCAAATCACCGAGAGTTATAAGAACAGCCAAGACCACAACACAAAGTAAGGATGGAACCGATGGGCGAACACGAGCGCGACTACGCCGAAAAACGCGATTTCATCCGCATGCGGGTGGATGCCGAAGTATCTTTGCTCCACGAAGGCCAGGAGTTTGCCGGGGTTTGCGTGGACCTTTCCAGCTCCGGGATGCAGGTGCAGGCACCGCGCCAGTTCGCCGTGGGAGACCTGCTCACCGTGCGCATTGATTCAGAGCACGCGGCGCTCAAGGGCCTGGAGGCTGACACGAAAGTGGTCTGGACCAAAAGCACGGGCGACGAGCAACAACTCGGGCTTAGGATCCTGAAAATGCGCTGAAACCTGCGCATAAAAAAGGCGACCGCCAGGGTCGCCTTTTTTTCATTTCAAAACATCACAGCTTAAAAGTCGTCGACGACCTTGCCATCCTTGACCTTGAACTCGCGGTTCTGCAGGTAGGCATTGCGGATAAAGGTGTACTTGTCGCCGGTGATCAGTTTCTCACTGTCGAGCAGGCTGGCACGGGTGTCAACGATGTTCAGGCCCATGGTGCTGTTGCGCCAGCCGATATCGTTCATATAGCGGTACGGTTGGGTGTAGCTGTCCACGTATTTGGACGGTGCATCACGCAAGGTACTCGGACCCAGCAGCGGGATCATCACATAGGGACCGCTGCCCACGCCCCAATAACCGAGGGTCTGGCCGAAGTCTTCATCACTGCGTTGCAGCCCCATTTTGGTGCCGACGTCGATAAAGCCCAGCACGCCGAACGTGGTGTTAACCAGCAAGCGCGCAGTGTCGACCCCAGCATTGTGGGGCTTGAGCTGCAGCACATTGTTGGCCAGGTTGCCGACGTCACCGATATTGCGGAAGAAGTTATGGATACCGTCTTCGACAAATTGCGGGGTGATCCACTGATAGCCTTGGGCCAATGGCTTGAGGGCGTAGGTATCAACGGTGTCGTTGAAGGTGAAGATCGGGCGGTTGACGCTTTCCCATGGATCATCTTCCGATGCAGCCTGTGCAGCGAAAGGCGCCAGCAGGACAGTGGCACACACCGATAGCTGAGCGAAGTAGTGGCTCCAGCGCATAGCTTTTGCTCCTTGAATGGTCTGTCATGGGCGCTATGCCCTGAATAAGGCCGTCAGTATATGACGGAAGTGTCCAATTAGGCAGCTGCCAGGAATCGTCCTAACACAAATGGACAATTTTCCTACAATTAGCCGCCTGTCATCTGCTTGTCATCCTGCCCCGATAGCGTCACAGCTATTTCAGGGATGTCGACATGCCTCACGCCGAGATAGCCATCGCCAACGCGCCCGCCTTGACTGCTGTTCTGTTTGGCCTGAGTGGTTGCCTGGTGGACTTTGGTTCCCGGGCACGCACCGATTCCCCCTCCCCGGACTCCCAAGCCACACCCGGCGCCCTGAAAATCCTGCGCAGCCTCAAGGAACAAGGCGTCCCCTGTGCCTGGCTGGATGAGCTGCCGCCTTCGGTAACCACACCACTGGCCGCCGTACTGCCCGGCTGGCTCAAGGCCGCATCCCCCTCCTCCATCCGCTGGCCCGCCCCTCATGCCTGCTGGCAAGCCTTGATGGAACTCAACATTGAACGCCTGGAAGGCTGCGTACTGGTCAGCGGCGAACCGCGCCTGTTGCAATCGGGCCTGAATGCAGGCTTGTGGACCATTGGCCTGGCCTCCTGTGGTTCGCTGTGCGGCCTGGCGCCTGAGCAGTGGCAGGCGCTGAGCGACAAGGAACGCGAGCACAAGCGCGGCAAAGCCACCGTCGAGCTCTATGGGCTGGGGGTGCACTCGGTGATCGATCACCTCGGTGAACTCGGCACCTGCCTGGCTGACATCAGCCTGCGCCAGCTCAAAGGCGAGAAGCCCTGATCGAGATCATGCACAGTCGGCGCCCGTGGATTAATCTACAGGTCAGTCCGTAGACCTTTCACGGCGTGCCGTGGTCTATGCCAGTGCCTATCGATAAAAGGAAGAACGTCATGCCTGATCGCAAAAAACTGGAAGAACAGGTCGAGATCCTGCGCGGGCAGCTGGAACAGGAACCGCCGCTGTCGGAAGAAAAACGTGATGCTCTGCAAGCCTTGATTGCCAAGTTTGAATTGCAACTTGAACTTGAACCGGCCACTCAAACGCCGAGTATTTCCGACGATGTGAGCCAAGCTGCCATAGAGTTCGACGCTGAGCACCCGGTGATTTCCGGGACACTGCGCAATATCATGATCACCTTGGGCAACATGGGGATCTGACCCGAGCCCAAGCCAGGCGCAGAACCAAAAGGTAGGAGAGGGCTTGCCCCCTCCCACCTTTGCTTACTGACGGGCCAGGCGCACGTTCTGGAACGCCACATCCTCAGTACTGCGGTAAGGGTTGATATCCAACCCGCCGCGCCGCACATAGCGCGCATACACCGTCAATTTCTCCGGCTTCAGCAAACGCTGCAGGTCGAGAAAAATGCGCTCCACGCACTGTTCATGGAAATCCGAGTGCTGGCGAAAGCTCACCAGGTATTCCAACAAACTCCCGTGATCCAACGCCGCACCACGATACTCAACCACT
The DNA here is from genome assembly GCF_059418085.1 of Pseudomonas sp. GW821-FHT09C10. Taxonomy (NCBI): domain Bacteria; kingdom Pseudomonadati; phylum Pseudomonadota; class Gammaproteobacteria; order Pseudomonadales; family Pseudomonadaceae; genus Pseudomonas; species Pseudomonas sp. GW821-FHT09C10. Next base: position 271,306 of record NZ_JBWKPE010000005.1, read on the forward strand.
ACGCTGCCCCAATCGGGCTGGCTGGTCACCGGGCAGTTGGACTTGAGCAGGTGGCTGTGCACGCTCTCCTCGACAATGCGCGAGTCATCGCAACGCAGCAGCTCCGGGCGCGGGTGTTCGTAATTGCTGACACTGATATCCAGACCGTCAATGCACGTGCCCGGCAACGCCATCACGCCTTCGGCCTCAATGTCGGCCAAGCTGCGGATACGCACGGTAACAGGCTTGCCGGCGGCGGCGCTGAGGTCGGTGCGCAGGGTCGCTTCCAGGCTTTGCACATCGGCAAACGCGGTCTGGTTGAGCGAGTTGAGATACAGCTTGAACGACTTGGACTCGATGATGTTCGGCGAGTCGGCGGGGATGCTGAATTCACCGATGGCCACCACCGGCTTGCCCGACGGCAGCAGCCAGGACAACTCGAAGCAGTTCCAGAAGTCCACGCCCTTGTACGGCAGGGTCTCGGCGCTCAGGCCCAGCTCGGCCCACTTGGCGGCGCGTGGAATCGGGAATAGCAACGAAGGGGTGTAGGTGGAAATGTATTCACTGGACTTGCCCAGCGGCGAATGTTCGGCTGCGGGATGCATGGCGGAAACCTGGCTAAATAAACCGCGCCAGTCTACCAGCCTTTGCCCCCGCCCTTAAGAAACGCCTTACTCAACGGTCAGCTTGCCGACCATGCCCGCCTGGTAATGCCCGGGGAGGTTGCAGGCAAACTCCAGGCCGGTGGCCTTGGTAAACGTCCAGGTCAGCTCAGCGGTCTTGCCGGGCTCCACCAGCACGCTGTTGGGATCGTCGTGTTTCATGCCGCCCATTTCACCGTGGCCCATGGCACTGTGATCCATCTTGCCCATTCCCGTGGAGGTGAGCATGCCGCTGGCCTGCATCTGCAGCATTTCCTTCTGGTGTTCGGCGTGCATCGCCGCGTCACCGAGGTTGAATTCATGCAGCAACTGGCCTTTGTTGACCAGTACAAAGCGCACCGTCTCACCGGCCTTGACGTCCAGGGACGTGGGCGAAAAAGAAATATCCTGCAGCGTCACTTCCACGGTGCGTGTGGCCTTATCCGCCGATGCCGGCTGGCCGAACGCATAGGTATGGGCCGCATCCGCCATTGCATTGAAACTCAACGCCAACAGGCAGCCCGCCAACAACAGGGGTGTACGCAATGCCATCTCGATTCTCCAAAAAGTGTGCAACCTGCTTGGACAGCACTCTAAGAGTGCGCCGCTGCCAGCCAGCTGACTGCTAGATTACAACTTTGTCAGGTTGCGCCCTTCCCCTGGCACCCAGGGTATAAAGCCCCTCGTGAACTGTTGCCAAGAGCCGCCCATGAAATTGCTGATCGTCGAAGACCAACCGAAAACCGGCCACTATCTGCGCCAAGGCCTGGCCGAGGCGGGCTTCACCACCGAACTGGTGGCCGACGGTACCAGCGGCCAGCACCTGGCGCTGACCGGCGATTATGACCTGTTGATCCTGGATGTGATGCTGCCCGGTCGCGACGGCTGGCAAATCCTGCAAGCGGTGCGCAGTGCCGGCCTGGAGATCCCGGTGCTGTTTCTGACCGCCCGGGATGCCGTGGAAGACCGGGTGCACGGCCTGGAACTGGGTGCCGACGATTACCTGGTCAAGCCCTTTGCCTTCTCCGAACTGCTGGCGCGGGTACGCAGCCTGTTGCGCCGTGGCAGCAGCACGCCGCAGGAAACCGCCCTGCAACTGGCCGACCTGCGCCTGGACCTGATCCGCCGCCGCGTCGAACGGGACGGCCAGCGCATCGACCTCACCGCCAAGGAGTTCTCCCTGCTGGAACTGCTGCTGCGCCGCCAGGGCGAAGTCCTGCCCAAGTCGCTGATTGCCTCCCAGGTGTGGGACATGAATTTCGACAGTGACACCAACATCATCGAAGTCGCGATCCGGCGCCTGCGCCTGAAAGTCGACGATCCCTTCCCCACCAAGCTGATCCATACCGTGCGCGGCATGGGTTATGTGCTGGAGGAGCGCAGCCATTGATCCAGCGTCTGTCCCTGGCCAGCCGCCTGGCCCTGCTGTTTGCGGCGTGCACCGCGGTGGTCTCGTTGTTCGCCGGCGTGCTGTTCAACCGTGCCAGCGAGGCGCACTTCATTGAGCTGGACCAACAGCAACTCGACAGCAAGCTGGTGGCGCTGCGCAGTACCTTGCAGGGCGTCGAATCACTGGACTCATTCGCCCAACGCGAAGCGCAGCTGCGAGCCGAACTCAATCGCCAGCCTGACCTGACATTGCGCATCACCGCCGCCGGCCAGCGCTGGCTGGACGATGCGCCAAGCGTCAGCCTGCCCGAGGCGCCTGGCCTGCACACCCTGCAGAACGCCGGCACCGACTACCGCGTGTACAACGCCCCCTTGAGGCCCGGCCAGCCCGCCTCACCGCAACTGACCCTGATGCTCGACATCACCCATCACCAGCACTTCCTGCAACGCATGCAACATTTGATCTGGCTCACCGTCGGCCTGTCGGCCCTGGCCACCGCGCTGCTGGGCGCCTGGGCTGCACGCAGTGGCTTGCGTCCGTTGCGGCGCATGGGCGAAGTGGCTGCCAGCGTGTCGGCCCACTCCTTGACCCAACGCCTGCCTCACCAGCAAATGCCGGCGGAACTGGCCGACCTGGCCCAGGCCTTCAATGCCATGCTGGGGCGATTGGACGACGCCTTCCAACGCCTGTCGGCCTTCTCCGCCGACATTGCCCATGAACTGCGCACGCCCCTGTCGAACCTGCTGACCCAGACCCAGGTCATCCTGACCCAACCGCGCCCCTTGGAGGATTACCGCGAAGCGCTGCACAGCAACCTGGAAGAGCTGCAATGGATGGCGCAGTTGGTGAATGACATGCTGTACCTGGCCAAGGCGGACCACGGCTTGCTGGTGCCCAAGCGTGAGCCGTTGGTGCTGGCGGATGAAGTGGAGACATTGCTGGAGTTTTTCGCGTTGCTGGCAGAAGACGCACAGGTCTCGCTGGTACGCGAAGGCGGCGCGCAAACCGTCGGCGATCGTGGCATGCTGCGCCGGGCCCTGTCGAACCTGCTGGATAACGCCCTCAGGTTTACCCCGGCCGGCGGCCAAGTGCGCGTGCGGATGGTTGAAGGCACACGGGGCGTGACACTGACGGTAGAGAACAGCGGGGAAGGTATTCCAGCGCACGTGTTGCCGAGGTTGTTCGACCGGTTCTACCGAGCCGACCCGGCGCGCCATGAAGGCAGCAGCGAGCATGCGGGGCTGGGATTGGCGATTACCCAGTCGATTGTGCGGGCACACGGAGGGAGGATTTTTTGTGAATCCGGGGCGGGGTGGACAAGGTTTGTGATTGAGCTGCCCGAGGTAAATTGATGCAAGATGGGCCGGCCCTATCGGGGGCGGTGCGACTTGCCCCCGATAGCGGTCTAAAAGACTACGAATACCTAAGCGCATGCGCCGGCTCAATCTTCGCCGCCCGATACGCCGGGTAAATCGTCGCCATGAAGCTCAACACAAACCCGGCCGTACAAATCAGCACCACATCGCCACTTTGCAGCTCCGAAGGCAGGTTGCTGACGAAGTACACATCCGAACTGAAGATATGCTGCCCGCTCACCCGCTCCAGCCAGCCCACCAGCTCACTCACGTTCAGCGCCGCAATCACCCCCAGCACGCCGCCGATCAAGGTGCCGACAATGCCGATCACCGTGCCCTGCACCATGAAAATCGCCATGATCTGCCGTGGCGTGGCGCCGATGGTGCGCAGGATCGCGATGTCCGCGCCCTTGTCGTTCACCACCATAATCAGCGTGGCGATGATGTTGAACGCCGCGACGGCGACGATCATCAGCAACAACAGGCCGATCATGGTCTTTTCCATCTTCATCGCACTGAACAGGCTGCCCTGGGTGTGGGTCCAGTCATCGGGCTTGTAGCCGCTGCCGAGGCTGGCGGCGATGTCCGCCGAGACCTTGGGCGCTGCGTACAGGTCTTTCAACGCCAGGCGCACGCTCTGCACCTGGTTTGGCTGCCAATGCTGTATCTCGGCGGCGTCGGCCATGTGGATCAAGGCCATGGAGCCATCCAGCTCGGCGCCGACCTTGAAGATACCCACTACGTTCAGACGCTGCATGCGCGGGGTGATACCACCGGGCGCGCTGCTGATTTCCGGGACGATCAGGGTCAGTTTGTCACCCACGCTCAGGCGAAAACGCCGGGCGGTGATCTCGCCGACCACCACGCCGAACTCGCCGGGCTTCAGGTCTTCCAGTTTGCCCTGCACGATATGCTGGGCCACGATCGACACCTTGCCTTCCTGGGCCGGGTCGACGCCGCTGATCTCAATCGGCTGCATCGCGCCCTTGTAGGAGAACATCCCGTCCATCTGCGTGAACGGTACGGCGGCAGTCACTTGCGGATTTTTCATCGCCGCAGCGGCCACCGGCTGCCAATCGTCGATCGGATTCACCCCGACGACAGTGGCGTGAGGCACCATGCCAAGGATGCGCGAGCTCATTTCGCGCTGGAAGCCGTTCATCACCGACAGCACCACGATCATCGCCAGCACGCCCAGGGCGAGGCCGATCATCGAGGTCATCGAGATAAACGAAACAAAGCGGTTGCGGCGCTTGGCGCGGGTATAGCGCGTGCCGATGAAAATCGATAACGGTCTGAACATTCGCGGGCACCGTTGGAAAAATAGAAAACCCGGCGTCAGGCACCGGGCTTGAAACAGGTCAGATGGCGACCAGATGACCTTCCTGCAGGTGCAGCACACGGTCCATCTGGCGGGCCATGCTCATGTCATGGGTCACCACCAGGAACGCGGTGCGCATCTGGGTGCTCAGTTCCAGCATCAAGTCCTTGATGCCCTGGGCGGTGTGGGAGTCGAGGTTGCCGGTGGGCTCGTCGAGCATCACCAGCCCAGGGTTGTTCACCAGGGCACGGGCAATCGCCACACGCTGACGCTCACCGCCGGACAGTTCGGCCGGTTTGTGCTCCAGGCGATGGCCGAGGCCGACGCGCTCGAGCAACGCCTTGGCGCGCTGGCGGGCTTCCGGGATCGCGGTCTTGCCGATCAGCAACGGCATGCACACGTTTTCCAGGGCGGTGAATTCCGGCAACAGGTGGTGGAACTGGTACACAAAGCCCAACGAGCGGTTGCGCAACTGGCCTCGGGCCTTTTCATTCAGGGCCGACAGTTCTTCACCGGCCAGCCATACGCTGCCCTGGGACGGCGTATCGAGGCCGCCCAACAGGTTGAGCAAGGTACTTTTGCCGGAACCGGAACTGCCGACGATCGCCACGCGCTCGCCGGGATGCAGTTCCAGTTGCAGGTTGGACAGCACCACGACCGATTCCGGGCCTTCCTCGTAGGATTTGCCCAGGTTGCGGCAGCTCAGGATTGCTTTTTCACTCATGCCCGATTCACTCATAACGTAAGGCCTGTGCTGGCTGGGTACGTGCCGCGCGCCAGGCTGGATACAGGGTGGCAAGGAAACTCAGGACCAACGCGGCGCCGCCCACCATCAGCACGTCCTGGGCTTGCACCTGGGACGGCAGGTAATCGATGAAGTAGACGTCGGCGTTGAGGAACTTGTGGCCGATCACCTTTTCAAGCAAGGCGATGGCGGCACTGACGTTCAGCGCGGCCAAAATGCCTACCCCGGTGCCGATCAAGGTGCCGACCACGCCGATCACGGTGCCCTGCACCATGAAGATCGCCATGATCTGTCCCGGCGTAGCACCCAGGGTACGCAGGATGGCGATGTCGCCCTTCTTGTCATTCACCACCATCACCAGCGTGGAGATGATGTTGAAGGCCGCGACCGCGACGATCAGCAGCAACAGCAGGCCGATCATGGCTTTTTCCATGCGGATGGCCTGGTACAGGTTGCCGTGGGTGCGGGTCCAGTCGCGGGCGTAGTACTGGCTTTCACCCAGGTGCTGGGCGATTTCCCAGGCGCCGCGCGGGGCATCGAACAAGTCGTTGAACTTCAGGCGCAGGCCTTGCACCTGGTCCGGCTGCCAGCGATGCAGGCGGGCCAGGTCGGTGAGGTTGGTCAGGCCGAGGTAGCCGTCGATCTCGCCGGCGCCGACGTGGAAGGTGCCGACCACGGTAAAGCGCTTCATGCGCGGGAACATGCCGGCCGGCGTCACGGTGACTTCCGGCGCGACGAAGGTCAGCTTGTCGCCGATGCCGACGCCGAGCTTGGCCGCCGCCTTGTCACCGATGACAATGCCAAAGCTGCCGGGGGCCAGATCGTCGAGTTTGCCCTGCAACATGAACTTGTCGATGATCGAGACGTTGCGTTCCTGGGCCGGGTCGATGGCATTGAGCAGGATTTTCTGCACCTTGCCGTCGTTGGTCAGCAGCCCCTGCATCTGGGTAAACGGCGCCACGGCCACTACCTTGGGGTTCTGCTTGACCTTGGCGGCCAGGCTTTGCCAGTCGCTGATGGGCGCATCGCCCTCGATGGTCGCGTGGGGCACCATGCCCAGCACGCGGGTGCGCATCTCATGATCGAAGCCGTTCATCACCGACAGCACCACGATCATCACGACCACGCCAAGGGCGAGACCGATCATCGAGGTCAAGGAAATGAACGACACAAAATGATTGCGACGCTTTGCACGGGTATAACGCGTGCCAATAAATACGAAGAGAGGTCTGAACATGTCGGGGCTTGTTCGGAGGAAAAGAAGACGTCCCGGTGGCGGGGTCTGGTAAGCAGCTTTACACTCAGACCATTACCGTTACCTGGGGTTCGCCATGTCGACATTAGATGAAGAAGAGCGCCGCGAATACTACCGTATCGACGACATGATCGCACTCCAAATCAAAAGCCTGTCTGCCCCCGAAGCGGCGAGCAAGGAAGTGTTGCTGGATGATTCACCGCTGTTCAATCTGCTCAGTGAACTGCACCTGAGCGAATTTGAAGCCCAGCACCTGCTGCGCCAGCTCAGCGAGAAGGATCGCACCCTCGTCGCCTTCCTCCGCGTGCAGAACAAACGCCTGGATTTGCTCAGCCAAATCATGGCCCGCGGCCTGCTGGATGAGGTCGGCGCTCCGCAGCCGGTGATCATTTCCGAAGGCGGCATCGATTTCCAACACCCCTCCCCCCTGACGGTGGGTGCGCACCTGGCGGTCAAGCTGGTGCTGATGCCCCAGGCGCTCGGCCTGCTGCTGCGCGCGCGGGTTACCCATTGCGATCCCAAGGGCACAGGCTTCGACGTCGGCACGGAATTCGAAGCCATGACCGATGCCCAACGCCAGCTACTGGCGCGCTACATCCTGCAGAAACAGGCGCAGGAACGGCGCCTGGCACGGGAACAGAGCGACGCCCAAGACACCTGAACTCTCGAATTCACCCTGCCAGACAACCTGGCGTAAAGGAGCAACTGTGACCCTGATCTACGGCCACCGCGGTGCCAAAGGCGAAGCACCGGAAAACACCCTGACCAGCTTCCAGGCGTGTCTCAAGCACGGTGTACGCCGCTGCGAACTGGATTTGCACCTGTCCATGGACGGCGAGCTGATGGTCATCCACGACCCGACCCTCAAGCGCACCACCGACCGGCGCGGCAAAGTCGTCGAGTATTCGGCGGCAGACCTGGTGAAGATGGACGCGCGCAAAGGCGGCCCGGGCTGGGTCAAGCCTTGCCCGATTCCGCGCCTGGAAGAGCTGTTCGAACAGTGCGACTTCGATCACTGGCAACTGGAAGTCAAAAGCGCCTCGCGCACCCGTGCCGCGACCACCGTGCTGGCCATCCGTGAGATGGCCGTGCGTTTCGGCCTGATGGACAAGGTCACCGTAACCTCAAGCTCGCGGGAAGTGTTGAAAGCAGCGGTTGAACTCACCCCCGACCTGTCACGCGGGCTGGTCGCCGAATATGCCTGGCTCGACCCGCTGAAGGTCGCGCAGAACTACGGCTGTGAGATGCTGGCGTTGAACTGGACGTTGTGCACCCCCGAGCGTCTGGAAAAAGCCCAGCGCCAGGGCCTGCACGTGTCCGTATGGACAGTCAACGAACCTGCGCTGATGCGCAGGCTCGCCGACTTCGGCGTAGATAGCCTGATTACAGACTTTCCCGGTTTGGCCACCGCCACCCTCGAGAATTACTGAAATCGGTCTCCCCGGCCGGCTCAGGCCACCGGCCGGAGCCGCTCAAAAAAGCCGGTTGAGGCCGTCGTAGGCCGCTACCCGATAGGCTTCGGCCATGGTCGGGTAGTTGAACGTGGTGTTGACGAAATACTTGAGGGTATTTTGCTCACCCGGCTGGTTCATGATCGCCTGGCCGATGTGCACGATCTCCGAAGCCTGGTAGCCGAAGCAATGCACGCCGAGGACTTCCAGGGTTTCGCGGTGGAACAGGATCTTGAGCATGCCTTGCGGCTCACCGGCGATCTGCGCACGCGCCATGCTCTTGAAGAACGCCTTGCCCACTTCGTAAGGCACCTTGGCCTTGGTCAGTTCGTGCTCGTTCTTGCCGATCGAGCTGATCTCGGGAATCGTGTAGATCCCAGTCGGCACGTCGTTCACGTAACGCCAGCTGCCGTTGTCGACAATGCTGCCGGCCGCCGAACGGCCCTGGTCATGCGCCGCACTGGCCAGGCTTGGCCAGCCGATCACGTCACCGGCACCGTAGATGTTCGGCACGCAGGTGCGATAGTTCTCGTCGACTTCGATCTGGCCACGGCTGTTGACCTTGACCCCGATGTTTTCCATGCCGAGCTTGTCGGTGTTGCCGGTACGGCCGTTGCACCACAGCAAGGCATCGGCCTTGATCTTCTTGCCGGACTTGAGGTGCAGGATCACGCCGTTGTCCAGGCCTTCGACCCGCTCGTATTCTTCGTTGTGACGCACGGTGATGTTGTTGTTGCTGAAGTGGTAGCTCAACGCCTGGGAAATTTCCGAGTCGAGGAAGCTCAGCAACTGGTCGCGGTTGTCCACCAGCTCCACCAGCACGCCCAGGCCGCTGAAGATCGAGGCGTATTCACAGCCGATCACGCCGGCGCCGTAGATGATCAGCTTGCGCGGGGTGTGGCCCAGGCTGAGGATGGTGTCGCTATCGTAGATACGCGGGTGGTGGAAATCGATATCCGCCGGGCGATACGGGCGCGAACCGGTGGCGATGATGATGTGCTTGGCCACCAGCTTCTCGACCACGCCGTTGGCGCACACCACTTCGACGGTTTGCTCGTCGGCGAAGCTGCCGGTGCCGAAGAACAGGTCGACACGGTTACGGGCGTAGTAGCCGGTGCGCGAAGCGACTTGCTTGGAGATGACCTTCTCGGCGCTTTTCAGCACGTCCGGGAACGAGAACCAGCGCGGCTCACCAATGGCCCGAAACATCGGGTTGGTGTTGAACTGCATGATCTGGCGCACCGAGTGACGCAAAGCCTTGGACGGGATGGTGCCCAGGTGGGTGCAGTTACCGCCGACCTGGCGACGGCTATCGACCATCGCCACCTTGCGCCCTGCCTTCGCGGCGTTCATCGCCGCACCTTCTCCAGCCGGGCCGGAACCCAGTACCACCACGTCGTAGTTGTAGACAGCCATGCGTACTCCTCAGAACAGGCCAGGCGCACGGTTGGACGCCTGGCTAAATCATGCCGCGGCCAGCGGTCATGAAGGACAATTTGGCTCAAGTGTGTGAACCGGGGCACAGTCTATATAAGGCTCAACGCCGCGCACATTAACCCTTGGTCGCGTCGTAGGCCAGTTTTGCCTTTACTACAGGAACAGGAAACCGGCATTACACTGCTGACACGCACCTTTGCAGGACGGGCCATTATGCGGCATGTCGTTTTCTGTTTAATGATGATTTTTTCGGTTGTGGTGTATGCGAATGAAGCAGACCGCCTCCGGCAAGCCGATTTTCCTGCGCAAGCCCCCGGACTGGCGCTGAAAAACCAGACGGTGTTCACCTACCTCTGGGCGGATGTGTACGCGGCTGCGCTGTATACCCCGCAGACCGTGAGCGCCAGGCAGGCATGGGACTCGCAACAGCCGCTGCGCCTTGTGCTGTATTACTTTCGCGACATCGACCGCAACGATGTGATCAAGGCGGCGACGGCCACCTTGGAGCGCCAGCAAGCCAGCCCTCGCCTGAGGCTTGAAGTCGACCAGTTGCACGCCAGCTTTCGTAACATCCGCAGCGGTGATCGCTACGCCCTGGACTTTCGCCCCGGCCGTGGCCTGAATCTGGAGATCAATGGGCAGGTGGTGTTCAGCAGCGCCAATGACGCGCTGGCAAGGGCCTACCTGGGCATTTGGCTGGCGCCCAAGGGTTTGTCCGATGACTTGCGCGGCAAACTGCTGAAATGAAAATGGCCTGCCCGTTAGGCATGCATACGCTGAACTACCGCTATCGGGGGCGAGCCCCCTCCCACATTTGAAATGTATTCACACGTCGAAAGCTTGCTCCCGATGAGGCCCTGCCCGGTAACACATAACCCGCTTGCCATAAAAAAGCCCCGAACCAGTCGGGGCTTTTTCATTCAGTGCTAAGGCTCAGCGCGGGAACGCAGGCGGGTTGACCCCGGCCATGTCTTCCATCACGCGAACCACCTGGCAGCTGTAGCCGAACTCGTTGTCGTACCAGACGTACAGTACAACGCGGTTGTCCTGGGTAATGGTCGCTTCCGCGTCCACCACACCGGCGTGGCGCGAGCCAACGAAGTCGGTGGACACCACTTCCTGGGAATTGACGAAGTCGATTTGCTTGTGCAGGTCGGAGTGCAGCGCCATGTAGCGCAGGTACTCGTTCATCTCTTCACGGGTAGCGGCTTTCTCAAGGTTCAGGTTGAGAATGGCCATCGACACGTTCGGCGTCGGCACACGGATCGCGTTACCGGTCAGCTTACCGGCCAGCTCAGGCAGGGCCTTGGCAGCGGCGGTGGCGGCACCGGTCTCGGTGATGACCATGTTCAGCGCGGCGCTGCGGCCACGGCGATCGCCCTTGTGGAAGTTGTCGATCAGGTTCTGGTCGTTGGTGTACGAGTGAACGGTTTCAACGTGGCCGTTGACGATGCCGAACTTGTCATTCACAGCCTTGAGCACCGGCACGATGGCGTTGGTGGTGCAGGAGGCAGCGGACACGATCTTGTCGTCAGCGGTGATTTCACCGTGGTTGATGCCGTGCACGATGTTCTTGAGCTTGCCTTTGCCAGGCGCGGTCAGCACGACGCGGTCGATGCCCGGGCAGGCCAGGTGCTGGCCCAGGCCTTCGGCATCACGCCATACGCCGGTGTTGTCCACCAGCAGGGCGTCCTTGATGCCGTACTGGGTGTAGTCCACCTCGGTCGGGTTCTTCGCGTAGATCACCTGGATCAGGTTGCCGTTGGCGGTGATGGTGTTGTTTTCTTCGTCGATGGTGATGGTGCCGTTGAACGAACCGTGTACCGAATCGCGACGCAGCAGGCTGGCGCGCTTGGTCAGGTCGTTCTCGGCGCCTTTGCGCACCACGATGGCACGCAGGCGCAGGCCGTCGCCGCCACCGGTTTTTTCGATCAGGATGCGCGCCAGCAGACGGCCGATACGACCGAAGCCGTAGAGGACAACGTCGGTACCTTTGCGGGCAGCGGCGTTTTGCTGGCCCACCACATCGGCCATTTCTTCACGCACGAACTGCTCGGCGCTGCGGCCGGCACCTTCCTTGCGGAATTTGTAGGCCAGCTTGCCCAGGTCTACCGAAGCCGCGCCGAGCTTGAGCTCGCTCATGGCCTTGAGCAGGGGGAATGTTTCGTGGACGGAGAGTTCGCTGTCGTCGGCGGAACGATGGCGAGCAAAGCGATGCGCCTTGAGAATCGCGATGACTGATTGGTTGATCAGGCTGCGGCCATAGATCGAGCTCACCACATTGTTATTGCGGTACAGCTGACCGATAAGCGGGATCATCGCTTCTGCGAGTGCTTCACGGTCGATCCATTCACCAAGACACTGGTCGGGCTTCTGAGTCACGGGAACCTTCCACATGTAGGGGCTGAAAAAAGGGGCTACATTATGTCGTCCGACCGCCCGTTGAGCAATGCGCCAACCACAACAAAAAGCCCTTGCAAAAAAATACCACCCCGCTACAGGCCAGGAAACACGCGGGTTTCAGAAGGCCACCAATGGCGCAGTGCCGCCAACTTGTCCGTAACTCTCCGAAACATCCGTGCAAAACGGCACTACATAATGAGTCAAAAGGCTGCTTTGTTTGTCTTAGCCACTACATTTCCTACAAACCGTAATAGGCTCAGTCAGCAACTGACAGGCGGCACCTCGGGCCGTTACAATTACCGACTTTGTCGCAACGCTTGGAGCTCAACCTTCCGTGCCCGTTCTGCGTCTACCGCTTCTCCCTGCCGCGGCAGGTAAACAGCACTGGGGCAACCTGCCCGGTGCCGCCCTGAGCCTGGCCATTGCCGAGGCTGCCAGCGCAGCCAAGCGCTTTACCCTGCTGCTTACCGCCGACAGCCAAAGCGCCGAACGGTTGGAGCAGGAGCTGAGCTTCTTCGCCCCCGATTTGCCGGTGCTGCATTTTCCCGACTGGGAAACCCTGCCCTACGACCTGTTCTCGCCGCACCAGGACATCATCTCCCAGCGCATCGCCAGCCTCTACCGCCTGCCGGAACTGGCCCACGGTGTGTTGGTGGTGCCGATCACCACCGCCCTGCACCGCCTGGCGCCGACCAAGTTCCTGCTGGGCAGCAGCCTGGTGCTGGATATCGGCCAGAAACTCGACGTGGAACAGATGCGCACGCGCCTCGAAGCCAGCGGCTACCGCTGTGTCGACACGGTGTATGAGCACGGTGAATTCGCCGTGCGTGGTGCGCTGATCGACCTGTTCCCCATGGGCAGCAAGTTGCCGTACCGCATCGACCTGTTCGATGACGAAATCGAGACCCTGCGCACCTTCGACCCGGAAAACCAGCGCTCCATCGACAAGGTCGAGTCGATCAAGCTGCTGCCGGCACGGGAGTTCCCGCTGCAAAAGGACGCGGTCACGCGCTTCAAGGCGCGCTTCCGTGAACGCTTTGACGTGGACTTCCGCCGCTGCCCGATCTTCCAGGACTTGAGCAGCGGGATTACCCCGGCCGGCATCGAGTACTACCTGCCGCTGTTCTTCGACGAAACCTCGACCCTGTTCGACTACCTGCCCCAGGACACCCAAGTGTTCTCGTTGCCGGGCATCGAACAGGCGGCGGAAAACTTCTGGAACGACGTGCGCAACCGCTATGAAGAGCGCCGCGTCGATCCTTCCCGGCCTTTATTGCCGCCTGCCGAATTGTTCCTGCCGGTGGAAGACTGCTTCGCCCGCCTGAAGAACTGGCCGCGCGTGGTCGCCAGCCAGCAGGATGTGGACGCCGGCAGCGGCCGCGAGCGCTTCCCAGCGGCAACGTTGCCGGACCTGGCGATCCAGTCCAAAGCCACGCAACCCCTGGAAGCTCTCTCGAACTTCCTCGGCGACTTCCCCGGCCGCGTGCTGTTCACCGCAGAGTCCGCCGGGCGCCGTGAAGTGCTGCTGGAACTGCTGGAACGCCTGAAGCTGCGGCCGAAAACCGTCGACAGCTGGCCGGATTTTGTCGCTGGCAAAGAGCGCCTGGCGATCACCATCGCGCCACTGGACGAAGGCCTGCTGCTGGATGACCCGGCGCTCGCGCTGATCGCCGAGAGCCCGCTGTTCGGCCAGCGCGTGATGCAGCGTCGCCGCCGTGAAAAACGCGCCGACGCCAACAACGACGCGGTGATCAAAAACCTCACGGAACTGCGCGAAGGCGCGCCGGTGGTGCATATCGACCACGGTGTCGGCCGCTACCTGGGCCTGCAGACCCTGGAGATCGACAACCAGGCCGCCGAATTCCTCACCATGGAATACGCCGAGGGCGCCAAGCTCTACGTGCCGGTGGCCAACCTGCACCTGATCGCCCGCTACACCGGCAGCGACGACGCCCTGGCGCCGTTGCACCGCCTGGGTTCCGAGACCTGGCAGAAAGCCAAGCGCAAGGCCGCCGAACAGGTGCGCGATGTCGCCGCCGAACTGCTCGACATCTATGCCCGTCGTGCGGCGCGCGAAGGGTATGCCTTCGCCGACCCGAAGGCCGACTACGCCACCTTCAGTGCCGGCTTCGCCTTCGAAGAAACCCCGGACCAGCAGACCACCATCGAAGCGGTGCGCGCCGACATGCTCGCGCCCAAGCCGATGGACCGCCTGGTGTGCGGCGACGTGGGCTTCGGCAAGACCGAAGTGGCCATGCGCGCAGCCTTTATTGCGGTACACGGCGGCAAGCAAGTGGCGATCCTGGTGCCGACTACCCTGCTCGCCCAGCAACACTACAACAGCTTCCGCGACCGCTTTGCCGACTGGCCGGTGACCGTGGAAGTGATGAGCCGCTTCAAGTCCGCCAAGGAGGTGAATGCCGCCGTCGCCGACCTCGCCGAAGGCAAGATCGACATCGTGATCGGCACGCACAAGCTGCTGTCGGACGATGTAAAGATCAAGAACCTGGGCCTGGTGATCATCGACGAAGAACACCGCTTCGGTGTGCGTCAGAAAGAACAGCTCAAGGCCCTGCGCAGCGAAGTCGACATTCTTACCCTCACCGCCACGCCGATTCCGCGCACGCTGAACATGGCGGTGTCGGGCATGCGCGACCTGTCGATCATCGCCACGCCGCCGGCGCGGCGCCTGTCGGTGCGCACGTTCGTGATGGAGCAGAACAACAGCACAGTCAAGGAAGCGCTGCTGCGGGAATTGCTGCGCGGCGGCCAGGTGTACTACCTGCACAACGACGTAAAAACCATCGAGAAATGCGCCGCCGACCTCGCCGAACTGGTGCCGGAAGCACGCATCGCCATCGGCCACGGGCAGATGCGCGAACGCGATCTCGAACAGGTGATGAGCGACTTCTACCACAAGCGCTTCAACGTGCTGATCGCCTCGACCATCATCGAGACCGGCATCGACGTGCCTAGCGCCAACACCATCATCATCGAGCGGGCGGACAAGTTCGGCCTGGCCCAGCTGCATCAGCTGCGCGGCCGGGTTGGGCGCAGTCACCACCAGGCGTATGCCTACCTGCTGACGCCGCCCCGCCAGCAGATCACCGGGGACGCCGAAAAGCGCCTGGAAGCGATCGCCAACACCCAGGACCTGGGCGCCGGTTTTGTGCTGGCCACCAACGACCTGGAAATCCGCGGTGCCGGCGAACTGCTGGGCGATGGCCAGAGCGGGCAGATCCAGGCCGTCGGCTTCACCCTGTATATGGAGATGCTCGAACGCGCGGTGAAAGCCATCCGCAAGGGCGAGCAGCCGAACCTCGACCAGCCCCTGGGCGGCGGTCCGGAAATCAACCTGCGCTTGCCGGCGTTGATCCCCGAAGACTACCTGCCGGATGTGCATGCACGGTTGATCCTGTACAAGCGCATCGCCTCGGCCACCGACGAAGAGGGCCTCAAGGACCTGCAGGTGGAGATGATCGACCGCTTCGGCCTGCTGCCCGAGCCGACCAAGAACCTGGTGCGCCTGACCCTGCTCAAATTGCAGGCCGAGCAGCTTGGGATCAAGAAAGTCGACGCCGGGCCGCAAGGCGGGCGTATCGAGTTCGAAGCGCAGACACCGGTGG
The DNA here is from genome assembly GCF_059418085.1 of Pseudomonas sp. GW821-FHT09C10. NCBI lineage: Bacteria > Pseudomonadati > Pseudomonadota > Gammaproteobacteria > Pseudomonadales > Pseudomonadaceae > Pseudomonas > Pseudomonas sp. GW821-FHT09C10. The sequence goes on from NZ_JBWKPE010000005.1 coordinate 286,909, forward strand.
ACCCACTGGTGCTGATCAAGCTGATCCAGGGCCAGCCCAATCGCTACAAGTTCGAAGGGGCTACGCTGTTCAAGTTCATGGTGCCGATGGAACGTGCCGAAGAACGCTTTAATACATTGGAGGCGTTGTTCGAGCGCCTCATCCCGAAATCTGCTTGAAGGACGCCCCAATGCGCCTGTTCCGCATTCTGAGCCTGTTGTTGGTGGTACTCGCGCCTTCGGCATTTGCCGACAGTCCGTACCAGGTGGAAATGATCCTGGTACGCCAGAACGCGGAGCCGGCGCTCAACAGCCGCGCGGCGCCGGAAAACTGGGATGAGGGCGCCCAGCGGTTGGGCGACAGGCTGAGCCCGCCGCGCCTGAACAATATCGTCGACAAACTCAACGCCGATAACAGCTTCACCGTGCTGGCGCACAAGGCCTGGGAACAGAACCTCGGCGAGCAGCCGGTCAGGATCGCGATCACCGACGGCCAGGAGCAGTTCGGCCAGTTCCCCATCGAAGGGGTGTTGAGCCTGCAACTGGGGCGCTTCACGGATATCGATGCGGACTTCTGGCTCAACACGTTCGACAGCAACGGCAGTGTGGTGGCCAGCGAACACCTGAGCCAGAAAGACGTGCGCACCAAGAACAACCAGCTCAACTACCTGGACGGCGGCCACCTGGCACTGCTGATCAAGATCACGTCGCTGACCGCCAAGCCACCCAGCGCACCCCCGCCCGACATTCAGGACTGATCCAGCGCCATGCCCCTGACGTCGCCGTTGACCAAACCCCTGGCCCCTTCGTGGGCCAATCGCTTCAAAGAGCAAAGCCTGGAGCGCGGGCGACGCTACGCCCTGGAGAACCGCGTGCGCATCGTCGAATCCGGCGACAGCACCATCGTCGCCAGTTGCGAAGGCTCGGGGGGCAACGTTTACCGGCAGACCATCTCATTGCGCGAATCGGCCAAGGGCGCGCTGATCCTGGTGGACAGCCGCTGTACCTGCCCGGTGCACACCAACTGCAAACACATCGCCGCGGTGCTGCTCAAGGTCCAGGAAACCCTGGCCTACCCGGCGGCCGCCCAGGATGCCGAGTTGCTGGAAAAACTCCAGGCCGTGCTGGATAACCGCGTGGTGTTGCCGCAGGTGGTGATGGAGGATGTGGTGCCCGTGCCGCGCCTGTGGCTGGCCAGCGTCGAGTTCAGCGCGTTTGAACCGCGCAACGGCAAGATGCAACGCTATATCCAGCACCGTGCGGCGCTGTCGTTCAACTACCTGGGCAACTATGTCAGCGGGCAGAAGAACGCCGACATCATCGTGCGCCAGGAAACCCAGAGCCTGCGCATCAAGCGCCATCCCGAGCTGGAGCAGCCCTATCGCGAACAACTGCGCCTGCTCGGTTTCAAGATCGCCACGCGCCAGAGCAAGGCCTTGCCGGAAAGCGCCGGCGAGCTGTTCGAGATGGTCAATGACAGCGCCTGGCTGAACTTCACCCTCAATGCCTCGCCGACCCTGCGGGCCGAGGGTTGGGAGCTGCAGATCGATGATGACTTCGGGTTTGACCTGAGCGCGGTCGACGACTGGTACGCCACCGTCGATGAAGGCCCCGAGCGCGACTGGTTCGACCTGGAACTGGGGATTATCGTCAACGGTGAGCGCCTGAGCCTGCTGCCGATCCTGCTCAACCTGATGCGCTCCCACACCGAGATCCTCAACCCGGAAAAACTTGCACGGCGCCGGGATGACGAGCTGATCCTGGTGAATATCCCCGGCCTGCCCAATGGCGGTCATGGCCCGCTGCAAGTGGCCCTGCCCTACGGCCGCCTGAAACCGGTACTGGCCACCCTCGGCGAGTTTTACCTGCAGGAGCCCGGCACCACCGCGCTGCGCCTGGCCAAGGCCGATGCGATTCGCCTCAATCCGCTGGAAGACCTGCCCCTGCAATGGGAGGGCGGCGAGAAGATCCGCAACTTTGCCCAGCGCCTGCGGGACATCAAGGACTTCACCTGTGTGGCGCCCGAAGGCCTGAACGCGACCTTGCGACCTTATCAACTGGAAGGGTTGAGCTGGATGCAGTCGCTGCGCCAACTGGAGGTGGGCGGCATTCTTGCGGATGACATGGGCCTGGGCAAAACCCTGCAGACCCTCGCGCATATCCTCAGTGAAAAGATCGCCGGGCGTCTGGACCGGCCGTGCATGGTGGTGATGCCCACCAGCCTGATCCCCAACTGGCTGGACGAAGCGGCGCACTTCACCCCGCAACTCAAGGTGCTGGCGCTGTACGGTGCCACGCGCAAAAAACACTTCGCCAGCCTGCAGGACTACGACCTGCTGTTAACCACCTACGCGCTGCTGCCCAAGGACATCGAACACCTGGCCGCCCTGCCCTTGCATGTGCTGATCCTCGATGAAGCCCAGTACATCAAGAACCCTTCCAGCAAGGCTGCCCAGGCCGCGCGCGAGCTGAATGCCCGGCAGCGCCTGTGCCTGAGCGGTACACCGCTGGAAAACCACCTGGGCGAGTTGTGGTCGCTGTTCCACTTCCTGCTGCCGGGCTGGCTGGGCGACGTCAAAAGCTTCAACCGCGACTACCGCGTCCCCATCGAAAAGCGCGCCAGCGAGGTACGACTGCAGCACCTCAACGGTCGGATCAAACCCTTCCTGCTGCGCCGCACCAAGGAACAGGTGGCCACGGAGCTGCCGCCCAAGACCGAGATCATTCATTGGGTCGACCTCAATGAGGCCCAGCGCGATGTGTACGAGACCATGCGCCTGGCCATGGACAAAAAGGTCCGCGACGAAATCACCCGCAAAGGCGTGGCACGCAGCCAGATCATCATCCTTGAAGCACTGCTGAAGCTACGCCAGGTGTGCTGCGATCTGCGCCTGGTCAACGATGCGACCCTGCCCACCCGCGGCAGCAGCTCGGGCAAGCTCGACAGCCTGATGGAAATGCTCGAAGAGCTGTTTGAGGAAGGCCGCCGGATCCTGTTGTTTTCCCAGTTCACCTCGATGTTGAGCCTGATCGAAGTGGAGCTGAAAAAGCGCGGTGTCGCTTACGCCCTGTTGACGGGCCAGACCCGCGACCGGCGCACACCGGTGAAGGATTTCCAGAGCGGCAAGTTGCAGATTTTCCTGATCAGCCTGAAGGCCGGTGGCGTGGGCCTGAACCTGACCGAAGCCGACACCGTGATTCACTACGACCCTTGGTGGAACCCGGCCACCGAGAACCAGGCCACCGACCGTGCATACCGCATCGGCCAGGAGAAGCCGGTGTTCGTCTATAAGATGATTGCGCGGGGCACGGTGGAGGAGAAAATCCAGCACCTGCAGAAGGAAAAATCCGACCTGGCAGCGGGCGTGCTGGATGGGCGTACGACGGGGGATTGGCAGTTGGGCAACGACGATATCGAGGCGTTGTTTGCGCCGTTGCCCAATAAGCAGGAAAAGCGCTAGATCAGCTGTGCATCCCGCAAAGCGCCCAGTGCGGTGAGCCAGCGCGGATCCTGCTTGTAGTCAGTCGAAGCAATCGCCTGCCCACGCATACGCGCGATGCGGGCCGACGGTGTGACCTTCATGCGCTGCGCCGCACTCAGCGCCAGCTCAGCCGCCGCACGATCGTTGCACACCAGCCCCATGTCGCAACCGGCGGTCAGCGCCGCTTCGATCCGACTGGCGGCGTCGCCGACCACATGGGCGCCAGCCATCGACAGGTCATCACTGAAAATCACCCCATCGAACTGCAACTCGCCGCGCAGGATGTCCTGCAACCAGCGGCGTGAGAAACCGGCAGGCTGCGCATCCACCTGCGGGTAGATAACATGCGCCGGCATCACTGCCGCCAACTGCTTGCTCAGGCGTGCGAAAGGCACCAGGTCATTGGCGCGAATCTGTTCCAGGCTGCGTTCGTCATTGGGAATCGCGACGTGAGAGTCGGCCTCGGCCCAGCCATGGCCCGGGAAGTGTTTACCGGTGGCGGCCATGCCGGCACTGTTCATGCCTCGGATAAAGGCACCGGCGAGCACGGCGGCGCGCTCGGGATCGCCCTCGAAGGAACGGGTGCCGACCACGGCGCTGCGCTGGTAGTCCAGGTCCAGTACCGGGGCGAAGCTCAGGTCGAGACCGACCGCCAGTACTTCAGTGGCCATGATCCAGCCGCACTGCTCGGCCAAGTACTCGGCGTTGGGGTTGTCCGCCAACGCACGCATGGCCGGCAGGCGCACAAAGCCTTGGCGCAGGCGCTGTACGCGACCGCCTTCCTGGTCGACCGCCAGCAGCAGGTCCGGGCGCACCGCACGAATCGCCGCGCTCAATTCCCGCACCTGCCGTGGGTGCTCGATATTGCGCGCAAAAATGATCAGGCCACCGACCTCAGGCTGGCGCAACAGGTGGCGGTCCTCGGCCGTCAGCCAAGTACCGGCCACGTCGACCATCAAAGAACCTTGCAGGGCAGCAGTCATAAACCTTCCTTAAATAACGCACACAACCCGTTGACCCCACCAGGCGCAGTGAGGACAACAGGTTGCGAGTAAATAGCTGAATTCGGCATGGGCAGCTAGCTTAGCGGATGCAAGCGGCCGCGCACACCCGGAGCGGTCAAACCTTGGCGGCAGCTGGCGTGGATTTGCTGCGCGGGCGCAATTGGGCGGCAGCCATGGCCGGGTCGGTCACGCCGGTTTCAGCGCGCATGCCGGCGGCAAGGAATGGCACCATCAGGCGCATGACCTGCTCAATGGACGTGTTCACGCCGAAATCGGTCTCGGCAATCGCACGCAACGCCTTGATCCCGGACATGCTGAATGCGGCCGCACCGAGCATGAAGTGCACGCGCCAGAACAGTTCGATAGGCGGAATACGCGGGGCGGCTTCGTTGACCAGCAACATATAGCGGCGGAATACCTTGCCGTACATGTCTTCCAGGTAACGGCGCAAGTGGCCCTGGCTCTGACTGAATGCCAGGCCCAACAGGCGCATGAAGATCGACAGGTCATTGCCGCTGCGTGGCTGAACCACCAGCGCCTGCTCCACGAGGATTTCCAGCAGGTCTTCCAGGGTCGGCTTGTGGTCGGCCTTGGCCTGGCGGCGCTCGAGTTCACGGTCCAGGCTGGCACAGAACGGCCCCAGGAAGCGCGAGAACACGGCCTGGATCAGGGCTTTTTTCGAGCCAAAATGGTAGTTCACCGCAGCGAGGTTAACCCCCGCCTTGCTGGTGATAAGGCGCAATGAAGTTTCAGCAAATCCTTTTTCCGCGAACAACTGCTCGGCAGCATCGAGAATGCGTTCAACGGTTTCCGACTGGGCCATGACTACTCCGCCTGACAAACACTTGTTTGAAACATACGTTTCAGGGTGTGTCTTGTCAAGCCTGCAAGTTCGCTTTCCGGCCGGGCAGTCATCTATTTCATCGCTATTTAATCACATACTCCCAGGTCTGTAGGCAGCGCTATCTCTGCCTTGTAGGACACTTGACGAATGACCGTCCAGCGGAGCCGCAGAAAAGGATGATTGCCAAGCGCAGTTCACTGTATATAATCCCAGTCACTGTATAAAAAGACAGAGCGATCAACATGCTAAAACTGACGCCACGCCAAGCTGAGATTCTGGCTTTTATCAAGCGCTGCCTCGATGACAACGGCTACCCGCCGACACGAGCCGAAATTGCGCTGGAACTGGGGTTCAAGTCCCCCAACGCTGCCGAAGAACACCTGAAGGCCCTCGCTCGCAAAGGCGCGATCGAGATGACCCCCGGTGCTTCGCGGGGCATCCGCATCCCTGGCTTCGAAGCCAAGGCCGACGAATCGACATTGCCGATCATCGGTCGCGTCGCCGCCGGTGCGCCGATCCTGGCGCAGCAGCACGTCGAGGAGTCCTGCAACATCAACCCAACCTTCTTCCACCCTCGCGCCGACTACCTATTGCGGGTACATGGCATGAGCATGAAGGACGTGGGTATTTTCGATGGCGACCTGCTGGCCGTCCACACCACCCGCGAAGCCCGTAACGGCCAGATTGTCGTCGCCCGTATTGGCGATGAAGTCACCGTCAAACGCTTCAAGCGCGAAGGCAGCAAGGTCTGGCTCCTGGCCGAGAACCCTGAGTTCGCCCCGATTGAAGTGAACCTGAAAGATCAGGACCTGGTGATCGAAGGCCTGAGCGTCGGCGTCATTCGCCGCTAAAGGAGGCATCATGCAGCTCGTGCACACCCCCCAACACACACAACTGTCGCTGTTCGAGGCCTTTATGGCCCAACCCCTTGCGCCCATCCTCAAGGAAACGGTCGAGGCGCCCTGGGGCGCCGAACCTGAGGCGTTCAGTGAACTGTCGTTGCGCGGTGCGGCTGGGAGCTGCCTGAGCCTGCTGGCGCCGATCCTTCGTGAACTGAGCGAGGAACAGGATGCACGCTGGTTGACGCTGATTGCCCCGCCCGCCAGCCTGACCCAGGCCTGGCTGCGGGATGCCGGCCTCAATCGCGAGCGCATCCTGTTGCTGCAACCCCGCGGTGCGCAAAGTGCTCAGCAGTTGACCTGTGAAGCCTTGCGCCTGGGTCGTAGCCACACCGTGGTGAGCTGGCTCAACCCGCTGAATGCCACCACCAAGGCACAGCTGATCAGCGCAGCGCGTACCGGCGATGCACAGAGCTTGAATATTCGATTGGGTTAATTCTGTGTGCCGCAGGCTATCCATTTAAAGGAGCCTGTTGTGGTGAGCGGGCTTGCCACAACAGCGAACCCACTTGCCACACTCAGTGAAGAACGCGCGGGCCTTCTTCTTTCTCGGGCTCGCCTTCTGCCAGGCGACCGGCCATCTGCACACCAACGCTCAACATGGCTTTTGCCACTTCCACGTGCTGGCCCTGCAGGAACACCTTGGCGTCCTCGGAAAAATCCAGGATAACCAGAGAACCTTCGTCCTCGGCCCGGCGCAGCTCGATTCGGCCGTCAGGCAACTCAACAATTTCCAGAAAGGACGTCGGCATAAAAGTCTGTTCTCCACGAAAGGCCGGGATTATATCAGTCATCCGCCCGGCCTCGCTGAGGATCTGAAGAGGTTTCTTTACGGCTTGATGAACGGTGCCATGTGAATCCGACCAACGTTCAGCACTCGTTCAAACCTTCACGAAAGCGCAATGCCATCTTTTTCAGCGCCTGACGCCAGCCTTCCAACTCTTCGCGACTCAGTGGCTCGGGCTCTTCCTCTTCCAGCGCCACCGCCACGATCAAGGGCTGGGTCACATCGCCCTTGGGCACATGGGGAACACGGGGCGGCTGAAACATATCCGCATGGGCCTTAAGCAGACGCGCGACCCAGCTGTCAGGGCTCTGCGCCATTTCCACCAGCTCGGCCAGCTCAGGGATCGCCATGCTTTCCAGCACCTCACGATTCATGATCATTTCCGCACGGGGCGAACCGGCCTGGGGCAAGCGGTAGAACCCGGCGATCTCATGACACAAGCCCAGTAACGCACCATACAGGTGGAACAACGCAGCTTCACGACCGGCCTGGACCAGCGCAATCGCGTTCATCTCCTTCCCCTCCTCGGCACGGCCAAGGGCTTCCAGGGACAAACCCGCAAAATAAATTTTCTGATTGGTACGGGTATAGAGTTCGTTGGCCATAACGGCAATCTCCACAACGAATAAGCGTGATGCTGGCTGAACAGTGTCACGGATCAGCCGAACCCACTGCAAGTGCAATAAACCGCTGCTTATGCGGGTCAAAACTCGACTTTCAGATCCAGACAGATCCAATTGTGGGAGGGGGCTTGCCCCCGATAGCGAAGCATCAGTCATACACATGTCGACTGATATACCGCTATCGGGGGCAAGCCCCCTCCCACATTGGATCTTCAGCGCATCCGACGGGTCAAGCGCCCTGGCGCTTGTCCTCGACCTTCCACTTGCCACCGTCGTAGAACGCTTTCCAGCCGGTAGGCTTGCCGTCCACTTCGGTCTGCACGTACTGCTCCTTGGTCTTGCGGCTATAGCGGATCACGGCTGGGCGACCATCCGGGTCCTTCTTCGGCGCTTCACACAGGAAGTGGTACTTCGGATCGATCTCGTCCTTATGCGGCACGATCTCCAGCACCAACGGCGCTCGGGTCTCGCGGTTTTTCGGGAACTGGCTGGCCGCCAGGAACAGGCCCGAGGCGCCGTCACGCAGGATGTAGGTGTCGTTGACCTTCTCGCACTTGAGTTCCGGCATCTTCACCGGGTCCATCTTCGGCGGCGCCGCGTCACCGCTTTTCAGCAATTTGCGCGTGTTCTTGCAGGTCGGGTTGGTGCAACCGAAGAACTTGCCGAAGCGGCCGGTCTTGAGCTGCATCTCGCTCCCGCACTTGTCGCATTCCAGGCTCGGGCCTTCATAGCCCTTGATGCGGTAGCTGCCCTCTTCAATCTCGTAGCCGTCGCAATCCGGGTTGTTACCGCAGATGTGCAGCTTGTGCTTCTCGTCCAGCAGGTAGGCATCCATCGCCGTGCTGCAGATCGGGCAGCGGTGCTTGCCACGCAGCACCAGCGACTCGGATTCACCCTCGTCGTCGGCGGCGATTTCATCGCCCGGCACCAGGTTGACGGTGGCCTTGCAGCGTTCTTTCGGCGGCAGGCTGTAGCCCGAGCAACCGAGGAACACGCCGGTGGATGCGGTACGAATCTGCATCGGACGGCCACAGGTCAGGCACGGGATGTCGGTCATCACCGGCTGGTTGGCACGCATGCCGCTCTCGGGGCTTTCGGCCACTTCGAGTTTTTTCTTGAAGTCGCCGTAGAACTCGTCGAGCACGTTTTTCCAGTCGCGCTCGCCCTGGGCCACGTCATCGAGGTTCTCTTCCATACCGGCGGTAAAGCCGTAGTCCATCAGGTTGGAGAAGCTCTCGGACAGGCGCTCGGTAACGATATCGCCCATCTTTTCCGAATAGAAACGACGGTTGTGCAGCGCAACGTAGCCACGGTCCTGAATGGTGGAGATGATTGCCGCGTAGGTCGACGGACGACCGATACCGCGCTTCTCCATCTCTTTCACCAGGCTGGCTTCCGAATAACGCGCCGGCGGCTTGGTGAAGTGCTGGGACGGGTCGAGCTTGATCAGCTTCAACGTGTCGCCCTGGGCCATGTCCGGCAGCACATCGTCATCGCCAGGCTTGGCGATCTGCGGCATCACCCGGGTGTAACCGTCGAACTTGAGGATACGGCCCTTGGCGCGCAGCTCGAAGTCCCCAGCGCCGACACTGACGGTAGTGGACAGGTATTGCGCCGGCAGCATCTGGCAAGCCAGGAACTGGCGCCAGATCAGCTCGTAGAGGCGCTCAGCGTCGCGTTCCATGCCACTCAGCTTGCTTGGCTCGGTGTTGGCATCGGAAGGACGAATCGCTTCGTGAGCCTCCTGGGCGCCTTCTTTGCTGCTGTAGACGTTCGGTTTCTCCGGCAGGTACTTCTTGCCGAATTCGCTTTCAATATAGGTACGCGCCATCGCCACCGCGTCTTGCGACAGGTTGGTGGAGTCGGTACGCATATAAGTGATGTAGCCGGCTTCGTACAGACGCTGGGCCATCATCATGGTTTTCTTCACCCCGAAGCCCAGGCGGTTACTTGCGGCCTGTTGCAGGGTGGAGGTGATGAACGGCGCCGACGGCTTGCTGCTGGTCGGTTTGTCTTCACGCTTGACGATGCTGTAGCTGGAGGCCTTGAGCTTTTCCAGCGCGGCCATGGCCTGGGCTTCGTTCAGCGGCTTGAACGCCTCGCCTTTCTCACGGGCCACTTCGAAGCGCACGTTGGCGCCCTTGGCGGTGCCGAGATCGGCATGGACTTCCCAGTATTCCTCGGGGTTGAACGCACGGATCTCACGTTCGCGCTCCACCACCAGCTTGACCGCTACCGATTGCACACGGCCGGCGGACAGGCCACGGGCGATCTTGGCCCACAGCAGCGGCGAGACCATGTAACCCACCACACGGTCGAGGAAACGACGGGCCTGCTGGGCGTTGACACGGTTGATATCCAGCTCGCCCGGCTTGGAGAAGGCTTCCTGGATGGCTTTCTTGGTGATTTCGTTGAACACCACACGCTTGTAGCGGCTGTCATCACCGCCGATGGCTTCCCGCAGGTGCCAGGCAATGGCTTCCCCTTCGCGGTCCAAGTCCGTTGCGAGATAGATGGTGTCGGCATCCTTGGCGAGCCGGCGCAGCTCTTCGATGACCTTTTCCTTGCCCGGAAGGATTTCGTACTTGGCCTTCCAGCCATGATCCGGGTCCACACCCATGCGCGAGACCAGCTGCTTGCGCGCTTTCTCTTTAGGCGTGAGCACCGGACCTTCGCCCGCAGCCGCCTTGCCGCGCTTGGCGGCAGGCTCCTTGCTGGCGCTAGCCGAACCGCTGGTGGGCAGGTCTCGGATATGGCCGATACTCGACTTCACCACGTACTCGTTGCCCAAGTACTTGTTGATGGTCTTGGCCTTAGCCGGGGATTCCACAATGACCAGCGATTTGCCCATGGATCGGAAAATTCCTGAATTCGAGAAGTGAAAGGCAGTTGGCGCCTGACGCGGCAACGCTATATATAGTGGCAACAAGGTGAGGTCAAGCGCAGCATTCTGCGCGACCTGCCGTTATTGCCCTGAAAAAAGACTGGGTTCGACCTGGACCAAAGCAAAGCGCGGGACCTGCTCGCCGTCAACTTCGACGGTCTCCAGGAACATGCTCAAGGGGCGCACCCAAAAGCCGTAATCGCCATACAGTGCTTGGTAGAACACCACTTCTTCTTCGGTCTCGGAATGCCGTGCCACGCTGAAAACGCGGTACTGCGGACCTTTATAATGTTGGTAGAGCCCTGGTTCGACTTTCATGCTCTGGCCCCCTTACAAAATTTGTTGAAAAAAAATATTAAAAATTCCAAAAAACAAAAACCGGGGCACTGGGCCCCGGCTTCCGTCGACTCAACGCTTAGACGCGTTCGAAGACGGTGGAGATGCCTTGGCCGAGACCAATGCACATGGTTGCAACCCCAAGGTTACCGCCATTTTGCTTCATCACGTTAAGCAAAGTGCCGGAAATACGCGCACCGGAGCAACCGAATGGGTGGCCCAGGGCAATCGCACCGCCGTGCAGGTTAACCTTCTCGTTCATCTTGTCGAGCACTTTCAAATCTTTCAGCACCGGCAGGGCCTGTGCAGCGAAAGCTTCGTTGAGTTCGAAGAAGTCGATGTCGGAGATGGTCAGGCCCGCGCGCTTCAAGGCTTTTTGTGTCGCCGGTACTGGACCATAGCCCATGATTGCCGGGTCCACACCCGCCACCGCCATCGAACGAATCACCGCCAGCGGCTGGATGCCGAGATCCTGTGCACGCTGCGCCGACATCACGATCATGCACGAGGCGCCGTCGGTGATTTGCGACGAAGTACCCGCCGTCACGGTGCCGCCCTTCGGATTGAAGGCAGGCTTGAGGGCCGCCAGGCTTTCCAGGGTGGTATCCGGACGAATGGTTTCGTCATAGTCGAACAGCTTGAGGAAGCCGTTCTCGTCGTAGCCGTTCATCGGGATGATTTCATCCTTGAACTTGCCTTCCACGGTCGCCTTGTGGGCGAGTTGGTGGGAACGCACGCCGAATGCGTCCTGGGCTTCACGGGTAATGCCGTGCATCTTGCCGAGCATTTCCGCGGTCAGGCCCATCATGCCCGAGGCTTTTGCCGCGTACAGCGACATGTGCGGGTTAGGATCGACGCCGTGCATCATGCTTACGTGGCCCATGTGCTCCACGCCACCAACCACGAACACATCACCGTTGCCGGTCATGATCGCCTGGGCGGCGGTGTGCAGCGCACTCATGGACGAGCCACACAGGCGGCTGACGGTCTGGCCGGCTGCCGTGTGCGGGATCTGCGTCATCAGCGACGCCATGCGCGCGATGTTCCAGCCCTGCTCCAGGGTCTGGTTGACGCAGCCCCAGATCACGTCTTCGACTTCGTTGGGGTCGACCTTGACGTTACGTTCCAGCAGCTTGCTGATCAGGTGCGCCGACATATCTTCAGCGCGGGTGTTGCGGTGCATGCCGCCCTTGGAGCGGCCCATCGGCGTACGACCGAAGTCGACAATCACGACGTCTCTTGGATTCAAGCTCATAAATATTCTCGCTCTAGTCGTCTGGGCACTTAACCGAAGAAGCGCTGGCCGTTCTTGGCCATCTCACGCAGCTTCGCGGTCGGGTGGTACAGCGGGCCCAGATCAGCGTATTGATCAGCCAGGGCAACGAACTCGGCCACACCGATCGAGTCGATGTAACGCAGCGCACCACCACGGAATGGAGGGAAGCCAATACCGTACACCAGGCCCATATCGGCTTCGGCGGCGGTTTCAACGATGCCGTCTTCCAGGCAACGCACGGTTTCCAGGCACAGGGCGATCATCATCCAGTTGATGATGTCCTCGTCGGACACTTCACGCTGTTCGTAGATGACCGGAGCCAGCACTTCGTGCACCGACGGGTCGGCCACTTTCTTCTGCTTGCCCTTCTTGTCCGCCTCGTAGGCGTAGAAACCCTTGCCGTTCTTCTGGCCCAGGCGCTTGGCCTCGTAGAGCGCGTCGATCGCCGAGCGGCGGTCGTCTTTCATGCGGTCCGGGAAGCCTTCAGCCATCACATCACGACCGTGGTGGCCGGTGTCGATGCCGACCACGTCCATCAGGTACGCCGGGCCCATTGGCCAGCCGAATTTTTCCATGACCTTGTCGATGCGCACGAAGTCCACACCGGCACTCACCAGCTTGGCGAAACCGCCGAAGTACGGGAACAGCACGCGGTTGACCAGGAAGCCCGGGCAGTCGTTGACCACGATCGGGTTCTTGCCCATTTTCTTGGCGTAGGCAACAGTGGTGGCAATCGCCAGCTCGCTGGACTTCTCGCCACGGATCACTTCCACCAGCGGCATCATGTGTACCGGGTTGAAGAAGTGCATGCCGACGAAATTTTCCGGACGCTTGAGGGCCTTGGCCAGCAGCGAAATGGAAATGGTCGAGGTGTTCGAGGCCAGGATGGTGTCGTCTTTGACGTGGCCTTCAACTTCAGCCAGTACCGCCTGCTTGACCTTCGGATTCTCGACAACCGCTTCGACCACCAGGTCGACATGGCCGAAATCGCCGTAGGACAGCGTAGGACGAATGCCGTTAAGCACTTCAGCCATCTTCGCCGCCGTCATGCGACCTTTATCAACGCGGCCGACCAGCAGCTTGGCGGCTTCGGCCAGGCCCTGTTCGATACCGTGTTCGTTGATGTCTTTCATCAGGATCGGCGTGCCTTTGGACGCCGACTGATAGGCGATACCGCCGCCCATGATACCGGCGCCGAGCACGGCAGCCTGTTTCACGTCCTTGGCGATTTCGTCGTAGGCCTTGGCCTTTTTCTTCAGTTCCTGGTCGTTCAGGAACAGGCCGATCAGGCTCTGGGCCGCCGAGGTCTTGGCCAGCTTGACGAAGCCTGCTGCTTCCACTTCCAGGGCTTTGTCGCGACCGAAGTTCGCGGCCTTCTGGATGGTCTTGATCGCTTCAACCGGCGCCGGGTAGTTCGGGCCGGCCTGGCCAGCCACGAACCCCTTGGCGGTTTCGAACGACATCATTTGTTCGATGGCGTTGAGCTTGAGTTTTTCCAGCTTCGGCTGACGCTTGGCCTTATAGTCAAATTCGCCGCTGATGGCGCCCTTGATCAGGTTCAGCGCGGCTTCGGCCAGTTTGTCCGCAGCCACCACAGCGTCGACGGCACCGACTTTCAGTGCGTCTTCGGCACGGTTTTCCTTGCCGGCGGCAATCCACTCGATGGCGTTGTCGGCACCAATGATGCGCGGCAGGCGCACGGTGCCGCCGAAGCCTGGGTAGATGCCCAATTTGACTTCAGGCAGGCCGATCTTGGCCGTGGCGGACATGACGCGGAAGTCCGCCGCCAGGCACATTTCCAGGCCGCCGCCCAGCGCGATGCCATTGATCGCGGCAACGGTCGGTACGTTGAGGTCTTCGAAATCGCTGAAAATCTTGTTGGCTTCGAGGTTGCCAGCCACCAGCTCGGCATCGGGCAGCTTGAAGTTGTCGACGAATTCGGTGATGTCAGCGCCGACGATAAACACGTCCTTGCCGCTGGAGACGATCACGCCTTTGATCGATGCATCAGCCTTGATGGTGTCTACGGCCTGACGCAGTTCGTTCAGGGTTAGACGGTTGAACTTGTTGACGGACTCACCCTTGAGGTCGAACTTCAGTTCGACGATGCCACTTTCAAGAGCCTTAACCGTGATGGCTTTACCTTCGTAAATCATCAACTGATCTCCACGATATGGAAGCTGAACAGTACACATTGGACGCTGGCCTATGCTTGGACATTGATAATTTCGTCAATGCTCAGGCCAATCCGCCAGGCACACCCGCCAATGCGATAGTCGGGGTTCTGTATGAGCGGTCTGACAGACAAACGCTCAATTCATACGCCCGTTTGATTTGGGTACGCCACCTTCATCCAATTCCGAGCAATTGTCAATCGCTCGAAAGGCTAGGAAAAACGCGACTTTCCAGTCATTTCAGAACCCCAGGCCCAGGCCCGAGATTCGTCAATATTCGACTATTCACGAAATCAATAATAAAAAAGATAGGGGAAACCGCTGTACAGAACGGGATATGCCGCTAGGCTAGCGACAACCGAAACGCGCCTGGATGAACATCCGACGCGGGAAACCCGGATTTACCGGCCTGCCTGGCCAACTCCAGCCCGATGATGCTTTCGGGCTTTTTATTGCCTGGGGTTTGACACACAGGTGTCAGGCCAGGGCCTTGAGCAATGTATCAATGGCCAGCAGGTCGCTCGCCTCGCCCTTCTCGCCCCAGTAAAGGGCGATCATTTGCTTGTCGGCCTCGACCTTGTAGACATTCGCCGGCAGCGTTGCAAAATGCGGCAACAACTTCTCATCGACACACACTTCGCGCCACTGATTGACCCACACGCCCGGCTCCAGCTGCCAGTAGCTCCAAACGGCCGGCATACTGCCGCGCCGGGGTCGACAGTACTGCGCACACGGGCTCGGCGGCTCTTGCTTGAGCCAGTGCGGCCACTCCTGGGGCGCCAGTTGCATGGCCAGGCCGATGCGGCGCGCCTCCATGCGCAGGGCCATGCGCCCGCTCTGATGGCGCGATGGGCGCAGCCATGCCAGAGGGCTTAGAACCACGACAAGGATTGACACCACTATCCAGACCGTCATATGTGTACTCCCGATTTTTCTGATGAGCGGATTTGACCTGACGCAACCCTATCCGCTTGAAAGCAGCCATACTGAATCTATTGCAGTCCCCTGGAGGAACGCCCCATGTCCTACGAACATATTCTGGTCGCCGTAGACCTGACCGAAGAGTGCGATCCAGTGATCAAGCGCGCCCGAGCGTTTGCCGTTGCCAGTGGCGCAAAACTGTCACTGGTGCATATCGTCGAGCCCATGGCCATGGCCTTTGGCGGCGACGTGCCCATGGACCTTTCCCAACTGCAGCAACAACAGTTTGACCAGGCCAAGGAGCGCCTTGACCGCCTGATCGTCAAATACCCCGAAGTGACCAAGGAAAACTCCCACCTCACCTACGGCCAACCGCGCCAGGAAATCCACCACTTGGCCAAGGAGCAGCATTGCGACCTGATCGTGGTCGGCAGCCATGGCCGTCATGGTTTGGCGTTGCTGCTGGGTTCTACTGCCAATGATGTGCTGCACGGTGCGCCGTGCGATGTATTGGCCGTCAGGCTGGTAAAAACCTCTTAAGGCCACATTTGAACCGCATTTCATATGAAAAAGCCCGGCGCCCATATTAGGGCGCCGGGCTTTTTTATTGCACGGAGGTCACTCAGGCATCCAGCTCGGCCCAACGCTCGACCAGCACTTCCAGCTCCTGGTTCAACGTCTCCAGGGAGGCGATGACCTTGGCGGTTTCCGCCGCCGGACGCAGGTAGAAACCCGCGTCAGCCATTTCCGCTTCTACCGCGGCGATCTGCTGTTCCTTGGCGTCGATATCACCCGGCAAGGCTTCCAGCTCACGCTGCAGCTTGTAGCTGAGTTTCTTCTTGGTCGCCGGTGCCGCTTCCTGGGCCGGTGCAGCCGCTTCCACCGGAGCCACCACAGCGGAGGCCAGGTCGGCCTTGCCGGACTTGCTCTCGGTCACGCCCAACAGGCGCGGCGAGCCGCCCTGACGCAGCCAGTCCTGGTAACCACCGACGTATTCACGCACCTTGCCTTCACCTTCGAAGACCAGGGTGCTGGTGACCACGTTGTCGAGGAATGCCCGGTCGTGGCTGACCATCAGCACAGTGCCGTTGAAGGTCAGCAGGACCTCTTCCAGCAGCTCGAGGGTTTCCACGTCGAGGTCGTTGGTCGGTTCGTCGAGCACCAACAGGTTGGCCGGCTTGCTGAACAGCTTGGCCAGCAGCAGGCGCGCACGCTCGCCACCGGACAAGGCCTTCACGGGCGTACGCGCACGTTGCGGGCTGAACAGGAAATCGCCCAGGTAGCTGAGTACGTGGCGGCTCTGGCCGTCGATATCGATAAAGTCGCGGCCTTCGGCGACGTTGTCGATCACGGTCTTTTCCAGGTCCAACTGATGGCGCAACTGGTCGAAGTAGGCCACGTCGATGCGAGTGCCCTCTTCCACCGTGCCGCTGGTCGGTTGCAGACCATTGAGCATCAGCTTGAGCAAGGTGGTCTTGCCGGTACCGTTGGCACCCAACAGGCCGATACGATCGCCGCGTTGCAGGACCATGGAGAAGTCCTTGATCAGGAACGGGCCATCCGGATGATGGAAGCTGACGTTCTCGAGCACCATGACCTGCTTGCCCGACTTATCGGCGGTATCCAGCTGGATATTGGCCTTGCCGGTGCGCTCGCGACGTTCGCTGCGCTCGACGCGCAGGGCCTTGAGGGCACGCACGCGGCCTTCGTTACGGGTGCGACGCGCCTTGATGCCCTGGCGGATCCAGACTTCTTCCTGGGCCAGTTTCTTGTCGAACAGCGCGTTGGCGGTTTCTTCGGCAGCCAGCGTCGCCTCTTTGTGCACCAGGAAGCTGGCGTAATCGCCGTTCCAGTCGATCAGGCCACCACGGTCCAGCTCGAGGATCCGCGTGGCGAGGTTTTGCAGGAAGGAACGGTCGTGCGTGATGAACAGCACGGCGCCCTGGAAATCCTTGAGGGCTTCTTCCAGCCAGGCGATGGCGCCGATGTCCAGGTGGTTGGTTGGCTCGTCGAGCAGCAGCAGGTCCGGCTCGGACACCAGGGCCTGGGCCAGCAGCACACGACGACGCCAGCCGCCGGACAACTCGGCGAGGGTCTTGTCGGCCGGCAGCTGCAGGCGGCTCAGGGTGCTGTCGACCAGTTGCTGCAGGCGCCAGCCGTCACGGGCTTCGAGGTCTTGCTGAACGTGCATCAGCTTGTCCAGGTCGGCTTCGGTAACGCAGTTCTGGGCCAGGTGATGGTATTGCGCAAGCAACTCACCGACACCGTCCAGGCCTTCGGCAACCACGTCGAACACAGTCCGTCCGTCGGCCACCGGCAATTCCTGCGGCAATTCGCCAATCTTGAGGCCTGGGGCACGCCAGACAGAGCCGTCATCGGGCTTCTGGTCGCCCTTTACCAGCTTCATCATGCTGGACTTGCCGGTGCCGTTGCGGCCGATGATGCACACCCGCTCACCACGGGCGATCTGCCAGGACACCTTGTCCAACAACGGCATAGCGCCGAAAGCAAGGGACACATCGCTGAATTTGAGCAGGGTCATACGCTTCTCCAAAAACTGGGCGCGCATTCTACCTGACTTGAGGGTGGGATGCGGCCAGCATTTTCGCTACCGACACGTTCTGTAGGACATTTCCGGAGAACTTGAACGAACCACCCGGCAAAGCTTTCGCCGGCCGCTGGCAAAAGGCTAAGCTAGGGGCAATCAGTGTCGGCGGTGCCGGTGCTAGTCGTGATTTCTCTGCACGGACGTCTCATGCGCAGTCGCCTTTTCAACTTTTTATCTTGTCTGCTTCTTTCCGCCACCGCCGTTCAATCCGCCCAGGCCGTGGACCTCACCACCCAACGTCAATATTACGATGAAGCCAAACGCGCCCTGGCCAAGGGCGATACCGGCCCCTACATGCAATACAGCCAGGCCCTGGCCGACTACCCGCTGACGCCCTACCTGGCCTACGACGAACTGACCGCCCGGTTGAAGACCGCCAGCAACGAGGAAATCGAACAATTCCTCGCCAAAAACGGCGACCTGCCCCAGGCCAACTGGATGAAGCTGCGCTGGTTGCGCTGGTTGGCCGACCGCGGCGACTGGCAGACCTTTGAAAAGTACTACGACCCCAAGCTCAATTTCGTCGAACTGGACTGCCTGCACGGCCAGTTCCAACTGACCCACAACCTCAAGGCTGAAGGCTACAAGACCACCGAAAAACTGTGGATGACCGGCAAATCCCAGCCGGCCGCCTGCGATGCCACCTTCAGCCAATGGGCCGCCGACGGCCAACTCACCGAACAAAAAATCTGGGACCGCGCCAAACTCGCCGCCGAAGCACGCAATTACCCGCTGGCCAACAGCCTGGTAAAAACCCTGCCGACCCTGGGCGCCCAGGGCCGCCTGATGGTGGACGTGGCGCAAAAGCCCGACATGCTCGGCGACCCATCGCGCTTCCTGCCGGCCACCGAGGCGATGTCTGACGCCGTCGGCCTGGGCCTGCGCCGCCTGGCACGCCAGGATCCGGACAAGGCCATGGCGCTGCTCGACGGTTACGCCAGCAGCATGCACTTCTCCCGTGACGAAAAAGTGGCAATCGCCCGTGAAATCGGCCTGACCCTGGCCAAGCGCTTCGACCCGCGCGCGCTTGAGGTGATGACCAAATACGACCCCGAGTTGCGCGACAACACCGTATCGGAATGGCGTCTGCGCCTGCTGTTGCGCCTGGCCCGTTGGGAAGACGCCTACCAACTGACGCGCAAACTCCCACAGGATTTGGCCACCACCAACCGCTGGCGCTACTGGCAGGCCCGCAGCCTGGAACTGGCCGAGCCAAAAAACCCGCAAGCCCTGGTGCTGTACAAGAATCTCGCGCAGGAACGGGACTTCTATGGCTTCCTGGCCGCCGATCGCTCCAAGGCGCCGTACCAGTTGAAGAACAAGCCGTTGCTGATGAGCCAGGCGCTGGTCAACAAAGTGCGTAACACCCCGGGTGTGCGCCGTGCCCTTGAGTTCTACGCCCGCGGCCAGATCGTGGATGGCCGCCGCGAGTGGTACCACGTCAGCCGCCATTTCAACCGTGACGAAATGGTCGCCCAGGCCAAGCTGGCCTACGACATGAAGTGGTACTTCCCGGCGATCCGCACCATCAGCCAGGCCCAGTACTGGGATGACCTGGACATCCGCTTCCCGATGGCCCACCGCGACACCCTGGTGCGCGAAGCCAAGGTCCGTGGCCTGCATTCCAGCTGGGTATTTGCCATCACCCGCCAGGAAAGCGCATTCATGGACGACGCCCGCTCCGGCGTCGGCGCCAGCGGCCTGATGCAACTGATGCCCGGTACCGCCAAGGACACCGCGCGCAAGTTCAGCATCCCCCTGGCCTCACCCGCCCAGGTGCTGGACCCGGACAAAAACATCCAGCTCGGCGCGGCTTACCTGAGCCAGGTGCACAGTCAGTTCAACGGCAACCGTGTCCTCGCCTCCGCCGCCTACAATGCCGGTCCCGGCCGCGTGCGCCAATGGCTGCGTGGCGCCGACCACCTGAGCTTCGACGTCTGGGTGGAAAGCATCCCGTTCGACGAAACCCGCCAGTATGTGCAAAACGTGCTGTCTTATTCGGTGATCTACGGGCAGAAGCTCAACTCGCCACAGCCGTTGGTGGACTGGCATGAGCGCTACTTTGATGATCAATAAGGTTTGAAGCAGAAATGAAAATGCCCGCATTGAGAGATGCGGGCATTTTTTATGCGCACCGCAACTCAATGTTCGCTGCTCTCCTCGGCCCCATCACTGAACTGCAACGCCGCCAATCGCGCATATAACGGATTGCTCGCAATCAACTGCTGATGCGTACCCACCGCCACCAGCCTGCCCTGATCCATCACCGCGATACGGTCAGCGTTCTTCACCGTCGCCAGTCGATGGGCGATAACCAGCGTGGTACGCCCTTGCATCAATTGCGGCAACGCTTGCTGGATCAGGTGTTCACTCTGGGCATCCAGGGCACTGGTGGCTTCGTCCAGCAGCAGGATCGGCGCGTCCACCAGCAACGCACGGGCAATCGCCAATCGTTGGCGCTGGCCGCCGGAGAGGCCCATGCCGCCGTCGCCGAGGTGGGTCTGGTAGCCGTCGGGCATTTGCAGGATGAAATCGTGGGCGTGGGCGATGCGGGCAGCGGCTTCGACTTGCTCGCGCGTGGCCGCTGGGTTGCCGTAGCGGATGTTCTCCTCGACGCTGCCGAAGAACAGCGCCGGGCTCTGGGACACCAGGGCGAAGTGGCGACGCAGGTCCAGAGGGTCGAGATCGGTCAGCGCCTGGCCTTCAATCAGGATGCGGCCTTGCTGGGGATCGTAGAAGCGCAGCAGCAGGTCGAAAAGCGTCGACTTGCCCGCGCCGGACGGCCCCACCAGTGCCAGGGTTTCGCCGGGGTTGATGCTCAGGTTCAGGCCGTCGATGGCGTAGCTGTCCGGCCGCGAAGGGTAGGAAAAGCGCAGGTCCTGCAGCTCCATGCACCCGCTGACGCGCTCGGGCAACTGCACTTTACCCGTGGCCGGCGCCTGGATCTCGTTGCTCGACTGCAACAGCTCACCAATGCGCTCCGCTGCACCGGCGGCACGTTGCAGTTCACCGAGGACTTCGCTCAGGGTACCGACGGCGCTGCCGACGATCAGGCTGTAGAACACGAACGCAGCCAGCTCGCCGCCGGAAATGCGCCCGCTGATCACATCCATTCCCCCGACCCAGAGCATCACGCCCACAGCACCCAGCACCAGCATGATCACCAGGGTGATCAACCAGGCGCGCTGGGCGATGCGTTTGCGTGCGGTGGTGAACGCCTCCTCCACGGTCACGGCAAAGCGTTGCTCGTCCTGGACCTGGTGGTTATAGGCTTGCACGGTCTTGATCTGGCCAAGGGTCTCGGACACGTAGCTGCCCACATCAGCAATACGGTCCTGGCTCAGGCGCGACAGGCTGCGTACGCGACGGCCAAAGATCAGGATCGGCGCCAGCACCAGCGGCAGCGCCACCACCACGATGCTGGTGAGCTTGGGGTTGGTGATGAACAACAGCACGATGCCGCCGATCACCATCAAGGCGTTGCGTAGGAACAGCGACAACGACGAGCCGATCACCGATTGCAGCAAGGTGGTGTCGGTGGTCAACCGCGATTGGATTTCCGAGCTGCGGTTGTTCTCGTAGAAACCTGGGTGCAGGTAGATCAGGTGGTTGAAGACCTGCCGGCGAATGTCCGCCACCACCCGCTCACCGATCCACGACACCAGGTAAAACCGCGCAAACGTGCCCACGGCCAAGCCCAGCACCAGCACCATGAACAGGCCGATGGACTGGTTGAGCAGGTGCGGCGACTGGGTCATGAAGCCCTGGTCCACCAGCAGGCGAATACCCTGCCCCATGGACAAGGTGATGCCGGCGGTGACGATCAGCGCGACCAGGGCACCGAGGGCCTGCCAGCGGTAGGGCGCGATGAAACGACTGGCCAGGCGAATTGCACGGCGTTGACGGACTGAGAGCATGGAGGGCATCACCTGATCGGAAAGGATTGGTACCTGCCTGCTTACATGGGGGGAACTTGCGCGAATAACAATGAGTCAGGTTAATTATGCCCGCCGATGCTGGCCCCTAGAGGCTATCGGTCTAACGCCCGGCTGGAAATCCACAGCGGTTTCTGGTGGACTGGATGTTCGAACCGGTGATCTCGTAAGGAGTTGTAACAGCGCGGTCACTCGGGGGTTATACAGTAGGTACACAACCTGATGAGGAGACAGGCCATGACCTTGCAAAACAGCAGCGATGCCAAGATTGAAGTGATCCGCCAACCGCAGCACTTGCCTTGCTCCGTGATCGACGCCCAGGGCCGCGAAGTGCAGATTACCGAAGAGATGATCCAGCAGGCGTGCCGTGAGCTGGAACAGCGACTGGTCAAGCCTGCCCAGCAAGGCTGAAGGGCCCACGCTCTTTCAAACCCGGCCCCGGTGGCCGGGTTTTTTATTCAGTGCCTAGACGGTTGCCGCGCCCAATGCGGACACGATGCGCGCCAACGCCGGCGACTCCCCATTCACAATGCGCACCTTCAAGCCATCAATCTCACGACGCTCCGGATAATGCTTGCGCAGCACGTCGAACGCCTTGCGTTGTTCTTCGACGCTGCCCACCAGGCTACGGCGGAAATCCGCATCATCACGGCGCGGGTCGTACACGCTGCGACACAACGTCGCCAGCGCCCAGGCCGGATCGGTCGATGCGTTCAAGTGCACTTCGGCCAGCCACGGTTGCGGTAACAAGTCGCCCAGCTGAATGCTCGGCCCCTGGCCCAGGTGCGCGCAGAACGCCTGATAGATCTGCGCCGTACCGCGCTGCTTGCCGTCCAGGCTGTAGCCGGCAATGTGCGGGGTGGCCAACACACACAGGTCGGCCAGGTCGACGTCCACTTCGGGCTCGCCTTCCCACACGTCCAGCACTGCTTGCAGGTCTTCACGCGCCAGCAGCACATCGCGCAGGGCCGCGTTGTCCACCACCGGGCCACGGCTGGCGTTGATCAGCCAGGTGCCCGGCTTGAGGCGGTTGAGGCGGTCGCGATCAAACAGGTGCCAGGTGGAACCATTGCCGGATTTGGTCAATGGCGTGTGCAGGCTGATCACATCGCATTGCTCGATGATCTGCTCGAGGCTGACGTAATCGCCGTCTTCGGCGATCTGGCGCGGCGGGTCGCAGACCAGCACGTTCCAGCCCAGACCCTTGAGCACTTCGATCAGGCGCCCGCCCACTTCACCGGCGCCGACGACGCCATAGGTACGCTGGTTGAGGTCGGCGCCTTCGATCTCGGCCAGGGTTTGCAGACTGCCCAGCACATAGTCCACCACGCCACGCGCATTGCAGCCGGGGGCGCTGGACCACTGGATACCGGCCTGCTTGAAGTAATCGAGGTCGAGGTGGTCGGTGCCGATGGTGCAGGTGCCGACAAAACGCACCTGCGTGCCGTCCAGCAGGGCGCGGTTGACGTTGGTCACCGAGCGCACCAGTAGCACATCGGCCTGTTCGACGGTGGCGCGGTCGATGGAACGACCGGACACTCGGCGAATCTCGCCAAATCCTTGGAAGAACTCATCGAGCAGCGGGATATTTTCGTCGGCAACAATCAGCATGGCAGGCTCCTTTGGCGGATCAGCAGTGTACAGGGATGCGATCTTCAATGTGGGAGAGGGCTGGCCCCCGATTACAGAGTGTCAGTCAATGGATAGTTGGCTGACACACCGCTATCGGGGGCAAGCCCCCTCCCACAGTGGATATGCAGCGGCCTGGCAAGTCGCTTACAAATCCCTAACACAGGTTTTTTCCTGACCGTTACGTCAAGGCGTAGAATCCGCGGCCTTGCACCCTTTTGACTGGACTTGCGTACGTGAACACTGCCACTGCCCCCCTCACCCGCCCCGCCCGTATCAGCCGGGAAGTGGGTGGCCTGCTGACGCTCGCGCTGCCGATCATGATCGGCCAACTGGCAACCACGGCCATGAGCTTCGTCGATGCGGTGATGGCCGGGCGCGTCAGCCCCCAGGACCTGGCGGCGGTGGGCCTGGGCAACTCGATCTGGATTCCGGTGTACCTGCTGATGACCGGTACGCTGCTGGCCACCACGCCGAAAGTCGCCCAGCGCTACGGTGCGGGCCACTACGGCGAAATCGGGCCGTTGGTGCGTCAGTCACTGTGGCTGGCGGTGGTGGTCGGCATCATCGGCGCGCTGCTGTTGCTCTGCGCCGAGCCGATCCTGCATGCCATGAAGGTTGAGCCGGACCTTATCGCCCCCACCATGGGCTACCTGCACGGTATCGCCGCCGGTATGCCGGCCGTTGCCCTGTATTACGTGCTGCGCTGTTTCAGTGATGGCCTGGGCCGCACCCTGCCCAGCATGGCCATGGGCCTGTGCGGGTTGGCGCTGAATATTCCGCTGAACTACATCTTCATCTACGGCCACCTGGGCGTGCCGGCCATGGGCGGCGTGGGCTGCGGCTGGGCCACGGCCATTGCGATGTGGGTGATGATGCTCGGCATGGCCGCCTGGACCCGCTGGGGGGCCGCCTACCAGAGCAGCGAACTGTTCAAGCGCTTCGATTGGCCGCAGTGGTCGGTGATCAAGCGCGTACTGGGGATTGGCCTGCCGATCGGCATCGCGATCTTTGCCGAATCGAGCATCTTTGCCGTCATCGCCCTGCTGCTCGGCAGCCTGGGCGCCACCGTTGTGTCGGGGCACCAGATCGCGCTGAACGTCAGCTCACTGGTGTTCATGATCCCTTATTCCCTGAGCATGGCCGTCACCGTGCGCGTCGGCCAGGCCCTGGGGCGTGGCGAGGCGCGTGAAGCACGCTTCGCCGCCGGGGTCGGCATGGGCACGGCGCTGGCGTACGCCTGCCTGTCGTGCAGCCTGATGCTGGTGTTTCGCGAGCAGATTGCGGCGATCTACACCCCGGACCCGATTGTCATCCACCTGGCCTCGACGCTGATCGTGTTTTCAGCGCTGTTCCAGTTCAGTGACTCGATCCAGGTCACCGCCGCCGGCGCCCTGCGGGGCTATCAGGACACCCGTGTTACCATGGTGCTGACCCTGTTTGCCTATTGGGGCGTGGGGCTGCCGGTGGGGTACGCCCTGGGGCTGAGCAACTGGCTGGGCGAACCCAGCGGCCCGAGCGGTTTGTGGCAAGGGCTGATCGTGGGCTTGAGCTGTGCGGCGGGGATGCTGCTGGTGCGCCTGGCGCGCAGTGCACGCCGGCGCATTCGCCTGGAGAAGGCGCGGGGTTAATCGGCCTTTTTACGGATCCAGTACAGGTACGTACCGGCCTGCTCCTGTTGATCCACCAGTTCATGGTCAAGGAACACGCAGAACTTGGGGATATCGCGGCGCGTCGACGGGTCGGTCGCGATCACCTTGAGCAAGCCGCCGGGCGGCAGGTCGCGGATGTGCTGGTGCAGCATCATCACCGGCTCAGGGCAGTTGAGGCCCGTTGCGTCGAGGGTGCCATCCACGGCGGTGTCGAAAATATCGCTCATTGTCTACTCCTGGAACCGGCGCTCAGTTTAGCGGGCCTTGGTTTTCTTCACATCCACCAGACGACGCAGGTGGCAGGTCACTTCTTCACGGTCGTGATACAGCTGCTTGCAGCCGATCTCCACCCGAATGCCGCGCGCCTTGAAGCCGTCTTCGATACGCTCCAGCAGGCGCTTGACCTCGGCGTAACGCTGCTTCATCGGCAATTTCAGGTTCACCACCGCCTCGCGGCAATGCCCTTCGCCGATCCAGGTCTCCAGCAATGCCGCGTTGCGCGCCGGCTTTTCGACGATGTCGCAGACCATCCAGTCCACCGGCTGCTTGGGCACGAAGGTAAATCCGTCGGCCATCAGGTGCTGTACCAGGCCGGTGTCCATCAGGCTTTCGGCCATGGGGCCGTTGTCGATGGCGGTCACCAGCATGCCACGGTTGACCAGCTGCCAGGTCCAGCCGCCAGGGGCTGCGCCCAGATCGACGCCGGTCATGTCGCCATGCAGGCGCTCGTCCCATTGGTCGCGGGGGATAAAGTGGTGCCAGGCTTCTTCCAGTTTCAGGGTTGAGCGGCTGGGCGCGTCCCGGGGGAATTTCAACCGCGGGATGCCCATCGGCCACATCGCCGAGTTATTCGACTCGGCCAAACCCATGAACACTTCGCGGCCGCTTTTGAAGGTCAGCAGCAGGCGCGGCTTGCTCGGGTCGTCCACCAGCTTGCCGGCGTTCAACAAGGCTTTGCGCAGGTGCACTTCGAATTTCTTGCAGAAGTTCGAGAGTTCCTTGCCGTCATTGGTGTCGACCATCTCCAGCCACAGGCTGCCGCACACCGGGAATTCACGCAGGTGAGCGAGGATCACGCTGATACGGTCGGTTTCCGGCAGGTCGATAAACACCCCGCGCGCCCACTGCCGCGGGAAGATCAGCTCAGCAAAGCGCTGGCCGTGCATCAGGCGCTGGGCGCCGTCTTCTTCGGTGCAGACAAATTCGGCGCAGGCGCTGCCGGTCTTGGCCTTGGCGTAGCCGGAAACGTTCAGGCGCGCGGCGTGTTCCGCGATCTCGGAACAGACTTCGCCCTCAAACCCCGGGCGGCAGTGCATAAAAAGGGTGTTCATCGACTCTCCTGGTGACTCAACTGACGTTGCGCTATCGCAATGCCTGTCATGAAAACGCGCGCATGATAGCCGAGTTCGGAACCTTGGTTCTGTCCATAGAGTCCAGTAATTAGCCAGCTACTGAAAACAGCGCTAGTTTGAAAGCTCTGTTCGTCCCGTCAGGTCCGTAGCCGTGCGGACCATAAGGAGTCATGTAATGTCATCCCTTGATAGCCTGAGTACCCTTAAAACTTTAGAAATCGACGACAAGACCTACCACTATTTCAGCCTGCCCGAGGCCGCCAAGCGCCTGGGTGACCTGGATAAGCTGCCGATGTCCCTCAAGGTGCTGCTGGAGAACCTGCTGCGCTGGGAAGACAACAAGACCGTCACCGGCGCCGACCTCAAGGCCATTGCCGCCTGGCTCAAAGAGCGCCAGTCCGACCGTGAGATCCAGTATCGCCCCGCCCGCGTGCTGATGCAGGACTTCACTGGCGTACCCGCCGTGGTCGACCTGGCCGCCATGCGCGCCGCCGTGGCCAAGGCCGGTGGCGACCCGCAGCGCATCAACCCGCTCTCGCCGGTGGACCTGGTGATCGACCACTCGGTGATGGTCGACAAGTTCGGCAACGCCGACGCCTTTGGGCAGAACGTCGACATCGAAATGCAGCGCAACGGCGAACGCTACGCCTTCCTGCGCTGGGGCCAGAGCGCCTTCGACAACTTCAGCGTGGTACCGCCGGGCACCGGCATCTGCCATCAGGTCAACCTCGAATACCTGGGCCGCACCGTGTGGACCAAGGACGAGGACGGCCGCACCTACGCGTTCCCCGACACCCTGGTGGGCACCGACTCCCACACCACCATGATCAACGGCCTCGGCGTGCTCGGCTGGGGCGTGGGCGGGATCGAAGCGGAAGCGGCGATGCTCGGCCAACCGGTGTCGATGCTGATCCCGGAAGTGATCGGCTTCAAGCTCACCGGCAAATTGAAAGAAGGCATCACCGCCACCGACCTGGTGCTGACCGTCACCCAGATGCTGCGTAAAAAAGGCGTGGTGGGTAAGTTCGTCGAGTTCTACGGCGACGGCCTGGCCGACCTGCCCCTGGCGGACCGCGCGACCATCGCCAACATGGCCCCGGAATACGGCGCCACCTGCGGCTTTTTCCCGGTGGATGAGGTGACGCTGGACTACCTGCGCCTGTCCGGTCGCCCGGCTGCAACCGTGAAGCTGGTCGAGGCCTACACCAAGGCCCAGGGCCTGTGGCGCCACGCTGGCCAGGAACCGGTGTTCACCGACAGCTTGGCCCTCGACATGGGCAGCGTCGAAGCCAGCCTCGCCGGGCCGAAACGCCCACAGGACCGCGTGTCCCTGCCCAATGTCGGCCAGGCGTTCAGCGACTTCCTCGACCTGCAGTTCAAACCCACCACCAAGGAAGAAGGCCGCCTGGAAAGTGAAGGCGGCGGCGGTGTGGCCGTGGGCAACGCCGACCTGGTGGGCGAAACCGACTATGAATACGAAGGCCAGACCTATCGCCTGAAAAACGGCGCCGTGGTGATCGCCGCCATCACCTCCTGCACCAACACGTCCAACCCCAGCGTGATGATGGCCGCCGGGCTGGTGGCGAAAAAAGCCGTGGAGAAAGGCCTCACGCGCAAACCCTGGGTGAAAACCTCCCTGGCGCCTGGCTCCAAAGTGGTCACCGACTACTACAAGGCCGCGGGCCTCACCCAGTATCTGGATAAAATTGGCTTCGACCTCGTGGGCTATGGCTGCACCACTTGCATCGGCAACTCCGGGCCGTTGCCCGAGCCGATTGAAAAAGCCATCCAGAAGGCCGACCTCGCCGTAGCCTCGGTGCTGTCCGGCAACCGCAACTTCGAAGGCCGCGTGCACCCACTGGTGAAAACCAACTGGCTGGCCTCGCCACCGCTGGTGGTGGCTTACGCCTTGGCGGGGACCGTACGCATCGATATCAGCAGCGAACCGCTGGGTAACGATCAACAGGGTAATCCGGTGTATTTGAAGGACATCTGGCCGAGCAGCCAGGAGATCGCTGACGCCGTTGCGCAAGTCAGCACCGGAATGTTCCACAAGGAATACGCCGAGGTGTTTGCCGGTGACGAACAGTGGCAAGCCATTGAGGTGCCACAGGCCGCGACCTATGTGTGGCAGAAAGACTCCACCTACATCCAGCACCCGCCATTCTTCGACGACATCGCCGGGCCTCTGCCGGTGATCAAAGACGTCAAGGGCGCCCACGTACTGGCGTTGCTGGGGGACTCGGTGACCACCGACCACATTTCCCCCGCCGGCAACATCAAGACCGACAGCCCCGCCGGCCGCTACCTGCGCGAGCAAGGCGTAGAGCCGCGTGACTTCAACTCCTACGGCTCACGTCGGGGCAACCATGAAGTGATGATGCGCGGCACCTTCGCCAATATCCGCATCCGCAACGAAATGCTTGGCGGCGAGGAAGGCGGCAATACGCTTTACATCCCCACCGGCGAGAAAATGCCGATCTACGATGCGGCCATGAAGTACCAGGCCTCGGGCACACCGCTGGTGGTGATCGCCGGCCAGGAGTACGGCACCGGCTCCAGCCGCGACTGGGCCGCCAAGGGCACCAACCTGCTGGGGGTCAAGGCGGTGATCGCCGAGAGTTTCGAGCGGATTCACCGTTCCAACCTGGTGGGCATGGGCGTGCTGCCGCTGCAGTTCAAGCTGGATCAGAACCGCAAGGCGCTGAAGCTTACGGGCAAGGAAAAGATCGATATCCTCGGCCTGACCGAGGTAGAGATCGTGCCGCGGATGAACCTGACGCTGGTGATTACCCGTGAGGACGGCAGCAAGGAGAAGGTTGAAGTGCTGTGCCGGATCGATACCTTGAATGAAGTGGAGTACTTCAAGTCGGGGGGGATTCTGCACTATGTGCTGCGGCAGTTGATTGCCTCTTAAGAACACAGGAGATCAAATGTGGGAGGGGGCTTGCCCCCGATAGCGGTATGTCAGTCAAAACATCTATGACTGATCCACCGCTATCGGGGGCAAGCCCCCTCCCACATTTTGACCGCGTCTAACGCTTCAGATCAGCCGAACAACCACTTCCACAGCAGTACCAACACCACTACCGCCAGCACCGGCCGCGCAATGCGGTAAGCCTTCGGATGCTTGCGCTTCCACTGCTTGACCACACCGCTGAACTTGTCGCTGAAGGTCTTGCTCCAGGCATACGCCTGGTTGATGCCGCCGACGCGCTCGTCGTCGAGGTTCTGCGGTGCGGTGGCGCGGCCCAGTTGCTTGCTGACCCAGCGGTTGACGCGGGTCATCAGGCGGTTGCTCAGGGGCCGCTCGATGTCGCAGAACAGGATCACGCGGGTCTTCTCGGTTTCGTTCTTCACCCAGTGCACGTAGGTTTCATCGAACATCACATCGTCACCGTCGCGCCAGGCGTATACCTGGCCGTCGACGAAGATGCGGCAGTCGTCGGAGTTCGGCGTGGACAAGCCCAGGTGATACCGCAGGGAACCGGCAAACGGGTCACGGTGCGGGTTGAGGTGGCTGCCGCCCGGCAACAGCGCGAACATCGCGCCCTTGACGTTGGGGATGCTGCTCACCAGCGCCACGGTTTTCGGGCACAACGCCTCGGCCGATGGCAGGGGTTTGTCGTACCACTTGAGGTAGAAACGCTTCCAGCCCTTCTTGAAGAACGAACCGAAACCGGCATCGTTGTTCTTTTCGGCGGCGCGGATGTAACCCTCGTCGAACAGGTGCATGGCCTCTTCGCGGATCACTTCCCAGTTGTCCTTGAGCACGTCCAGTTCCGGGAACTTGCTGCGGTCCAGGTACGGCTTGGACGGCACGGCCGAAAACAGGTACATCAAGGCGTTATAGGGGGCGAACAGCGCCGAATGGTTGACGAACTGGCGCAACATCGGCAAACGGGCCTTGCCGCGCAGATGCACGTACAGCGTGCTGCCGATGAACAGCAACAACACCGACAGTTTGGCGGCCAAAGAAAAGGTCATGCAGCAACTCCTGGAAATAAGCGCCTGGCCAACAGCCTCCCGGCGACGGGAGGCCAGACGTGACAGCCGGCCATGATAAACAGTTGGGCCATTATGCAGAAGGCCCAGGCTGACCGGCTGACATAAATCAAGCCTGGTTTTCCTGCTCGGTAAACAAATCGCTGAACAGCATGCTCGACAGGTAGCGCTCACCGGAGTCCGGCAGGATCACCACAATGGTCTTGCCCTGCATTTCCGGCTTCTCGGCCAGGCGCACGGCCACGGCCATGGCGGCACCGCAGGAAATACCGCACAGGATGCCCTCTTCCTGCATCAGGCGCAGGGCCATGGCCTTGGATTCGTCGTCGGTCACCAGTTCCACGCGGTCGACCATCGACAGGTCGAGGTTTTTCGGCACGAACCCGGCGCCAATCCCCTGGATCTTGTGGGGGCTGGGCTTGATCTCGGCACCGGCCAGGGCCTGGGTGATCACCGGCGACACCATCGGCTCGACAGCCACCGACAGGATCGGCTTGCCTGCGGTGTTCTTGATGTAGCGCGACACGCCGGTGATGGTGCCACCGGTGCCCACGCCCGCCACCAGCACGTCCACGGCGCCATCGGTATCGTTCCAGATTTCCGGGCCGGTGGTTTTTTCGTGGATGGCCGGGTTGGCCGGGTTTTCGAACTGGGCCGGCATAAAGTAGGTGGCCGGGTCACTGGCAACGATTTCGCCGGCCTTGTCGATGGCGCCCTTCATGCCCTTGGCCGGCTCGGTGAGGACCAATTCGGCGCCGAGAGCCTTGAGCACCTTGCGGCGTTCGATACTCATGGACGCCGGCATGGTCAGCAGCAACTTGTAGCCACGGGCGGCGGCGACAAAGGCCAGGCCGATACCGGTATTGCCGGAAGTCGGTTCCACGATGGTCATGCCCGGCTTGAGTTTGCCGGTGCTTTCGGCGTCCCAGATCATGTTTGCGCCAATGCGGCACTTCACCGAATAACCTGGGTTACGCCCTTCGATCTTGGCCAGGATGGTTACGCCACGGGGTGCGATACGGTTGATCTGAACCAGGGGCGTGTTACCGATGGAGTGCGCGTTGTCTGCAAAAATGCGGCTCATGGCGGGTCCTATTAGGCGGTTTTCAGAAAGGCTCCAAGGGTATGCCTCGTGCTGCAAAGCGTCCAGTCGAAGGAACGTTGCACCTGCCGCAGGGGTCCACCGCACCAGTATGGACAGAGGGCTCTCCCCATGAAACGTCGCTACAGCTGGCCACTATGGACCATTGCCGGATTGCTGGTGGTCCTGGTCGCCGTGAGCATCGCGCTCCCCTACCTGGTGCGTAACTACCTGAATGACAAGCTCGCCGACATGGGCGATTACCGCGGCCAGGTGACCGACGTGGACCTCGCGCTATGGCGTGGCGCGTACCGGATCAACGGCCTGGAGATCGTCAAGGTCGACGGCAAGGTGCCCGTCCCGTTCGTCAAGGCGCCGCTGATCGACCTGGCGGTGAGCTGGCACGCTCTCTGGTACGACCACGCGGTGGTGGCCAAAGTGCTGTTTATCAAGCCCGAGGTTAACTTCGTCGACGGCGGCGCCAACAAGCAAGCCTCCCAGACCGGTAAGGGTACCGACTGGCGCGAGCAGTTGAGTAAGCTGGCCCCCATCACCCTCGACGAAGTGCGCATTGAAGACGGCAAGATCGCCTTCCACAACTTCAGCTCCAAGCCCGTGGTGAAGATCGACGCGACCGACGTCAACGCCAGCTTCTACAACCTGACCAATGTGGTAGACGTCAAAGGCCGGCGCGACGCGCGCTTCGACGGCAAGGCCCTGCTGCAAGGCCAGGCTCCGCTGGAAGCCACCGCCACCTTCGACCCGCTGAGCAATTTCGAGAACTTCGAGTTTCGCTTCCGCGCCAGGGACTTGCAGCTCAAGCGCATGAACGACTTCGCCGCGGCCTATGGCAAGTTCGACTTCAAGGCCGGCACCGGGGACGTGGTGATCGAAGCCCAGGCGGAAAAAGGTCAGTTGACCGGGTACATCAAGCCGCTGCTGCGCGACGTGGAAGTCTTCGACTGGCAGCAGGACGTGGAGAACAAGGACAAGAACATCTTTCGTTCGATCTGGGAGGCCGTGGTAGGCGCCAGCGAGACCGTACTGAAGAACCAGGCAAAGAACCAGTTCGCCACCCGCGTGGAACTCAGTGGCAGCGTGCATCAGCAAAATGTCAGCGCGTTCTCCGCATTTTTGGCGATTTTGCGTAATGGTTTTATCCAGGCGTTCAATGCGCGCTATGAGCAGCCCAAGCCTTCGGCGGATTGAGCCGTGACCGGTCATTCAGAGACTGAATAACCCGTCTGCGTTCACAGTCGCCGGGGCCGCGCGGTATAGTCCGGGCATTGATGAATTCGAGGAATGACCGATGAAGTTCGAAGGCACCCAGGCCTACGTTGCCACCGATGACCTGAAACTGGCCGTCAACGCTGCCATCACCCTGGAGCGTCCGCTGCTGGTCAAGGGTGAGCCCGGCACCGGCAAGACCATGCTCGCCGAACAACTGGCCGAGTCCTTCGGCGCCAAGCTGATCACCTGGCACATCAAGTCCACCACCAAGGCCCATCAGGGCCTGTACGAGTACGACGCGGTCAGCCGCCTGCGCGACTCGCAACTGGGGGTGGACAAGGTGCACGACGTGCGCAACTACCTGAAGAAGGGCAAGCTCTGGGAAGCGTTCGAGTCCGAGGAGCGGGTGATCCTGCTGATCGATGAAATCGACAAGGCCGACATCGAGTTCCCCAACGACCTGCTGCAGGAACTCGACAAGATGGAGTTCTACGTCTACGAAATCGACGAGACCATCAAGGCCCGGAAGCGCCCGATCATCATCATTACCTCCAACAACGAAAAAGAGCTGCCGGACGCGTTCCTGCGCCGCTGCTTCTTCCACTACATCGCCTTCCCCGACCGCACCACCCTGCAAAAAATCGTCGACGTGCACTACCCGGACATCAAGAAGGAGCTGGTCAGCGAGGCGCTGGACGTGTTTTTCGACGTGCGCAAAGTCCCCGGCCTGAAGAAAAAACCGTCCACCTCCGAACTGGTCGACTGGCTCAAGCTGCTGATGGCCGACAATATCGGCGAAGCGGTGCTGCGCGAGCGCGACCCCACCAAGGCCATCCCGCCCCTGGCCGGTGCCTTGGTCAAGAACGAGCAAGACGTGCAGTTACTGGAACGCCTGGCATTCATGAGCCGTCGCGGTAATCGATAATGTTGCTCAACCTGTTCAATGAAATGCGCGCAGCCAAGGTCCCGGTATCGGTGCGCGAGCTGCTCGACCTGATCAACGCGCTGAAACAGCGCGTGACCTTTGCCGACATGGACGAGTTCTACTACTTGGCCCGGGCGATCCTGGTCAAGGACGAACGGCATTTCGACAAGTTCGACCGCGCCTTCAGCGCCTACTTCAATGGCCTGGAAAAGCTCGACGATCACCTGCAGGCGCTGATCCCCGAAGACTGGCTGCGCAAGGAATTCGAACGCTCGCTGAGCGACGAAGAGCGCGCACAGATCCAGTCCCTCGGCGGCCTCGACAAGCTGATCGAGGCATTCAAGAAACGCCTGGAAGAACAGAAGGAACGCCACGCCGGCGGCAATAAATGGATCGGCACCGGCGGTACCAGCCCGTTCGGCTCCGGCGGCTACAACCCCGAAGGCATTCGCGTCGGCGACGCCGGCAAACGCCAGGGCAAGGCGGTAAAAGTCTGGGACCAGCGCGAGTACAAGAACCTCGACGACCAGGTGGAACTGGGCACCCGCAACATCAAGATCGCCCTGCGCCGCCTGCGCAAGTTCGCCCGCCAGGGTGCGGCCGAAGAGCTGGACATCGACGGCACCATCGATCACACCGCCCGCGATGCGGGGCTGTTGAATATCCAGATGCGCCCGGAACGCCGCAACACCATCAAGCTGCTGTTGCTGTTCGATATCGGCGGTTCGATGGACGCCCACGTGAAGATCTGCGAAGAGCTGTTCTCGGCGTGCAAGACCGAGTTCAAGCACCTGGAGTACTTCTACTTCCACAACTTCGTGTACGAGTCGGTGTGGAAGAACAACCAGCGCCGCACCTCCGAGCGCACCTCCACCCAGGACCTGCTGCACAAGTACGGTGCCGATTACAAAGTGATCTTTATCGGCGACGCATCGATGGCGCCGTATGAAATCACCCAGGCCGGCGGCAGCGTCGAGCATTGGAATGAGGAACCGGGGTATGTGTGGATGCAGCGCTTCATGGCCAAGTACAAGAAGCTGATCTGGATTAACCCGTATCCCAAGGATACCTGGGGCTATACCGCGTCGACGGGGATTGTGCGGGAGTTGGTGGAGGATCAGATGTACCCGCTGACGTTGCGCGGGTTGGAAGAAGGCATGCGCTTCCTGTCCAAGTGATGGCAGGCCTGTAGCCGAAGACATCGGCTTCAGGTCCCTCACTCAGCAGTGCTCGCGGTCGATCCGGGCAAACTTGAGGAAGAGCGCGGCGAACCGCTTGACCAGTTCCGAATCCTGACGGTCGACCTTCCCATCATTGTTGACGTCCTGGTGGATCGAGACAGAGGCGCCACGACCATTACCGTCGCTGTACACCGCCGCCGAGTAAACAATGGTTTCATCTCGGGGCACCCCCTCCCCTTGATGAAAGTGCAAGCGCACCGTGTCGGGAATCCCGTTGTTATCAAAATCCCCGGCAAATACCTTCAGGTACTTGTCGAAGGGTTCGTCGAGGCTGAACCATTCGAACGCCAGAAACAGCTGGGCAAACTCGATGGCCATCTCTCGGTCCACGGTGTCGACAATGCCGTCCTGATTGAGATCGTCCGCAATGATCCAGTCGAACTGGCCGTCGTCGGTGATATCGAAGGCGGTGGCTCGATGGACAAGCGCGGGGGTCCTGGAATCGTCATAGAATTCCAGGTACACCACATCGGGAACATCGTTATCGAGTACATCTTGGGCAAAAATCTTCAAATAGCGCATGGAAAAGCCTGAATAGTGGATGAACCCATTCAGGTTTTCATGACTGCGCTAAAGCCGCGAAGACGACAAACACTGGCACTCCCGTAGGAGCTTTCTTTACAGGGAAAACCGGCGCAGATACTCCACATGCTGCCGATGCGCCATTTCCTGCACCACCGGCACCAACCTCAGCTTTTCTCCCGGCAAACACTGCGCCAGCCGCGCCAGCGCCAACGGCGTCAAGGCGCCCAGGCGCGGATAGCCACCGATGGTCTGGCGATCATTGAGCAACACGATCGGCTGCCCATCCGGCGGCACCTGGATGCCACCCAACGGAATCCCTTCGGAAATCAGTGACGGTCCCTGGTACTGCAACGGCGTGCCCAGCAAGCGCATGCCCATGCGGTCGGCGCGACTGTCCAGGGTCCACTCGGTGTTAAAGGCATCGAAAAGGCTCTGGCCGCTGAACAGGCCAATTTGGGCGCCGACGATCACATCCAGCGGCGCCTTGGCCGGCAGCGCCTGTTCGCTCAGCACTTTCATCCCACCGCCGGTACCGGAGTAGCCCAGTCGCCCGCCTTCGGCCAAGGCCTTGCCGAAACCGTCCGGCCCGCCCAGCGCCTCACGTACCACCGTGGCGCAACTGCCCAGCACATCCGGCGCATCAAACCCGCCGGGGGCCGCCAGGTAAGCCCGCGCGCCGCTGAACGGCTGGGTAAAGCGCAGGCGCTGGCCCTTTTGCAGGATAAAACTGCGCCCGGGGCTGATCGCACGTTCATCGATATACGCCCCCAGATCCGCGCCGGCCAGCGCCAACAGGCAATAGTCCTCGGCCTGCACGGTAAAGCCACCGAGGGTGATTTCCACCACCGGCGCGTCCAGCGCATTGCCCAGCAGCCAGTTGGCCCAGGACATCGACACCCAATCCAGCGCGCCGCCCTGGGTCACGCCCAGGTGGCGCATGCCAAAACGACCGGCGTCCTGCAGCAGGCACAGCGGCGTGCTGGCCTCGATGATCAAGCGGCTCATGCCTGCGCCTCCAACGGCGTGTCATCGCCACCCAGGTTTATAAATTCAGCGTGGCTGACCGACTCAAAGCGCACCGTGTCACCGGGCTGCATCAGGCTGTAGCCAGCGCGCTCGCGGTCAAACAGCTTGGCCGGCGTGCGGCCAATGAGGTTCCAGCCACCAGGGGACACCACCGGATAGGCGGCGGTCTGTCGCTCGGCGATACCGACACTGCCGGCCGCCACGCGCTGGCGCGGGGTGCTCAGGCGCGGGGTGGCGAGGATTTCATCCACCAGCCCCATAAAGGCAAAACCGGGGGCGAAGCCGAGGGCGAACACCTGGTATTCGTGGGCGCTGTGGCGGCGGATCACGTCGTCGACAGCCACGCCACTGCGCTGGGCGAGCAAT
This sequence comes from Pseudomonas sp. GW821-FHT09C10, assembly GCF_059418085.1. Taxonomy (NCBI): domain Bacteria; kingdom Pseudomonadati; phylum Pseudomonadota; class Gammaproteobacteria; order Pseudomonadales; family Pseudomonadaceae; genus Pseudomonas; species Pseudomonas sp. GW821-FHT09C10. The sequence continues at coordinate 323,692 of NZ_JBWKPE010000005.1, forward strand.
GTCAGTTCAGGGCCGACACTCAGGTCGTACCACACCGGCAGCACATGGCACTGGCCGCTGCCCTGGGCCTGGGGTTGCAGGTCGGTCAGCGCCTGGTCGATCAATTCCCTCGCCTGGGCCGGGCTCAACGCCGTGAGGTCGTAATGCACCATCAAGGTGGTGTAGGAAGGCACCAGATCCACCAGGGCTGCGCCAAAACCGCTGCGCAAGCGCTGGGTGGCGGCGAGCATCCACGGCATATTGGCTTCGGCGATCACCTCGAACAGACGCACCATCAGGCAGTCGATCGCCACCACTTCAATCCGCGGCTTCATGCTGGCTTCAATGCCTCGCGGATACGCTTTACGGCGGCGACCGAACTGGCATTGTCGCCATGCACGCACAGGGTATTGGCGCGCAATAACAACGGGCTGCCATCGCTGGCGGTCAGGGGTTCGCCACGGGAAAGGGTCAAGGACTGCTGGACGATGACCTCTGGATCATGGTGCACCGCCCCTGGCAATTGACGTGAAACCAGATGGCCGTTGGCGTCGTAGGCACGGTCGGCAAAGGCCTCGAACCACAGGACCACCCCGTATTCGTCGCCCAGTGCCTGGGCCGCGCTGTTGTCGCGGGTCGCCAACAGCATCAGCGGCAGGTCGCCATACGCGGCCACGGCCTCGATCACTGCACGCAGTTGCGCCGGGTTGGCCATCATGTCGTTGTACATCGCGCCATGGGGCTTGACGTAACTGACACGCCCGCCCTGGGCACGGCAGATGCCGTCGAGGGCGCCGATCTGGTAATGCAGCAGGTCCTGGATTTCCTGGGGGGTGTAGGCCATGGAGCGGCGGCCGAAGCCTTGCAGGTCCTGGTACGCCGGGTGTGCGCCCACCTGTACACCGTGCTTGAGGGCCAGGCTGACGGTCTTGCGCATGATGCTCGGATCGCCGGCATGAAAGCCGCAGGCCACGTTGGCGCAATCGATGAACGGCATGACCTCGGCGTCCAGACCCATGGTCCAGTTGCCGAAGCTCTCGCCGATGTCGCAATTCAATAGCAGACGGCTCACGCTGGTTGCTCCTGTAGGCTTTGTTTTTTTGTAGTGTGGGATTTTTTACGCAGAACTCGCAACTTGTCCTGACACCCCAACGGCGCTTATCGTGGAATAGCCTGATTTTTGGCGTTTGCCCGGTGCGGCGTCCAACTAATAAAAACCGATCCATGCATAAGAAAAAGTTGATCCCATGAATTTGAAGTTCCTCGAAACCTTCGTCTGGGTGGCCAAGCTCAAGAGCTTCCGCCTGACTGCGGAGAAGCTGTTCACCACCCAGGCCTCGATCTCCAGCCGCATCGCCGTGCTGGAAAGCGAGCTGGGGGTGAAGCTGTTCCTGCGCGACTCCCGGGGCGTCAGCCTGACCCCGGAAGGCTTGAAGGTGCTCGATTATGCCGAGCAAATGATGGTGACCATGCAGGGCCTGAAACAGTCCCTGGAAACCACCAGCAGCAAGGTCGGGCGCATTCGCATCGGTGCGATGGACACGGTGATCCACACCTGGCTCAGCCCGTTGGTGGCGGAACTGATGGACCATTTCCCATTGGTGGAAATCGAATTGGTCGCCGATACCGCGCTTAACCTCAGCGATCAGCTGCAAAAAGGCTTTCTCGACCTGATCCTGCAAACCGACCTGCTGCGCCTGGAAACCGTGCGCAGCCTGGAGCTGGCCAGCCATCCCATGGCCTGGATCGTCGCCAGCCAGTCGATCTACAACCGCGACTACGCCTCCCTCGCCGAACTGGCCCAGGAGCGCATCATCACCTACTCGAAAAACTCCCACCCGCACCAGGACGTCATCAGCCTGATGCAAGCCAACGGCGTGGCCGCGCCACGGATGAACTGCGTGAACTCGGTGTCGGCGATTACCCGGTTGTTGCGCGATGGCTTCGGGATTGGTGCACTGCCGCCGGTGCTGGTCAGGGAAGAACTGGCGCGTGGCGAATTGGTGATGTTGCCGATGGCGCAGAAACTGCCGAACCTGCAGGTGGTGGTGTCGTGGCGCGTGGGGGTGGAATTGGTGGAGGAGATTGTCGGGCTGTGCCAGCAGGTCGTTACCCGCTATGCCGAGGAAGTCGGCGAAGAGCGGATGGTGCTGACCCCCTGACGAAACTCGATTAAAACTGGATTTGTGCCGGTCTTTAGAGACCTTTCAGGTCCCGCTCTTCGATTGGCCGGCTTTGGCGCAAGCGCTTGCCACCCAGCACCACCCAGTCGATCAGGCGGAACAGGCACTCCAGGCCAAACGACAGCAGCATCGCCCCGCCCAGGCCCCAGCCCATGGCTTCGGGGGTCAGCAGAATCTGGTAGCTGTAGCCGTTCCAGGTCTCCAGGCGGATATCCGGGTCGGCGGCCACCGCCACTTGCAGGGCACGGATGTACCACGGGCCTTGCATGGCCTGGAATTGCTTGTCCAATGCCACCTGGCGGTCAAGCATGGCGCCCAGGCTGTTGGCGTCGCTCTGGAACACCGGATCGTCGCTGGCGCGGTAATGCGCCACCAAGGCCTTCAAGTCACCGTTGAAGAACTGCCGCGCGGTGGTTTCAAACCCGCTCAGGCCGGTCTGGGCCTCGATCAGGTGGGCTTCGACGCGCTTGGCATAGTCGTTGATAAACCCCGGCACTTGCACGCCGACCAACAGGCCAATGGCAAACAGCACCAACCGCAGATAACTGAGCAACATGGTCGATATCCTTACTCGGTAACGCCCTGGCTGACGCATTCACCGCGTCGCCACAGGCTCCATTGGCCCGGTTCGTAGCGGGTCCAGTTTTCGTTGTCGGTCAACGGCTCGGTGGCGATCACCGTCACCACATCATTGGGGGTGGTTTCGGCCTGAAAATCGACGATCACGTCGACATCCTTCAGGCGCGCCGGGCCAAACGGCGCACGCCGGGTGATCTGCGCCAGTTTGGTCGAGCAATAGCAAAACAGCCAGTCACCGTCGCTGAGCAGGCAGTTGAACACACCCTTGCTGCGGTATTCGGCACAGGCGGCGATCAGGTCCGGCAGCATCTGTTCGATGTCCACCGGCTCGGGGAAGGCCTCGCGCACGCGGTTGAGCAGGTCGCAGAAGGCCGCTTCGCTGTCGGTATCGCCGACTGGCCGATAGAACGTGGCGCGGGGGTGGAAGTCCGCCAACTGGCCGTTGTGGGCGAAACACCAGTTGCGGCCCCACAGCTCGCGCACGAACGGGTGGGTGTTGGCCAGGCTCACCTTGCCGACGTTGGCCTGGCGGATATGCCCGATCACCACCTCACTCTTGATGGGGTAACGCTGCACCAGCAAGGCGACTTCCGACTCGCTGCTCGCGGCCGGGTCCTGGAACAGGCGCAGGCCACGGCCTTCGTAGAAAGCGATGCCCCAGCCGTCGCGGTGGGGGCCGGTACGCCCACCGCGCTGCATCAGCCCGGTAAAGCTGAACACGATATCGGTGGGGACGTTGGCACTCATGCCCAATAATTCACACATGCCAGGGCTCTCGCTGCAGGGCGGACAACGTTAAAGGCGCGGTTCGACCCGCATACCGCTCACCGGTGCAGGACGACGGAACGGCTCATCGTCTTCATCCACAGACTCGGCGGCCAAGGCGGCGTCGGTGGCGGCCTTGCGCTCACGGCGGGCGTTGGCGGCGCGCTCGATGGGCCAGCGGATCAGCACAAACACGAGGTACACACCAAAAGCGATCATGGTGTACATGAACAAATCGGAAATCGCCCGCCAGGCGTTATTGCCGACCTTGAGCACCAGGTCCAGGGCCGTGATGGCCACGGCCGGCGCGAACTGAGTCTTGACCGGGTCGACGATGGTCGGGCTCAACAACAGCACGGCCATCAGCAATTGCAGCGGTTCGCGCAGCCAGCGCCAGATCCAGCGGGTCATGCGCCACCACACCAACAGGCAGCCCAAGGCAGCGAAGGCGTAAAGGCCCCAAGCGGTCAGATAGTCGTTCTCGGTCATGGTGTCCATGGCAAGGTAGGCAAACAGGCGGCTATGATAACGGCTTTTGCGTGTCGCGGCTGCAATGCCTGCCACCTTCCGCCAGACAGAGAGTGCTCCATGCCTTCATCGACCGCCCCGATTGCCCGTAAAGCCCCAGGCCAGGACCCGTACGCCTGGCTGCAAGAGCGCGACAGCGTTGAGGTCCTTGATTACCTGAAGGCCGAAAATGCCTTCCAGGAAGCCCAGCTCGCCGACCAGCAGGCCCTGCGCGAAACCCTGTTCGAGGAGATCAAGGGCCGCATCCTCGAAACCGACCTGTCCCTGCCCTCCCCCTGGGGCCCGTACCTGTATTACACGCGCACCACCGCCGGTGACGAATACGCCCGCCACTACCGCTGCCGCCGCCCGGCCGACGACAGCAACCAGGTGGACGACAGCAGCGAAGAGCTGTTGCTGGACCCGAACGTATTGGCCAACGGCGGCTTCTTTTCCCTCGGCGCATTCAGCATCAGCCCCGACCACCAGCGCCTGGCCTACAGCCTCGATACCAGTGGCGAAGAGATCTACACCCTGTTCGTGAAGGAATTGGCCACGGGCAAAGTCAGCGAACTGGAGTTCCAGGATTGCGACGGCAGCATGACCTGGGCCAATGACAGCCTGACCCTGTTCTTCGGCGAGCTGGACGACACCCACCGCCCGCACAAGCTGTATCGCTACCGCCTGGATGGCACGGCGGCGCAGGAAGTGTTCCATGAGCCCGACGGCCGCTTCTTCCTGCATTGCTACCGTTCCAGCTCCGAGCGCCAGTTGCTGCTCTCGCTCGGCAGCAAGACCACCAGCGAGGTCTGGGCGCTGGATGCCGACCAGCCGCACCTGGACTTCACCTGCCTGGCGCCACGGGTCGAGGACCATGAATACGATGTCGACCACGGCCAACTGAATGGCGCGTGGACCTGGTTTATCCGCAGCAACCGTGATGGCATCAACTACGCCCTGTTTGTGGCGACCGACATTGGCGACGTGCCGACCGAGGATGAGTGGCAGAACCTGATCCCCCACAGCGATGACGTGATGCTCGACGGCGTCAGCCTGAACACCGGCGCCATGACCCTGAGCCTGCGCATCGGCGGCCTGCCGGTGATCGAAGTGCATCCCCAGGGCTTGTCGCCCTATCGCGTGGAGCTGCCCGACGCCGCCTACAGCCTCTACGTGCAAAACAGCCTGGAATTCGTCAGCGACAAGATCCGCCTGCGCTACGAAGCCCTGAACCGCCCGGCCCAGGTACGCCAGCTGGAACTGGCCAGCGGCGCGCAGCAGGTGCTCAAGGAAACCCCGGTACTCGGCGTGTTCAATGCCGATGACTACGTCAGCCAGCGCCTGTGGGCCACCTCCGCCGATGGCACCCAGGTGCCGATCAGCCTGGTGGTCAAGCGCGACCAGCTCGGCAAGCCGACACCCTTGTACCTGTATGGCTACGGCGCCTATGGCTCAAGCCTCGACCCGTGGTTCTCCCATGCGCGCCTGAGCCTGCTGGACCGTGGCGTGGCCTTCGCCATTGCGCATGTGCGCGGCGGTGGCGAACTGGGTGAAGCCTGGTATCGCAATGGCAAGCAGGAACACAAGCAGAACACCTTCAGCGACTTTATCGCGTGTGCCGAACATCTGATCGCCGAGGGCCTGACCACCTCCAGGCAACTGGTCATCAGCGGCGGCAGTGCCGGCGGCCTGTTGATCGGCGCGGTGCTCAACCAGCGTCCGGAGTTGTTCCAGGCGGCGATTGCCGAAGTGCCGTTTGTCGACGTACTCAACACCATGCTCGACCCGGAATTGCCGCTGACCATCACCGAGTACGACGAGTGGGGCAACCCCGAAGAGCCTGCGGTGTATGAACGCATCAAGGCCTACGCGCCGTACGAAAACGTCAGCGCCCAGGCCTACCCGGCCACCCTGGTGATCGCCGGCTACAACGACAGCCGCGTGCAGTACTGGGAGGCGGCCAAGTGGGTGGCCAAGTTGCGCGCGACCAAGACGGACGACAACCTGCTGTTGCTCAAGACCGAACTGGGTGCCGGCCATGGCGGGATGAGCGGTCGCTACCAGGGATTACGTGACGTAGCACTCGAATATGCATTTGTGTTCAAGGCGCTGGGGCTGGTTTAAGGAACTTAGCGGGGCGGTCCTGTCTGAACATTCAGACCGCCTCCTGATTGATGGACCAAGATTGCAGCCATGGCACTCCCGACTTTAATGAATACCGAAATCCGCGACATGCTCATGGACTGCGGCCTGTTCGACCCGTTGTTGCCGGAAGACTTCTACGTCGCCGCCGGCTACTTCAACATCAGCAGCATTGCCGAGGGCGAGGTGATTTTCCTCGAGGGCGATGCCGGCACCTTCATGTGCATCATCCACAGCGGCCAGGTGGCGGTGCAGAAAACCAACCACACCGGCCAGCGCCTGACCATTGCCACCCTGCGCAGCGGTCGGGCCTTTGGGGAGATGGCCGTGCTTGACGGCGAGCGGCGCTCCGCCAGTTGCGTGGCCGCCAGCGACTGCGTGTTGTTGAACCTGGGCAAGGACGCCCTGGAAAAGATGCTCAATGAAACGCCGCGTGTGGCGGCGAAGATCATCCGCGCAATCGCCATCGCGTTGTCCAAGCGCCTGCGCATGGCCGATGGGCAATTACTCTCCCAACAGTTTTAACCGCCGGGGGTCTTCGGCTTGCTGTCGTTCTGCTGCAGGCCAGGCACCGTCTGGTCCTTGGGCGGTGTCGGCAAAACGATGGGCACCAACGGCGGTGAGCCATTCGTCTTCGGCACGGCCGGCGGGGTGATCTGCGGATACAGCGTCGGCGTTGGCGTGCCCGGTGCGCCGGGGCTAGGTGCCGGCGCCACCGGTACGGTTTGCAACTCCTGAGCCTGCGCCGCACCCAATGCGAGCGCGCTCAACACAATGACCGTTAGAATGCTGCACTTCATCGATGGCTCCATGGCCTGACCGGAATGTCGTAAGGCTACTCCCAACCGCGCAAGAATGCCCTTCCCAATGAGATTTCCATGAAACGTTTCGTTCTGCTGGACACCACCCCGATCCCCGACAACGGCGGTGCCTTGTGCCTGTTCGAATACGGTGAAGACTTTGTCATCAAGATCCAGGGCGGTGACGGCGGCCAGTTGATGAACACGCGCATGCACGGTTCCGAAGACGCGCTGGCGGAAATCCCTTGCCGCAAGGTCGCGGGGCGCCCGGGCTCACGGGTATTGATCGGTGGGTTGGGCATGGGCTTCACCTTGGCCTCGGCACTCAAGCACCTGGGCAAGAGCGCCGAAGTGGTGGTGGCGGAACTGGTACCCGGTGTCGTGGAGTGGAACCGGGGGCCCCTGGGGGAAAAGTCCGGCCGCCCACTGCTGGACCCGCGCACGGTGATCCGCATGGAAGACGTGGCCAAGGTGCTGCAGGCCGAGCCCCAGGGCTTTGACGCGATCATGCTCGACGTCGACAACGGCCCCGAAGGCCTGACGCAGAAGGCCAACAGCTGGCTCTATTCCGCCGGTGGCCTGGCTGCCTGCGCCAAGGCCCTGCGGCCCAAGGGCGTGCTGGCGGTGTGGTCCGCCAGCGCCGACAAACTATTCAGCGACAAACTGCGCAAGGCCGGTTTCAAGGCCGAGGAAGTGCAGGTGTTTGCCCATGGCAACAAGGGCACCCGGCATACCATCTGGATAGCGGAGAAGCTCAAGGGCTGAGCACGCTTCCCAAGCCCCCCTCCCACATGTTGACCCCTGTCAGTTGTGGGATTTGCGGTAGTCGATCACGTACGGCACTTTTTTGTCGAAGGTCTTCTCCAGCTCATCGCGGTCCAGCCGGGTCATGCCGCCCAGTTGATGGGCGGTGAAACCGCTGTCACCCACCTGTGAGCCCGGCGCCAGGCTGACCATGCGCTTGGCGACCGCTTCGATAGCGTCCTTAAAGCCGCCTTTCTTGTTCAGGTTGTACTGGCCCAGATCAATCTGCGTGCGTAGCCAGTTACCCCAATAGAACTCCAGGAACTCCGGTGCGATCTCGCCGCCATCCGGCTTGCTATAGGCGGCCTTGCGGGTGAAATACACCAGGCTGCGGAAGGTGTCGTCCTGCAGGTTCTTGAAGCCCAGGTGCGCCGGCAGTTGATCGGGCGGCAGGGTCTGGCCCTGGTTGTCCTTGAGCCAGACCTTGCGGGCCGCTTCCATGCGCTGCCAGAAGCTCGCCATGTTCGGGCTGTTGCTGAAGTCGTCGGTGACCTTGACCCACATCTTCAAGCGCGGGCCGCCGCCGGGCACTTCCCACAAGGTGGTGAAACTGTGGTGACCGTCGGTCAGGTACAGTTGGCCGGCGGGGCCGACCACCACGGTTTTCATGTCCTCGGGGTGGGTGCCCACCGGGTCCTTGCAGGTGAAGCTGTCGGGCTGGTGCAGGTCAGCCTTGCTGGGCACCTTGTCGGCCTCGCCCTGGCCGTTGGTTTCGCAGTATTCATCGAAGACCTTGGCGGGTTTGTCGGCGAACAGGCCCAGGCTGTAGTAGATCTGGTCGAAGCCCACCACCGCCTGGGTCGGATGCAATTGTTCAAGGGCAACTTCGATCACTTGCCCGGGCTTGGGCGTCGAGAACGCCTGGGCCTGGAGGGTAACGACACACAGTAGCAGTGCAACAGTCCATGAAAGCAGACGCATGTTTTTCAGATCCTTATGAGTAAAGTAAATCGATCCCAGCGGTCATTTGCGACGCAAGCGGCTAGAATCAACGCTATCCGTGACCCCCAAACAGCCAGGAGCCATGATGAGCTCGACCAACCCGCCCTCCCACACCGCCAAGCTGGACCGCATCCTTGCCGATGCCCAGCGCGACCGGGAAATGGGCTACCGCGACAAAGCCCTGAAGATGTACCCCCACGTGTGCGGCCGCTGCGCCCGTGAGTTCGCCGGCAAGCGCTTGAGCGAACTTACCGTACACCACCGTAACCACAATCATGATGACAATCCCCAGGATGGCTCGAACTGGGAGTTGCTGTGCCTGTACTGCCACGACAACGAACACTCGCGCTACACCGACCAGCAGTACTTCGGCGAAGGCTCCACCAGCAGCCCGACGATCGCCAAGGCCACGCATAACCCGTTTGCGGCGTTGGCGGGGTTGATGAAGAAAGACGACTGAAGAGTGTCGTCGCCTGTCCTGGCCTCATCGGGAGCAAGCCCCCTCCCACATTTTGAGTTGTGAACACTTTCAAATGTGGGAGGGGGCTTGCTCCCGATAGCGTTAGCCCAAGCAATACACCGCCTTCAGGCCGTATAATCGCCGCTTTTCTCCAAGGCACCCTTCCCCGTGGGCAATAAACGCTACAGCTGCATCGGTCTGTATAACCCCAAATCCCCCGAAAACGTTGGCTCGGTCATGCGTGCCGCCGGCTGCTACGGCGTGGCCTCGGTGTTCTACACCGGCGTGCGCTACGAGCGCGCCCGGGACTTCGTCACCGACACCAAGAAGGTCCACCACGACATTCCGCTGATCGGCATCGATGACCTGAAAAAGATCCTGCCCCTGGGCTGCATCCCGGTCGCCGTGGAACTGGTGGACGGCGCCCGCCCGCTGCCCGAGTACACGCACCCCGACCGCGCGCTGTATATCTTCGGCCCTGAAGACGGGTCGCTGGATAAAGACATCCGCGACTGGTGCGAAGACGTCGTGTACATCCCCACCACCGGCTGCATGAACCTGGCCGCCACCGTCAACGTGGTGCTCTACGACCGCATGGCCAAGGGCAACAACACCCGTTCGGGCCCCAAGTACTGATCTTTTGGGAACATCCGGCGCCTGCGCGCAGTCAGCTGCATACACTTGACCTTGTTGGAGACAGATCATGAGCGACAGCACAACCTTGCGACCTATCATCGAACACACCCCCTTCCAGAATCAGCCCACCCAGAACGTGCACGGCTGGGAGCGCATCGGCTCGGTGGCCGGTGGCGTGATGATGGTGGGCAAGGGCCTGCGCCGTGGCGGGATTTTCGGCCTGATTCAGGTGGCGATCGGCGGCGTGGCCCTGGCGCGCGGCTTTACCGGGCACAGTGCGCTTAAAGACAAGCTGGAACAGGGCCGCCAGGAAATGAACAGCGTGCGCACGAAGATCGAACGTGCCGGTGCAGAGCTGAAAAACCTGAAGACCAAGGCGGAAGTGGCAGCTGAGAAAGCGGTTAAAACCACTGGTTAGATTCAAATGTGGGAGGGCTAAGCATCAGCGTAAGAGTTTGGAATCGAGCACTACCGACGATTCGCCGATGATGCTCTCGGCCAACTGCACAAACTCCGCGGTGGTGATGCTGTTGGCGCGCATCACCGCCTGCGCGAGGTCATCCAGGGAGCGCTTGTTGTGAGTCTTTACGCGGATCTCGCGATCCAGCTCCTGCAACACCACCACCGCCCGTGACACCGTCGCACCGCTGACGTGGACGCCGCGCAGGCTGGTCACGTCCTTGCCGTCCCTGGCCAAGCGCGCCTGTATCGCCTGATAGCGCTCATCGGTCACCCCGCCGGCACGGCGCACCAGCTCAATGGCGTAGTACTCCGCCAGCCCCTCGCTGATCCAGTCACTGGTGTCGTGGTCGTTGAAGCGGCCAATCGCCTGCACCACTTCACGAATCAACGGGCTGCTGCCGTTCTCGCTGACCAGCGGCGTGCGGCTGTTGAGGTAGATCGAGTCGCGCGCCGAGACCGCACCACGGCGCATCGGATCGCTGGCGCCCACCACCAGCAGCTTGGCCGGATGACGTGGGAACGCCGCTTCCACCTGCGGCCAGACAAAGGTCAGCAGCGTCAGCACATCCATCCGCCGCATGGCTTGCCCCTTGGGCGAGGCGATGGTCACTTCGGTCTCGCCCAGGCGCACGCGGCGGCTGCCCAGGGTGCCGGCGAGCATCCAGCCGGTGGGCCGGTCAAACAGGCGCGAGACGTTGTCGATGCGGAACTTGTTCTTGCCGATGCGCGGCCAAGCGGTTTCGATGCTTTTCCAGCCGGCCGGCAGTTCGAACACCAGGCGCGAGACCAGTTCGACACCATCCTGCTGGTCGAGGCGTGCGGGCGGCACCAGATCTTCGCCGCGAAACAGCGCCCAGCTCGGAGTCATCCGCGCTTCATAAATACCCGGTTTGCGCGCGTGGCTCAGGCGCACCCGATAGGTCAGGCTGGCCTTGCTGGCGCTGGGTTGCCACAGGCCGCGTTGGTCATTGACGCTCCACTGGCCATCGGCCTTGAAGTCGCTGTAGTCGCCAGTGCGGCCCAGGTCGAAGTTCAGGCTCCGCACCGCCGAACCCTGGGACAGGCTCACCCGCACCTCGGCCTGATCGCTCTGGGGCAGCAGCTTGACGTGATAATCCAGGTCGACTTTCTTCGCGCACCACGCAGGCATGCTCAACGCCAGCAACACCAGGCTTGCCGCCAGCTTGGTTCCCGCCCTCATACACACTCCTTGCTCAGCCCGCGCGGAAGATCAGGTAATCCTCCCAGTCGTCCTCGGGCACGCTGCCTTCGCTGAGCATGCGCCCGGACTGGGAAATGCGTTCGTGGTGCACGGCATCGCGGTCGCCGCAGACCAAGTGGTGCCACAACGGCAGGTCCTTGCGCTCGCTGACCAGGCGGTAGCCGCAGGTGGGCGGCAGCCATTTGAACTGGTCGGCCTGGCCCGGGGTGAGCTGGATGCAGTCAGGTACCGAGGCACGGCGGTTGGGGTAGTCGGTGCATTGGCAGGTTTTCAGGTCCAGCAGCTTGCAGGCGATGCGCGTGTAATAGACGCTGTTGTCGTCTTCATCCTCAAGCTTTTGCAGGCAGCACAGGCCACAGCCGTCGCACAACGACTCCCACTCCTCCTGGTCGAGGTGTTCAAGGGTTTTGCGTATCCAGAAAGGTTCGACTTTGGCGGCCATGGCTCTACATCGGTATCGGTAGGTGAAAAGGCCGCCAGTCTAGTGCCCAAGGCCCCCGGGGCCAAGCGCTTACGACTGTCGGTATGACAAGACTTGTCAGTCCAGCGGGGGCGCAGTAGCTTTGAGCGCCGAATTGACGATCAGGAGCTGCCCATGACACGCGTTGCCGATTACCCGATCCATACCCAGTTCACCGAACGCTGGTCGCCTCGTGCCTTTACCGGCGAGAGCATCCCGCAGGAAACCCTGCTGAGCTTCTTCGAAGCCGCACGCTGGGCACCGTCGGCCTACAACTCGCAGCCTTGGCGTTTTCTCTATGCACGCCGTGACACGCCGGACTGGGAGCGCTTCCTGGGCCTGCTGAATGAATTCAACCGTGGTTGGGCACAGCATGCGTCGGCCCTGGTGATCATTGCCTCGAAAACCGACTTCATCGCCCCCGGCGCCACGGAAGAAACCCCAGCACTGTGGCACACCTTCGACACCGGCTCGGCCTGGGGCCACCTGGCGCTGCAAGCCAGCCTCAGCGGCTGGCACACCCACGGCATGGCCGGCTTCGATCAGGAGCTGACGCGCAAGGAGCTGAAGATTCCAGAGGGTTATGCGCTGCACGCCGCCGTTGCGGTGGGCAAGCTGGGCGACAAGTCGACCTTGCCGGAGTACCTGCAGGGCCGTGAAGCGCCAAGCCCGCGCAAGCCGCTGAGCGAGCTGGTGTCAGAAGGTGATTTCAGCCTCTGAAACTGACGCAATCTCAAAATGTGGGAGGGGGCTTGCCCCCGATAGCGGTGGTTCAGTCAATAGATACAGTGACTGACACTCTGCTATCGGGAGCAAGCCCCCTCCCACATTTTCTCCCAGCGCCGCCTCAGTAACCGCGCTCGAAATCCACTTCCCCGCGCAAGGCTTGCTTGGCCTGGTACGCGCGCAGGTTTTCCAGGAACAGCTCCACCATCATCGGCGGCGAGGTCGGCGCGGAGCTGTGCCCGGTCAACAGCAGGCCCCAGGCGGTCCAGAATGGGTGGCGCTGCGGCAACGGTTCCTGGCGGCACACGTCGATCACCGCGCCGGCCAGGTGCCCTTCTTTCAGGGCCTCGACCAGATCGGCATCCACCACCGCCACACCGCGCCCGACGTTGATGAACAAACCGGTCGGCTTGAACTGCTTGAACAGCGCGGCGTCGTACAGGTCATGGGTGTTCGGCGTGTTGGGCAGCAGGTTGATCACGTAGTCCACCTCCCCCACCAACCGACCCAGTTGGTCGAGCCCGGCCACTTCGATAAACGGCGCTTGTTCCCGCGCAGTGCTGGCGATGCCGTACAACTTGACGCCGAACGGCACGAGAAACTCGGCGACACGCTGGCCGATGTCGCCGGTACCCACGATCAACGCCTTGCGCCCCGCCAGGCTCTGGCCAGTGCGGCTGTCCCACTTGCGCTCAACCTGGCTGACCAGTCGCGCCAGTACTTCGCGCTCGTGGCCCAGCATGTAGGTGAGGACAAATTCGGCCATGACCTGGCCAAAAATACCGACGGCGCGGGTCAGGCGATAGTCGCGGGGCAAGCCTTCGGCCAGCAGCGGCGTAATACCGGCCCAGGTCGATTGCAGCCACTGCGGCTGGTGGCCCTGGCGCAACAGCGTCGCCAACAGGTCCGGCTGGCCCAGCCATACCGGGCAATCGGCGGCCAGGCGCGACAGCTCGGCCGAGTCGCCGCTGGTGAGCACCTCCAGGTCCGGCGCCGCGTCATTGAGCAATTGGGCGTAGAGCGGGTGATCCTGTTCAGCAATCAGAACACGCATGGTTCAAACCTTTCAAAAACAGTGCAGACGGCCGCCCGCTTCCCTACGGCCACCGCCCACTAATACGATTCCATTGAAACCTGTGCCCCGGGCGAGGCACTGCCCGATCACATCGGGTCGTTGCGACGCAGCAGCTCTTCGGGCAGGTGCTCGATGTACTCGTCCTCGGCCGGCGGCATTTGCAGGTGATAGCCCTGCTTGTCGAGATTTTCCAGCACCACGATGATGTCTTCGCGGGACAACTTGCGCTCCGGCGTCAGCACCATGTCGAAGGCGTGGTGCGGTTTGCCGAACGCCGCCATCAAGGGCTCCGGCACGCGCTCCAGGGCGTCGCTTTTGAGCACGTAGAGGTACATGCCGTCTTTTTTCAGGCTGCGATAGATGGAGCAAATACGTTTCAAGGCTGTTCTCCGGCAGTGGCCAGGCTGTCGAGCAGCGCCTGGCCCATCAACTCGCGGCGCCAGCCACGCAGCGAGTCTGGCAATTGGTAAGGCCCATCGGGGTAGCCACTTTTAACCAGGGCTTCGAGGGTTTTCTTGCGCAGCATCAGTTCCGGCGCCATGTCCAGGCGCTCGGCGAATGTCTGGCCGAGGGCGCGCAGTTGCTTGATCAGCGTGGCGGCGTCCACCGGCAGCGGTTCAGCCACGGCCGGCGGCCACTGGTCCATGGAAACGCTACCGGCACGCTTGATCAGGTCCAGCAGGAACTGGCCATCCTGGCGCACGGTACGCGGGTGCATGTCTTCGATCTTGCCCAGGGCGGCGAGGTTGTCCGGCTGGGACTTGGCCAGGGGCCACAGCGAGTGTTCGCGAATGATGCGGTTGCGCGGCAGGTCACGGGCGCGGGCCTGTTGCTCGCGCCAGGCACAGAGTTCACGCAATACGGCGAGCTGGGCACGGGACAGTTTCCACGCCAGCTTGGCGTCACGGTAGACCTCGTACGGGTCGACTTCGCGGCGCAGGTTGGCAACCAGTTCGGCGCCGTCTTCCAGGACCCAGGCGTATTTATCATCCGACAAGCGCGGGCGCAGGCGAATGTAGACCTCGGCCAGGTGCACGGCGTCTTCGGCGGCGTAGCTCACCTGGGTCTCGGACAATGGCCGCTGCAGCCAGTCCGAGCGGGTCTCGCCCTTGGGCAACTCGATATCGAGCACGGCTTGCACCAGGCGCGAGTAGCCCATGGAGAAGCCGAGGTTCAGGTAGGCGGCGGCCAATTGGGTATCGAACAACGGCACCGGCAGGCTGCCGGTCAGGCGCAGCAACACCTCAAGGTCTTCGCTGCAGGCGTGCACCACCTTGATCACCGCCGGGTTCTCCAGCAACGCGGCCAGGGGTTGCCAGTTGTCGATGGTCAGGGGATCGATCAGGTAAGCGCGTACGCCATCACCGATCTGGATCAGCCCGGCAATGGGATAAAAAGTGTCGACCCGCATGAATTCGGTGTCGAGGGCGACGAATGGCAACTGCTGCCATTCGGCGCAATGCTGGCCGAGGCTATCGTTGTCGCAGATCCAGTGAATATCGATGGCCACACGGCTCTCCCTTGAAGAATGGCGCGCAGTATATATCGCGAACGGGGCTAGCGAGCATCCGCAGTGCACAGGCAACCATGAAAACTCAGACAGGAGATGAAGAATAGTCCGACAAGTAGGAGTTATCCTTTCTTACGAAGAACGTAGACCCGCCACAGGCTGGAGCCCGGCATGAATTCCTGCTGACTCAAGACCTTGAACCCGGCCTGGCGAAATTCCTCTTCCACGGCGGTACGCGAGGGTACCGACACAATCACCGTGTCGCGGCTGACCCGGTGAAACTCGCGCAGCAACGCCATGCGCCCTTCGCTGCTGGGCACATGACGAAACAACTCCAGGCAGAAAATGCAATCCACCGCATTCGCCGACAAGCCGATGGAAAACGCCGAGCCCTGGAAGGTCTTGACGCGCTTGAGCAATGACGCCGGATGGTGGCTACGGGCGTGGTCGAGCATGTCCTGGGAATTGTCCGAGGCCAGGATCACCCGGTTGACGTGCTCGGCCAACACCGGCCAGAAGCGCCCCGAGCCGCAGGCCAGGTCCAGGATCAGCCCCGGCTCGCCAGCGACCTTGAGCGCCTGGCGCACCAACCACTCGTCGCGCCATGACGCCAGGCGCTGGCGCAGACCGGGCGGGCGCGTGTCACCGCAGACCCTGGCGTGCTCAAGGCCACAGCGTTCGGCGTATTCGATCTCGATGGAAGAAGGAGGTTGTGGCGACATCGCAGGCTCATGTGACTGAAACGGTAGTGAACGACCTTGATTCGCAGCTTAACCCTTGCAACGTGAAAAAAAGGTCGAAGCCCTCACCGCCGTAAAAACCATCACGCCTGATGCAGATACCAACGCCAGTCCTGCTCGCCCACCTCGCCCATGAACTGGCGGTATTCAGCATGTTTCACCGCCAGGTACACGCCCAGGAACTCGCTGCCGAACGCCTCCCGCGCCCAGCTTGAAGCCTCCAGTGCGCGCAGGGTGGTGAGCCAATCGGTGGGCAGCAATTCCTTGGCCTGGGCGTAGCCATTGCCTTCCACCGGGGCACCGGGGTCGAGTTGTTCGCGAAGGCCACGGTGGATGCCCGCCAGGATCGCGGCCGCCGCCAGGTAAGGGTTGGCATCGGCGCCGCAAATGCGGTGTTCGATATGCCGGGAATGGGCCGGACCACCCGGTACCCGCAGGCTGACGGTGCGGTTGTCCACGCCCCAGGTGGCGGCCAGCGGCGCATAGCTGTTGGTTTGGAAACGGCGATAGGAGTTGGCGTTGGGGCAGAACATCAGCAGTGAATCGAGCAGGGTGCTGAGCATGCCCCCCACCGCGTGGCGCAGCAGTGGCGTGCCGTCGGCGGCTTCACTGGCGAACAGGTTGTTGCCCTCGGCGTCGGCCAGGCTGACGTGCATATGCATGCCGGTGCCCGCCAGGTCATCGAACGGCTTGGCCATGAAGCACGCCGCCATGCCGTGCTTGTGCGCCACGCCCTTGACCAGGCGCTTGTAGCGCACCGCTTCGTCCATGGCTTGCAGGGCATCGGCGCGGTGTTCCAGGGTGATTTCCACCTGGCCCGGGGCGTATTCGGAGATTGCCGTGCGCGCCGGAATGCCTTGCAGTTTGCAGGCGCTGTAAAGGTCGGCGAGGAACGGTTCGATCTGCTCCAGCTCACGCAGGCCGTAGACCTGGGTCGCGCGTGGGCGCCCGCCGTCCACGTCCCGTGCGGGTTGCGGGCGGCCATTGCTGTCGGGCTTCTGGTCGAGCAGGTAGAACTCCAGTTCCGCCGCCATCACCGGGTAATAACCGTCGGTGTTCAGGCCCTCGATCACCTTGGCCAGCAAATGCCGGGGGTCGGCCACGGTGGCGGGCAGGCCTTCGGTGGGGTGCATGCTAACCTGCACCGCGGCAGTGGGGATCAGCCGCCATGGCATGCGCTGCAAACTGCCGCTGATCGGGTAGGCGCGGCAGTCGATATCGCCCACCTCCCACACCAGCCCGGAATTCTCCACATCGTCGCCATTGATGGTCAGGCCGAGGATGGTGCTGGGCAACGGACGGCCGCTTTCATACACCGCCAGCAATTCATCGCGGTGCAGCAACTTGCCGCGCGGCACGCCGTTGTTGTCGAGGATAAACAGCTCGAACATCTCGATGTCCGGATGCTGTTCAAGGAAGGCGTGGGCTTCGTGCAGGCTGGCAAAAACACTCATGGGGGTTCTCTTACGTTTGTTTCAGGCAGGCGCGCACAAGGGTGCGTCATCCGTGGGGTAAATCAGCGTAGGAGAAGGGAATCTGGCGGGCGCGCGTGGCGGCAGTGGAACAGGGCCCAGAAGGCGAGTTCGGAGGGCAGTGTCGCAGGGTGAGTGTCGGGGGAGCCGCCCATGGGTGGATCACAATGATAGAGATGCGCCCAGCGTCACACGCCCGCATAGGTGTTTAAATTCAGGGTTGGCGGAGTTTGGTTGCGACTTGGCTAAACATTCGCCGCGCCTTGCTACCTTGGCCCTTGCTGGAAATAATGACCGCCCCCGAGCATGCCCCAAGGACCCGATCGCATGAAAACAACGATAACCCTGTGCGTACTGGCAAGCCTGGCCACCTCCGCCCTGGCCGACACCGCCCCCTCGCGCCTTGACCAGGTGCTTGAGCGCGGCACCCTCAGCGTCTGCACCACCGGCGACTATAAGCCCTACACCTCGTTGCGCACTGATGGCAGCTATGAAGGCATCGACATTGCCATGGCCGAGTCCCTGGCCAAGAGCCTCAATGCCAGGATCCAGTGGGTGCCCACCACCTGGAAAACCCTGATGCCGGACTTCCTCGCCCAGCGCTGCGACATCGCCGTGGGCGGGATTTCGGTGTCCCTGGAACGCCAGAAAAAAGCCTTCTTCAGCCAGTCCCTCGGGGTCGACGGCAAGATCCCGCTGGTGCGTTGCGCCGACGTCAAGCGCTACCAGACCGTGGAGCAGATCAACCAGCCCCAGGTGCGCGTGATCGAACCGGCGGGCGGCACCAACGAAGTCTTCGCTCGCGCCCACCTGGGCCAGGCGCAAATCCGCCTGCACGACAACGTGACCATCTTCGACGAACTGCTGGCCGGCAAAGCCGACGTGATGATCACCGACGCCAGCGAAGCGCGTTACCAGCAGAAGCAAAAGCCCGGGTTGTGCGCGGTCAACCCGGAGCGGCAGATGCAGTACAGCGAAAAAGCCTTCCTGCTGCCCCGCGATGATGTGGCATGGAAGAGCTATGTCGACCAGTGGTTGCACCTGAGCGTGGCCACCGGCGTCTACGACGGCATCGTCAGCCAATGGTTGGCGGCGCCCTGAGCCAGAGCCGTCTACGCTGTGCTCACATCAATAAGAACGAGGGACGGGACATGAAGGGACTGCTCCGCATAACCTGGCTGCTGCTGTTGTGTTTCAGCCAGGTGCACGCCGCGACCACTCAGGACGAGGACGCCCAGGCTGCCAAGGCCCTGCTGGAAAAAGCCCTGGCCTACTACCAGAGCAACGGCGACAAGGCGCTCGCCGTGTTCAGCCGCCAAGGCGAGTTTGTCGACCATGACCGCTACGTATTCGTGGTCGACACCCAGGGCGTGCTGCTGGCCAGCGGCGGGCCCTCCTCCGCCTTGATCGGCCGGGATGTGTCCGAGGTACTCGGGCCAGAGTTGCGCCAGTCATTCAAGGACGCGCTCAAGGTGCCGGAAGGCCAGGGTATCCAACAGGCCGACTACCGTTGGCAGAACTGGAACGACGGCAAGGTCGAGCACAAGCATGTGTTTTACCAGCGCGTCGGCGAGCGCATCCTGGCCGTGGGTTATTACCTGCCGCGCGCCACCCCGGAACAGGCCCGGGCCCTGCGCAACAAGGCGGTGAACGCGTTGCTGAAGGATGAAGCCGGCACACTCAAGGCCATCAACTCATTGCAGGGCGGTTTCCTGCAGGATGACCTCTATGTGTTTGTCGTGGACTTGAACACCCAGCGCTACGTGGCCCATGGCACCAACCTGCGCCTGATCAACACCGACTTCAGCAAGATCAAGGACCCCGACGGCAAGCCGGTGGGCGAGCCGATCCTCAAGCTGATGGCCGAGCAGGACCAGGGGGAATACAAGTACCGTTGGAAGAACCCGGTGACGGATAAGGTCGAGAACAAGCATGCGTATGTGCGCAAGGCCGGACATTTCATGGTTGCGGTGGGTTACTACAGCCCCTGATCTGAACTGGAATGCATTCAAATGTGGGAGGGGGTAAGCCCCTCTCACATCAAATCTCTATTGTGTCAGTCAGCGGGTTTTGTCTTCTCGCCCGCGCAGCACGCGATTGGGCATCGCGATCGCCGCCGCCAACCCCAGCAGCGACACCCCCGCACTCACCAGCAGCAAATGCCGGAACGTCACCCCCAGCTCCCCGCGCAGGGCATCCTGCGCCGGGCCTGGCGCGGCGTTCAGGCCGTCGAGCAGCACATTGCCGGAACCGCCCTCGGCCACCAGCGCACCGCTGGCCAGGTGGGCGAAGCTGGAGTCCTGCAACAGCGCCAGCAGCAACGCCGACATACACGCCACCCCCACCGCGCCGCCCAGGGAGCGGAACAGGTTGGTGGTGCTGGTAGCAACGCCGATGTCCCGTTGCTGCACCGAGTTCTGCGCCCCCACCAGGGAGGTGGGGAACTGCATGCCGGCGGCGATCCCGCACAGCAACATGAATACGCCGGTCAGCAGCATATCCTGAGGCGCACTGTAGGCCATGCCCAGGATCGCCAGCGGGCTCAAGAGCGCACCGCCGAGGATCATCGGTTTGTAACGCCCGGTCACCGAGGTCATGCGCCCGGCGCAATAGGCGCCGATGGGCAGGCCCATCGCCAGGGGCAGCAAATGCAAGGCGGCACTTTCGGCACCGCCGCCGGTCACTGTCTGAAAGCGCAGGGGCATCAGCACCGTCAGGGCAATCGCCTGGAAGCTGGTGAAGAAAATCGTGCACCAGCACAGCACCGCACTGCGGTTGGCAAACAGGTGCATCGGCAGCAAGGGCTCGCGGGCGCGGCGCTCGTGCCAGACGAACAGGGTCAATGCCACCAGGGCACAGGCCAGCAGCCCCAGCACCTGGCTGTCACGCCAATGATGGCCCTGGCCGATTTCGGTGATGCCCAACAGCAAGGCGGTGAGGCCGATGATCATCAGCACGGTGCCGAGGTAATCGATAATCGGCTTGCGTTGCGGTGCCGGCAGCCCCACCAGGGTGCGATGGGCCACGTACCAGGCACCGGCGCCCAACGGCAGGTTGATCAGGAACACCCAACGCCAGGATAAGTACTCGGTCATGTAGCCGCCCAGCACCGGCCCGGCCACACTGGCCACCGCGTACATGCTGCTGAAATAGCCCTGATAGCGCCCGCGCTCACGGGGCGGGATGATGTCGCCGATGATCGCCTGGCTCACCGAGATCATCCCGCCGGCGCCGATGCCCTGCAGCACCCGCGCCAGCACCAGTTGCTCCATGCTCTGGGCCATGCCGCAGAACAACGAAGCGACGGTGAACAGGCCCATGCCGATCAGCATCATCGGCCGCCGCCCGTAGAGGTCGCCGAGCTTGCCGTAGATCGGCACCGCCACCGTCATCGCCACCATATAACCGGAGATGACCCAGGCCAGCAGGTTGACGTCGTGGAATTGCGCGGAGATGGCGGGCATGGACACGGCGACGATGGTCTGGTCCAGGGCACCGAGGAAGATCGCCATCATCAACGAGGCGAGAATACTGCGCACCGCGGGGAGCGGTGGCGCGGGCTGATTGAGCTGAGTCACGGCAGAACCTTCGAGCAGGGCCCGCGGGAAAAGGCGGCCCGCGGGAATGCTCGATACGATAGCAGGCTATTCGATAGGCTCGTAAGGAAGTCCGACGTAATTTTCCGCGATGGTCTGGCGCCCGGCTTCGGAGTGGATGAAGTACTCCAGCTCGCTCTGGGCAATGCGCTGGCTGAATCCGTCGGACTCAGGGAATTGATGCAACATAGAGGTCATCCACCAGGAAAACCGTTCGGCCTTCCACACCCGGCGCAGGCAGATGGCGGAATAACGTTCCAGCAAGTCCACGCGCCCCTCGCCATACACCTTGAGCAAAATCCGGAACAAGGTGCTCACGTCGCTGGCCGCCAGGTTCAAGCCCTTGGCCCCGGTGGGCGGCACGATATGGGCCGCATCGCCGAGCAGGAACAGGCGCCCGTACTGCATCGGTTCCACCACAAAACTGCGCAGGGGCGCGATGCTTTTTTCGATGGAGGGGCCGGTGACCAGTTGTTCAGCCAAGGCGCTGGGCAGGCGGGTTTTCAGTTCCGCCCAGAAGCGTTCGTCCGACCATTCATCCACGGGTTCCTCGGCCGGCACTTGCAGGTAGTAGCGGCTGCGCGTCGGTGAACGCATGCTGCACAGCGCAAAGCCCCGTGAATGCTTGGCGTACACCAGTTCCGCGTGCACCGGCGGGGTGTCGGCAAGGATGCCCAGCCAACCGAAGGGGTAGACACGCTCGAACACTTTCAGCGATTCAGCCGGGATCGACTGGCGCGCCACACCGTGGAACCCATCACAACCGGCGATGTAGTCGCACTCCAGGCGAAACGCCTGGCCCTGATGCTCGAACGTCAGCCAGGGTCGATCACTTTTAAGATCATGGGGCTGCACGTCGCGTGCTTCATACAGGGTGGTGGCGCCAGCGGCGGCGCGGGCGGCCATCAGGTCGCGGGTGACTTCGGTCTGGCCGTAGATCATCACCGATTGGCCGCCGGTCAGCGCCTTGAGGTCGATGTGGGTCAGTTGGCCGTCCAGCGCCAGCTCGAAGCCATCATGCACCAGGCCTTCGGCATCCATGCGCTGGCTCACGCCCGCCTCGCGCAGCAGGTTGACCATGCCTTGCTCCAGCACCCCGGCGCGGATGCGGCCTTGTACGTAGTCGGCACTCTGGCGCTCAAGGATCAGGGTCTGGATACCGGCGTTGTGCAACAGCTGGCCGAGCAAGAGTCCGGAGGGGCCGGCGCCGATAATGGCGACTTGGGTTTTCAGGGTTTTCATTATTTTTATCGCCCGCAAGTTCCACCCGAACGGATCGAGTGAAAGAGTTGTCATTGATCTTGTGGCTGACAGTTTTCACTTGAGTGCGCAGTATAAGAAGGTGAAAACTGCGACAAAACCTGCGCTTTTTGCCAATTTGGGCGATTACCGCACCACTGTCCTGAGTATCGGATTGAAACCATGACCAACACCGCGATTCCGGTCTTCAAGCTTTACGGAGAAAGCCAGCAATGGCCGACCCCCGATTTGTTGCACTGCGAAACCATTTCCCGGCGCAGTCGGGAATACCAGTGGGAAATCCAGCCCCACCGGCACGCGGATCTGTGCCAACTGCTGTACGTGCACAAAGGCCAGGCCGAGTTGGAAATCGAAGGCCAGCGCACCACCCTCAAAGAAGCCACGCTGCAGGTATTGCCGCCGTTGTGCGTGCATGGGTTTCGCTTTGCCGAAGATGTGGAAGGCTATGTAGTCACCCTGGCGGCACCGCTGGTCAGCCACTTGCAAGCCCAGCTGGGCGCCTCGGCAGGCGGTTTGCAGACCCTGGGCAGCTACCCGGCGGGCAAGGACAGTGACTACCTCAACAGCCAGTTCGCCCGCCTGCAGGACGAGTACGCCGACGACCAACCGGCCAGGGACATGCTGATGCATGCGCTGGTCAGTGTGCTGCTGGTGTGGATCAGCCGCCAGGCCATCCAGCGTCGCCACCCGCGTGCGCCAAGGGGCCGCGAGTATTTCCGGCGCTTTACGCAATTGGTTGAACAGCACTATCGGGAACACCCGAAGATTGAGGATCTGGCCCACAAACTGGGTATCTCGGTCTCACACCTGAATGGGACGTGTCGGGAACTGGGTGGGCAGCCTGCCTTGCAGATCATGCATGACCGCCAATTACTCGAAGCCAAGCGCCTGCTGACCTACACCAGCATGACCATCAACGAGATGTCGGAAGTACTGGGTTTTTCCGACCCAACCAACTTCTCTCGGCTGTTCCGCCGACGGGTCGGGTTCTCACCCAAGGCGTTTCGCGAACAACTCAAGGCCGAATAACCGCCTACCTGAGTGCACTGAAACTGCCGGTGTGGGGAACGCATTGGTCCTGATGGCAGCTGATCGCAAAGGTCGGCTGCATCCGGGTCTGCTCCACGCGGTAGGCGGCGGTGCCATACAGGCCGGTCGCCAAGGCGCAGAGGAAGAAAATCATCAGGTATTTGCGGGTTTTAATGCTCATGGCACAGACCTCTGAGCGGATCTACAGGGTGCTGTTTAAAGCATAGGTCAACCAGGGCGAGTTGCCATTATTGGGCGACATTCAACAGGGTTATGTCGCCCTAAAGACACCTATCCCACACCGGCTCCTCGGGGAACCTCACCACCAGGAAATCCAGCAGGCTGCGCAACGCCGATGGCATGTGTTTGCGTGACGCATAGACCGCGTAGATGTTCATCTGCCGGGGTTCGGCCTCGGGTAGCAGACGTACCAGTTCACCACGGCGGATGTGATCGCCGGCCTGGTAGCTGGGCAACATCGCCACCCCCGCACCGGCCAGCGTCACGCGTAACAACGTACTCGCTTCGTTAGCGGTGATATTGCCGTGCACCGGCACCGAGACGTGCTCGCCGTGCTCCTCGAAATGCCACAGGCTTTTGCCGAAGTACGAATGGGTCAGGCAGTTGTGCCGGGCCAGGTCCTCGACTTTCTGCGGCGCCGGGTGCTCCAACAGGTAGGCCGGGGTTGCGCACACCACGGAGCGACAGACCGTCAGGCGCCGGGCGATCAGGTTGGGGTCCAGGTCGTTGCTGGTGCGGATTGCCAGGTCGATGCGCTCGTCCACCAGGTTCACCGTGCGGTCGAGCATTTGCAGGTCAATCGTCACCAAGGGGTAGCGCTTGACGTACTCGGCAATGGCCTCGGCCAATTGCGCCTGGCCGAACGAGGTGCTGACACTCAGGCGCAACAGGCCACGGGGCGCATTATCGGGCTCACTGACGGCGGCCTGCATATCGCCGCACAACTCCAGGAGTTGCCGACAGCGTGGCAGGGTTTCGCCACCGGCCGCCGTAAGGCTGAGCTTGCGGGTGGTGCGGTGCAACAGGCGCGCGCCGACCCAGTCTTCCAGCTCGGCCAGGTAACGCGACACCACAGGGCGGGACAGGTCCAGATGATCGGCAGCGGCGGACTGACTGCCCAGGTCCACCACCGTGACAAACACGCGCATTGCTTGAAGACGATCCATGATTTGCCCGATTTCAGAAACAAACTATGTCCCAGCATCGCATTTTTAGTCTCGTTTAGTGCAACTAAGCTCTGTGCATCCTTTGAACTCACTGCTGGAGCCGCCCGATGTTCTCAACCCTCAAGCGCTTGACCTTCACCGCTGCCTTGGCGTTTGCCGGCCATGCAGCGGCGGCCGACCTGACCCTGGATGTCTACAACCCAGGCGAGGCGGCGATCTTCCCGGTCAGCTCGGTGCTGGTCAGCGGCGCCAAAGACGCGATCCTCGTAGACGCGCAATTCGGCAAGGGCCAGGCCGAGCAACTGGTGCAGAAGATCCGCGCCAGCGGCAAACACCTGACCACCATCTACATCAGCCACGGCGACCCGGATTACTACTTCGGCCTCGACACCCTGACGGCCGCGTTCCCCGACGCCAAGGTCCTGGCACCGCAACCGGTGGTCGACCATATCAACGCCACCGTGGCCGGCAAACTTGAATTCTGGGGCCCGAAAATGGGGGCCGACAAACCGGGCAAAACCATCGTGCCCCAGGTGCTGCAAGGCCACAGCCTGACCCTTGAAGGGCAGCAACTGGAGGTGATCGGCCTGGATGGCCCGCAGCCGGACCGCAGCTTCGTGTGGATCCCGTCGATCAAGGCCGTGGTCGGGGGCGTGGTGGTCGCGCAAAACATTCACCTGTGGATGGCCGACACCCAAAGCGCGCAATCCCATAAAGACTGGCTTGCGACCCTGCAACGCATCGAACAGCTGAAGCCACGCACGCTGATTCCGGGCCACTACCTGGGCACGCCGTCGCCGCAATCCGTGGCCTTTACTGCCGATTACATCAAGGCCTTCGACGTAGAAACCGCCAAGGCCAAGGACGCCGCCGCCCTGATCGCGGCCATGAAAAAGCGTTACCCCACCCTCGCCGACGAAAGCTCGCTGGAACTGAGCGCCAAAGTCGCCAAGGGCGAAATGAAGTGGTGAATGGCTTTAAACCCTGACCGTACTGGAGAACATCATGAGCAAGATCGCAATCATTGGGGCCACTGGCCGTGCCGGCAGCCAATTGCTGGAAGAAGCCCTGCGTCGTGGGCATAGCGTGGTGGCTATCGCGCGTAACACCGACAAGCTGGCTGTACGCCCCGGCGTCACCGTCAAGCAGGTTGATGCACTGGATGCCAATGCCCTGGAACAAGCCATCAGCGGCAGCGATGTGGTGATCAGCGCGGCACATTTCGCTACGCTGCCCGCCAGCGCTGTGATCGGCCCGGTGAAAAAAGCCGGGGTGAAACGCCTGCTGGTGGTGGGTGGCGCCGGTTCGTTGCGGCTGCCCGGTGGTGGGCGGGTGATCGACAGCGCGGGCTTCCCTGCCGAATACAAGGCCGAAGCCAGTGCAGGCGCCGAGTTTCTTGACGTGCTGCGTCAGGAAAAGGACCTGGATTGGACGTTCCTGTCGCCGTCGGCCTTGTTCGATGGCACCGAACGCACCGGTAAATTCCGCCTGGGCCAGGATGATTTGCTGGTGAGCAGTGACGGTAGCAGCTCGATCAGCTTTGCCGACTACGCCATCGCCATGCTCGATGAAGTGGAAGCACCGAAGCACTCGCGCCAGCGCTTCACCGTCGGCTACTGACACCTGTGAGAGGGGGCTTGCCCCCTCTCACATTTGGATCTTCAGCGCCTACGCCGGTTGCGCCTGGCTCACCAACCAATCCATCAACGCTTCAAGCCCTGCCGACGGCACCGTCCCCGGCGGATACACCAGGTAATAACCCTTCCCCGTCGGCACCCGCAGTTTGAACGGCATCACCAGCCGACCCGCCTTGAGATCCTCGCCCATCAACGCACTGTCGCCCATCGCCACCCCGGAGCCCTGGGAGGCCACGTTCATCGCCAAGTCCAACGTCTCGAAATGATGCCCCTGGCTCAAGTTGCTCAACCGCGTATCCGCCGCCTTGAGCCACCGCGCCCAATCGCGCTCATCCCGCGTGGGGTGCAACAGCACCTGTTGCTGCAGGTCCGCCGGGGTGTGCAAACCGGCGAGCAGCGCGGGGGCGCAGACCGGGGTGAGTTGCTCATCGAACAAATGCCGCGCCTCGGCCGACTGCTCGGCGATGGGCGCATAGATCACCGCCGCGTCGAATTGCTCGCGACGAAAATCCACGCTGTAGGCCACGGTGGTAGTGAGTTCAACCGGCACATCCGGGCGTTCCTTTTGCCACTGCATCAAGCGCGGCAACAACCAGCGCATGACACAGGTGGAGGCCTTGATTTGCAGGGTCTGGCGGCGATTGCCGATCTGTTCCAGCGCGTCACCGAGCAGGCCAAACACCTGCTGCACCCGTTGCGCCCACTCACGACCTTCCTCGGTCAGGCTCAACCCCCGTGCCTGGCGCTGGAACAAGGCGTAGCCCAAATGGCTCTCCAGCCCGGCGATCTGCCGGCTCACCGCGCCTTGGGTGATGTGCAGTTGCTCGGCGGCGCGGGTGAAGTTGCAGCACTGGGCCGTGACCCAGAAGGTATGCAGCGCGGGCAGGGGCGGAAGGCGTTTCATAAGGGCGCAGCCATGACGTGAAGACATGGCTAGTATGACTTTTTATCGATTGTTGCCGCTACGGGCCAGCCGTTCCAATACCGCCACGATTCCATAACAAGAGCGACACCTATGGCGACCTGCGGCGAAGTATTGGTCAACCTCCTGGAACGCTACGGCGTGGACCAGGTGTTTGGTATCCCCGGCGTGCACACCGTGGAGCTGTATCGCGGCCTGGCCCGCTCGAGCATCCGCCACGTCACCCCGCGCCACGAACAGGGCGCCGGCTTTATGGCCGACGGCTACGCGCGCACCCGTGGCAAACCGGGCGTGTGTTTCATCATCACCGGCCCCGGCATGACCAATATCACCACCGCCATGGGCCAGGCCTACGCCGACTCGATCCCGATGCTGGTGATTTCCAGCGTGCAATCGCGCAGCCAGTTGGGCGGCGGGCGCGGCAAGCTGCATGAGCTGCCGAACCAGGGCGCGATGATGGCCGGGGTGGCGGCGTTCTCCCATACATTGATGTCGGCAGCGGAATTGCCCGCCGTGCTGGCGCGGGCGTTTGCGTTGTTCCAGGCCGGCAGGCCGCGCCCGGTGCATATCGAGATTCCGTTGGATGTGCTGGTGGAAAACGCCGATGCACTGTTGGGCAGCAAGCCGATCAACGTCACCCGTGCCGGTGCGGCACCGGCGGCGGTCAGGCAGATGAGCCAGTTGCTCGCCGCCGCCAAACGTCCGCTGATCCTGGCCGGTGGCGGCGCGATTGAGGCGGCCGCCGAATTGACCCGCCTGGCCGAAACCCTCGGCGCGCCGGTGGCCCTGACCATCAATGCGAAGGGCATGCTGCCTTCCGAGCATCCGCTGCTGATCGGCTCCACCCAGTCCCTGGTCGCTACCCGCGCGCTGGTGGCCGAGGCCGATGTGGTGCTGGCCATCGGCACCGAGCTGGCCGAGACCGACTACGACGTGACCTTCGCCGGTGGCTTCGAGATACCCGGCGCGCTGCTGCGCATCGATATCGACCCCGACCAGACCGTGCGCAATTACCCGCCGCACCTCGCACTGGTGGCCGATGCGCAGATCGCCGCCGATGCCTTGCTGACCGACTTGAACCGCACGCCGCTGGGCCCCCGCCACACCGACTGGGGCGCTCAGCGCGTCGCCCGGTTGTGGGCCGAACTGGCCCCCGCCTGGGACGCCGCCACCCGCGCGCAAACCCTGTTCCTCACTACAGTGCTGGAGGCATTGCCGGGCGCCGTGCTGGTGGGCGACTCGACCCAACCGGTGTACAGCGGCAACCTGACCCTGAACCTCGACCACCCGCGCCGCTGGTTCAACTCCTCCACCGGCTACGGCACCTTGGGCTACGCCCTGCCGGCCGCCATCGGCGCGTGGCTGGGCCGTGGCGATGGGCAGCCGGTGGTGTGTTTGATCGGTGACGGCGGGCTGCAATTCACCCTGCCGGAACTGGCCAGTGCAGTGGAAGCGCGCACGCCGATCATCGTGCTGCTGTGGAATAACCAGGGTTATGAAGAGATCAAGAAATACATGCTCAACCGCGCCATCGAACCGGTCGGCGTAGACATCTACACCCCGGACTTTATCGGGGTGGCCAAGGCCCTCGGCAGTGCTGCCGACAGCGCCCACAGCGTTGCACAGCTGCGCAACGCCTTGCGCGCCGCCGCCGATCGCCCGGGGCCGACGCTGATTGAGATCGACCAGGACCTATGGATGAAGGAGACAGCGGTATGAGCGCAGTAGTGAACGGTGTGTATATCGACGGCGCATGGCGTGCCGGCCATGACGTGCTGGAGGTGATCAACCCGGCCACCGAGGCGACCCTGGCCCGCGTCAGCGTCGGCGATGGGCAGGCCGTGACCCAGGCCGTGGATGCAGCCAGCGCGGCCTTTATCGACTGGTCGAAAAGTAGCGGCCGTGATCGCGCCAGCCTGCTGCGCAAAATCGCCCAAGGCGTCAGCGCGCAGCGCGAACAGTTGATGCACCTGCAATCGAGCAACAACGGCAAGCCGCTGTTTGAAGCCGGCATCGATGTGGACGACGTGATCGCCACGTTCGAGTACTACGCCGGTATCGCCGACGACATGGACGCCGGCCAGGACCGCCCGGTGGCGCTGCCCAGCGACGACTTCAGCGCGCGGCTGCGCCGTGAGCCGTGCGGCGTGGTGGGGTTGATCGTGCCGTGGAATTTCCCGATGGTCACCACCGCCTGGAAACTCGCCCCCGCCCTTGCCGCCGGTTGCTGCGTAGTGCTCAAGCCCTCGGAAGTCACGCCATTGGCGGAGTTGCAGTTGGCGCAAATCATCGCTGACGCGGGCTGCCCGGCGGGGGTGTTCAACCTGGTCTGCGGCACCGGCTTGGCCGTTGGCGCACCGTTGGCCGCAGACCGTCGCGTGGCGAAGATTTCCTTCACCGGCAGCAACGCCGTGGGGGTGCAGGTGATGCAACGTGCAGCGGAAACCATCAAAGGCGTGAGCCTGGAATTGGGCGGTAAATCTTCGCTGCTGGTACTGGCGGATGCCGACCTCGACCTGGCGGTGGAGCTGGCGTGTGGCGGTGGTTTTTTCAACGCCGGGCAAATGTGTTCCGCCACCAGCCGCGTGCTGGTGGCCGACAGCCTGGCGGATGAATTCCTGCAACGCTTGCAGGCACAGGCTGAAGGGATTCGCGTCGCCGACCCATTTGCCGATGACGTGGAAATGGGCGCGTTGATCAACTGCGTGCAGTATCAGCGGGTGCTGGGGCATATCCAACGGGGCGTTGAGGCTGGCGCGCGATTGGTGTGTGGCGGCGAACGCCCGGCGAATCTGGCGAAGGGCTACTTCATTCGCCCGACGGTGTTTACCGACGTGCCATTGGACAGTGCGTTGTGGAACGAAGAAATCTTCGGCCCGGTGCTGTGTGTACGAGCTTTTGCCACTGAGGAAGAGGCCATTGCCCTGGCCAACGACAGCGATTTCGGCCTGGTGGCCAGCGTGGTCAGCCGCAGCGTCGAGACCACCGAGCGCGTGGCGAATGCCTTGCAGGCCGGGTTGGTGTGGATCAACGCACCGCAGGTGATCTTCCCGCAGACCGCATGGGGTGGTTACAAGCAGAGCAGTATCGGCCGTGAGCTGGGGCCGTGGGGGCTGGCGGCGTTTCAGGAGATCAAGCATGTGATCAGATCTATCTGACGACGCAGAACAAATATGGGAGGGAGCTTGCACCTAATGCCAGTCAGTTAAGGAGGAACACTGTAACTGTGGTGAGCGGGCTTGCCCCGCGTTGGGCTGCGCAGCAGCCCCAAAACACAGCCCCGGACCTGCCTGGCACACTGCAGCGCTCTTATTGGGGCTGCTACGCAGCCCAACGCGGGGCAAGCCCGCTCACCACAGGTGACTGTTTGCCCGTTCTATCTCTTAACTGATCGGCATTAGGACTTGCCCCTCCCACATTTGGATCTCAGTTGGCTTTGGAATTCCACACGGCCTTGTTGACCTCGATGGCTTTGGGCAACAACCGGTTCTGGAAAAACAGATCCGCCGTCGCCTGCTGCGCCTGAATGATCCCCTCGTCAATCGGCAAAATCGGCGAAGGCGGGCGGTTGTCCATATAGCGCGCAACCACCTCGGCGGGCAGGCCCATGAACTCGGTCAGTACTTTCAAACTGTCTTCGCGCTGGCTGCGGGTAAGGGCTTCGGCGGCGGTGAGTTCGTCGAGCAGGTCATGGATAAAGGCCCCATTGTCCCGCGCATACTCGCGCCGCGCGCTGTACACCGGTCCAGACAGGCCCAAGCCTTCGCCATTGGCCAGCACATGGCTGGGGCTCTGGCTCAAGGCGAGTGACGAGTAGGGTTCCCAAATCGCCCAGGCATCGACGCTGCCTTGTTCGAACGCCGCTCGCGCATCGGCCGGGGGCAGGTACACCGGTTGGATGTCCTTGTAGCTCAGGCCGGCGTTGTTCAGCGCGCGCAGGATCAGGTTGTGGGAGCTGGAGCCCTTCTGGAACGCCACTTTCTTGCCCTTGAGGTCCGCGACCGAATGCAGCGGGCTGTCATTGCGCACCAGGATCGTCTCGGCGCTGGGCTTGGGCGGTTCGGCGCCGATGTAGACCAGGTCGGCCCCGGCGGCTTGGGCGAACAGCGGCGGGATGTCGCCGGTGGAACCCACATCCAGTGCCCCCACGTTCAGCGCTTCAAGCATCTGCGGGCCGGCGGGGAACTCGATCCACTTCACCTCCGTCTTCGGGAAACGCTTTTCCAGCAGGTCATGTTGCTTGGCGAGGACCAGGGCGATGGAGCCTTTTTGGTAGCCGATGCGCAAGGTGGCGGGGTCGGCGGCCAGGGCGGTTTGCGTCACCGCCAGCAGGGCCAGGATCAGTGCTGGAAACTTCATGCTTTACCCTCTGTAAAACGATGGGCCGGGCGCGCCAGGCCGAGGTTTTCGCGCAAGGTGGAACCGCTGTATTCAGTGCGAAACAGGCCGCGCCGCTGCAGCTCCGGCACCACCCATTGCGCGAAATCTTCCAACCCACCCGGCAAGTGCGGCACCAGGATATTGAAACCATCGGCCGCGCCGTTTTCGAACCAGTTCTGCAGCTCGTCGGCAATCTGCGCAGGCGTGCCGATCAGGCTGTAATGCCCCCGGCCCCCGGCAATTCGCCGACCCAATTGCGCGAGGGTCAGTTGCTCACGGTTGGCCAAGTCGCTCAGCAGTTGCTGGCGACTGCGTTGTCCGCTGTCGGTCAGCGGCAGCGCCGGCAACGGCCCGTCCAGCGGATAGCCGGACAGGTCGAAATTGCCCAGCATGCGTCCCAGCAACGCGACACCCACCTCCGGTTCGACCAGATCCTGGAACGCCTCGAATTTGGCCTGGGCCTCGGCCTCGGTCGCCCCGACCACCACAAACACGCCGGGCATGATTTTCAGCGAATCCGGCCCGCGCCCGTACCGGCTCAAGCGGCCCTTGAGGTCGGCATAAAACGCCTGGGCATTGGCCAGCGAGGTCTGTGCGGTAAACACCACCTCGGCGGTCTGCGCGGCCAGCTCACGGCCGGCTTCGGAAGAACCGGCCTGCACGATCACCGGCTGGCCCTGGGGCGAGCGCGCCACATTCAGCGGGCCCTTGACCCGGAAGTGTTCGCCCACATGGTCCAGTACATGCAGTTTCGTCGGGTCGTAATAGTTGCCGCTGGCCTTGTCGCGCACAAAGGCATCGTCTTCCCAGCTGTCCCACAACCCGGTCACCACCTGATGAAACTCCTTGGCGCGGCTGTAGCGTTCGCCATGGCCGAGGTGTTCGTCGCGGCCAAAATTCTGCGCTTCGGCGGCGTTGTCCGAGGTCACCAGGTTCCAGCCCGCACGCCCGCCGGACAGGTGATCCAGCGAAGCGAATTTGCGCGCCACATGGTAGGGCTCGTTGTAGCTGGTGGTCGCCGTGGCGATCAGGCCGATGTTATCGGTCACCGCACTCAGCGCCGAGAGCAGGGTGAGCGGTTCGAAATGGTCCGAGCGCGCCATATGGCTGGCAATCGCGCCGGTGGCGGCGGCGATGCTGTCGGCCACGAACAGCGCATCGAACTTCGCCGCTTCGGCCACCCGTGCCAGGTGTTTGTACTGGGCGAAATCCAGCCCGGCATCCGCCGGCACGTCCGGGTGGCGCCAGGCGGCGACATGGTGCCCGGTGGCCATGAGAAAGGCGCCGAGTTTCAGTTGACGGCTCATGCTAGAAATCCTTGCGCAGTTGCACGCCGAAGTAACGCTCATCGTCACGGGGTACGGCGCGGTAAATGTAGTTGCCGCCACTGGCCAGCAGCGGTGAGTAGGACTTGTCGGCGAGGTTCTTGGCCAGCAACGCCACGCGCCAGCCGTTGGTGTAGTCGGCCAGGGCTACGCTGGCGTTCCAGATGCCGTAGGCGCCTTGCTTGGTGTCGACGTTCTGACTGATGTCGTACTGCACTTCGCTCTGCCAGCTGTAGTCGGTGCCCAGTTCGATGTCCAGGCCGTTATCCAGCGGGATCGTGTAGTCGGCGCGCACGTAGCTTTTCCAGTCCGGGCTGAAGGGCAGTGGCTTGCCATTCACGTTGCACGTCGCCGCTGCACCGGCCGGGCAGGCGAACTCATCAATGCGCGCACGGGTGTAGGCCAGGGCGCCGGAAAGCTTGAGTTGCTGGGTGGCCTGCAGCGCGTAATCCAGCTCGACGCCTTCGGTGCTGACGCTGCCGGCGTTGATCAGGCGGGTCACGACCTGGCCGGCGACGGTGTCGAAAAAGTTCGCCTGGTAGTTGTCGTAGTCGCTGTGGAATACCGCCAGGTTGGTGGTCAGGCGGTTGTTCCAGGCGGTGGCCTTGATCCCGGCTTCCCAGGTGTTGGAGGTTTCCGGCTTGAGCGCGTCGGTGTCGCGCGGTTGCATATTGAAGAACACGTTGTAGGCCGGGCCCTTGTAGCCGCGCGAGTAGGTGAGGTAGCTGGTGACGCTGTCGCTGAGGTCGTACTGCACCCCGAGGCGGCCGGACCAGCCGTCTTCGTCCACCGAGCCGGAGCTGGAGGTGGCCGGTTGAATCCCGCTGACCGTGGTGGCCGAGGTGGAGACGCGGCGGTGATCGTATTTCAGCTCATCGTGGGTGTAGCGCAGGCCGGCGATGCCACGAAAGCGCGAGGTGAAGTTCAGCGTGGTCTCGCCGAACACCGCGTAGCTGTCGCTGGTGGTGCTGTAGTCGGCGATGCCACGCTCGGTGCGCGTGGTGGTCGTGAGCGTGCGCTGATAGGTTTCCTCGTCCTTGCCGTGCATGTAGAACAGGCCGCCGACGTACTCCAGGAACTCACCCTTGGGCGAAGCCAGGCGCAGTTCCTGGGAGTATTGGTCGAAAGCCAGCTCGCCCTTGTCGGCGGTGCCGGGGAAGGCGGCAGTCACCGTGCCGAGGCGGTCGCCGTCCTGGTACTGGGTGTTGTCCCAGCCACGCCAGGCCGTGATCGAGGTCAGGGTGTAGTCGCCGAGGTTCCAGTCCAACTGAGCGGACAAGCCTTTATTGGTGTCCTCGACATGGCTGCGCGTATCGGTGTTGATGTCGCGGTTGTCGCCGGAGGCGCGCACCGGGCTCAAGGCATTGCTGAAGGCCGGGCTCGGGGACTTGCTGACCACGCCATTCGGCACGTCGTCGTGGGACTGCATGTAGTCGGCGATCAGGGTCAGTTTCACGTCATCGTTGGGGGTGAATTCCAGCTTGCCGCGGATGCCCTTGTGGTTGTAGCCGTTGACCTCCTGGCCGTTGTGCGGGTTATCGACGTTACCGTCGTAGCTGCCGAACAGCGTGCTGATCGAGCCCTTGAGCACCTCCGGCACCAGGCTGCCGCCGATGCCGAAACGGGTGCGGCTTTCGTTGCCGCTGTAGTACGCCTGGTCGATATAGCCGTGGGGCTCGGCGCTGGGCGCCTTGCTGGTGATGTTGAGCACGCCGGCCGAGGCGTTCTTGCCGAACAAGGTGCCTTGCGGGCCGCGCAGCACTTCGATGCGTTCCAGGTCCAGCAGGTCGAGGGTGGCCTGGCCGGGGCGTGCATAGACCACGCCGTCGATCACCGTTGCCACTGTCGGCTCCACCCCAGGGGAGGTGGAAATGGTGCCCACGCCGCGCACGAACAGCGAGGTGTCCTTGTTCGAGGCGCCGGTGCGGAAGTTCAGCGACGGCACTTGCTGGGTGATGCTTGCGACGCCGTTGCGGTTGTCGCGCTCCAGTTGTTCGCCGTCCAGCACCGAGACCGCCACCGGGACTTTTTGCAGGGATTCTTCACGCCGGGTGGCGGTGACCGTCACCGCTTTGAGCGTGGGTTCCTGCTCGTCGGCGGCAAAAGCGCCGGGCACAGGGAGGGCGGTCAAACCGGCGAGAAGGAATAAGTGCGTGTGCCTGTGCATGGTGTGTTCGCTCGAAAAAATGCCCTGAACCGCTGCGGTTCTTACGACCGTCAGCGCCTGTGGAAACTGCCTTGGGCATTCGCTTGAGCGAGTAGCAGACAGCGCGCCTTGTTAGCGCTAACATCGGCATTATTGGTAACTCGGGTTTAGAACGTCAAAGACTTAAAAATTATCCCTATATTCTTTTTGGTTGTTAGCAGGATGGTCCCGTGAGCGAAGACAAACCGCGCAAACGCCGTGGCGCCGGGCGCGTCACCTTGAACACCGTGGCCCGCCAGGCCGGGGTGTCGGCGATCACCGTGTCGCGCTATTTCAACCAGCCGGAGCAAGTCTCGTCCGAGCGTCGCGAGCGCATCGCCGAGGTGGTGGCGGAGCTGGGTTATGTGCCCAACCTGGTGGCCGGCGGGCTGGCGTCGGCGCGGGGGCGGATCGTGGCGATGGTGATCCCGAACATCTCGGGGCCGATCTTCGCCAACACGATCCAGGGCTTCAGCGACACCCTCAGTCGCCATGGGTATCAGCTGTTGCTGGCGTCCAGTTACTTCAGCGCCGAGCAGGAAGAAAGCGCGGTGCGCGCGTTCCTCGGCTGGTCGCCGGCGGCGCTGGTGTTGACCAGCCGCTTCCACAGTGCAGGCACCGAAAAGATGATCGCCGACACCGATATCCCGGTGGTGGAAACCTGGGACTACGTGCCCGAACGCGCGCCGGTGCAGATCGGTTTTTCCCACTACGACGTCGGCGTCACGGCCGCGCGCTACCTGCATGGCAAGGGCTATCGGCGCATGGCCTTCGTGCAGAACAGCGCCACGGGCGACTTCAGCGCGCTGGAGCGGGGTGATGGGTTTGCCGCGACCCTGATCGAACTGGGTGTACAGCCCCGGGTCTTCGTCCCGGACGCTGACAGCGCGCCGTTCGAAGCCGGCAAGCAGGCGATGCAAGCCCTGATGAACCACGCCACCCCACCTGACGCGATCTTCTTCGCCAATGACAACCTCGCAGCCGGTGGTTTGCTGGCGGGGCAGCGTTCCGGGTTAAAGTGCGCGGTGCTTGGGTTCGGTGACTACCCGTTTGCCGAAATGCTGTTGCCCAGCCTGAGTA
Source organism: Pseudomonas sp. GW821-FHT09C10 (assembly GCF_059418085.1). Lineage (NCBI taxonomy): Bacteria > Pseudomonadati > Pseudomonadota > Gammaproteobacteria > Pseudomonadales > Pseudomonadaceae > Pseudomonas > Pseudomonas sp. GW821-FHT09C10. Next base: position 359,757 of record NZ_JBWKPE010000005.1, read on the forward strand.
CGATCAAACCGCCGGCCCTGGAGATCGGCGTACTGGCGGCAACCCGCGTGCTGGAAAGCCTCGGCGTGTTGCCGCATGCCGTACAGCGTTTGAACCTGTTGGATTGCCGCTTGATCGAACGGGAAAGCGCCTGAGCTTTTTTATCTCCCACTAGGACCTGCCCATGACCGAACCCGCCCCCAAGACCCGCCGCGCCCCCAAAGGTGAAAAACGCCGCGAAGAGCTGCTGGACGCGGCCCTGCAGGTGTTCTCCCTGGAAGGCTACAGCGGCGCCTCGATGGCCCAGGTGGCGGCGATCGTGGGTATTTCGGTGGCCGGGCTGCTGCATCATTTTCCCAGCAAGATCTCGCTGTTGATGGGGGTGTTGCAGCGTCGCGATGAGGTCAATCAACGGATTGCCGATGAAGTGCGTGCGGAGAAAACCCTCAATGGCTTGCTCGGCAGCCTGCGTGCGATCAATCGTTCGAATGCCACGGCACCGGGCGTGGTGCGCGCGTTTACTATCTTGAATGCCGAAAGCCTGCTGGACACCCATCCGGCCTGGGCCTGGTTCCAGGCGCGCTATGCGGCGATTCACCAGCGCATGCAGGGGCAGTTTGCCGACCTGGTCGCGGCGGGGGAGGTGCGCAGCGATGTGGACATCGCCGGGCTGGTGGAAGAAATCCTGGCCATGATGGATGGCCTGCAGATCCAGTGGCTGCGGTTTCCCGAGCAGGTGGACCTGGTGGCGCGGTTTGACGGCTACATCGCGCGGGTCGAGGCAGCCATCAGAACCTGAGTCGAACACAGTCAACATGTGGGAGGGGGCTTGCCCCGATGGCGGCCTCTGGGCCGACCATCTGCTGGGGTTGGAATGAGTACATATCCGTTGCTGCGGTAACGGCTACTTAGGGTTCCGCTCTTACAGCGGGTCACTTTTGGAAGAGCGCCAAAAGTAACCAAAAACGCTTCGCCCCACCACTCGGCACCTCGCCTAGGCTCGGTGTGCCCGTAATCCGACAGTGATGTGGGGGGCCGCCGCCACGCGCCATCCATGGCGCGGGGCGGCTAAACCGGCATCCCTGCCGGTTTACCCCCCAAATCACTATCGAATTCCGGCCAGCGTGGTTTAACGGGGCGCCTGAGATCAAGATCAAGATCAAGATCAAGGGCGGCTCGCTTCGCATCGTGGTTAGCGTTGGCTGCTACACAGTTGTGTAGATACCCATGCTCATCGGGGGCAAGCCCCCTTCCACAGGGATCAGTTGCCGGTGGCACTGCCCTGGCTGCTGTCATCGCTCATGTCGTAGCCATCACCGTCACTGGTGCCGCTATCCCCTTCATTTTGATGCAGCACACCGCCGGTCTTCACCGTCGATTCACGCAGCGTCGAGTTGAGCGCCGAGCGCGGCAGCGGGTTGCTGGTGGTGGTCGACAGTTCCTGGCGGAACGGGTTGACCAGCTTGGCGTTCAGGCGAATATCCTGGGACGACGCGCCCACCGACAGGTTGAAGCTATCGGCATCCACCACCCATTGCTTGCTCGCTACGTCGTAGTAGGCCAGCGAGCGATCGTTGAGCTCGATGGTCACGCGCTTGCTCTCGCCCGGCTTGAGGAACACCTTCTTGTAGCCCTTGAGTTCCTTGATCGCGCGTTCGACTTTCGGGTTGTTCTGGCCCACGTACAACTCGGCCACTTCGGCGCCCGCGACCTTGCCGGTGTTGGCCAGGTCGAACGACACCTTGATCGGCGCACCGGCCACCGCCACCCCAGGGGTCACGCTGATGTTGCTGTAGCCGAAGGTGGTGTACGACAAGCCGTAGCCGAACGGGTAGAGCGGCTTGATGCCCTTTTTCTCGTAGCCGCGATAGCCCAGGAACAGGTCGTCCTTGTAGCTCATCTCGGCCAGGGTTTCCTGGTTGTCGAACTTGGGGAAGGTCGCGTAGATCGGGTTGTCTTCGATGTTGCGCTCTATGCTGATCGGCAGCTTGGCCGACGGGTTGACCTTGCCCAGCAGGATCTCCGCCAAGGCCTGGCCGCCGTTCTGCCCAGGGTAGAACGCATGCAGCGCAGCCGGTACCTGGTCGATCCAGTCGCTCATCTTCAGGCCGGTGCCGCCGTGCAGGGTGACCACGGTATTCGGGTTGACCTTGGCGATGCTCTGGATCAGCAGGTTCTGGTATTCGGGCAGGTCGAAGCTGTGGTCGAAGCCTTCGCCTTCGTACTCATTGCTGTTACCGGCCGCGACCAGTACCGCGTCGTACTTGGCCAGGTCCTGCGGTGCCACCAGCGACGCCCAGCTCATCTGCACACCGACGAGGCCGCCCATGGTCGACAGGTAGCCGTTGCGACGTGAATATTCCAGCTTGATGTCGACCGGTTTGCCGGCTTCCAGGTTGACCTTGGCAAACACCGGGATGGTCGGCGGAATGCTGTTGTTCGGCAGCGGTTTGCCGTCGCCGTTGTCGAGGACTTTCTTGCCGTTGACGTAGAGGCGCACGGCGCCGTCGGCACGCACCTTGAACACCTGCTCGCCGCTGACCGTCGGGGTGATCTGGCCGCTGTAGCGAATCGAGGTGGCGGCGGTATCGCCGTTCACCGGCAGGCTGTCGGTGGACCAGTCCAGGTCGACATGGGGGTCGGTGCGGCTGGCGGCCGGGTCGCCGGACCAGTTGGTGTTGCTGAAGAACTCGGTCTTCAGGCCTTTGACGCTGTTGCCATTGCTGTCGGCATGGGTCCAGGTCGAGGTGGCCGGGTCCAGGGACAGCCCGTCGATGAACTCGACCTTGGCGCCTGGCGCCAGTTGCTGCAAGCCGCTCAGCTCACTGATGTAGTTGGCGGCCATGACGTTGGCGCTGCCGAAACCGGTAGGCGGCGCGTACTTGGCCAGGGTGCCGACCACGGCGATGCGCTTGACTTTCCTGGCGTCCAGCGGCAGCAGGCTGTTCTGGTTTTTCAGCAGCACGATGCCTTCGCGGGCGGCGTTCAGGGCCACGCGGTTACTGGTGGCGCTGTTCATGTTGTGGCTGGTCAGCGGCGCCTTGCTGTCGAACTTGTACAGGTAGATCTGCTTGAGGATGCGGCGCACCTTGTCATCGATGGTCGCGCTGCTCAGCTCGCCGCTGTCCAGGTACGGCTTGAGGATGGTGCTGTTCATCTGGTAGCCCATCATGTCCAGGTCGGTACCCGCCTGTGCCGCCGGCAAACCGTCGACCACCGCGTTGTAGTCGCTCTGCACGAAGCCCGGGTAGCCCCATTCGGTCTTGAGGATGTCACGCATCAGGTGCTTGTTCTGGCACGCGAACTCGCCGTTCACCTTCTGGAAGGCGCACATCATCATCGCGACCTTGCTGTTCTTCGAGGCGGACTCGAACGGCGGCAGGGTCATCTCGCGCAGCACGCGTTCGCTGATGATTTCATTGAGGTGGAAGCGGTTGCTTTCCTGGTCGTTGGCGGCGAAATGCTTGGCATTGGCCCACACGCCACGGGACTGAATGCCGTTGATCACGGCCGGCGCCAGGCTGGCGCCGAGGAACGGGTCTTCACCGGACAGGTACTCGAACGCCCGGCCGCTGTACGGCATGCGGTACAGGTTCACGCCAGGGCCGGTGACGAACTGATAACCACCGCTGGCGGTGTCATAGCCCAGGGCGCGGCCCAGGTCGATGGCGCGCCGTGGGTTCCAGCTGGCGGCCAGGTTCGGCCCCGACGGGTAGACCACGCCCTGGGCGTTGCCTTCGCTGGTGTAGCGCACGCCCACGCCGCCATCGGCGCCGTGGATCTGCGGGATGCCGTACTGGGTCAGTGGCTTGACGTCCCAGCCACCGGTGCCGCCGATGTAGGCGAGTTTTTCTTCTAGGGTCATCTTCGCCAGGGTCTTGTCCGCGGCTTTTTCCGCGCGGCTGACCCGGCCTTCATCCAGGGCCGGGCTGGTGGCTGCATGCACCTGGGACACGGCCAGTGCCAGCAGGGCGAAAGCCGACTGTGCACCGATCATTTTGCGTTTATTCATGGGTCTCTCCGACAACAGTTCAGTAAACAGGGCGCGCCGAGAAGTGCGTATTGCACTGCACCTCGTCACTTTTTTTCGGGCAATAGTTGCCCGTGATCGCAATTTTTAACCGATGGCTAATTGCAACTATTTGGCGAATTTCGCAGTTTTATAAGTGTAATAATTGTATTAGTTATTGTTGTGGATAGTGTCTAAGCGATATCACGAGATGGCATTTTGAACCGCTAAAACCGCATAATTAAGGCAATTCTTGCGGTTATAAGTCAAACGAAAGCTAATTTTTGCGTGAAATAAGAAATATTTTCTTACCTTTCGGAACTAAGGCTAAACCTACCAGTCGATTGGTTTAAGAAAATTTGTCGAGTCGTGGCTAACTAGTGGCATTGCTCGGTAGTTCTAAAGTGCCATGTTTACACAAGCTGTCATACACAACGCTTTGGTGTAGGGTCTTGATCGAGTTCAAGGCGCCACTTGGGCTATCTGCTGTTTTTGATCTGGAGAAAGTTGATGAAGATTTCCCTGTTGGGTGCCGGTGTTGTATTGGGCGTTGCGCTAAGTGGCGCGGCGATGGCGGCCGAGTCCACGGACGCCGATGCGAAATCCGGCGCCGCCGATTCCACGGTGTTGACCCAGGCCCACGATGCCAAGGCCGTCAAAAAACAGAAGGCTGAAACCACCAAGGGTGGGCGGCCGCTGAGCCAATCTGCTACCTCTAAAACAGCGCCAACCAAGTAAGCCTGACCCCCTGTAGGAGCGAGCTTGCTCGCGAAAGTATTCCAAGCGCATCGCGGCGTCGGATGTACCTTTTTCGCGAGCAAGCTCGCTCCTACAGGGGGCTCATATAGCCCCTCAGATTTTTACCCATGCCCAGCCCTTCAACGCCCATCGATGCCTGCCAACTGCACATCCCGCACACCGAACAGGTCTGCGCGTGGCTGATGCAGCACGCCGGCTTGAAAACCGTTGACCTGGAGCGCGCCCGACGCTTGTCCCAGGAGGGCGGTGACACCGAATTACTGGGCCTGCTCACGCGCCTGGGGCTGGTCTCGGAAGTGGAGCTGGCCCGTGCCTGGGCCGATCTGCTCGGCGCACCGCTGCTGTTGGCCGATGCCGCGCCGCCGCTGCTGGACCCGCTACCGGTGTTGACCGAGCGTTTCATGCGCCACTACCAGGTGGTGCCCGTGGGCTGGAGCCAGGGCGGCCTGCGGGTGCTGGCGGCCAACCCGTCGCTGGTCTACCCGTTCCAGGCCATGGCCTATGCCTGTGGTGTGCCGGTGTGGCTGGCCGTGGGCCCGCGCAACGAAGTCGAAACCCTGATCGAGCGCTACTACGGCCAGGGCCGTTCGGCCATGGGCACCCTGATCGAAAACCTTGACGAGCAGGGCGGTGCCCTCGAAGACATCGAACACCTCAAGGACATGGCCTCCGAAGCGCCGGTGATTCGCCTGGTTAACCTGATCCTGCAGCGCGCGGTAGAACATCGCGCCTCGGACATTCATATCGAACCCTTCGAAAACCAGCTCAAGGTGCGCTACCGCATCGACGGCGTGCTGCACGACGCCGAGGCGCCGCCGTCCAGCTCTTCGGCAGCGGTCATTTCGCGGGTGAAGATCATGGCGCGCTTGGACATCGCCGAGCGGCGCCTGCCCCAGGACGGGCGCATCATGCTGCGCATCCAGGGCAAGGAGCTGGACTTGCGGGTGTCCACGGTGCCCACCAGTTTTGGCGAATCGGTGGTCATGCGTTTGCTCGACCGCCAGACCGTGCAGTTCGATTTCCAGAGCCTGGGCTTTGATGGCCAGCGCCTGGAAACCTTCCTCGAAGTGCTCGAACGGCCCCACGGCATCCTGCTCGTCACCGGGCCCACCGGCTCGGGCAAGACCACCACCCTCTACACCGCGCTGTCGCAGCTCAATACCGCCGAGCGCAAGATCATCACCGTCGAAGACCCGGTGGAATACCAGCTTGAGGGCATCAACCAGATCCAGGTCAAGCCGGCCATCGGCCTGGACTTCGCCGGCGCGCTGCGCTCCATCGTGCGCCAGGACCCGGACGTGATCATGATCGGTGAAATCCGCGACCTGGAAACCTGCCGCATCGCTATCCAGTCGTCCCTCACCGGCCACCTGGTGCTCTCGACCCTGCACACCAACAGTGCGGCGGCGAGTATCACGCGCTTGCTGGACATGGGTGTCGAAAGCTACCTGATTGCCTCGACCGTCAACGGCATCCTCGCCCAGCGCCTGGTGCGGCGCCTGGACCCGGCCACCCGCGAAGCCTTCGAAGCACCGGCGGAATTGATCGCCGAACACGGCCTCGACCGGTTTACCGAGCAGCGCCCGATCATGCTTTATCGCCCCCGCGCCGATGCGCCGGGCGGTGGTTACCACGGCCGCAGTGCGATCACTGAACTGCTGGTGATGAACGACGAACTGCGCAGCCTGTTGATGCGCCAGGCCGACGCCGCCACCCTCGAACAGGCCGCCCGCCGTGGCGGCCTGCGCACCTTGCATGAAGAGGGCCTGCGCCAGGCCGTGGCCGGTGTCACCTCACTTGAAGAAGTGCTGCGCGTCACCCGGGGAGAGGGCGCATGAGCCTGTTCAAATACCGCGCCCTCGACAGCCAGGGCCAGGCGCAGAACGGCACCCTCGAAGCCAAGGACCAGGATGCCGCCGTCGCCGCGCTGCACAAGCGCGGTTTGCTGCTGTTGCAGATCGAGGTGGCGGGCGCCCAGGGCCTGCGCAAGGCCTTTGGCCGGGGTCAGTTGAACGGCGCGGCGCTGGTCAGTTTCACTCAACAGTTGGCCACGCTATTGGGGGCTGGCCAGCCGCTGGAGCGCTCCCTGGGCATCCTGCTCAAGCAGCCCGGCCAGCCCCAGACCCGTGCGTTGATCGAGCGTATCCGCGAACAGGTCAAGGCCGGCCAGCCGTTATCCAAGGCGCTGGAGTCGGAGGGCAGCCAGTTCTCGCCGCTGTACTTGAGCATGGTCCGCGCCGGCGAGGCGGGCGGCGCCCTCGAAGACACCCTGCGCCAGCTCAGCGACTACCTGGAGCGCAGCCAGTTACTCCGGGGCGAAGTGATCAACGCACTGATCTACCCGGCCTTTCTGGTGGTCGGCGTGCTCGGTTCGCTGGCGTTGCTGCTGGCCTATGTGGTGCCGCAGTTCGTGCCGATCTTCAAGGACCTGGGCGTGCCGATTCCGCTGATCACCGAAGTGATCCTGGACCTCGGCCAATTCCTCGGGGCCTACGGCCTGGTGGTGCTGGCCGGGTTGATTGTCGGCGCCTGGGCCCTGGCCGCGCGCCTGCGCGATCCCCAGCGCCGCGAACGTTATGACCGCCGCGTGCTGGGCATCCGCATCATCGGCCCGTTGCTGCAACGGGTCGAAGCCGCCCGTTTGGCGCGCACCCTCGGCACGCTGCTGAGCAACGGTGTGGCGCTGCTGCAAGCGCTGGTGATTGCACGCCAGGTCTGCACCAACCGCGCCCTGCAAGCCCAGGTCGCCCAGGCCGCCGAGTCGGTCAAGGGCGGCGGCACCCTGGCCAGTGCCTTCGGCAGCGAGCCGCTGCTGCCCGACCTGGCGTTGCAAATGATTGAAGTCGGCGAACAGGCCGGCGAACTCGACAGCATGCTGCTCAAGGTCGCCGAGGTGTTCGACGTCGAAGCCAAACGCGGCATCGACCGCCTGCTCGCCGCGCTGGTGCCGTCCCTGACCGTGGTCATGGCGGTGCTGGTGGCGGTGATCATGCTGGCGATCATGCTGCCGCTGATGAGCCTGACCAGCAATATATGAACCCTTAAGGAAACACGCTGATGCGCCATACCCGATTCAAGCCCGCCCGCCGCCAGGGCGGTTTTACCTTGCTGGAAATGCTCGCCGTGATCGTGCTGCTGGGAATCGTCGCGACCATCGTGGTACGCCAGGTCGGCGGCAATGTGGACAAGGGCAAATACGGCGCGGGCAAGGCCCAGTTGGCCAGCCTGAGCATGAAGATCGAAAGCTACGGCCTGGACGTCGGTTCGCCGCCCAAGAGCCTGCAGCAACTGGTCGACAAACCGGGCAACAGCGCCGGTTGGGCCGGGCCGTATGCCAAGCCGTCGGACCTCAAGGACCCGTTCGGCCATGCCTTCGGCTATCGCTTCCCCGGTGAGCACGGTGCGTTCGACCTGATTTTCTACGGTCAGGACGGCCAGCCCGGCGGCGAAGGCTACAGCGCCGACCTGGGCAACTGGGAATAACCCACGACCATGGCCAACGCCCAACGCGGCTTTACCTTGCTGGAAATGCTGGTGGTGATCGTCTTGATCAGCATCGCGGCCGGGTTGGTAGGGTTTGGCCTGCAACAAGGCCTGCGTGCGGCCAAAGAGCGCCAGGCCGTCGGGCAGGTGGTCGAGGCGTTGCGCAGCACGCGGGCGCGGGCGATTGTCAGTGGCACCACCGAAAGCACGGTGTTCGATTTGCGCAACCTCAGTGTGCAGGCGCCGGGCCGTCCGAAAAAGTATTGGCCGGCCGGGCTGCAAGTGACCCTGCACACCGCCGAGCAAGCCGGCGCGGCGGTGGATTTCTACCCCGATGGCAGCTCCACCGGCGGCCACGTGTTGCTGGCCAACGGCAGTCGGCGTTGGCGCATCGACATCGGCTGGCTGACCGGCAGCGTCGAATCCAAGGCCCTGCCATGAAGCGCCAGGCGGGTTTCACCCTGCTGGAAATGCTCGCCGCGCTGACGCTGATGGCGATCTGTAGCACGGTGCTGCTGGTCGCCTTCGGCCAGAGCGCACGCTCGTTGTTGCAGGTGGCCCACAGCGACCGCCTGACCCATGCCGCCTTGAGTGTGATGGATCAGGAAGGCATGGGCCCTTTGGCCAGCGGCACACGCCAGGGCGAGTTGGACGGCATCGCCTGGCAACTGCGCATCGCCCAACAACCCAGCCGGATCGGCCAGGCCCATCTGTTTCGCCTGGACCTCACCGTCAGCGAAGGCCCGCGCCAGGCCCGTTTCAGCACCTTGAAACTGCGCGCTGCCGGCGTCGGGGCCGGCTTGTGAAGGCGCGTCAGCAGGGCTTTACCTTGCTTGAGATCATGATCGTACTGAGCCTGCTCGGGGTGTTGCTGACCCTGGTCGGCGGGGCGTTGCTGGGCGCCAATCGCGCCGTGCTCAAGGCCCAGCGCTACACGGTCAGCCTGGATGAAATGCGCGCCGCGCAGCAGTTTTTGCGCACCGCCATCAGCGAGGCGTTGCCGCTGGATGTGACCGAGGACGACAGCCAGACCGATGGCTTTTTTGCCGGTGGGCCCCAGCGCATGCAGTTTGTCGCGACCTTGCCGGGTGTACTCGGTGGCGGGATTCAGCGCTTCACCTTGCAGTTGGTGGGCCCTGAATCGCAGCGCGATTTGCAGGTGGCGTTCGCGCGGTTTGAGTCTGAGGCACAGGTGAGTGTTCCGGCCTCGCGCAGTGAGCCGCAGGTGTTGTTGAAGGATGTCGAGGACCTGCAATTCAGCTATCGCGGGGTGTCGCCCAAGGGCCAGGCCACCGGCTGGATCAGTGAGTGGCCGTGGACCAAACGCCTGCCTTACGCAGTGCGGATTGACGCACGGGTGAACGGGCCGGTGCCGTGGGTAACCCAGGTGGTTGCCCTGCGCCTGAACCTGTCCGGCGGGGCACCCGAATGATCCGCCATCAACGCGGTGTGGCCCTGCTGCTGGTGCTGTGGGTGCTGGCCTTGCTCAGCCTGTTGCTCGGCGGTTTGGCCGGCTGGGTGCAACTGGAAACCCGCCAGGCCGCCTGGCACCGCCAGCACACCCAGGCGGTGCTGGCGGCCGAGGCCGGGGTGGCGTTGGCGATGCAGGCCGTCGCCGACCCATTGCAGCGCAAGCAGTGGATTGCCGACGGGCGTGAAATTCCGCTGGTGTTCGACGATGCGCAGCTGCGCGTCAGCCTGCACAGCGAGCGCGGCAAGTTGTATTTGAACAGCGCCGAGGTGGGTGATTTTGCCCGCCTGGCCCTGGCCTGCGGTGCGACCCAGGCCCAGGCCAACCACCTCGCCAGGGCCCTGGAAGTACGGCGCAACCAGGGCCTGGCGCCGTTTCGGGTGGTGGAAGAGGTGCGCCAACTGCCGGGCATGACCCAGGCGCTGTACAGCGAGCTGGTGCCCGAGATCAGCTTGTGGAGCGGCCTGGACCGGCCCGATCCGGCATTCGCCAGTGCCTTGATGCGCCGCGCACTGAACCTGCCGCACCAGAATGCGGTGGGTGCCGATCCCGGCGACGTGCTGGTGGTCAGCAGCCGCGCCCAACGCCCCGGCGGTTACCACGCCCAGGTGCAGGCCACCGTGTTATTGAGCCCCGCGCAAGGCAGCGCACAACCTTATCGAGTCTTACGTTGGCAAGAATGAACGAACAGTTAACCGCACGGCTTCAGGCGCTGGCGCAGCCCATCACCCAGCGCTGGCGCGGCAGCCTGCTGCAACTGGGCTGGCGCCTGTGGCTCAAGGAGCTGCGTGGCTGCCTGCCGGCATGGTTGTCATTTGCCGAGATCCCCGAGCATGCCTACGCCTGGCCGCTGACCGCGCCGGTCGAAAAGCTGCCCGGCGAAGCGCGTCAGGTGTTGGTGCTGCCGCCTGAAACGGTGTTGGTGCAAACCCTGCAACTGCCCCCGGCGGCAGCGCGCAACCTGTCGACGGTGGTGGGCTATGAACTGGACCGCTTCACGCCGTTCGACGCCGCCCAGTTGTACTTTGTTGCGCGCCAGGAGCGCCGTACCCCTACGCACTTGCACGTCACGCTGGTGGCGATCCTGCGGGAGCGCCTCGACCAGATCCTCAATGACTGCGCGGCCCTCGGCTTGCAGCCCCATGCCGTGGATGTCGCCGATAGCGCAGGCAAACCCATGGGCATCGACTTGCTGCCGGCGCCGTTGCGTCCCCGTCAGCGCCCCCAGGGCAAGGGCCTGCAACGCAGCCTGCCGTGGTTGTGCGGGGCCTTGCTGATTGCGGCGATGCTGCTGTGGCTCAACGACCGCCAGCGCGTGCTCGATGCCATGCAACACAGTGTGCGCGAGCAGAAAGCCCAGGTCGCCGAGATCCAGGCCCTGCGCCAGCAATTGCTCAATACCCGTGGCGCCGCCCAGTACCTGATTCGCCGCAAGGCCGCCCAACCGCCGTTGGCGGCGCTGCTCAACGAGCTGACCGCGTGCCTGCCCTCGGACACCTGGCTCGACCAGTTGGAAGTCAACGACGGCGCCGAGGTGTCCTTCTCCGGGCAGAGCGCCAAGGCCAGTGCCCTGATCACCCGGATCAAGGGCTGCCACAGCCTGGAAAACGCCCAGTTCGAAGGGGTGATCCAACCCGATGCGCAAACCGGCAAGGATCAATTTTCCTTGCGCGCCCACCTGCACCAGGAGGCCGCCGATGCGCCGACCACTGACACCCCGTGAACGCCGTGGCGCCGCCCTGATCGCCCTGGCCCTGGTGCTCGGCGCCGGTTACTGGCTGTTGATCGACAGCTGGTTCGCCGGCCCCTTGCGCGCCATGGGCGAGCAGGCCGAGCAACTGCGTGAACAGCAGCAACGCTACGCCGGCGTGTTGCGTCAGGGCGACAGCCTGCGCCAACAGTTGGAACAGGCGCGGCAGGACCCGGCCAGCAGCACCAGCCTGTTGCCCGGCGACGACCCAAGCGCGGTGGCGGCGGACCTGATGCAGCGCATCGCCGACCTGATCAACAGCCGCGCCGGCCTCGGTGGCGGTTGCAGCCTGACCCAGCGCATGCCCATCACCCCGGAGCAGGACGACGCCGAGCCCTATCGGCAGGTCAAGGTCAGCCTGACCCTCAACTGCGCCATCGAACCCTTGACCGCGATCCTGCATGAGCTGGAGTACCAGCGGCCGTTTCTGTTCGTCGATGAAATGAGCATTCGTCGCCCACCGAACGCACCGGCCAGTGGCGGCGCCGGGCAACTGGTGGTGCACCTGTTGGTGCGCGGTTACCTGCAACCGGCCGCCGCCCGGCAGGTGCAGCGATGATCCATGCATTGCGTCCCCTGGAATGGCTGTTGCTCGGCGTCGCCGGGCTGCTGGGCCTGCTGATGGTCGGCATCCTCAGCAGCATCGGCGATGCGCCGCAGTGGTTGCCGGCGCCAGAGCCCGATGCGCGCGCCAACACCGCCGCCAAGGTGCTGGTGGCGCCGAGCGCGACCCTCGAAAGCCTGGCCGGCACCTGGCAGGCGCCGCTGTTCAGCCCCGACCGCAGCCCCGACCGTGCGGTGGGCCAGGCCGGTGTTTCCAGCCTGTCGAGCCTGGTGCTGACCGGGATCGTCCTCGACGGCGACCTGCGCGTGGCGCTGCTCAAGCGTGCCGATGGCCCGCCGCTCAAAGTCCACCAGGGCCAGACCCTGCCCAATGGCTGGCGCCTGGAACAGCTGACGCCCCGCGATGCCCGCTTTGTCCTCGACGGCCGTACGCAAACCCTGAGCCTGCGGGCCCTGCGTTTGCCGCCGCCGTCCACCACACCCCCGATTACCCTTCCTCACGAGTCCACCCCTTGATCGATACCTTCCCTGGCGCCTTGCGCACCACCGTGTTCTGCCTGGCCACCGCCGTTTCCCTCGGTGGCTGCGGCACCTTCCCCGAGCATCTCGACCCGGACGAGGCCCTGTTGCATGAGGCGATGCAGGGCACCGGTTCGCAACGCCCACCCGTGGACCCGGCCAGCGAACAGGCGCCGGTCGACAGCGGCCAACCCCAGGCGAAGACTCCGCCCCAGCGCCAGTTGATACGCGGCAACCAGCAGTTCGTGCGCCAACCGACGGCGGTCTCGGCCGCCAAGGAAGAGGGCAGCGGCGACATCGTGTTCAACTTCGCCGACCAGCCCATCGAAGCGGTGATCAACAGCGTGATGGGCGACCTGCTGCACGAGAACTACAGCATCGCCCAGGGCGTGAAGGGCAATGTCAGCTTTTCCACGTCCAAGCCGGTGAACAAACAGCAGGCCTTGTCGATCCTGGAGACCCTGTTGTCGTGGACCGACAACGCCATGATCAAACAGGGCAACCGCTATGTGATCCTGCCGGCCAACCAGGCGGTGGCGGGCAAGCTGGTGCCGGAGATGCGCGTGTCGCAGCCCTCCAGCGGTTTGTCGGCACGCCTGTTTCCGTTGCGTTATATCTCGGCCACCGAGATGCAGAAACTGCTCAAGCCGTTCGCCCGCGAGAATGCGTTCCTGCTGGTGGACCCGGCGCGCAATGTGTTGAGCCTGGCCGGCACCCCCGAGGAACTGGCCAACTACCAGGACACCATCGACACCTTCGACGTGGACTGGCTCAAGGGCATGTCGGTGGGCGTGTTCGGCCTGCAACGGGCGTCGGTGGCCGAGCTGATGCCCGAGCTGCAAAAAATGTTCGGCCCCGACAGCGGCATGCCCCTGGCCGGCATGGTGCGCTTCTTGCCCATCGAGCGGACCAACTCGGTGGTGGCGATCTCGTCGCAGCCGCAGTACCTCAGTGAAGTTGGCGACTGGATCCACACCATCGACGAAGGCGGCGGCAACGAGCCGCAGATGTACGTCTACGACGTGCGCAACATGAAGGCCACCGACCTGGCCAAGTACCTGCGCCAGATCTACGGCACGGGCGCGATCAAGGACGACACCCCGGCCAAGGTCGCCCCCGGTTTGCGCACCGCGACCTTGTCCTCGCCGGGCACCAACAGCACCTCCGGCAGCACGCCCGGTGGCCTGAGCAACAACCTCAATGGCAACCCACCCGCCGCAGAGGATGAGGAGCAGGAGCCCGAGGCCGAGCAGGACACCGCTGAGCAGGGCGCGACTGAAGACGCCCCGGCCAAAAGCCTCGACGCCGGCACCCGTATCACCGCGCAGAAAAGCAGTAACCAACTGCTGGTCCGCACCCGCCCGGTGCAGTGGAAAGAGATCGAATCGGCGATCAAACGCCTCGACAATCCACCGCTGCAGGTGCAGATCGAAACGCGCATCCTCGAGGTCAAGCTCACCGGCGAACTGGACCTGGGCGTGCAGTGGTATCTCGGTCGCCTGGCGGGCAATTCCACCAGCACCACCGTGGCCAACACCGCCGGCAGCCAAGGCGCGTTGGGCGGCGGCGGTGCAGGGTTGGGCGCGACGGATTCGTTGTTCTACTCCTTCGTCAGCTCCAACCTGCAAGTGGCCCTGCACGCCCTCGAAACCAACGGCCGCACCCAGGTGCTGTCGGCGCCGTCGCTGGTGGTGATGAACAACCAACCGGCGCAGATCCAGGTGGGCGACAACATCCCGATCAGCCAGACCACGGTCAACACCGGCACCTCCGACACCACCTTGAGCAGTGTTGAATACGTGCAGACCGGGGTGATCCTCGACGTCGTGCCACGCATCAATCCGGGTGGTTTGGTGTACATGGACATCCAGCAGCAGGTCAGCGATGCCCAGGACCAGCAGGCGTCCAGCAACGACACCCAGGCCAACCCACGTATCTCCACGCGCTCGGTATCGACCCAGGTCGCGGTGCAGAGCGGGCAGACGGTGTTGCTGGGCGGGTTGATCAAGCAGGACAACGCGGAGAGTGTCAGTGCGGTGCCTTACCTTGGGAAAATTCCGGGGTTGCGCTGGTTGTTTGGCAATACCAGCAAGTCCAAGGACCGTACGGAATTGATTGTGCTGATTACCCCGAGGGTGATTACCAGCAGCAGCCAGGCGCGGCAGGTGACGGATGACTATCGCCAGCAGATGCAGTTGTTGAAGCCGGCTAACTGAAATGTGGGAGGGGCGGTGCGACGATTCGACTTGCCCCCGATGGCGGCCTCTGGGCCGACCATTTTTTTGGATTGGACCGGGTACATATCCGTTGCTGCGGTAACGGCCGCCATGGGTTCCGCCCTTACGGCGGCTCACTTTTGAACAGCGCAAAAGTAAGCAAAACGCTTCGCCCCACCACTCGGCACCTCGCCTAGGCTCGGTGTGCCCGTAATCCGACAGTGATGTGGGGGGCCGCCGCCACGCGCCATCCATGGCGCGGGGCGGCTAAACCGGCATCCCTGCCGGTTTACCCCCCAAATCACTATCGAATTCCGGCCAGCGTGGTTTAACGGGGCGCCTGAGATCAAGATCTAAAGCAAGATCAAGGGCGGCTCGCTTCGCATCGTGGTTACCGTTGGTTAATACAACGTTGTGTAGATACCCATACTCATCGGGGCATAGGTATCTACACAATTTTCAGAGACTGGCGAGTTCCCCTGTGGCGAGCGGGCTTGTCCCGCGTTGGGCTGCGTAGCAGCCCCAGTAAAGCTGAATGTGGTGTATCAGAAACTCCATAGCAGCTGTTTTGGGGCCGCTACGCGGCCCAACGCGGGACAAGCCCGCTCGCCACAGGGAGATTTATCAGAGGCTGAAAAGTTGTGTAGATATCCATGCCCCGATGCGGGAGTGTCAGTTGATGCATCTGTAGCTGACCCACTGCCATCGGGGGCAAGTCGAACCGTCGCACCGCCCCTCCCACATTTGGATTTGCATACCTCAGGTAGACCTCGGCCTGAGCTAAAGGCCAATCTCAAAAAGACATTATTTATATGAATAAAAAAACTAAAAAATAATAAAATTAGAGAATATTAGCTTATATCAAAACAGCATTATATTTTCAAAACCCATTCCGTTATGTTTGATCGCAACAGCCTACCCCTGACCTCGGATGGTACCCAGCGTAATCAAGATTCTGCGCGCCATAACCGGGTGATCATCCCCGCAGCAGAATCGTTGGAAGGGAGTTCAACGTATGTTGCCAATTCAAAACCAGCGCAACACCTAGTCCCCAATCGCCGCAACCCCCCTGAAAAAAATCGAGCACCGCGCCCGCCCGCGTGACTGCCCGACTTCGCGATTTGGAATGTCTGGAGTGGCTATGAAGCAAGTCTTACAACCGACCGCCATCCTGGCGCTGGCGATCCTGGCCAACACCGCCCGGGCCCAGGACGACAGCACCCTGTCCACCGTGGTGGTCACCGGTAACCGTGGCGCCGAACAACGCACGGTCACCAGCAGCCCGGTGCCGATCGATGTGGTCAGCGCCAAGCAACTCCAAAGCACCGGCAAGCCCGGTTTGATGGAGGCCTTGAGCGCGGTGATCCCGTCGCTGACCCTGCCGGAAAAAACCGGTTGGGACGCCAGCGGCATCGCCCGTGCGCCGAACCTGCGCGGCATGAGTGCCGCCGAAGTGCTGGTGCTGGTCAATGGTAAGCGCCGCCACACTGCGGCCACCCTGAACATCAACGGCATCAACACCGGCGCCGCGCCGGCCGATCTGGATTTGATCCCGATCAGCGCCATCGACCACGTCGAAGTCCTGCGCGATGGGGCCGCCGCTCAGTACGGCTCCGATGCCATCGCCGGGGTCATCAACGTGATCCTCAAGGCCGACACCAGCGGCACCTCGGTGACTAATGTCGGCCAGGGTTACGACGGCAAGAAACAGACCGTGCAGCAAAGCCTCAACAAGGGCTTCGAGATCGGCAACGGCGGCATCGTGCAGTTGGCCCTGGACGCACGCAGTCAGAACGACGACAACAAGGCCAGTGCCAACGGCTACACCTACGCCCAGGCCTTTGAGCAGGCCGGCCGCTCCACCTATGGCGGCTACGGCACACCGAAGACCAACCTGCTGACCCTGGGCTACAACGCCGAATTGCCGATCGACGACAGCTTCAGCCTGTATTCCTTTACCACCTATTCGCGGCGCAAGGCCGAGCAGGGCCAGAACTTCCGCCTGCCGACCATCACCAACACCATCACCACCGGGCCTAACGGTTACCCCGGCGGCTACACGCCGACCTGGTATATCGACGAGGACGACTTCCAGGCCGCATTCGGCGGTAAAGGCACCGTCGGCGAGTGGGACTGGGACTTGTCCAGCACCTACGGGCGCAACGAGGCGGAGCAGGGCACCACCCATAACCAGAACCCGTCCCTGGGCGAGGCCACGCCGAACAGCTTCACCTCCGGCACCTGGATTTCCACCGAACTGACCACCAACCTCGATTTCAAGCGCGGCTTCGACATCGGCCTGCAAAAGCCGCTGGACCTGAGCTACGGTTTCGAACATCGCCGCGACACCTATGAGGTGCAGGCCGGTGACTATGAGTCCTATGCCAACGGCGGCTACTGCGTGGCACCGGGTAACTGTGCGTCGTCCGGGGCCCAGGTCACCAACGGCATCTCCCCGGATGAAGAAAGCAGCGCCTCGCGCAACAGCCTCGCCAGTTACGTCGACGTGGGCTTCAACCCGGTGCCGGACTGGTACGTGGGCACCGCGTTTCGCTACGAGCATTACAACCAGGGCGTGGGCGCTACCCGCAGCGGCAAGCTGACCACCCGCTACGACTTCACCCCGCAATTCGCCGTGCGCGCCACCGTGAGCAATGGCTTCCGTGCGCCGTCCCTGGCCAACAGCCTGTTCAGTGCGCGGTCCACCACCTATGGCGTGGTCGACGGCGTGTACCAGTCGATCAACTACGGCGTGCTGCCGGTAGGTTCGGCCGCCGCCCAGGCCTTGGGTGCGCAGGAACTGAAACCCGAGCGTTCCACCAACTTCAGCCTGGGTTTCACGCTGACCCCCACCGATCGCCTGAGCTTCACCGCCGACGCCTACGTGATCAACCTGCGCGATCGCATCACCCTCACCGGCACCTTGCTCGGCCCGGAGATCACCCAGGTGCTGCAAGGCAATGGCATCACCTCCACCTCCGGCGGCCAGTACTTCATCAACGGCGCCGACACCCGCACCAAAGGCCTGGACCTGGTCAGCAACTACAGCCAGGACCTGGGTCCCTATGGTGCGCTGAAATGGACCGCCGCGTTCAACTGGAACCAGACCAGAATCCTCAACTACAAGGAATCCACCACGATCCTGGGCACGGCCTATGACCTGATGGACCGCCAGGCACGCAACCTGATCACCGGCGTGCAGCCCAGCACCAAGCTGATCCTCGGTGGCGACTGGAGCATCGAGCGCTTCAACCTCAACCTGGCCCTGACCCGCTACGGCTCCTACAAAGAGGTCAACGTCTCTGCCGACCGCAGCCTCGACCGGGTCTACAGCGCCAAGTGGATCACCGACCTCGACCTTGGCTACAACCTCACCAAAGACCTCAACGTGGCCATCGGCGCCAAGAACCTGTTCGACGTCTACCCGAAAAAACAAGGTGTACCGAGCAGCACCATGGTCAGCAGCTACGGCACCTATTCGCCCTACGGTTTTACCGGCGGGTACTACTACACCCGCTTGACCTATGCCTTTTAGGCCGAGGAATACACCATGCCCATCGTTGCCAAATCCTATGACCTGATTGACACGCCCGGCGCGCTGCGCCAAGCCCGAGTGTCCACCCCGATCAAAGCCCTGCAGGTGGTGCCCGCGCGACACCCCTGGCGCTGGGCCGGGTCGATCTTTGCCGCGCTGGTGCTGCTCGCCATTGGGCATTCCCTGGCCACCAACCCGCGCTGGGAGTGGGGCGTGTTCGGCCAGTGGTTCTTCTCGCCGTCGGTGCTGCGTGGCCTCGGCCAGACCCTGTTACTGACGCTGCTGAGCACGGTGTTCAGCGCCATCCTCGGCACTGCGCTGGCGTTGGCGCGGCTGTCGGGCTCGCCGCTGCTAGCGGCGCTGGCCTGGGGTTACATCTGGTTTTTCCGCTCGATGCCGGCGCTGCTGGTGCTGATCATCCTCTACAACTTCGCCTACCTGTACGACCACATCGTCCTCGGTGTGCCGTTCACCGGCGTAGTGTTCGCCGAGTGGTCGACGGTGGACGTGCTCAGCCAATTCACCGTGGCCGTACTGGGCCTGAGCCTGATGCAGGCGGCGTACGCGGCGGAGATCATTCGCGGCGGCCTGATCGGTGTGGATGCCGGCCAGCATGAAGCGGCGGCGGCCCTGGGCCTGCCGGCCTCGCGGCGCATCTTCCGGATCATCCTGCCCCAGGCGCTGCGCTCGATCCTGCCGTCGGGGTTCAATGAAATCATCGGCCTGGTCAAGGGCACCTCCATCGTCTACGTGCTGGCGCTGCCGGAGCTGTTCTACACCGTGCAGGTCATCTACAACCGCACCCAGGCGGTGATCCCGTTGCTGATCGTCGCCACCGTCTGGTACCTGATCATCACCACCGTGCTCACCAGCGCCCAGTACTACGTCGAGCGGCATTTCGCCCGGGGTACGGCCAGGGTGCTGCCGCCTACGCCGTGGCAACGCGTGCGCCGCTGGCTGAAGGAGAACACCCATGAGTGAAGCCCGCGCCGGCCGTATCCAGATCCAGGGCGTGGGCAAGCGCTTTGGCAATCAACAGGTGTTGAAAGACATCGACCTGACCATCGATCCAGGCAAGGTCACGGTGATTCTCGGGCCGTCCGGCTCGGGCAAGTCCACCTTGCTGCGCACCATCAACCACCTGGAAAAGATCGACAGCGGGCACATCACCATCGACGGTGAATACGTCGGCTATCGACGCAAGGGCGACCTGCTTTACGAGCTCAAGGAACGCGAGATTCTCAAGCGCCGTATCGACGTCGGTTTTGTGTTCCAGAACTTCAACCTGTTCCCGCACCTCACCGCCTGGGAAAACGTCGCCGAGGCGCCGCTGGCGCACAAGCGCTGGAGCAAGGCCGACGCCCAGGCCAAGGCCACCGCACTGTTGGCCAAGGTTGGCCTGGCGGACAAGGTCGATGCCTACCCACGCCAGCTTTCCGGCGGCCAGCAACAGCGCGTCGCCATTGCCCGCGCACTGGCGCTGGACCCCAAGGTGCTGCTGTTCGATGAACCCACTTCAGCCCTCGACCCGGAACTGGTGGGCGAAGTGCTCGACGTGATCAAGGGCCTGACCCAGCTGGGCGTGACCCTGGTGATCGTCACCCACGAAATCGGTTTTGCCCGCGAAGTGGCCGACCACGTGGTGTTTCTCTGCGACGGCGAGTTGATCGAAGAGGGCCCGCCCGAACAGATTTTCCGCCAACCCCGGCATCCCCGCACCGTGGCCTTTCTCGGCAAGGTGCTTTAGTTCAAGGAGTGACTGCCCATGTTCATCAACACCACCCGTGTGGCCCTGCTGGCACTGGCCGTCAGTGCTGCGCAAAGCGCATTCGCCGTGCAACAGGTCGACCTCAGCCCCGACCGCCCGCGCATCCATGTGCCGCGTAACGAAGCGGCGATTGCGCAGATCCCGCCGGGCTTCAAGTTCGCCCAACCGGGCAAGTTCACCGTGGCCGTGTCCGGCGTGGCCGGGCCGCCCCTGGCGCTGCTGGCCAGCGACGACAAGACCACCATCGGCAGTGAAGCCGACACCGCGCAACTGGTGGCCGACAGCCTCGGCCTGCAACTCAATGTGGTGCAGACCAGCTGGGAAGACTGGCCCCTGGGCGTCAGCTCGGGCAAGTACGACGCGGTGATCAGCAACGTCACCGTGACCGAGGCGCGCAAGAAGCGCTTTGACTTCGCCACCTATCGCCAGGATGTGCTCGGCTTCTACGTCAAGACCACCAGCAAGATCAGCGAGATCAAGCAGGCAGCCGATATTGCCGGGCTGAAGATCATCGTCGGCTCCGGCACCAACCAGGAAAAAGTCCTGCTGGCCTGGAACGAGGCCAACGAAAAGGCCGGTCTCAAGCCAGCGCTGTTGCAGTACTTCGACGACCAGGCCGCCGCGCAACTGGCGGTGCAGTCGGGGCGCAGCGATGCGCTGTTCGGGCCCAACTCGGTGTACGCCTATTCGGCGGCGATTACCGGCGGCATCAAGCGCGTCGGTACGGTGAACGGTGGCTGGCCATTGCAGGCGGACATTGCCGTGACCACCCGCAAGGACAACGGCCTGGTCAAGCCGATCCACACCGCCCTGGAAGGCGCGATTGCCGGCGGCCAGTACGCGCAGGTGCTGCAACGCTGGGGCCTGGATGTGGAACGTGTCGACAAGTCGCTGATCAACCCACCGGGCCTGCCGGATTAAGGAGCAATCGACATGGGACTGACACGACGTGAAGCGTTGTCGAGCATCGCGGCGGTAGGCGGCGAAAAAGCCGTCAAGGATGCACTCGCGGTACTCGGCCTGGGGCCGTCATCGCACCGCCGACCGCAACCGTTGAAACTCAAGGACGGCCTGGGGCAGGGCACCCGCGTGCTGGTGCTGGGCGCCGGGATTGCCGGGCTGGTCACCGCCCTGGAACTGACCCGCGCCGGGTTCAGCGTGCAGGTGCTGGAAGCCCGTGAGCGGGTCGGCGGTCGCACCTGGACAATCCGCCATGGCGACCGCGTGGACTACCAGGATGGCCGTACGCAGACCGCCGCGTTCGAGCCGGGGCATTACTTCAACGCCGGGCCGGCACGGATTCCCAGCCAGCACCGCACGATCCTCGATTATTGCAGTGAGCTGGGCGTGCCGCTGGAAGTGCTGGTCAATAGCAGCCATGGCGCCCAGGTGCGGCCGGATGTGAACCAGCCGGCCTTCACCGTCGGCCAGGCGATCAACGATGCGCGCGGGCATTTGTCCGGGTTGCTGGCCAAAGCGGTGCAGCGTGATGCCCTCGACGATGTGCTGAGCGCCGAGGAACGCACGCGCTTGCTGGCGTTTTTGCACGTGTATGGCGACCTGTCCCAGGAGCTGACCTTCGAGGGCACGATCCGTTCGGGGCACCTGGAATCGCCTGCACATCCTGGCGCCTTGCCCGCCAGCCGCAGCCCGTTGGCACTGGACCAACTGCTGCACCCCGAACTGTGGGGCGCCTTGCTGCACACCGAATTCCCGGAGTTTTCGGCGACCATGTTCCAACCGGTGGGTGGCATGGACCGCATCACCGACGCCTTCTACCGGCGCGTCAGCGATCACGTGCAACTGGGCGCCCAGGTGCGCCAGATCCGTCAGTTGGAAGGCGGCGTGGCGGTGACCTACCACGACCAACGCAGCGGTCGCGAGCAGGTGGTGCGCGCCGACTATCTGGTCTCGACCTTGCCGTTGCCATTGCTGGCCAAGCTCGACACCGACTTCAGCGACCCGATCAAGGCCGCCTTGCTCAGCACCCGCAGCGACCAGGCCACCAAAGTGGCGTGGCAGTCCCCACGCTTCTGGGAAACCGACTACCGCACCTACGGCGGCCTGTCGTGGATCGAACACCCGGCGCGCCTGCTCTGGTACCCGAGCAACGACCTCAACACCCGCGAGGGCCTGCTGGTGGCCGGCTACGTGACCGGGGAGGGCGCCGATGCGTTTGGCGCGCGACCGTTCGACCAGCAGTACGCCACTTCCAAGGAAGCGGTGGAACTGCTGCATCCGGGCTACTCCAGGCACCTGCGTCACCCGCTGGCGGTGTCCTGGGAACAGATCCCCTTCAGCGAAGGCCCGTGGCTGCAACGCGAACACTTCCCCGCCGATGCCAGCGCCTTGCTCGAACAGGGCCACGGCCGCGTGTACTTCGCCGGCGACGGCCTGGTGCAAAGCGGGGTGGGCATCTGGCAGGAATCGGCGGCCAACTCGGCGCGGCATGTGGTCGCGCAACTGGCTGAACGCGTGACCCAACAACGACAGGTCGCGGCACTCGCCGCCTCTTAAGGAGACACATCATGAGCGACAGCATTCAACGCACCAGCGTCGGCGATTTCCCGATCTCGCAGACCGTCACCGTACCGGCGTCCGCCAGCCTGATCTTTGTCAGCGGGACCTTGCCGGACCTGGTTGATCCAACGGTTCCCGGGGTGTTTGGCAACACCGAAGTGCAGACGGTTTCGGTGTTCAACAAGCTGCGCCAGATCCTGCGCCAGCAAGACCTGGACCTGGGCGATATCGTGCAGTTACGGGTATTCCTGGTCGGCGCCGAGGAAACGGGCGGCAAGCTGGATTTCGCCGGGTTGCAGCGTGGGTATACGCAGTTCTTCGGCACCCCCGAGCAGCCGAACAAGCCGGCACGTACCGCGTTGCAGGTCGTGGCGTTGCCATTGCCAGGTGCACTGGTGGAAATCGAAGCCATCGCCGCCAGGACGGCGTGACAATCCCTCGCAAGTAACTCCCCTCCAGCCCCCTCACAACCGCTTCGGGGCTTCGGCGTGACTGCGCCGAACGCCCCCGGCGGGCGCCTGCCAGACAGCGTTTCCAACCTTCCTGAAGCCCCTCCCGCACAAAGATAAATCTTGTATTTAAACGCCTGCGACGTATTATCCAAGCAATGTCTTGTGTATATACCTGAGGCTGGATTTCCCTTTCGACAAATACGGAGGTTTGAATGACTGTGGAGGCAGGGTTACTGGGTCACTCGATGTCAGTGTTCCTGGGCGTACAGGCCGTTGGCTTGAGCCTGTGGCTGAGCATTGCGGTGCTTAACAACTGGCAAGCGTTTCGCAGCTCGGTAGGCGCGGTAGGCGCGACGATGGCCATGGAGCCGTTGCGCCAGAGCCCCGCCATCGATATTCCCTTGCTGGTGCGGGCCGTGCGTTCACCCCGTCTGCACCAACTGGCGCTGCTGGTGGTGCTGGCCCTGCAATTGGTCGCTGCACTCGCGGCCTGGACCGGCAGTTATCAGTTGATCCTCGGCGATGGTCTGCTGTCGGCAAGGCCCTGGCTCAACCTCGCCCTCAGCGCGTTTTCGGCGTTTGTCTTCGCCATGTTGCTGGGGGGCTTGTGGTTCGGCTACTGGATTCGCCAGGAGGGGTTGCAACTGACTCATCTGGTGCTGTCGATCTGGGCGGTACTGGCCTTCTTCCTGTTCAACCACAGCTGGCTGTGAACCGCGCGTAACGCACTCATCGTGATAAGGACGTCCATGAACAACAAGAAGATAACCAGCCTGGTGTTGATTCCGGTGGCGGTCATCGCGGTGGTGATGATGTCGCGCGCGCCGTCCCAGGCCCAATCCGCCGACGCCCCCGCCAGCGCCTTGACCAAGGTGGCCCTGGGGGCGGTGCAATTGCGCCCGGCCAATGTGTATTTCGCCGGCGTCGGTGAGCTGGAAGCGGCCTCCCAGGTGCAGGTTTCCGCCGAGGCAGGTGGGCGGGTCACCTTGATCAACTTCGAGTCGGGCCGCCAGGTCAAGGCCGGCGAGGTGCTGGTCAAACTCAACGATGCCCCGGAACAGGCCGAGCAGTTGCGGCTGCAGGCCCAGGTGCGCAATGCCGAGATCATCCGCAAGCGCGTGACCGGGCTGGTCAGGGAAAACGCCGCGACCCAGGAACAACTCGATAACGCCCGGGCCGCCCATGACATGGCCCTGGGCGAGTTGAAAAAAGTCCAGGCCCTGATTGCCCAGAAGACTATCCGCGCGCCCTTCGCCGGGGTGCTGGGGATTCGCCAGGTCAACGAAGGGCAGTACCTCAATGTCGGCGACCGCATCGTCAGCCTGGTCAATACCCAGGTGCTCTATGTCAATTTCTCCCTGGATGAGCAGCTCAGCCGCCGCCTGGTCGTCGGGCAAACCGTGGGCGTGCTGATCGACGCCTACCCTGACCGGGTGTTCAAGGCGCGGATCAGTGCCGTCGACCCGATGATCGGCCGCTCACGCACGGTGCAGGTGCAGGCCACGCTGGAGAGCCCGGACGCCCCCCTCAAGCCGGGCATGTACGCCAGCGTCAAAGTGGCCGATACCGAGGTGGCCGATGTGCTCACCGTGCCGGAAACGGCGGTGGCCTACACCGCCTATGGCGATACCGTTTTTCTTGCCCGCCCGGACCAGGGCGCCACGCTGGTGGTCAAGCGGGTGGCGGTGAAAATCGGCCAGCGCCAGGACGGTTGGGTCCAGATCCAGGAAGGCTTGCACGAGGGTGACCAGGTGGTGACCTCCGGGCAACTCAAGCTCAGTGACGGCATGGCGGTGCAGGCGACCGATGACACCCTGGCCCTGCCTGCGTCCAAACCGCCTGTGACGGGCATCTGATTCTTCGCCCAGAGAACGCTCATGACTTTCACCGATATTTTCGTTCGGCGGCCGGTGCTCGCGCTTGTCGTCAGTATTCTGATCCTGCTGCTGGGGATCATGTCCTTGTTGCAGCTGCCGATCCGCCAGTACCCGATGCTGGAAAGCTCCACCATCACCGTGACCACCGAATACCCCGGCGCGTCATCCGACCTGATGCAGGGCTTCGTCACTCAACCGATTGCCCAGGCGGTGTCATCGGTGGAAGGCGTGGATTACCTGTCGAGTTCGTCGGTGCAGGGGCGCAGCGTGGTCACGGTGCGCATGGAGCTCAACCGGGACTCGACCCAGGCCCTCACGGAAGTCATGGCCAAGGTCAATCAGGTGCGTTTCCGGCTGCCGGAGCAGGCCTATGACCCGGTGATCGAACGCTCGTCCGGCGAGTCGACGGCGGTGGCCTATATCGGGTTCTCCAGCCCGACCCTGTCCACCCCGGCCTTGACCGATTACCTGGCACGGGTGGTGGAGCCGGTGATGAGCACCATCGAGGGCGTGGCCAAGGTCCAGGTGTTCGGCGGGCAAACCCTGGCGATGCGCCTGTGGATCGACCCCGCACGGCTGGCCGCGCGCGGCCTGACCGCCGCCGATGTAGCCGACGCGGTGCGCCGCAACAACTACCAGGCGGCGCCGGGCAAGGTCAAAGGCCTGTTCGTGGTCGCCAACCTGCGGGTCAATACCGACCTGACCAACGTCAATGACTTTCGCGATTTGGTGCTGCGCAACGATGGCAACGGCCTGGTGCGCCTGAAGGATGTCGGCACCGTGGAGCTGGGCGCGGCGTCGAGCGAAACCAGTGCCACCATGGACGGTGTTTCGGCCGTGCACCTGGGGTTGTTCCCGACGCCCGGCGGCAACCCGCTGGTGATCGTCGACGGTATCAAGAAACTCCTGCCGGACGTGCGCAAGACCCTGCCGCCGGACGTCAAGGCCGAGCTGGCGTTTGAAACCGCGCGCTTTATCCAGACCTCCATCGACGAGGTGATGAAGACCCTGCTCGAGGCCTTGCTGATCGTGGTGATCGTCATCTACCTGTGCCTGGGGTCGTTGCGCACGGTACTGATTCCGGTGGTGACCATCCCCTTGTCGATGCTGGGGGCCGCGGCGCTGATGCTGGCGTTCGGTTTCAGCCTCAACCTGTTGACGCTGCTGGCGATGGTGCTGGCCGTGGGGCTGGTGGTGGACGATGCGATTGTGGTGGTGGAGAACGTGCACCGGCATATCGAGGAGGGCAAGACCCCGGTGGCGGCCGCCCTGATCGGTGCGCGGGAAGTGGCGGGGCCGGTGATCGCCATGACCATTACCCTGGCGGCCGTGTATGCGCCTATCGGCATGATGGGCGGCCTCACGGGTGCGTTGTTTCGGGAGTTCGCCCTGACCCTGGCCGGCGCGGTGATCGTGTCCGGCGTGGTGGCGCTGACGTTGTCGCCGGTCATGAGCTCGTTCCTGCTGCAGTCCAAGCAATCGGAAGGGCGCATGGCGCACCTGGCCAACCGTTTCTTCGACGGCCTGGCCCTGCGTTATGCCAAGGTACTGGACCTGTCGCTGCGGCATCGCTGGCTCAGCGGGCTGTTTGCCTTGCTGGTGATGATCAGCCTGCCGTGGCTGTACCAGTTGCCGCAGCGGGAGCTGGCGCCCACCGAGGACCAGGCCGGGCTGCTCACCGCCATCAAGGCGCCGCAACATGCCAACCTGGAATACGTCGAGCGCTTTTCCGCCAAGCTGAATGAGGTCTATGGGCGCCTGCCGGAAACCGTCAGCACCTGGATCATCAATGGCAGCGACGGCATCGCCTCGAGCATTGGCGGCATCAACCTGACGTTGTGGGGCGAGCGCGAGCGCACCGCCGCGCAGATCCAGGTCGACCTGCAGGCGGCCACCAACGACGTGGAAGGCACCAGCATCTTTGCCTTCCAGTTGCCGGCCTTGCCGGGCTCCACCGGTGGCCTGCCGGTGCAACTGGTGCTGCGCAGCTCCCAGGATTACCGCGTGCTGTACGAAACCATGGAGCAGATCAAGCAGAAGGCCCGCGACAGTGGGTTGTTCGCCGTGGTCGACAGTGACCTGGACTACAACAACCCGGTGGTGCAGGTGCGGGTGGACCGGGCCAAGGCCAACAGCCTGGGGATTCGCATGCAGGACATCGGCGAATCGCTGGCGGTGCTGGTGGGGGAAAACTACCTCAACCGCTTTGGCCTGGAGGGCCGCTCCTATGATGTGATTGCCCAGAGCCCGGGCAGTGAGCGACTGACGCCCGAAGCCCTGACCCGCCAGTATGTGCGCACGGAAGACGGCACACTGATTCCGCTGTCGACGGTGATCCAGGTGTCCGAGCACGTCGAACCCAACAAGCTGACCCAGTTCAACCAGCAGAACGCCGCGACCTTCCAGGGCGTGCCGGCGGCCGGGGTCACCCTGGGCGACGCCGTGGCGTTCCTGGAAGGCGTCACCGCCGAGTTGCCCGTGGGGTTCAGCTACGACTGGCAATCCGATGCGCGGCAGTACACCCAGGAAGGCAATGCGCTGCTGCTGGCGTTCCTGGCGGCGGTGATCGTGATTTACCTGGTACTGGCGGCGCAGTACGAAAGCCTGATGGACCCGCTGATCATCCTGATCACCGTGCCGCTGTCCATCAGCGGCGCGCTGATTCCCCTGGCGCTGGGCTATGCCACGATCAATATCTACACCCAGATCGGCCTGGTGACCCTGATCGGGCTGATCAGCAAGCACGGCATCCTGATGGTCGAGTTCGCCAACGCCCTGCAGGCCCAGGAACACCTCGACCGTTCCGAGGCGATACGCAAGGCCGCGCAGATTCGCTTGCGGCCGATCCTGATGACGACGGCGGCCATGGTGGTCGGCCTGGTGCCGCTGCTGTTCGCCTCGGGGGCCGGGGCCAACAGCCGCTATGGCCTGGGGGTGGTGATTGTATCGGGCATGCTGATCGGCACCTGCTTCACCCTGTTCGTGCTGCCGACGGTCTACACCCTGCTGGCCCGCAAGCATTCCTTGGCGGCCGCGACCCCACGGGCCCAGTCCCTGGCGCAAACCCTGAGGAGCGAACCATGAAGCCCGGCAAAACTGTCACGACCCTGCTGGCGTTGGCGCTGCTCAACGGCTGCATGGTCGGGCCGCATTACGAAAAGCCCGTAACCCCGCCGATCAGCCTGGTCACCGCGCAAAAGGATTTGTTTGCCCGGCAGGCGCCGGTGCAGACCCAGTGGTGGGCGTTTTTTGACGACGCCGAGCTCGATCGCCTGATCGACACGGCGTTGGCGCATAACCATGACATCCGCCAGGCCCAGGCCAACCTGTTGGCCTCCCGTGCGGTGTTCGATGACCGCCGGCTCGACCAGTATCCCGGCGTCACCGCCCGTACCGCCTATGGCCGCAGCCTGGAGCAGCAGTTGCCGTTCGACGGTGGGCCTCCCGAGCGGATGCTGTCGCAGACCTATCGCGCCGGCTTTGATGTGCAGTGGGAGATCGATGTGTTCGGGCGTTTGCAACGCCTGACCGCCTCGGCCATGGCACGTTCTCAGGCAGCCCAGGCGGACCTGGCGCTGATGCAGTTGAGCATCGCTGCCGACGTGGCGCGTTATTACTACGAGCAGCAAGGCTTGAGCCGCAGCCTGGAGGTGGCCCAGGCCCAGGTCAGTGCCTGGCGCGAAACGCTCACGCTGACCAGCGCCCAGGTGCGCGCCGGTAGCGGCCAATTCGAGGATCAGCAAAACGCCCATGCCAACCTGCTGCTCAGTGAGGCGGCGATTCCACCGTTGCTGACGCGGATCCAGGAAACCGGTTATCGCCTGGACGTATTGACCGGCCAGCCACCGCGTCAACGGCAGGCCCTGGCCAAGGCGCATTTCCTCGCGCCCCTGGCCCGGCAACTGCCCTTGGGCGATGTCGACCAGTTGATCCGCAATCGTCCGGATGTGGTCAGCGCCGAACGCCTGCTGGCGGCCAGCACCGAAGACGTCGGCGCCGCCACGGCGGACTTGTACCCACGCCTGAACCTGGGCGGTTTCATTGGCTTCTTCGCCCTGCGCGGCGGCGACCTGGGCAGCGCGTCCCGCGCGTATGAGCTGGCGCCGTCGGTGGACTGGCCGGCGTTTCGCCTGGGCAACGTGCGCGCACGCCTGCGCGGTTCCCAGGCCCAGGCCGAAGGTGCCCTGGCGCGCTATCAACAGTCGCTGCTCAAGGCCCAGGAAGATGTGGAAAATGCGCTGATGCGCCTGGCGCAGGACCAGACCCGCCTGGGCGCCTTGCTGGCGTCCGCCACCCATGCCGAGCAGGCGATCGACATCGCCAGCAAACGCTACCGCAGCGGTTCGGGCACCTACATGGCGGTGCTGGAAAACCAGCGCGCGTTTTTCCTGATCAAGAAGGACGTGGCCGATGCCGAGACGGCGTCCTACCTCAACGCCATCGCGTTATACAAGGCGCTGGGCTGGGGCAGTGGCGGCGCGCAGCAGGCTCAATCAGCGGACAAACCATTGGCCAGCAACTGAGCCTTGAGATCGGGCCGGTAGTTACGTGCATACGTGCGGCCCACGGTGCTTGACCAGGACTGGCCGTCCGCACGGCCGATGATCTGCCAATGGCGCATCAGGTGCTGGTCATAGGCACTGATCGCCGGTGCCAGCGCGGCCGGGTTGTAGCGCTCGTCGTGACGGAAGGCTTCGATGCCCATGCGCGGTTTCTGTGCCGCCGGCTCGTGCACATGACCCAGGGCCAGGCCGCACAGGGCGAAGGTCTGCTCGGGCAGCCCGAGCAGCTCGATCATCGCCTCGGCGTTGGCACGAATGCCGCCCACCGGTACCACGCCCAACCCCAATGAGCGTGCGGCGATCATCAGGGTGCTGAGGATGATGCCGCCGTCGGTGCTGGCGGCGATCAGCCCTTCCAAATGCCGTTGGATCTGCTGTTGCTGGCCATTGAGCGAGGCACCGACGGCGGTCTTGTGAAAGTCCACCACCAGGGTGATAAACACCGGCGCCGACGCGATCCAGGGCTGGCCGCCGGCTATTGCCGCAATGCGTTGGCGGGTGCCTGCGTCGCGCACGACCACCACGGAAATATGCTGGGCATTGAAGGACGTCGGCGCCAGGTGGCCGGCCCGCAAGATGGCATCCAGGTGTTCGTCGCTGACGGGCGTGGGTTGGAAGCTGCGCTCGCTGCGGTGGTTGGCGAGCAAGTCGATAGTCGGGGTCATGGCCTTATTCCTTTAGGGCGGTTGGTGTGGGGCAGTCAGGTGCGCGGTTGAATGTTATAGACGCAACGCCGGTCCCCGGAGATCAGGTGTTCGCAGCGTTCGACAAGGGTGTCGTCACCCATGGCTGCACGAAATATCTGCAGCTCCGAGCGGCAGAAACCCTGGCATTTGCGCGCGGCGGCGCAGATCGGGCAATGGTTTTCGATCAGCAGCCAACCTTCACCTGCGGGTTCCATATGCGCCATATAGCCGGCGAGTTCGCGGATGCGCACCAGGATGGCGACTTTTTCTTCCAGGGATGAGGCTTGCGAACACGCCTGGACGTATTCCTGGCGGTTGGTCGCTTCCATGCTGGTGATGATTTTCTCGATGCCGTCACTGCCGAAAACGCCCTCGATGGATTCGATCAGGTGCAGGGTCAGCACACTGTGGGAATCGGGGAATTTATTCTGCGCGGTGTCCGTCAGGGCCCACTTCAACGAAGGGCGGCCGGCCCCGGAGGTGGGTGCCGAAACGCCGACGATCAGCTCCGATGTCTGCAATTTCTGGATTTGTTGCCGGGTTGCCTCAAACGTGAGTTCCAGCAGGGACGCCAGTTCGGTGGTTTTCAGCGGACCACGGGTCTTGAGCAAAAACAGGATGCGTTCAGCGGTGGATGACTGGGTATCGTCGGCAGGTCTGGAGGTCATAAATCGCGTGTAACCATGGGGAGTGAGGGCATCACTGGAGTTCGTCGACCTTTGGCGCCATCCATTGCGTAAGGGGTAGTGGGCATGAGCATAGTCATTTTTGCTGCTCAGGAAAATAATAAATAAATGGAATCAATAGGTAATTATAAATAGCAAATAATTATAAAAGGTTTGGCTTGCTTTTGTAGGACTTACGACTAGGATCGTAGCTAGCTTTTTGGAAGCTGCTCGTAAACATTCATTTGCACACGACTCCGGACCGTTAAAAAAACACGCTGCGTCCCAAGCACTCATCGCTCACCGACGCCAGTGAAGACAAAAACATTCAAGGAAGAGAATCTGTATGAATGCGCAAAAGCCGACGACCATCTATGAGCACGCCGATGAAGTAACCGCTCTGTCCAGCGTGGTCGACCTGGTGAAACTCTCCGACCAGTATCGACAATCCGCCATCCTTCACTTCGCCGTAGCGCAGCACCTCTTCGATCACACCGCCCGCCCGGCTACCGCCAAGGCGATCAGCCAGCAATTGGGCTGGGTGCCCAACAAGGCGAAGATCTTTCTCAATGGCCTGGTCGCCCTGGGCCTGTTGAAAAAGTCCGCCGACACCTATACCAACCAGCCCCTGGCCGAGCGTTTCCTGGTCAGCCGCAGCGCCGAGTTCATCGGCCCGATCATTGCCCACCAGCGCTTGCAGTGGCAGAACTGGCCACGCCTCGGGGAAATCCTGAGCAGCGCCGAGTCCATGGATTTCCAGCAGGAGAACCGCTTCAAGCACGACATTGCCGCACGTGATGCCTTCAACGATGCGATGGTGCGCTTCAGTCAACCCATGGTCGATGTGCTCAAGGAATTGCCGGTGTTCGATACCGCCAGCAAGGTCATCGACCTGGCCGGTGGACACGGCACCTATATCGCCGAAATCGCTCGGCGGCACCCTCAGGTCCAGGGCGAAATCTGGGACCTGGCCGCCACGCGCCAGTCCGCCGAAAGCACCGTCGAGAAGTACCAGTTGGCGGGGCGCCTGACGTTCAAGGAGCGTAACCTGCTGGACCTGGCCCGCTACGAAGGTGAAAGCGCCGACGTGATCATGGTCAATGATTGCCTGCACTATTTCACCCGCGAAGAAACCAGCACGCTGATCCGCTCGGCGGCCCAATTGGTCAACGACGGCGGTTCGTTGCTGGTGCTGAGCATGACCCTGGAAGACGATGAAATTCACCCGGCGCTGTCGGCGGATTTCTCCCTGCACATGATGGTCAACACGGTGCACGGCGAACTGCATCCCACCCGCTGGATCGCCGAACAGATGGTTGCCCAGGGCTTTGAGGTGGTCCAGGAGCCTATCGGGCGCTACAGCCTGTTGATCGGTCGCCGCACTGAGGGGAGGGTCGCCTGATGCTGCGCTTTATTACCTTGTACAGCTCCGACACGGCCGCACGTCTGAACGGCTTTCTCGAGTCGTTGAACACCTGCGCGAAAACCGCCGGTTTTGAACTGTGCGCGGCTGTTGAGGGCGCGCAGTTACCCCAGGCCGACGGGTTTATCCTGCTGGTGTCGGCGGCAGACAGCCTCGATACCCTCACTGCCCGGCTCGCGGCATTGGCCGATGGCTACCACAACAAGGCGGTCAGCATCGTGCGCCTTGCCGAAGGCAGCGCCGGGCAACCTGCCGGCGATCCGCTGAACGCGGCATTGCTGCAACGCACGGCCTGTTTCATTTACCCCCATGGCCTGGCGATCACTGACGCGGGCGTATCCCCGGACACGGTGAAAAACTGGCTGGCCGGTTTCTCCAAATTCGCCGCCGCGATCAAAATGTGGCGGTCCCTGGAAGGCGTATCCATCGAGGCGGCCGCGCTGGAATCCCAGCGTCCGCAACTGACCCACATCAACATCCTCACCCGTAACCTGGAAGCCTCCCAGGCGTTTTATCGCGACATCTTCGGCGCCCACTATTGCTACAACCTGGGGCCGCGCAAAGTGGTGATGGAGTTGAACGGGTTCGACTTCTTCATCGAGCACAATCCCGACTTTGTCTACCCGCCGGGCTAC
The DNA here is from genome assembly GCF_059418085.1 of Pseudomonas sp. GW821-FHT09C10. Classification (NCBI taxonomy): domain Bacteria; kingdom Pseudomonadati; phylum Pseudomonadota; class Gammaproteobacteria; order Pseudomonadales; family Pseudomonadaceae; genus Pseudomonas; species Pseudomonas sp. GW821-FHT09C10. The sequence continues at coordinate 392,630 of NZ_JBWKPE010000005.1, forward strand.
CACATCGGCATTCGTGCGCTGCCGGAGGATGTCAAGCGCATCGCCGACAAGGTGGCTGCCGACGACAACATCACCCTGGTCAAGGGCAATGGCCCCGCGCCGGGTTATCACCACGGTCCGGACAACGTCCGCACGGCCGTGTACTTCGAAGATCCCGATGGCCTGGTGGTTGAGGTGTACTCCACCGAAATCGAGATGATCGAGACCAATCGAAGGTTGCTGCTCGACCGACTCTGATACCTGACTGATCCACACGCCGAGCGGTTTCGCGCTCGGTCGTGGATGTGTTCGCTCGGAATAAAGGTGTACCTATGACGAATCAATACGGTTGGCATTGGCCGACGCTGCCGAGCCCTTTGCCGAAGAACGTGTCTGATCGGGTATTGATGGGCTACCCGCAGGCTTACGTCGAATATGAACTGACCCGGCAAATCGCCGACGCCACCGGACAGCTGATGAGTGCGCCCATCGAGCAGCTGCTACGGGTGGTCGAGTCGGTTGCCGAACCCCTGGTGCGGCGTATCGCCGCCGGTGAAGTGCTGGGCTACAAGGGCGACCCGCGCATCGACGTGTTCAGCCCCGCCATGTGCGACGTTCCTGCCGCCCAGGTCGAGATCGGCCTGGAGCCGCAGCGCGTCGACGCGGTCATGACCGCCTACGCCGGGCTGGGCCTGGACCGCAGTTGGATCGAGAAAGAAACCCCCAACCATCGGGTCGACCTGGCGAGCTTTCGCATCGGTCGCTACCCGGTCACCAACAGCGAATATCGCGCCTTCCTGCTGGATACCGGTTATCCGTTCCTGCCGACCGGCTGGGCCTTTGGCCGCTTTCCCCAGCACCAGGCCAACCACCCGGTCTACAGCGTCAGCGACGTGGATGCCGACGCCTATGCCCAATGGCTGAGCCGACGCACCGGGCGGGCGTTCGCGCTGCCCAGCGAAGCACAGTGGGAATACGCCGCGGCAGGGCCGCAGCGCTCTCAGTTTCCCTGGGGCGAAACCTTCAATGTCGAGTACGCCAATACCATCGAGTTGGGGTTGCTCACGTCGACACCCGTCGGGGTGTTCCTCGAGGGCGCCTCGATGTTTGGCGCGCTGGACATGGCCGGCAACGTGGAAGAGTACGTTGCCGACGATTATCGGGCCTATCCGGGCGGGCCTGAGATCAACGATGACCTGGTGCTGGATGTTGGTAGGCACCGGGTAGCCCGTGGCGGCAGTTTCACCCGCTTCAGGGATCTTGCGCGCAATCAGCGCCGACATGGACGTTATCCAAGACCCATCTATGTCATGGGATTCCGTTTGGTAGAAAACCACTCTGGCCAGAACGCGACACTTCCATAGAGGCTATGCCATGGACACTCCAGTAACGCTTCATACGCAAGTTCCCATCTCCATTCTTGGCGGTGAGGTCAACGCCCACTTCTACGGGTTCAAGGGCTTTGACAAGAACAATGAACACTTTGCCGTCAGAGCCGGTGAGCCCGATGCCGATGTGCCCCTGGTGCGCGTGCATTCCGAATGCATCACCGGTGATGTATTCGGTTCCCAGCGCTGCGATTGCGGCCCGCAGTTGCAGGAAGCCCTGAAGGCGCTCGATGCCGAAGGCGGCTACCTGATCTACCTGCGCCAGGAAGGTCGCGGTATCGGCCTGTATTCGAAGTTCGAAACCTACCTGCTGCAAGACGCCGGCATGGACACCTACGAGGCCAACGTGAAGCTCAACCACCCGGAAGACTCGCGCAGTTTCGCCCCGGCGGTCGCCATGCTGAGGGCCCTGGATGTGCATCGCTGCCGGCTCCTGACCAACAACCCGGACAAGGTCAAGCAGTTGCGCGATGGCGGGATCGACGTGGTCAGCTCAGTGCCGACCGGGGTGTTCCTGACCAAGCACAACCACAACTACCTGCGATCAAAAGTCAGCAAGTCGAGCCACACCATCAAGCTTTGATTTCATTCTCCAGGAAAAGGACTTTTCGATGAGACACATAGGCCCTATCAGCGGCGTCGCCGCCCATGCTGGTGAGTTCATCGCCACCGCCGGCTACGACAACCAAGTCATTCTGTGGAACGCCCAGACCGGGCATTCGATCCACCGTGTCAGCCATGACCACCTGGCCAACCAGTGCGCGTTCAGTGCCGATGGCAAGTACCTGGTGAGCGCCAGCAGCGACTACACCGCCCGCGTCTGGGAAGTGCCGAGCATGCGCCTCAAGGCCGTGCTGTCGGGGCATGACGACGACGTGGAAATGGCGGTGTTCTCGCCGGACGGTGCGTCGATCGCGACCTGCTCGCGCGATCATCAACTGCGCCTCTTCGACCTCGACGGCAACCTCAAGGGCACCTGCCGGGGGCATCAGGCCGATGTGATTTCCGTGGTCTGGTCGCCGGATGGCAAGCGCCTGATTTCCAGCAGCGACGACGGCACGGTGCGCCAGTGGGACACCAGCACCTTCGAGCAATGCGATGAAGTCGACATCGGCGGCGTCGAGACCGATACCGTCGCCATTACCCGTGCCGGCGTGGTGTTTGCCGGTGACGATGAAGGGCGCATCTCGATCATCCATGGGGGCGAGATCCGCTCCATTCCTGCCCACGATGCCGGGATCAAGCGCATTGTCTGGAATGATGAAAAACAGCTGCTGGTGACCTTGAGTTATGACCGTCTGGCGATCCTCTGGCGCTTCGATGGCACCCAGCTGGAGCGCCTGCGCAGCACCAATTTGCCGAGCATCGTCTGGCCGCGCAGCTGTGCGTTCGTCGGCAGTGACGCCTTGGTGTTCGCCACCTTCGGCTCGCGCTACGCCACTTGGGATTATGAACACGATCAGTGGACCGTGGACGGCATTCAGCCGGCGGTGAGTATCAACGCCGTGGTGACCACCGAGGGCGGGCAATACAGCATCGGTGACGCGGGCCTGCTGTTTCGCGATAACCAGCCCGTGAGCGGCGTCGGCAGCCTGTGCAACTTCCTGCTGCCGTTCGGCCCACTGTTGCTGACCGGTGGGCAGATGGGCCAGGTGTTCGATGCCCTCAGCGGGCGCCTGTTGTATCAGCATCGCTCGCCGCTCAACTGCGGCACCACGTTCCAGCGCAATGGCCAGCTTCATGCACTGATCGGAACCTACACCGGCGAAGGCCTGGTGTTTGTCATCGCCGGCGATAACAGCCTGGAACTGGTGGCCTCGATCCCGATGCACGACAACGCGATCAAAGGCGTGGCCGCCAACGAGCATCACTTGTTCAGCGTGTGCGCCTCGGCCGCCGCCGCCCTGCACAATATCAGCGACTTCAGTTGCGCGCGGCATATCGAAAATGCCCACACGCGCATCTCCAACGGTTGCTGCCGGGTCGACGGCGGTTTCGCCAGCATTGGTCGCGACCTGAAGCTGCGCCTGTGGCTGGAGTCCGGTGACGAGGTCTATGACACGCCGCACCGCAATTCCATCAAGTGCATTTGTGCCTCGGCCGACGGGGAGGTGATTGCCACCGCGAACTACAGCGGCACCATCGCGCTGTTCGACTTGCCCAGCCGTTCCTGGCAGCAAGTGCAGCGTCCCACCGCCAGTGGTATCTCCTGCATCACCCACAGCACGGCCAGTGATGACTTCCTGGCCAGTTCCTACGATGGCCAGATCTACGGGATCGCCACCCGTCGCGCCTCTTGACCCAAGGACTGCCTGATATGAGCAAGCAAGCGCAATTCATGGACGTATCGACGTACCGCCGTGCGCTCGACACCTCATTTGTCCACCGCTACAGCCATGGTGAAGATGAGTGGTCCTGGGACATCGGCATGGCCAAGGCCGCTCGGGTATTCCTCGAGGCACTGGGGCCGGCGCCGGACCAGCATATCCTCGACGTGGGCGTCGGCCGTGCGCGGGATGCCTCGGAGTTTATCCTGGCAGGGCACCGGGTGACCGGCCTAGACATCGTCGAGAATTCCAGCTGGCCGCTGCTGCGCAAACGCTGGGGCGAGCGTCTCAGCCTGGTGTGCAGCGCCCTGCAGGATTGGCAGCCACCGGCAGGAGAGGTGTTTGACGGCGTACTCGACAATGGCTGCTTCCATCACCAGCATCCGGATGAATGGGACCGTTACCTGGCCAATATCCGCCAGTACGCCCGCCCTGGCGCGTTGATCGGGCTCAACGTCTTCGGCGTCGACGCGAGCAACCCGGAGCCGGGCTGGCGCGAGATGGATAACCAGCGTCAAGGTTACTTCTTCACCGAGCAGGGCGTGCGCGACACCCTGGAAGCGTTTGGTTTCACCTGGCAGGATCTGGTGGTGATCGAGCGCCAGCATGGTGAGGCGGTGTACCTGTTGGCGCTGGTTCGCACATGAGCCTGGCGCTGGCGCGCGACATGCACTTCATGCGGCTCGCCCTGAAACTGGCCGACCGCGGCGCCTTTACCACGGCGCCGAACCCGCGGGTCGGTTGCGTGATCGCCAAGGGCGACCTGCTGCTTGGCCAGGGCTGGCACGAGTGGGCGGGGCAGGCACATGCCGAAGTCAATGCCCTGCGCGAGGCGGGCGTCGATGCGCGGGGCGCCACCGCCTATGTCACCCTGGAGCCGTGCGGCGGTCATGGGCGCACGCCGCCCTGTGCCGACGCGTTGATCAGGGCCGGCGTGGCGCGAGTGGTGATCGCCAGTGTCGACCGCTCCCAGCATGAGCATCATGGCATTGAGCGACTTGAGGCGGCGGGGGTGCTGGTCGAACACTTGCCGTGTCCGGAGGCGCGCGAGTTGAACCAGGGGTTTTTCTCGCGTACAGAGCGCAAGCGGCCGTGGCTGAGGGTAAAGCTGGCCATGAGCCTGGACGGGCGCACGGCCCTGGGTAACGGGCAATCCAAATGGATCACCTCGCCCGAGGCCCGGGACGATGTACAAGTGTGGCGCGCCCGGGCCTGCGCGGTGCTCACCGGCAGCGGCACGCTGCTGGCGGACAACCCGCGCCTGACGGTGCGCCTGCCCGACCCGCACGCGGCGTTTTCCGTTCCGCTGCGGGTGGTGCTCGACCAGCACCTCAAGGGCGATGCCAATACCCATGTGCTGGATGGCGCGGCACCGACCCTGGTGTTTCATGGGCCCGGCGTCCAGCCGGCGCACCCACCCCCTGCGGGTGTGCGTTTCCGGCAGGTCGGGGTGGACGGCGAAGGACTTGACCTGCGAGAGGTCATGACGGTCCTGGCTGAGGAGGGGTGCAACGAGGTCCAGGTCGAGGCCGGCCCGGTATTGTGTGGCGCCTTTGCGGCGGCAGGCCTGGTGGATGAATGGCTGGTCTACATCGCCCCGCTGTTCCTGGGCAGTGATGCACGGCCGTTGCTGGCGCTGGATGGCTTGACCGATCTGGGGCAGGCGCAACCCTTGTCGATCATCGAGCAGTGCCTGGTGGGGGCGGACATCCGGGTGCGATTGCGCCCGGTCGCCGCCCCGGCGTGATTATTTGCGGCAGGTCAAACCGATCTGCAGGCTGTTGCGCTCGAACAGCTGCCAGTACCCCGCACCCATGGTGGTGCGGCTGTGTTCGCTGATCAGCGGGGCGACCCAGGTGAGCTGGTTGAAACCGGCTACCCGTGCGGCTTCTTCGTACACGCCTTGCTCCCAGCGATAGTAGGTAAACGGTGCGGGGGGCGATGACATGAATTGCGCATTGCAGCGAAACCCGCCAGCGACCGGGGTTTCATCGAACACCTCAATTCCGTAGCGGGTGAAATTGCCTTTTTGCAGTTCGAACGACGGGTTGGCGGTGTAGGCCACCAATTGACCACCGGGCTTCAGGTTGTCGGCGGCCGACTGAAACATCTTGCTCAGCTCGTCGACACTGCTGGCATAGTTGAACAGCCAGGCCGCCGTCACCATGTCGTAGGCGCCGATACGGCCCATCTTCGCCACATCCCGCACTTCGTAGGCGATACCGTCGTTGGCTTGCCGCGCCTGGTAAATCATGTTTTCGGAAATATCCACGCCATGCACCTTGGCCGCCCCCCAGTCCTTCAACTGGCGACTGAAGAAGCCATGCCCACACGCCAGGTCCAGGATATGCAGGCCCTCGATATGACCGACCATGCTGCGGAAGGTGTCGACCTCGACCTTGCGCTGAGAGGCTCTGGCGGTGAAATCCTCGAACTGTTCACTGATGCGTTCGTACACTTCTTTGGATTCTTTCATCTGCATGCCACTCCTTCGAATATGCGGGCTGGGGGATGTGCAAGCCTTGGCATTTTTATGCAAGGTATGACTTGCGATATTAGGCCTAACGCCTCGATTTAACAAACGGCTTGGTGGACGGTGCGCCTCGATCGGGTCAGCCTGCCGATAGACGCGCGCTGGGTTAATTATGCGTTTGTAGAATATCTTCTATTGTTTTGATCATTATTTTTAATGATTAGCATAGATCCACAAAGCATTTCACAAGCCTGTCGATGGGCCTTATGGTCCTCCTCCATAGGTCAGCGTCGCTGCCATCCACGGAGGAATATCGTGATGTCCCATTTATCCCGGCAACTCAGGCTCGGTGCCATCCTCACCGGCGTCGGCACCGCGCAAAACGAATGGTTGCACCCGCAAATCCCCGGCGACGCCAGTGTGGACATCAATTGGTACCGCACCCAGGCGCAACAGGCGGAAGCAGCGAAGTTCGACCTGGTGTTCATCGTCGACAGCCCCTACATCACCCCGGATTCGGCGCCGCATTTTCTCAACCGCCTGGAGCCGTTGACCCTGCTCTCGGCCGTGGCCGGCGCCACCTCGAAGATCGGCCTGGTGGCCACCCTGACCACGTCCTATACCGAACCCTTCAACGTCGCCCGCCAGTTTGCCTCCCTGGACCTGATCAGCGGCGGCCGTGCCGGCTGGAACGTGGTCACCACCGGCCTCGAAGGCGCGGCCGGCAACTTCGGCCGTGAGCAGCATATCGACCACACCGAGCGCTATCGCCGCGCGGCCGAGCACCTGGAGGTGGTGCAGGGACTGTGGGATTCCTACGAAGACGACGCCTTCGTGCGCGACAAGGCCAGCGGCGTGTTCCTCGACCCGCAACGCCAGCATCGCCTGGATCACCATGGCGAGTTCTTCTCGGTGACCGGGCCGTTGAATATCGCGCGCTCAGCCCAGGGCCAGCCGGTGATTTTCCAGGCGGGTATTTCCGAATCCGGACGCAGCCTGGCGGCCAACTATGCCGAGGGCATTTTTGCCGGCGTGGGCAATTTCGAGGACGCCCAGGCCTACTACCGCGACATCAAACAACGCACCGCCGCCGCCGGACGCAACCCCGACCACGTGACCATCCTGCCGGGCATTTCGCCGATCATTGCCGACACCGACGAACAGGCCCAGGCCATCGACCGCGAACGCAATGGCGAGCTGGATCTGAACAAGGCCCTGGTGCAGTTGGGGCGACCGTTCAATTACCACGACTTCAGCCAGTACCCGCTGGACGAGCCCTTCCCGGACCTGGGCGACCTGGGCAGCAACGGCTATCGCGGGCATGCCGAAAACATCAAGCAAGTCGCCCGCGACCAGCGCCTGACCCTGCGCGAGGCGGCGTTGCGCTTTGCCAAGCCGTTCTCGAGCTTTGTCGGCTCGCCCAAGACCGTGGCCGACGAGATCGAACGCTGGTTTGTCGAAGGTGCGGTGGATGGGTTCAATATCCACGTGGGTGCGCCGGATGACTTTGCGCGGTTTACCGACCAGGTGCTGCCGTTGTTGCGTGAGCGTGGGTTGTTTCGCCGTGAGTACAGCCACAGCACGTTGCGCGGGCATCTGGGCTTGCCGGTGCCGGTGAATCGGCATACGGCGGCAAGGAGCGAGGCGGCCTGAGGATTACCACCATTTCCAGCGGCCCTGTTGTTTCAGGGTCGCGATAATGACTAGGCGTGTGTGGCGTAACTCCACCGACTTTTGCCGCAGTTCGCGGCAGCGGTTGCTGTTGAGAATGAGCAGGCCGACAAGTGGGCAGAGCAGGGCCAGTGCATAGAGATAGGTATTGGGGCGCCAGAGAATGGCGGGTAGGGATATCAGCAGGCAAAGGAGGTAGATCGCGACGTTTATCCAGACCCAATGGATGCGGCCGTAGAGCACTTCGTATTTGGCCAGGGCGAATACTGCGCCCAAGCCCGCGGCGCTGAAAAAGCATGTCTTGGCGACAAACTCTACGGGGTGAGTCGGCAAATACGTAAGCATCGCCAAGATCGTTGTCAACGCTATCGAGAAACATCCTGCCAATGCATCACCTCCAATCACGGGCATGAACCGCTTGAGAAGTTGCCAAGGGTTCTCAATAAAGAGAGATGAGTAATATTGGCCTTTTATCTTCCGTTGTTGGCTCACTGGTTAACTTCCTCGTAGATGCCCAACGCCAGAGTTCTTACGTTTCCAGAGACTGTACTGCTGGTAAAACCGAGCAAGGCCGCAGCTATATCCATTTTGTGTGCGGCAGTAGCACGCTGCATTTGAATAGCGCTGATACGTTTGGCCACATTGCCGGAGGCTTTTTCCAGCTTGAGCAACTTGGTCGTTAGTCTTGGATCTCGGATTTTAAGCAGCTCATTGTTCAATTTTGTCCGTTCTTGCCGTGTCATCCCTCTAAGCACTTGCCTAGCTGTTTTTCCGGTTACTTTTGTGGTCGTTGTGACGACTTTCACGGTGACGAGTGCCGAGCTGGCAACACCCATCAAAGCAATACCGTCCAACACTGCTGTTGCGGCCTCATACCACGTCTCGTTATCCAAGTAGTCATTAACCTCTGGAAAGGCTAACTCCGATGCTGTACGTAAAGCGCCACCGATGCATTGAACTGTACTTGCAACGGCAGCAGCTTTACCGATAAACGAAATTATCGAGCTGGCCCCAGCTGTAAAAGGCATCAGCGCAGCCCCACTCGCAATGACCATCCAACTCAACACTACTCCGGTGCATGCAATTGCCGTATTTATAGCTTCCACCGCCAACCTCGACTCCCGAGGCTCATGCTCCAACATCCGCTTGAACTCCACCGGCCCCACATACCTCGGCGCTTCCCGCAGCACCACCTTGATCGGCCGCACACTGCAAATCGCCTGGAACTCACGCAGTACCACCACGTTGAAATCCCCATCGATATACACCACCCCCGCACCGATCAACGTCGGGTCGGCGTCTATGGCGAAAAAAAACCGCCGCAGGTCGAGGCTGCTTTCAATGCGTTGGCGTGTAGTGCGGTGGGCCGAGGGGAATCCATCCTTGAACAGGGCGACGGTCATTCCTGAACTCCTTTTTTTGGGAGTTGAGAGAGTAAAGACGCCGCGACTGGGATGAGTGTCGGAAGCTTCGCCATTTGCAGTCGGGCACTTCCTGACGCGACTTTGACGTCTTGTAGGCCCGCTCCCGATTGAGGAAAAGTGCGCCCCACGTCACTTCCGGCGGACCACAGGACAAGGAGCCAACATGGCAGTCGATATGTTTTTGAAACTGGGTGATATCAAGGGTGAGTCGCGGGACCAGGCCCATCGTGACGAGATCGACATTACCAACTGGGGCTGGGGTTTATCGCAAACGGGCTCGATGCATTCCGGCACGGGAGGCGGTTCGGGCAAGGCCGACTTTGCCAACCTGAACCTGACCAAACCCCTGGATAAATCCAGCCCCAACCTGATGATGGCCTGCGCTACCGGCAAGCATTACCCCGAAGCCAGACTGGTGGTGCGCAAGGCTGGCGGTTCAACCCCGGTGGAGTACCTGGTGATCACCTTGAAGGAAGTGATGGTGGTGTCCTACGGCACCCGCGCTGAAACGACCGATGATGTGTTGTATGACAGCATCGCCTTGAACTTCGCCACCGTCGACGTCAGCTATCAGCCGCAGAAGGCCGATGGCGCCAAGGACGGCGGGCCGGTGAAGTTTGGCTGGAATATCCGGCAGAACGTCAAGGTGTGATGCGCTGAGAGGGCATAGGTACTGACACAACTTTTTAAACCCTGACACATCTCCCTGTGGTGAGCGGGCTTGTCCCGCGCTGGGCTGCGAAGCAGCCCCAAAACCAGCCTCTCCAGAGTGTCTGATACAACGCGTTCTTCTTGACTGGGGCTGCTTCGCAGCCCAGCGCGGGACAAGCCCGCTCACCACAAGAATGCGGTCGCCTGAAATTGTTTATGCAAGACTCAAGATTTTAGAGTGAAAATTTAACCCTTTAAAATCAATAAGTTATTTTGATCTTGATAAAGGCCCATCACTCACTCGCCAAACCCGATAATCGCCTTGGTTTCCAGATACTCCTCAAACCCCTGCACCCCATACTCCCGCCCATTCCCCGAGCGTTTGTAGCCCCCAAACGGCGCCATCGGATTCCACGCCGGATGGTTCAGGTGCACCTGGCCCGCCCGTATACGCGAAGCCACCGCCCGCGCAAGATCAAGGTCCTGCCCCTGAACGTGGGCGCCCAGCCCGTACACCGTGTCGTTGGCGATGGCGACGGCTTCATCCACCGTGTCATAGGCAATGATGCACAGCACCGGCCCGAATATTTCCTCCTGGGCTATGCGCATGGCGTTGTCCACTTCGGAGAAAACCGTCGGCCGTGTATAGAAACCCTTGTCAAAACCCGCCGCCCGTCCCGGCCCACCGCACAGCAGTTTGGCGCCCTCGTCGAGGCCGGCCTGGATCATGGCCTGGACGCGATGGAACTGAGCTTCGTTGGCAATGGGGCCCAACTGTGTCTGTTCCGATTGCGGGTCGCCGACGATCAGTGCATTTGCGGTGGCCGCCGCCAGGGCTTCGACTTCGGCCAGGCGGTTTCTCGGCACGATCATGCGGGTCGGCGCGCTGCACGACTGGCCGACGTTGCGAAACGCCGACATCACCCCCAGCGGCACAGCCTTGGCGAAGTCGGCGTCGGGCAGCAGCACGTTCGGCGACTTGCCCCCCAATTCCTGGGTGACCCGCTTGACCGTCGGCGCGGCCGCCTGGGCAACCAATGCGCCCGCGCGGTTGGAGCCGGTGATGGAAATCATGTCGATATCCCCATGGGCCGCCATGGCCGCGCCGACGTCGGCACCGCTGCCGTTCACCAGGTTGAACACCCCAGGCGGCAGGCCGGCGTCATGCACCAGTTGGGCAAACAGCAGGGCGCTCAATGGCGACAGTTCGCTGGGTTTCAGCACCACGGTGCAGCCGGCGGCGATGGCTGGGGCGACTTTTGCGGTGATTTGATACAGCGGCCAGTTCCACGGCGTGATCAGGCCGCACACGCCGATAGGCTCGCGCTCGATTGCGGTGCCGCCTTCCACGGTCTGGAAGCGATAGCTGGACAGCAGGTCACGGGCGACCCGCACGTGTTCGGCCGCCAGCGGCACTTGCATGGCCCGCGCAAAACCGATGGCCGCGCCCATTTCCAGGGACAGCGCCTGTGCCAGCTGCTCTTTGCGTTCAAGGATCAGTTCGTGGATTTTCCCCAGCACCTGGGCTCTCGCAGCAGCCGGGGTTGCAGACCAACCGGCGAACGCCCCGCGTGCCGCCGCGACGGCCCGGTCGACATCCTCGGCAGACCCGCGCGCCACCTCGGCAACCACGGCTTCAGTGGCCGGGTTGACCACCGGCAGCGTCGCCGGGATCGCCGGGGACGTCCAACGACCGTTGATATAAAACTGGTGAGCCGTTTGCGCATCAACGCTGTAGCTGTTTGAAGATTGAGTTGTCATCCAACTGGCTCCCTGGAGCGGTAATAGGCGCTGCGAACGGCACGGCCCGGTGTCCGGATAAGCTAGCAAAAGCCTCCCGCGCAAAGATGCCGTTATTCAATGCTGCAAGGGATAATCTGCTGAATCCGGCAGGCGGGTGAGGCTCATATGAGTTTTCCTGTGGTGGGGGCGTTTGCCGGCACCGTCGAAGGTTGGGTAAAGCGCCGGATATCGAACGGGCTGATCAAGGTGCTGGTGCTGCCGGTGCTGATCAGTTCGGCCATCACATCCCCCACGCCCGGGCCGAGCTGGAAGCCGTGGCCGCAGAAGCCGAAGGCATAAAACAGCCCGTCCACGTTGCCGCTGGGGCCCATCACCGGCAGGGAGTCGGGTGTATAGCTTTCGATGCCGCTCCACACGCGGATGATGTTCAGTTTCTCGGCGCCCGGTAATAGCCGTTTCATCTGGCGCATCTGGTTGAGCAGGCTCTCGGGCTTGAAAAATGCGCGGCGGTTGAGCATGTCCGGCGTGCAGCGGGCGCCGCCACCGATGATGATGTTGCCGCGCGGGATCTGGCGGAAGTAGATCACCTCTTCCTTGATCTTGGTGAACACGCCGATCACGGTGGGCAAGGCGTAGGGCACCGGTTCCGTCACCGACATCTGCGGGCCGTTGGGCTCCAGCGGCACCGGCTCGCCGAAGCGCTCGGACAAGCGCGCGGCCCAGGCGCCGGCGGTAATCAACAATTGCTCGGCAACAAACAACTGACCATCGGTGGTGGTGACGTGGAACAGGCCGTTGACCTTTTCCACGTCGGCCACTTCGGTGCTTTCCTCGATGCGTGCACCGAGTCGCTGTGCGGCGCGGGCAAACGCCGGCGCGGCCAGCCGTGGGTTGGCGTGGCCGTCGTGGGGCGCATAGGAGCCGCCTTTCACCTCGGGGCCGAGGAAACCGAAACGCTGGTGCAACTCGGCGCCGCGATAGATTTTCAGGTCCAGTTGCGCGGCTTCCGGCGCAGCGGCGTAGGCCTCCAGTTCGGCGATTTCATCTTCGCGATAGCACACGCGCATGTGGCCGCTGGGGATAAATTCCAGGTCGTCGTCGATCAGCTCCGGCAGGCGCTTCCACAGTGCCCACGAACGGTTGGCCAGTTCCAGTTGCCCCAGGTAGCGGCCCTGGCGGCGCACATTGCCGAAGTTCACACCGCTGGCGTACTGACCGATCTGATCGCGTTCCAGCAGCGTGACCGAGCAACCGCGGCGGCGCAGGAAAAACGCCGACGAGGCGCCCATGATGCCGCCGCCGATGATCAGCACAGCGCTTTTTTGCGGGTTCATGCAGGCTGCTCCTGTGTGGCACGGGCCACCGCTTCGATTTCGATCAGGTAGCCATGGTGCAACACCGGCACGGGCACCACGGCGCGGGCCGGTTTATGTTCACCCAGGCAGCGCGCGTAAATTTGATCAAAGGCGGGCCAGTGTTCGATGCCGACCACGTAGACCGTCACTTTGAGCAGGTCACCGAGGCTCAGGCCCGCTTCACCCAGGATCGCCACCAGGTTATCCAGGGCAAGCGAGGCTTGCACCGCGAACGGTTGCCCGGCGCTGTGCTCGCCATTGGCGCGTACCGGCAGTTGCCCCGACACATACAGCACGCCGCCATGCGCCACCGCCTGGGAATAGTGCCCGCCCGGCGGTGCCGCGTGGGTGCTATGAATCGAGTGGATGCGATTACCAGCCATGCAGGCGACTCCAGGTGTGCACGCTGCCATCGGCCTCCACGGCGTGATAATCCGGGAACTGCGCGCCGGTGGCACAGGCATGGTTGGGCAGGATGCGCAGCCGACTGCCGATGGGGAAGCGCGTGACAAGCGCGTCATTGTTGGCAGCGCCGAGGGTGACGATGCCGTGTTCCTGGTTGGCAGCGCTGACCCGCGCGCCGTCGATCCAGTCGCCCGCTTCGCTGCACACTTGGCCGTAACCGAAGTCCTGGTGCTGGCGCTGGGTGCCACGGTCACGGCTCATGGCCATCCAACCGGCGTCGGTGATGATCCAGCCTTTGTCCGGCTGATGGCCGATCACGGTGGTCAGTACGCTCAGCGCCAACTCATCGGCCTGGCACACGCCGATGTTGCGCATGACCAGGTCGAAGAACACATACACCCCCGCGCGCACTTCGGTGACGCCGTCCAGATTCAGCGCCGAGAGGGCCGTGGGGGTGGAGCCGATACTGACCTCGGGGCACGCCAGCCCGGCTGCGCGGAGAGTGTCTGCGGCGTGTACGCAAAGCGCGCGTTCCTGTTCGGCCAGCGCTTGCAGGGGTTCAAGGCTGTCCAGCTCGTAACTCGAGCCGGCGTGGGTCATCACGCCACGCAGGTGCAGGCCGCCCTCGCTGAGGATGCGGGCGACGTCGATCAGTACCGGGTCCTGCGCGGCCAGGCCGGAGCGATGGCCGTCGCAATCGATTTCGATCCACACGTCGAAGCGTGCGTCATGCTGCTGTGCGAAAGCGACGATGGCCTCGGCGCCCGGGACGCTCTCGGTGAGCAGGCTGAGGTTGCAGCCTTTGCGCCACAGGGCCAGGGCCTGGGGCAGTTTGCCCGGGGCGATGGCCACGGCGTAGAACACATCGCGGATGCCGGCGGCGAAACAATGCTCGGCTTCCTTGAGGGTGGACACCGTGACGCCGCTGGCCCCGGCGGCGATCTGGGCGTGGATCACCGGCAGGCACTTGCTGGTCTTGATATGCGGGCGCAAACGCACGCCCAGGCTGTTCATGCGTTGTTGCATACGCTGGATATTGCGCTGCATCTGCGGGATGTCGACGAGCGCGGCGGGCGTGTCGAGGGAAGCAATCGGCGTGGACATGGCGGAACTCGTGTGGCGGGGGACAGGCTGCACTCTACTCAGCTGTCGTTAACCTGTGGTTCAATCGGTACTCATCAATCATTAAGTAAAATTGAATGATTTCCATCGAAGACCTGCGCCTTGCCGTGACCCTGGCCCGCTCGGAGTCGCTGAGCGCCGCCGCCCGCACCCTGAATGTGTCGCCGCCGGCGTTGTCCATGCGTCTGCGCAAGTTGGAGACGCTGCTCGGGCTGAGCCTGGCCAATCGCGATGCGCGGCGCCTCAGCCTGACGGCGGATGGCGAGCGGTTTTCGCGGGAGAGCGCGCTGTTGCTGGAGCAGCTTGAGGCGCTGCCGGAGTCGTTCCGGCACAAGGATGAAACCCTGGTGGGCACCTTGAGGGTGGCGGCGCCGTTTGGCTATGGCCGCCAGCGCATCGCACCGCTGTTGGCGCGGTTTGCCAAACTGCACCCGCAGCTGTGTTTGCACTTGGATTTGCGCGAGACGCCCTGGCCCGATCGCCATGACAGCGATGCGGTGGTTCACATCGGCCATCTCAATGACAGCCTGTGGACCGCGCGGCCACTGACACCAAACGAGCGCTGGTTGTGCGCCAGCCCGGCCTACCTGCACGCCCACGGCGTGCCGTCTGCGCCGGATGAGCTGGCGTCCCATCGCTGCATCTGCATTCGGGAAAATGATGAGGACGTGACCCTGTGGCACCTGCGCAAAGGCCAGGGCCGCAAGACCCTGCGCGTGGAACCTGCGTTGTTGAGCAACGATGGCAGCGTTGCCCGGCGTTGGGCCGAGCAAGGCTTGGGTCTGGTGCTGCGTTCGCAGTGGGACGTGAGTGACGCCGTGGCCAGCGGCAGCCTGGTACGTGTGTTGGCGGACTGGAGCTTTGACAGCGCACCGGTGCTGCTGCTGGTGCCGTCGCGCAAACTGCGCAGCCCGCGCGTACAGGCGTTGGTGGCGTTTCTGGAAGAGGCGTTGAAGGCCTGAGTCACTTCACCGCGTAGACCTTGCGCACGTACACCGTACTGGTCCAGGCGCAGGGCGCGCCCTTGGCCACGAACACGGTGTCGCCGGTATTCACCGTGACCTCGCCACCTTCGTTATCCAGCAGGGTGACGCGGCCTTCGAGCAGGTGCATCAATTCATGCAGTTTGTGCGGGCGGCCGTGGCGGGCGTAGGGCGTCGAGTCCCAGATGCCGACGCGCAGCTCGGTCACGGCATCGTCGAACAGGTTGAATGCGCGGCATTGCGGGGTGGGGCCGATCAGTATCTGGGGTTCCGGCGCGGCGGAGGGGTTGAGCAGGGTGTGCGGGTCGAGCAGGGTCAGGCCGGGGCACACCGGGGCATCGGCCTGCTCGACCGCGCAGAACGCCCATTCGCTGCCTGCACTGGCCTGTACCGTGAGGCGTGTGCCGAAGCCGATGACGGCGCTGGCGCCGACGTCCAATTCCAAGGTCTGTTCCGCGGCACTGAGTACGACATGGCCTGCATGTACCACCAGCGTTTCGCTATGGGGGAACTCTTCGATCACCGCTTCGCCGCTGAAGGACACCACGCCGGCGGACACGCCATCGTCGCCCATCCAGGCGAGTTGGCGGATGTCGCCGAACGGGTCCAGCGCGCTCAAGGCGGCCTTGTTGAAAGACGTGGCAACGCGGCTGCCGTCGGCGCGTGCCAACAGCAGGATACGGGGAGATGACATGGGGAGTGCTCCGGGAGAAAAGTCAGCCGATCGCCTGGGTGATCAGGGCAAAGGGGTGGACGCCTTGGCTGGCCTGGGGCGGCGTACCCAGGGCCATTTGCGCGACGGTGTCGATGTTCTTCAGGCCGGCCTGTTCGAGCCAGTCGCTGAGGCCGCAGGCGACGGGAATGTCGATGCGCACAAAGGTGTCCGGCACCTGGGCCAGCAAGGTGGCGATCAGGTACTTGGCCTGCTCGATATTTTCCGCCACCACCGGGCCGATGCACCGCCCACGCCCAAACGGCCGCAGCAGGGCGAAGCCGCGTAGCCGGCCATCGCGTTCGATCCCCACGGCGTGCTCCACCTGCAGGTCACGCAGCACTTCACGGCGGTCCATACCGCTGGCGGCCTTGGCCAGCGCGAGCAGGCTGGCGTGATCATCGGCGTTAAGCGCCCGGCAGGTTTCGCCGTCGGCCAGCGTCGGCAGGGCGGGCACCAACGCCTGGCCCTGATGCTGCTGCACCCGGCCGAACTCGACGAACCCCTGGCTGGCATACAACGGCGCGCCGGCGAGGGTGGCGTTGAGGACCGGCGTGCGCGTATCGCAAGCGGCAATGGCCTTCTCCATCAAGCGCCGGCCGATACCCTGGCCCTGGTAGTCATTGCTGACGATCACCAGGCCGATGGTGGCGTAGTCGCCCTGGGGGCAGGTGAACGCGCTGCCGATCAGCCGCTCGCCATCCATGACCACGAAGCCGTCGCTGACCCGTTGCAACATTGCCCAGTCTTCCAGGCGGTGAGGCCATTTGAGTTGCACCGACAAATCGTGGGCGGCCGGCAGATCGGCTGCGGTCATTGGACGGTAGAGATAAGTGGGGTGCGGCAGGGCGGACATGGCGAGCCTCCGTAGAGCGTTGTTTTGGCGGTGTCAGGTTGCTTGTATCCCACCTGGGTTGGAGGCTGGCAAGAGGGCCGGGAATATTCGGTAGATTCCTCGCGGTGTGCGGGGCGAGACCACAGTTACTACTTAATTGGGGTTGGGGGGCAGCAGCAAATGCCATGGGGTTGGCGTTGGAGCCAACTGGAGTAGGGCGGGTTTGCACGGTTAAAAATGTGGGAGGGGCGGTGCGACGGTTCGACTTGCCCCCGATGAGGCAGTGTCAGTGGATGCATCTGTAGCTGAGCTGCTGACATCGGGGCATAAGTATCTGCATAATTTTTTTCAGCGGTCTGTGGCGAGGGCGCTTGGTTCCGTGGCGGCCTTTGGGCCGACCATGTCGTTGGCTTTGACCGAGTACATATCCGTTGCTGCGGTAACGGCTGCCTATGGTTCCGCTCTTACAGCGGGTCACTTTTGGAAGAGCGCCAAAAGTAACCAAAAACGCTTCGCCCCAACACTC
>NZ_JBWKPE010000006.1:0-335610 GCF_059418085.1 Pseudomonas sp. GW821-FHT09C10
CACGACTCTATCAACTCCTTCTGGGCTTCGATGAACTGAAGCAATCCGCTGCCTTATTCTGCATAACTCGTTGTTTAACAAGGAGTTTTACGTTTCGACTGCGCCGGAAGTGGGGCGAATTATATACAGATACAATCTGCGGTCAAGCGTTAATTACGCTTTTGTTGCAGTGGGTGCTTTTTTAGTAATAAGTCGGGGGATTCGGCGCGCCACGGGCGGTACACGCAGCACCAGAAGCAACGCACCTATAGAAGCATAGATAACCCATTCCTTCAGATCAGCCCGCACGATCCACAGCATGTGCAACAGGCCAAGCCCAAGAATCACATACACCAGCCGATGCAGCTTCTTCCAGCGACTACCGAGTCGGCGTTGGCTATAGCGATTAGACGTCACCGCCAACACCAACAAAGACAAGAACCCCAGCGCCCCCACAACAATGTAAGGTCGTTTGCGCAATTCCACACCCAATTGCGACCAATCCAGCCCCAGGACAAACACGCAGTACGCCGCCAAATGCAGCACTACATAGGCAAAGCACCACAATCCAAGCTGCCGGCGCACGGCAATCCACCCCGCCCAACCGCTCAGCTTCTGCAGCGGCGTCATTCCAAGGGTAATCAACAAGAGGATCAAGGTACCCAGGCCAAGCCGATCAACCAGCACCTTGCCCGGATCCGGCCCCAAGGCAAAACTCCATGCCTCATACAGCCACAATAACGGCCACACTGCCGCAGCTATAAAAACGCCAATGCGCCAGATGGGGTAACGCATCAGTAGTTCTTCCGCAGATCGAGGCCTGTATATAAAGAGGCGACCTCATCCGAGTAGCCATTGAACATCTGCGTCTCACGCACATTGGGACTGAACAGCCCACTTGGCAGACGACGCTCCCGCGCCTGGGTCCAGCGGGGATGATCCACCGTAGGGTTCACATTCGCATAGAAGCCATACTCATCCGCCGCAATACTCTGCCAGGTGGTTTTGGGCTGCTCGCTTACAAGACTGATACGCACGATGGATTTCACGCTCTTGAAACCGTACTTCCAAGGTACGACCAGACGTAACGGTGCACCGTTCTGATTGGGCAACTCGCGCCCATACATGCCAACGGCCAGAATCGCCAAAGGGTTCATCGCTTCATCCAGACGCAGCCCTTCTACATATGGCCAGTCAATCAAGCCAAAACTCGAGCGCTGCCCAGGCATGCTCTTGGCATCCTGGAGGGTTTCAAAGCGGATGTATTTGGCCTTGGAGGTCGGCTCAACCTGCTTGAGTAAGGCAGAGATCGGAAAACCCATCCACGGGATGACCATCGACCACGCCTCGACACAGCGTAAACGGTAGATCCGCTCTTCTAATTGATAGGGCTTCATGAAGTCTTCAAGGGCGTAACGCCCCGGTTTTGCAACCTCGCCATCGATCACCACACTCCAGGGCTCGGTCTTGAGTGAGCCTGCATTTTTCGCAGGATCACCCTTGTCTGTACCGAACTCATAGAAATTGTTGTAGTGGGTTGCGTCCTTGAACGGGGTGATGGACTCATCCTTGACCGTCACTGCCTGCCATTTCGTTGCCGGCAATTTTTCGGCAAACCAATTGGGCGCCTTGCCAGGCTCAACATCGGGATAACGCGCGGCCTCGTCAGCACTGGCCCAACGCGGCAGGCTGCTGGCAGCAATGCCGGCAAGCGCACCGCCGAGCAAGCTACGGCGAGAAAGGTAGAAGGATTCAGGCGTGACATCCGACTCTTGGCAATCGGACGCTTTGGGCAATTTGATTAACATGGCAACTCCGCAGCATTGGAGAACTGATGCACCAATAGACTGCGGAGTATGGGGGAAATTACATTAAGGCAACGTTTTGTCCCGGCGCATATGCAGCAAGTACTGAATCGGCCCCGAAGCGGCGTAGACCAGAAAGGCCAATAGCAGGATCCGAGGAGGATCACTGAAGACCACCGCAAACACCAGTACCACTGCCAGGATCGCCACGAACGGTACACGCCCCTTGAGGTCAAGCTCCTTGAAGCTGTTGTACTTGATATTACTGACCATCAGCATACCGGCCGCAGCAACCATCAACGCCACCAGGAACGACATTTTCGAACCCTGGATGCCGTAGTCGCTGAACGCCCAGACGATACCCGCCACCACGCCCGCCGCTGCCGGACTGGCCAGACCGATGAAGTAACGCTTGTCAGCAGTACCCACCTGGGTATTGAAGCGAGCCAGACGCAACGCCGCCCCCGCAACATAGATGAAGGCGACCATCCAGCCAACCTTACCCATATCCCCCAGCGCCCAGGCGAAGGCCAGCAGTGCAGGTGCGACACCAAAGGCAACCATGTCCGATAGCGAGTCATACTCGGCTCCGAAGGCGCTTTGGGTGTTGGTCATGCGCGCCACACGACCATCAAGGCCATCCAGCACCATGGCCACGAAAATCGCGATGGCAGCAAAGCCGAAATACTTGCTGGCGCTCGCCGCATCACCCGCCGCCAAGGCACTTTGGGCACTCATTGAGTTGATGATGGAATAGAACCCGGCAAACAGGTTTGCCGTAGTGAACAGATTGGGCAGCAAATAGATGCCACGATGCCGGACCTTGCGGCCTTCAGCGTCATGCCCTTCTTCGACATGTTCATCGATCGGCAGCAGGCTTTCGGCGTCAGAAGCCTGGTTTGGCTCTTCGGGACGTTCGCTCATGGACTTTACCTTGCAACGGTGTGAAAAAAATTCGACCAATACTTGCGGCGAGTGTTCGCCCGCAAACGATGCAGCTTTATACCAGAACCCGCCCCTCAAACGAAAAAACGCGGCCTAAGCCGCGTTTTCTGTTGATACGTACGACTTAGTTTTTGGCTTTGTCGACGATCTTGTTGGCACCGATCCACGGCATCATGGAGCGCAGTTGCTCGCCGATGACTTCGATACCGTGAGCAGCGTTGTTACGACGCTTTGCGGTCATCGAAGGGTAGCCGGTAGCACCTTCGCTGATGAACATTTTGGCGTACTCGCCGTCCTGAATACGTTTCAGGGCGTTGCGCATAGCCTGGCGGGACTCGGCGTTGATGACTTCCGGGCCAGTCACGTACTCGCCGTATTCGGCGTTGTTGGAGATCGAGTAGTTCATGTTGGCGATACCGCCTTCGTACATGAGGTCAACGATCAGCTTCAGTTCGTGCAGGCATTCGAAGTAGGCCATTTCCGGCGCGTAGCCAGCTTCAACCAGGGTTTCGAAACCGGCTTTAACCAGCTCAACGGTACCGCCGCACAGAACGGCTTGCTCGCCGAACAGGTCGGTTTCGGTCTCGTCCTTGAAGGTGGTTTCGATGATGCCGGTACGACCGCCACCCACGCCAGCAGCGTAAGACAGCGCAACGTTCTTGGCGTTGCCCGAAGCATCCTGGTAGATCGCGATCAGGTCAGGGATACCGCCGCCTTTGACGAACTCGGAACGTACGGTGTGGCCCGGTGCTTTCGGCGCGATCATGATCACGTCGAGGTCAGCGCGCGGTACAACCTGGTTGTAGTGGATCGCGAAGCCGTGGGAGAAGGCCAGGGTGGCGCCCTTCTTGATGTTCGGCTCGATCTCGTTCTTGTACAGCGCGGACTGGAACTCGTCCGGGGTCAGGATCATGACCAGGTCGGCGGCAGCAACAGCGGAAGCAACGTCAGTCACTTTCAGGCCGTGGGCTTCAGCTTTGGCAACGGTGGCCGAGCCTTTACGCAGGCCAACAGTCACGTCAACGCCGGAGTCTTTCAGGTTGCAAGCTTGCGCGTGACCCTGGGAGCCGTAGCCGATGATGGCGACTTTCTTGCCCTGGATGATCGACAGGTCACAATCTTTATCGTAATAAACTTTCATGAGGTTCCTCTATATATCCAGGCCGTAAGGCCATTCGCTAATTTGGGTTAGATGCTGAGTACTTTGTCGCCACGGGCAATCCCGGTGACACCACTGCGTACCGTTTCCAGAATCGAGGCCGTCCCGATCGACTGGATGAAGCTGTCCAGCTTGTCGCTCGTACCGGTCAGTTGAACGGTATAAACACTGGCGCTCACATCGACGATCTGCCCGCGATAAATATCGGTAGTGCGCTTGATCTCGGCACGCTGGGCCCCCGTTGCCTTGACCTTGACCAGCATCAGCTCGCGCTCGATGTGGGCACTCTCCGACAGGTCGACCAGCTTGACCACTTCGATCAGCTTGTTGAGGTTCTTGGTGATCTGCTCGATCACCTCATCGTGGCCCACGGTGGTCAACGTCAGGCGCGACAAAGTCGGGTCTTCGGTCGGCGCCACGGTCAGGCTTTCGATGTTGTAGTTGCGTTGCGAAAACAGGCCGACAACACGAGACAGAGCGCCGGGTTCGTTCTCCAGAAGCAGGGAGATAATGTGCCGCATGATTAAGTACGCTCCGTCTTGTTCAGCCACATGTCGCGCATAGAGCCGTCTTTGATCTGCATCGGGTAGACGTGCTCACTGGTATCCACCTGAATATCGATGAACACCAGACGGTCCTTCATGGCGAACGCTTCTTCCATCTTCGGCTTCAGATCTTTCAGATCGGTGATGCGAATGCCAACGTGGCCATAGGCTTCAACCAACTTGATGAAATCCGGCAACGATTCCATGTAGGAATGGGAATGACGGCTACCGTAGCTCATGTCCTGCCATTGACGAACCATACCCAGCACACCGTTGTTCAAGCAGACAATCTTCACAGGAAGACCGTACTGCAGGCATGTCGACAGCTCCTGGATGTTCATCTGAATGCTGCCTTCACCGGTGACGCAGGCAACGTCAGAGTCCGGGAAACTCAGTTTCACGCCCATGGCTGCCGGGAAACCAAAGCCCATCGTGCCCAGGCCACCGGAGTTGATCCAGCGGTTAGGCTTGTCGAACTTGTAGTACTGCGCGGCGAACATCTGGTGCTGGCCCACATCGGAGGTCACAAAGGCGTCGCCCTTGGTTACTTCGCAGAGGGTCTCGATCACGGTTTGTGGCTTGATGATGCTGCCGTCGCCCTTGTCGTAAGGGAACAGGCCACGGTCACCACGCCATTCGTCGATCTGCTTCCACCAGCTGGCAACGGATTCCTTGTTCGGCGTCTCGCCGATGTCCTTGAGCGCAGCGACCATTTCGGTCAATACACTTTCTACAGGACCTACGATCGGCACATCGGCCTTGATGGTCTTGGAGATGGACGCCGGGTCGATGTCGATGTGGATGATCTTGGCATTCGGGCAGAACTTGCTCGCGCCGTTGATCACGCGGTCATCAAAACGCGCGCCCACTGCCAGGATCACGTCGGCGTGGTGCATGGTCAGGTTGGCGGTGTAGCTGCCGTGCATGCCCAGCATGCCCACGAACTGACGGTCCGTACCTGGGAATGCGCCGAGGCCCATCAGGGTGTTGGTGACTGGCAGGTTGAGCAGTTTGGCCAACTCGGTCAGCGGTGCAGAACCACCGCCCAGGATCACGCCACCCCCCGAGTACAACACGGGGCGCTTGGCCGCCAGGAGCATTTCTGCCGCCTTGCGGATTTGCCCCGAGTGCCCACGAACGGCCGGGCTGTAGGAACGCAGCTTGGCTTTCTTCGGGAAAACGTATTCGAATTTTTCAGCCGGGTTGGTCATGTCTTTCGGGATATCGACCACGACAGGCCCCGGGCGACCGGACTGTGCGAGGTAGAAGGCCTTTTTCATGACGTCCGGGATTTCCGACGCATGCTTGATCATGAAGCTGTGTTTCACGATCGGCCTGGAGATACCGATCATGTCGGTTTCCTGGAACGCATCGGTCCCCACCATGGTGCTTGGCACCTGGCCGGAAATGATCACCATCGGAATGGAGTCCATATAAGCAGTCGCGATGCCGGTAATGGCATTGGTTGCGCCTGGGCCGGAGGTTACCAGTACCACACCGGCTTTACCGGTGGCACGGGCATAACCGTCAGCCATATGGGTCGCGGCCTGTTCGTGGCGAACCAGGATGTGGGTAACAGCCGGTTCCTTGAACAGTGCGTCGTAAACATGCAGCAGAGCACCACCTGGGTACCCGTAGATATAGTCGACGCCTTCGTCACGCAAAAAGCGGACGAGCATCTCACCGCCAGATAAAAGCTCCACGTTGTTCACCTCTAAAACGCCAGAATACCGTCCGTTGAAAACCGACGGGTCTTAATAGGTTTACTTCTCAACAGAGCATGAGCGACGGTGGTCGCCGACTACGTCAGCACTGACTGAGCAAGTATTGGGATCGTCCCAAGTGTTGCGGGCTTTTCCCACCCAGCGCGAGGTAACGCGTTGCGGGTGTAACAGGTCGGCGCGGATGTGCGCCTCATGATCTGCTGAGCGGGCCTGCTTCTGGCAGTCCCGATACAGCGGACTTTGGATTCTTCTGTTTCAGGCCTCTCAAGTCAAGCAATAATTGCGCTTTTTTCCAACTAAGCGCATGAGAACGTAGAAGAAAGGGCTTTGAGGAGGGATAAAACTCGCCTGAATGTCGTCAAGCGGTAGAAATGTGCGCAAGACTGCCGAAAAAACCGGCAGCCAGGCAATTAACGAGCGTCGACGATCAGTTGGTCGAACTTTTTCAGCGCATTGCGCAAACCAAGGCTCTCGAGCGGCCGGTCGGCATAGACCATCTCGGCCATCTCCATGATCCCGGAAGCATTGGGCAAGGGCAGATCCTGCTCGAGAATCTGCTTCATGCGCACAAGGAAGACCCACTGCAACCACTGGTGGAAGTCCAGAGTATCCACCGAAAAGGGCTCGACACTGCTGAGCGCTTCGGCACTGGGGCGCACCTCATCCCACCAGCCCTGCACGCGCAATTCGCGCTCGATCAGCAATAACTGTTCGGCAATCGCGGGAAACCGTCCATCCATCAGAGGTTGACCTTGGCTTTTTGCCGAGCCTGGGCAGCGCCGGCAGCGTCACCTTGTGCCGCACGCGCATCGCCGATCAACGCCCACAGGCTGGCTTGCAGGTCGGGACGACCGTTGGCCAGCGTGAGACCACGACGAGCGAATTGTTCGGCCTGGGGCGCATCGCCCTGGGCCATGCGTACCTGGGCAAGGCGATACAGCACTTGCGGCTCGCGCGGAGCAACACGTTGCGCACGCTCAAGGCTGGATGACGCACCATTCAAGTCACCACCCGCCTGCTGTTGCTGCGCGGTGGTCAGCAACGCCAGCACCGGGCCGTCCAATTGCTCGTCGGCTGACAAGCCGCCTGCGCTGGAGGCCGATGGAATGCCGCTCGGCGTCGACGGCATGGTGTAGGTGCCCTGGTTGATCGGCGCGGTCTGCATCGGCGCGGCATCAATCGGCCCGGAGGAGCTTGGCCCAGGCGTCCAAGGCTCGGCACTGATTGGCGCCGAGGTAGCTGCACCGCCGCCCGGCACCATCACGACCACACCCGAATCCTGCGGCACGGCCTGAGGCCTGGCCTGGGCCGGACGGTTGGTCACGGTTTGGCGGAAACCGCCATTGGCCGAGATACGGTCATTATTGGAGACAGCTGTACTCGAATCCACCACAGGAATAGAGCCGCGCTGCACGCTGGAGCAACCGCCGAGCAAAGCCAGAGCTGTAATAGCTGGAATCCACCACTTGTTCACTTGAAACCCTCTTTGCTTAATTCATCCAGCCCTTGACCCAATCCATCACCGATTCCGCATCTGCAGGGGCTCCGCCACCGCACGCAGCACCGGCTGGTGGTTCGCTGCCGCGAATATACGGCATCTGCACCGCGCCCGGACAGTTGGCATCGGAGCCCTGGCCGGTATGCGGATCAATCCAGGTCTGCACGATGTTATCCGGCTGCGGCATGTTCAACGGCAGCGGGTCGGCCTTGCGCATGAAACTGGTCCAGACCTGCAGTGCGCCGGTGGCACCTGTGAACGGCGTCTTGCCATTGTCGTCACGGCCCAGCCATACCACTGCGAGCACATCCTGGCCGAAACCGGCGAACCAGCTGTCGCGCGAGTCGTTACTGGTACCGGTCTTACCCGCCAGCGTCAGGTTGGAAGGCAACACCTTATAGACCGAGCTGCCGGTACCTTCACGCATCACACGTTGCATGGCGTTCTGGATCAGATAGATGGAGCCCGCGTCGAAGCGTTGCTGAATCTGGAACGGATAGCGCCTGAGTGGCTCACCCTCGGCCGTCAGTACACTGCGGATCCCGCGCATCGGGGTATTGAAGCCACCGTTGGCGAGGGTCTGGTACATGGTCGCCACTTCAATCGGCGTCATGGCGCCGGCGCCCAGCAGAATCGATGGGAAGGCCGGGAATTCGCGGGTGATGCCCAGGCGCGCGAGCGTCTTGAGGACATTCGGCACGCCAACCTCCAAGCCGAGCCGAGACGTGGAAATGTTGTAGGAATGGGCCAAGCCCTGATACAGGAACACCGTGCCGTGGGAGCGGCGATCAAAGTTCTGCGGCGTCCAGACCTGGCCGTCGCCCCCTTTGACCGACAGCGGGTCATCCGACAACCAACTGGTGAGGGTGTATTTACTCGGCTTTTCCAGCGCTGTCAGGTAGACCGCCGGCTTGACCAGCGAGCCGATCGGCCGCACGGCGTCCAGTGCGCGGTTGAAACCGGCAAAGCTGGCCTGGCGACTGCCGATCATGGCCTGGACTTCACCGGTTTCCGGGTTGGTCACCACCATGGCGGCTTCTACTTCGTCGGCGCCCTTACGGCCCGTCAGGCGCTTGAAGGTGTCGTTAACCGACGCTTCTGCCTTCATCTGCAGGATCGGGTCGAAGCTGGTGAAGATTCGCAGGCCTTCTTCGGTCAAGTCTTCGTCGCGATAGTCTTCACGCAACTGGCGCTTTACCAGATCGATAAAGCCTGGAAATGAACTGTCCGCCAACTTCCCGCGGGTTGTCACACCCAGTGGCATTTTTTTCGCCGCGGCCACTTGTTCCGCCGTGGCAACGCCTTGCTGTTCAAGCACATCGAGCACCAGGTTACGGCGCTCAAGCGCACGCTCCGGATTACGACGCGGGTTGTAGTAGGAAGGCCCCTTGACCATGCCCACCAACAAGGCAACCTGATGCAGCTTCAACTCCGACAGCGGTTGACCAAAGAAGAACTGGCTGGCCAGACCGAAGCCGTGCACCGCGCGCTGACCATCCTGGCCGACGAATACCTCGTTGAGGTACGCCTCAAGGATCTCCTGCTTGCTGTAGTGCAGCTCGAGCAGCATCGCCATCATGGCTTCGGTGAGCTTACGGGTCAGGCTGCGCTCGTTGGTCAGGTAGAAGTTCTTCACCAACTGCTGGGTCAGCGTACTGCCGCCCTGGGTCATCCTGCCGCCGGAAGTATTCACCCAGACGGCACGGGCAATCGACTTCGGCGAAACGCCCCAGTGACTATAAAAGTCGCGGTCCTCTACAGCCACCAACGTTTCCAGTAGATACGGCGGCACCTGATCAAGCTTGATCAGGATGCGATCTTCAAGGTTCTTCGGGTAAATCCCGCCGATCATCAGCGGTTCAAGGCGTACCACCGGCAACTTGGAGCCGTTCAGGGACGACAGTTCGGCGACGTAGTCGCCGGAGAAGCGCACGCGCACAGGCTGGGCCTTCTCCAGGCCTTCATAGAACTGGAAGCCGCGGGTATTGAGGTCGACGGTGTTGCCGCTGACCGCAGCCGCGCCCGGACCATTGCTCACGGGTTCGCGTCGATAGCCCAGGGCGTCGAGTTCGGTGAGGAAGTCATCCTTGCTCAGCTTCTGGCCGGTGAACAGTTCCAGCGGGCGTGCATACACCTTGGCCGGGATAGTCCAGCGCTTGCCGGAGAACTTCTCCTGGACCACAGCGTCGAGGTACACCGCAAAGCCAGCGAGCACCACAAGGCCTACCAGGCCGAGCTTGAGCGCCCAGCCAAGCCACGGGCGCAGGCCGCGGGAAGGAGGTTTTTTACGGGAACGGGGAGATCGGGTTCGAGTCATGGCGGCGGATTATACGCACTTTATTGATGATCAACATGAGCCGGACAGCGGTTTGCACGACCGCCCGTAGCAGCCATAATGCGCGCCATGATTTCCCACCGACTCTGAAGGATCGCCCGTGAGCCAGCCACTGATCGCAGCCCTGCAAAACCCGGCTTTGTACCCTCATCCGGTTGAAGCGTTCCAGGTCATCGAAACGCATATTTCATGGGTCATCTTGACCGGCCCCTACGCCTATAAATTGAAGAAACCGATGAACTTCGGGTTCCTGGACTTCACCGACCTGGAGAAACGCGGGCACTTCTGCAACGAAGAACTGCGCCTCAACCAACGCCTGACCACGGATCTGTATCTGGAAGTGTTGCCGATTACCGGCACAGCCGAAGCCCCGCAACTGGGTGGCGACGGCCCGGTGATCGAATATGCCCTGAAGATGCGTCAGTTCCCGCAGAGCCAATTGCTCAGCACCTTGCAGGCCAATGGCGAATTGACCGCCGCGCACATCGATGAAATGGCCAGGCAGATCGCACGCTTTCACCTCGCCGCACCAAAAGTGCCTCAGGACCACGCGGCCGGCACCCCCGATGAAGTGATGGCACCGGTACGGCAGAACTTCGACCAGATCCGCCCATTCCTCAGCGACAAGGCCGACCTGATTCAACTGGACGCCCTGCAAGCCTGGGCCGAAAGCAGCTTCGAACGCCTGAAACCGCTGCTGGCACAGCGCAAGCTCGACGGTTTCACCCGCGAGTGCCACGGTGACATCCACCTCGGCAACGCCACCTTGATTGACGACAAGGTGGTGATCTTCGACTGTATCGAGTTCAACGAGCCGTTTCGCTTCACCGATGTGTACGCCGACACCGCTTTCCTGGCCATGGACCTGGAAGACCGCGGCCTCAAGTCCCTGGCGCGGCGTTTTATCAGCCAGTACCTGGAACTGACCGGTGATTATCAGGGCCTTGAAGTGCTGAACTTCTACAAAGCCTACCGCGCCCTGGTGCGTGCCAAGGTGTCGCTGTTCAGCATGCCGAGCGAGGCAAGCCCGGTGCAGCGCGCCACCACCCTGCGCCAATACCGCAACTACGCCAACCTGGCGGAAAGCTACAGCACTATTCCATCGCGTTTCCTGGCAATTACCCACGGTGTCTCGGCAGTCGGCAAAAGCCACGTGGCCATGCGCCTGGTGGAAGCATTGGGCGCTGTACGCTTGCGCTCGGACGTGGAGCGCAAGCGCATGTTCGGCGAGCAGCAGGTGGAAAACACGCCCCAGGCCGGCATCTATGCGTCCGACGCCAGCGCCAGGACCTACGCTCGCTTGAATGACATCGCGGATACCGTGCTGCGCGCCGGCTTCCCGGTAGTACTGGATGCCACCTTCCTCAAACGCGAACAACGCGACGCCGCAGCCAAAGTGGCCGAAGCCACGGGGGCGCCGTTCCTGATCCTGGACTGCAACGCGCCACAGGCGGTTATCACCAGTTGGTTGGCGCAACGTCAGGCCGACAAAAACGATCCATCCGACGCGACCCTGAGCGTTATCGAAGAACAACAGGCCAACCGTGACCCACTGACCGCCGAAGAACTGTTGCTGAGTAAACGCGTCGAGACCAACCAAAGCGGAACCCTCGATGCGTTGGTCGCGCAAATTCGCCAGCGCCTGCCAGGCCTGTAAGAAAAATTTCTTGGTCGTGTCGTCTACTTGGGCGCACGCCAAGAGATAGTGGCACTATAATGGCGTCATAAATCCAACAGGAGTCGTTTTCATGAGTCAGCCCAAGCTTCTAGATACACCGCTCTACGCACTCCTGCATAAAGACGATATCCGTGGTTTCAACCAGGAACGCCCGGCAGGCGGCATTATCGACATGCGCGGTGGCGACTTCCGTGGACTGGACCTGCGCGACTTGAATGCCACCGGTGTGGATTTCACCGACGCGTATTTCCGCTCCGCCGACTTGCGCGGCCTGGATTTGCGCGACTGCTCGCTGGAAGGCGCCAGCCTGGCCCATGCGCAGATTTCGGGCACCTACTTCCCGCCTGAATTGACTGCCGATGAGATCCTCATGTCGGTCAATTTCGGCACGCGACTGCGCTACCGTACCAAGTAAGATTCGATCCAAGCCCGACTACGCGCAATGCGTAGCGGGTGCTTCACGCCTGCCCCGCGTCAAAATCCCCGCGCCATTCTTATAAGCTTTTTGGCCGTTTCAGACCAAAGAACTACGCTTTTCCTACTGAGCGCTACACTGCTGTTCAGGCCTGCCTGGTCACGATACCCACCGCACCATTCGGCCGTCGCAAGGAGGCTTGATGAACGATGAGCTGCAACACCTGAAAAACCTCGGCAAGACGTCAGCGCAGTGGCTGCATGCGGTGGGCATCCACAGTGCATCCGACTTGCGTCGCCTGGGAGCGGTCGATGCGTATCGAGCCGTCAGGACTCGCGGGTTTCGCGCATCAAAAGTGTTGCTCTATGCGATTGAAGGGGCCCTGATGGACGTGCACTGGAATGACATTCCGGTCGAGCGTAAGGAGGCATTGAATCGCCAGCTGGATGCCATTTCAGCGCGTCAGAAGAGCTAGATCGTCAGCAAGGCCCAATGTTTATACGCACTTCGAACGGACGTTTGAGGAAAACCGCAGATCCTTCAAAAACAACTGTTGACTCTCAAATGAGAATCGTTATGATTATCACAACTGGTCGCGAGATCAGCCGATAACTGAAAGACCATTGGTTCGGACTCTCAGATTATCTCCTCATCAGGCTAATCACGGTTATTTGACCCGGCTTTTGCCGGGTCTTTTTTTGCCTGTGAAAAAGCACGCCTCAGCGAGCAATGATTAACGGATGCCCACGCTCCGGGTGCGGCTGAACCAATACTTCCAAACCAAACACGGCCTTAAGCGGCTCGGGCCGCAGCACCTGCGCCGGTGTATCCAAGGCGTGGGGACGGCCCTGCTCCAGCAGCAAAATGCGATCACAGTAGCGCGCAGCCAGGTTCAGATCATGGAGGATCACCAGCACCGCCGCACCACGATCGGCAAAGCGGCGAATCGCTTGCAGGGTCGTGTGCTGATGCAGGGGGTCCAGCATCGATGTCGGCTCATCCAGCAGCAATGTCTGCCCCGACTCACCTGGCCATAATTGCGCCAGCACCCGCGCCAAGTGCACGCGTTGACGCTCGCCACCAGACAGCGCCAAGTAACTGCGACCTTTCAAGTGTGCGACGTCCGCCGCCAGCAAGGCCGCATGGATAATTTCATCATCGCGCACACGCCCCGCCTGGTGGGGCAAACGGCCCATGCCGACCACCTCTTCGACACGGAACGCGAAGTCCAGGGTCGAGGTTTGTGGCAACACCGCCAGCCGCTGCGCGCGCTGCGACCCGCTCCAGTCTTTCAACGCCTGCTGCCCCAACCACACCTCGCCCTGATCCGGATGCAACTCACCGCACAACGCCCCCAGCAACGTACTCTTGCCCGCGCCATTGGGACCCAGCACACCGAGCACTTCACCCGGCAGCAACTCCAGAGTGACATCCGCCAGCACGACCTTGTGGCCACGCCGGATCTGCAGGCCTTCAACACGCAGCATCAGGCACGCCCCCGTAACAACAGGTAAAGAAAAAACGGCGCACCAATAAACGCAGTCACGATACCAATCGGCAATTCAGCCGGCGCCAAGGCCAGCCGCGCAACCAAGTCGGCAAACAGCAACAAACTCGCGCCCGCCAATATCGACGCCGGCAGCAGCACGCGGTGATCAGGCCCGGCCAGCAACCTGACCAGATGTGGCACCACCAGCCCGACAAAACCAATCATGCCCGCCGCAGCCACCGCAGCACCTACACCTAATGCGGTACAGAACACCAACTCGCGCTTGAGCCCTTCAACATCAATTCCCAGATGACTGGCCTCGGATTCGCCGAGCAACAGCGCATTCAACGCCTTGGCCCGGCGCGGCAACCAGAGCGCCACACCGGCACTGACCAGCAATAAGGGCCATAACCGCGAATAGCTCGCGCCGTTGAGGCTGCCAAGGTTCCACAACGTCAGGGTACGCAGGGTGGCGTCGTCCGCCAGGTAGGTGAACAGGCCCACTGCCGAGCTTGCCAGTGCAGTGAGGGCAATGCCGGCAAGCAGCATCGTCGCCACATTGGTCTGACCGTTACGGCGCCCCAGCCGATAAACCAGCGCGGTAACGCCCAGCCCGCCTAGAAACGCGCACAGCGACAGCACATAAGGCCCGAATGCCTCCGGTAACCCACCAAAAAACGCACCGCCGACAATGGCGATTGCCGCCCCCAGTGCCGCCCCGCTGGAAACCCCGACCAACCCCGGATCGGCCAGCGGGTTACGAAACAACCCTTGCATGGCCACGCCGGACAATGCCAATACGCCGCCCACCGCCAAACCGAGCAACGTCCGCGGCAAACGAATCTGCCCCAGGATCAACTCAGCCTGCTCCAGGCCTTGCGCCTCTATCGGCACGCCCATCAAGCGCAATGCCGCCTTGAGCGTATCCAGCAACGGCAAGCTTACCGGGCCCAATGCCAACGAGAGCCAGGTCGCCAACAGGCATAACAGTGCCAGGCCGATGAACAGCGTTTTCGGCTTAACCAGAGTGGTCATGGAGCGGGTTTAGCCTGTGACGGGTAAAAGCTGGCCGAGAGTTTCACAAGACTCTGCGGCAGGCGCGGTCCAAGCCCACCCACCAGCAAGGTCGGGTCCAGCTCGAACACACGCCCACGCTTGGCCGCCGGCGTCGAAGCCAGGATCGGATTCTCCTTGAACAACGCCGCGCGCGCCGCGTCTCCGGTAAGGGCACGATCGGCAAACACCAGCACATCAGGGCTCAGCCCTGCCAACGACTCCACCGAAAATGGCTTGTAACCGCTGTGGGTAGCCAGGTTATGCCCGCCGGCCTGCTGCACCACCCAATCGCCCGCTGTGTCCTTACCGGCAATCAGCGGCTTGCCGCCAGCATGACCGATCAGCAGCAACACGCCCGGTGCCTTCTGCGCGGCCTGCGCCTTGGCGACCCAGCTTTTCTGCTGATCAAGGGCCCGTTCATATCCGGTAAACAATGCACTGGCCTTAGCCTCATCTCCCAGCAACTTGCCCAGGTGCTGAAGATTACCCTTCAAGGTCGGCAAATCCGGCTGCGCCGAGAACATCTCGACCTGGACACCTGCACTGCGAATCTGCGCCAGCACCGGCGGCGGCCCCATCTCTTCAGTCCCCACCAGCACCTGTGGGCGCAGGCTGAGAATGCCTTCGGCCGACAATTGCCGCTGATAGCCGATACTTGGCAACGCCTTGAGCGATTCAGGATGCTGGCTGGTGGTGTCCACGCCGACCAACTTCGGCTCACCGCCCAACGCCGTGACCCATTCCGACAGCGCCCCACCGGCACTCACCCAGCGTTGTGGCAGTTCGGAGGCTTGCGCCCCATGGTTGACCAGCAGTCCGACAACAAGCGCAATAGCGCTGGCACTCAGGCGCATAACAGGGTTTCCTTCCAAAGGGCAGGGCCTTTCGAGCACTCATCGATGTGACAGATAACCCCTGGCGGACATCGAACTGAGCACCCAGTCAGCTAACGGGCGAAGCCGGCATTTGATAATTGTTTGCATTTGAACGTCAAGGCACTTAAGGATTGAAATGAAGTTTCTCTGCCCCTCGGACATGCTCGCGCCCAACAGCAGCCTAGGTTTTACGATGGATGGCACGCCGCTGCTGGCGGTACGCCGGGACGGCATCGCTTACTTCTATATCAACCGCTGCCCTCATCGCGGCATTCCACTGGAGTGGCAACCCGACCGGTTCCTTGACGACAGCGCCAGCCTGATCCAATGCGCCACCCACGGCGCGCTGTTCCTGATCGAAAGCGGCGAGTGCATTGCCGGCCCATGCGCAGGTAAAAGCCTCAAGGCCCTGCGTGGTCGCGAAGACGCGCAGGGCCTGTGGGTGGATCTCTAGTCGAGCAGCACCTCTAACCGACGGTCCACGCAAATCTCCTCGGACGTCACGCGCACCCCATACGCCAACACTTCCACCCCGGCAGCTTTAGCCTCGCGCAAGGCCGCACCGTAGGCAGCATCGATTTCCAGCGCCGGGCGCACCGCGTCAATCCCCGAGAGGTTGACGCAATACAACTGCACCGCCCGCACACCTTCACGCGCCAGATGTGCCAGTTCCCGCAGATGCTTGGCGCCACGCTGGGTCACCGCATCGGGGAAAGCGGCAACCCTGTTGTCATCAAATCCCAGCGTGACACTTTTGACTTCCACATACGCCGCGCCGTCGGGATATTCGAGGCGAAAGTCGATGCGGCTTTTCTCCTGGCCGTAAGGCACTTCCCGCTTCAACGCGGTGAAACCGTTGAGTTCGGTGATCACGCCAGCACGCAACGCCTCCTCGACCAACGGATTGGCGCGTGCCGTGTTAACGCACGCCAAGCGGCCCTGGGGCGTTTCGGCAATTTCCCAGGTGCCGGGCAACTTGCGCTTGGGGTCATTGGAACGACTGAACCAGACCTGCCCGCCTTCCACCATGCAATTGAGCATCGAACCGGTATTTGGGCAGTGAATAGTCAACAACTCGCCGGTAACGGTTTCGATATCGGTGAGAAAGCGCTTATAGCGGCGAATCAGCCGACCTTCTTCGAGGGGAGGATGAAATCGCATCAGCCTTGCCAGCTCCGCAGGCCGCTCTGGATTCGTTCCACCGCCTCCTGTAGCCGATCAAGGTTTTGCGTGTAGGCAAAACGCACATGATGACCCGCTTGATAGCGACCAAAATCCAGACCGGGGGTAAAGGCGACATGCTCGGTTTCAAGGAAATGACGACAAAACGCGAAGGCATCTGCGCCGAACGCACTGATATCGGCATACAAATAGAACGCGCCTTCCGGTTCTACGGCAATCCCGAAGCCCAACTCGCGCAAGGCGGGCAGCAGGAAGTCGCGACGCCGGCCAAATTCGGCACGGCGCTCCTCCAGAATGCTCAGGGTCTGCGGGGTAAAACAGGCGAGCGCCGCATGTTGGGCCATGCTGGGCGCGCTGATATACAGATTTTGCGCCAGTTTTTCCAGGTCGCCGACCGCAGCCGGCGGCGCCACCAGCCAGCCCAGGCGCCAGCCGGTCATGCCGAAATACTTCGAAAAACTATTCAGGACGAAGGCCTCATCGTCGACCTCCAGCACGCTGGCGGCGTCAGTGCCGTAGGTCAGGCCGTGATAGATCTCATCCACCACCAGATGGCCGTTACGCGCCTTGATTGCGTCGGAAAGCCCGGCTAATTCATCGCGCGTGAGGATCGTGCCGGTGGGATTCGCCGGGGAGGCAACCAACGCGCCCACGCTGTCCTGATCCCAGTGTCTGGCCACCAGGTCAGCGGTCAGTTGATAACGCACTTCAGGGCCTACCGGCACCAGTTGCGCGGCACCTTCCACCAGGCGCAGGAAGTGCCGGTTACACGGGTAACCCGGGTCTGCCAGCAGCCAATGCTTGCCGGGGTCCACCAACAGGCTGCTGGCCAACAACAGTGCGCCGGAGCCCCCGGGAGTGATCAGGATACGCTCGGGATCGACGTTCAATCCGTAGCGCTGCTGGTAGAAACCGCTGATGGCTTCACGCAATTCCGGCAGGCCACGGGCCGCGGTATAGCGGGTCTTGCCATTGGCCAGCGCCGCCTGGCCGGCCTGGATGATCGGCTCGGCCGTGGTGAAATCCGGCTCGCCGATCTCCAGGTGGATCACATCATGGCCGGCCGCTTGCAGCTCATTGGCTCGCGCCAGTAACGCCATGACATGAAAAGGTTCGATGGCGCGACTGCGCGCACTGTAGGGCTGAGCCATTAGCCTTCCTTAACGGTGAGGACAAAATCAGGATTCTACCGAACCGTCGCGGTAAAACATGCTCTATTGCCTGCCTGGCCGTCCAAGATGAACCCGGCAAGCGCTTGCAAAACGACTAAAATCAACATTCGAGACGATGCATACCCAGCCACAGCGGGCTGCTGCAGTTGGCAACCCCTGCGTGACGGGCGTCGACAACCGGGAGTGGCGCACCCTGAATCTATCTGGTAAGTTCGCCCGCTTGCAGCCGCAGGGCCGGCAGGTGTCGGTGACGTTGCAATCCTGCGCAATGGATTAGAAGAGTGAGAGGCGGTCTATTCATGTCCACCCAAGCAAAGCAACAGAGCATCAGCGGCTTCCAACCCTACGTTGAATCGAAGGGTGAGGAATACATGGGCAAGCCCATGCGCGAGCACTTCTCCAAAATCCTGAAGCAGTGGAAGCAGGACTTGATGCAGGAAGTCGACCGCACGGTTGACCATATGAAGGATGAAGCGGCCAACTTCCCGGACCCGGCAGACCGTGCCAGCCAGGAAGAAGAGTTCGCCCTCGAACTGCGCGCCCGCGATCGCGAGCGCAAGCTGATCAAGAAAATCGACAAGACGTTGCAACTGATCGAAGACGAAGAATACGGCTGGTGCGAATCCTGCGGTGTCGAGATCGGTATCCGTCGCCTGGAAGCCCGCCCTACTGCGGACCTCTGCGTAGACTGCAAGACCTTGGCTGAAATCAAGGAAAAACAGGTCGGCAAGTGATCCAGCCGAGCTGAATAAATGGGGCGTGCAAACGCCCCATTTTTGTTTCTGGGATTTACCGATTTTCCAGTAATATCCGGCCCATGACTGCCTCTACCTATATCGGGCGTTTCGCCCCCACGCCCAGCGGCCATTTGCACTTCGGTTCCCTGGTCGCCGCCCTCGCCTCCTACCTCGACGCCCGCGCCAATCACGGCCGCTGGCTGATGCGCATGGAAGACCTCGACCCGCCCCGCGAAGAGCCCGGCGCCCAGGCGGCAATCCTGCATGCCCTGGAAAGCTACGGCTTTGAGTGGGATGGCGAACTGGTCCGACAAAGCGAGCGGCATGACGCCTACGTCAAGGTACTGAACGATATGTTCAACCACGGCCTGGCCTACGCCTGTACCTGTTCACGTAAACAATTGGAGCCCTACGACGGGATTTACCCAGGCCTGTGCCGAAATGCCGGTCACGACCAGCAGGACGCCGCCATCCGCCTGCGTGTTCCCGAGCTGGAGTACCACTTTACTGACCGCGTACAAGGAGAATTCCGACAACACCTGGGCCGTGATGTGGGCGACTTCGTCATCCGTCGCCGCGATGGCCTCTACGCCTACCAACTGGCCGTGGTGCTCGACGATGCCTGGCAAGGGGTTACCGATATCGTGCGCGGCGCCGACCTGCTCGACTCCACGCCACGCCAGCTGTACCTGCAGGAGTTGCTGGGCCTGCGTCAGCCGCGCTATCTGCACGTACCGTTGATCGTCCAACCGGACGGTAACAAGCTGGGCAAGTCCTATCGTTCCCCGCCGCTGCATCCCGACCAGGCCACGCCGCTGCTATTCAGAGCCCTGCGCGCCCTTGGCCAGCAGCCTGGCAACGAACTGCTTCACGCCAGCCCACGGGAGTTGCTGGATTGGGGCATTGTGCACTGGGATGCCAGCAGGATCCCGCGCACACTGACACTGGCCGAAGCGCAATTACGCTGAAGGCGCTTGCAGCCTGCCAGCCATCCGTTACCATCGCCGCAGTTTTTTAATCAGAGGCCAACATGTACATCTATCGATTGGTCCTGCTGCTGGTCGTCGGGATCTACCTGTTTTCCCCCGCCATCATGGATTGGTGGATCGACGCCACGGGCGCCTGGTATCGCCCCTATCTGCTGTGGCTGATCCTGATCGTCGTGACCTTCATCCTGCAGAGCCAAAAAGATGCCGATGAGCTTTAGCCTCACCCAGATGCTGCTGATCAGCGCCGCCTACCTGGCCGCGTTGTTTGGCGTCGCCTGGATCAGTGAGCGCGGAATGATTCCGCGGGCGATCATTCGCCATCCGTTGACCTACACCTTGTCCCTCGGCGTGTACGCCAGCGCCTGGGCGTTCTATGGCACCGTCGGCCTGGCCTATCAATACGGCTACGGCTTTCTCTCCAGCTACCTGGGGGTGTCCGGTGCATTCCTGCTGGCACCGGTGCTGCTGTACCCGATCCTGAAAATTACTCGCACCTATCAGTTGTCGTCACTGGCCGACCTGTTCGCCTTCCGCTTCCGCAGCACGTGGGCCGGGGCATTGACCACGGTGTTCATGCTGATCGGCGTGCTGCCCTTGCTGGCCCTGCAGATCCAGGCGGTAGCCGACTCCATCAGCATCCTGACCCGCGAGCCGGTGCAACACCGGGTCGCCCTGGCGTTCTGTGCGCTGATCAGCCTGTTCACGATTTTCTTCGGCTCACGTCACATCGCCACCCGCGAGAAGCATGAAGGGCTGGTATTTGCGATTGCGTTCGAATCGGTGATCAAGCTGATCGCCATCGGCGGCGTCGGCCTCTACGCGCTCTATGGCGTGTTCGACGGCCCGCAACAGCTGGAGCTGTGGCTGTTGCAAAACCAGACCGCTCTCGCCGCCCTGCACACGCCGTTGCAGGAAGGCCCATGGCGCACGCTGTTGCTGGTGTTCTTCGCCTCGGCGATCGTAATGCCGCACATGTACCACATGACCTTCACCGAGAACCTCAACCCGCGCTCGCTGGTCAGCGCCAGCTGGGGCTTGCCGCTGTTCCTGCTGTTGATGAGCCTTGCGGTGCCGCTGATCCTCTGGGCCGGCCTGAAACTGGGGGCCACCACCAACCCCGAGTATTTCACCCTGGGTATCGGTATCGCCGCCAATAGCCCGGCGTTGGCGCTGCTGGCGTATGTCGGCGGTTTGTCTGCTGCCAGCGGGCTGATTATCGTCACGACGCTGGCTCTATCGGGCATGGCCCTCAATCACCTGGTGCTGCCGCTGTACCAGCCGCCCGCCGAAGGCAATATCTACCGCTGGCTGAAATGGACGCGCCGCGCACTCATCGTCGCGATAATCATGGCCGGCTACGGGTTCTACCTGTTGCTCGGCGCCGGGCAGGACCTGGCCAACCTGGGCATTGTCGCGTTTGTCGCCACCTTGCAGTTCCTGCCGGGAGTGCTGTCGGTGCTGTACTGGCCGACCGCCAACCGCCGTGGGTTTATCGCCGGGCTGCTGGCCGGGATCCTGGTATGGATCGTCACCATGCTGCTGCCGTTGGTCGGCAACCTGCAGGGTTTCTACATTCCGCTGCTGAACATGATCTACGTGCTGGACGACACCAGCTGGCACATGGCGGCGATTGCCTCGCTGGCCGCCAACGTACTGATGTTCACCCTGATCTCGCTGTTCACCAATGCCAGCCCGGAAGAGACCAGCGCCGCCGAGGCGTGCGCGGTGGATAACGTGCGTCGCCCGCAACGCCGCGAACTGCACGCAGCCTCGCCCCAGGAATTCGCCACGCAACTGGCCAAGCCCCTCGGCGCCAAGGCGGCTCAGAAGGAAGTCGAGCAGGCGCTGCGCGATCTGTACCTGCCCTTTGACGAGCGCCGCCCGTATGCGCTGCGTCGCCTGCGCGACCGCATCGAAGCCAACCTGTCCGGCCTGATGGGCCCCAGCGTGTCCCAGGACATGGTGGAAACCTTCCTGCCCTACAAGGCCGGCGGCGAAAACTACGTCACCGAGGACATCCATTTCATCGAAAGCCGGCTGGAGGATTACCACTCACGCCTCACCGGCCTGGCGGCCGAACTCGACGCCCTGCGCCGCTACCACCGCCAGACCCTGCAGGAACTGCCGATGGGCGTATGTTCCCTGGCCAAGGATCAGGAGATCCTGATGTGGAACAAGGCCATGGAAGAACTCACCGGCATCGCCGCGCAACGGGTGGTGGGCTCGCGCCTGAATACCCTGGGCGATCCGTGGAAAGAACTGCTCCAGGGCTTTATCAACCTGCCCGACGAGCATTTGCACAAACAGCACCTGGCCCTCGACGGCCAGACCCGCTGGCTCAACCTGCACAAAGCCGCTATCGATGAACCGTTGGCCCCCGGTAACAGCGGCCTGGTGCTGCTGGTCGAAGACCTGACTGAAACCCAGATGCTCGAAGACAAGCTGGTGCACTCCGAGCGCCTGGCCAGCATTGGTCGCCTGGCGGCGGGTGTGGCCCACGAAATCGGCAACCCGATCACCGGTATCGCCTGCCTCGCGCAAAACCTGCGGGAAGAGCGTGAAGAAGACGGCGAAATCATCGAAATCAGCGGGCAGATCCTCGAACAGACCAAGCGCGTCTCGCGCATCGTGCAGTCGCTGATGAGCTTTGCCCATGCCGGCGGCCATCAGAATCTGGATGAGGCCGTATGCCTGGCCGAAGTGGCCCAGGATGCCATTGGGCTGCTCGCCTTGAACCGGCGCAATTTCGAAGTACAGTTCTTCAATTTGTGCGACCCCGACCATTGGGTCGACGGCGACTCACAACGCCTGGCCCAAGTGCTGATCAACCTGCTGTCCAACGCCCGTGACGCAACCCCGGCCGGTGGTGCGGTACGCGTCAAGACCGAGGCTTTCGAACATACCGTCGATTTGATCGTCGAAGATGAAGGCAGCGGCATTCCACAGAACATCATGGACCGATTGTTCGAACCCTTCTTCACCACCAAGGACCCGGGTGAAGGTACCGGTCTGGGCCTTGCACTGGTCTATTCCATCGTTGAAGAGCATTATGGACAAATCACCATCGACAGCCCGGCTGACACCGAAAGCCAACGCGGCACCCGTATTCGGGTGACCTTGCCGCGTCATGTCGAAGCGACGTCCGCTGTGAACTGAGACCGTCGAGAGAATTGAATCAATGCCGCACATTTTGATCGTCGAAGACGAAACCATTATCCGCTCTGCCTTGCGTCGCCTGCTTGAACGTAATCAGTACCAGGTCAGCGAAGCCGGCTCGGTGCAGGAAGCACAAGAGCGTTTCAGCATCCCCACGTTCGACCTGATTGTCAGCGACCTGCGTCTGCCCGGCGCGCCGGGCACCGAGCTGATCAAGCTTGGCCAGGGCACTCCGGTGCTGATCATGACCAGCTACGCCAGCCTGCGCTCGGCGGTTGATTCCATGAAAATGGGTGCGGTGGACTACATCGCCAAGCCGTTTGACCACGATGAAATGCTCCAGGCCGTGGCCCGCATCCTGCGCGACCGCCAGTCAGCCAGCAGCGCGCCTGCCGAACAGCGCCCCGCCGGCAAGGCCACCAACGGCGCCGATAAACCGGGCGTCGACAACAGCAACGGCGAGATCGGCATCATTGGCTCCTGCCCGCCGATGCAGGACCTGTACAGCAAGATCCGTAAGGTCGCGCCCACCGACTCCAATGTATTGATCCAGGGCGAGTCGGGCACCGGTAAAGAACTGGTGGCCCGCGCCCTGCACAACCTGTCCAAACGCGCCAAGGCGCCGATGATTTCGGTGAACTGTGCGGCGATCCCCGAATCCCTGATCGAGTCCGAACTGTTCGGCCACGAGAAAGGCGCGTTTACCGGCGCCAGCGCTGGGCGTGCGGGCCTGGTGGAAGCGGCTGACGGCGGTACGCTGTTCCTTGATGAAATCGGTGAGTTGCCGCTGGAGGCCCAGGCGCGACTGCTGCGTGTGCTGCAGGAAGGTGAGATTCGCCGTGTAGGCTCGGTGCAATCGCAGAAGGTTGACGTACGCCTGATCGCGGCCACCCACCGCGACCTCAAGAGCCTGGCCAAGATCGGTCAGTTCCGTGAAGACTTGTATTACCGCCTGCACGTGATCGCGCTCAAATTGCCGGCCCTGCGTGAGCGCGGCGCCGACGTGAATGAGATCGCCAACGCATTCCTGCTGCGCCAGAGTGCGCGCATCAACCGCACCGACCTGAAGTTCGCGCCCGACGCCGAGCAAGCCATTCGGCATTACTCATGGCCGGGTAACGTGCGGGAGCTGGAGAATGCGGTCGAGCGTGCGGTAATCCTGTCGGAAAGCCCGGAAATTTCCGCCGAGCTGCTGGGTATCGATATTGAACTCAGTGACTTGGAGGATGACGATTTCATCGGCCTGGTCCCGACACAGGGCGGCGGTAGCAACACCAGCCATGAGCCGACGGAAGATTTGTCACTGGAAGACTATTTCCAGCATTTCGTTCTGGAGCACCAGGACCACATGACCGAGACCGAGTTGGCCCGCAAGCTGGGCGTGAGCCGTAAGTGCCTGTGGGAACGTCGCCAGCGACTGGGTATTCCGCGGCGCAAGACCGGGGTGGCCAGCGAAAGCTGAGGGTGCGCCCCTTCAGGTAACACCCACTGATGTGAAAAAACTGTTACCGCTGACTTTTCACGTAACAAAAGCCGGGGCTTACGGTAACGAAGCCCCGGCTTTTTTTCGCCCGTCAAAAACCCAAAACCACCTCAACCCCCCGGTTTTGCTGGCCGGTGCAAAAGTTGGCACGCACCCTGCTATATGCTTAGTACAAAAACAATAACAAGCTTTGTACAAGACAATAAAAATAAGACGAATCGACTCACGCATAACAAAAACAACACGGCGGAGGCGCAGCTAACTGATTCTTTTGGAGAGGCGTTGCATTTGGGGCTTGCCCCGCAACCAGGCCGAGAACAACAAAAACTGCCCTAAGGCAGAGCCTGAACTGGTTGGATCGTAGATCAGCAACACAGCGACCAAAGCAATCCGTTTGCTCTTGACTCTCGATTGGGAGTGTCATGAAGGTGAAGCTTCATGGCGAGGGCGATCAACAAAAACAAGAAGCCCGAAATCAATAATAAAAATAGAGCACGCAACTACTTCTGGGGGAGCTTCGGCTCCCCTTGTAGTTTCCGGGATTTGACGATTTAAGGCTTATGGCGCAACGCCGAAGCTTGTTCCTACACCATCCCCTGACTAAATGCTAGAATCCCCGCCCATCATGCGGTCATTCTTCGTTATGGCCGAACATTCCTTCAAACAGTGCATCCCATGCTGAAGAAGTTGTTCCAGTCATTCCGTTCCCCCTTGCGTCGTACGCAACACAAACGCAGCACGCCTGAAGTGCTCAACAGCAGCCAGCATTCGTTGCAGCGCGCTCAATTCAGCCGTTATGCGGTGAATATCGTCGAACGGTTGCAGAACGCCGGTTACCAGG
Organism: Pseudomonas sp. GW821-FHT09C10; assembly: GCF_059418085.1. Lineage (NCBI taxonomy): Bacteria > Pseudomonadati > Pseudomonadota > Gammaproteobacteria > Pseudomonadales > Pseudomonadaceae > Pseudomonas > Pseudomonas sp. GW821-FHT09C10. The sequence goes on from NZ_JBWKPE010000006.1 coordinate 25,064, forward strand.
CCTATCTGGTAGGCGGTTGCGTACGCGACATGCTGCTCAATATCACGCCCAAGGATTTCGACGTCGCCACCAGTGCCACGCCTGAGCAAGTGCGTGCCGAGTTTCGCAATGCGCGAATCATCGGTCGCCGCTTCAAGCTGGTGCATATCCATTTTGGTCGCGAAATCATCGAGGTCGCGACCTTCCGTGCCGGCCACCCGCAAAACGATGAAGAGGAAGATACCAATCAGTCTTCCCGCAACGAGAGCGGGCGTATCCTGCGCGACAACGTCTACGGCACCCTGGAAGAAGACGCGCAGCGCCGCGACTTCACCATCAATGCCCTCTATTACGATCCGGTCAGCGAACGCATCCTCGATTACGCCAATGGCGTACACGACATTCGCAATAACCTGATCCGCCTTATCGGCGACCCGACGCAGCGCTATCAGGAAGACCCGGTGCGCATGCTGCGGGCCGTGCGCTTCGCCGCCAAGCTCAACTTCGGCATCGAAAAGCACACCGCCGCACCGATACGCGAGCTGGCACCAATGCTGCGGGAAATCCCGTCCGCGCGTCTGTTCGAAGAAGTGCTCAAGCTGTTCCTCTCCGGCTACGCCGCCGACACCTTCGAAATGCTGGTCGACCTGCAGTTGTTCGACCCACTGTTCCCGGCCAGCGCCGAAGCACTGGAGTACAACCCGACTTATACCCACACGCTGATCAGCGAAGCCTTGATCAATACCGACCTGCGCATCAAGCAGAACAAACCGGTCACGCCGGCGTTCCTGTTTGCCGCCCTGTTGTGGCCGGCCCTGCCCAAGCGCGTACTGCGTCTGCAGGAGCGTGGCATGCCGCCGATCCCGGCCATGCAGGAAGCCGCTCACGAGCTGATCGCCGAACAGTGCCAGCGCATCGCTATCCCGAAACGTTTCACGATGCCGATCCGCGAGATCTGGGACATGCAGGAACGCCTGCCGCGCCGCAGCGGCAAGCGCGCCGACCTGCTGCTGGACAACCCGCGCTTCCGTGCCGGCTACGACTTCCTGCTGCTGCGCGAAAGCGCCGGTGAGCAGACCGACGGCCTGGGCGAATGGTGGACCGACTATCAGGATGCCAATGACAGCCAACGCCGCGACATGATTCGCGACCTCGGCAGCAAAGGTGATGGCGAAGGCGCAGGGCCGAAGAAGCGTCGTCGCAGCGGCACCAAGCGCAAACGCAGTGCGGCCGATGCCTCGGGCGCTGCGGGCGAATAAACGTGGAACGCATCTACATCGGCATGGGCAGCAACCTGGCAGCCCCGGACCAGCAATTGCGCAGCGCTATCCAAGCGCTGGCGCAATTGCCAGACACTTGCGTCGCGGGTGTGTCCGCCTTTTACCAAAGTGACTCCCTGCTCCCGGGCCAACCGCGCTACACCAACGCGGTTGCCGCCCTGGACAGCCGCCTTGCGCCACTTGACCTGCTGGATGCGCTGCAAGCCATCGAAAACGACCAGGGCCGCGAGCGCCTGGAGCGTTGGGGCCCTCGCACCCTTGACCTGGACATTCTGCTGTTTGGCGATCGCCTGATCGACGAACCGCGCCTGAAGGTGCCCCATTACCAGATGCACCTGCGTGCGTTTGTGTTGTATCCATTGGCCGAACTGGCGCCTGCCGCCTTGCAATTGCCGGATGGCAAACGCCTCAGTGCCCTGCTTGACGCCTGCCCGTTTGTCGGCCTGGAACGGCTCCCCGTTGCTGAATCGCGTCAGTAACAGCGGTAACACCGCCATCGTAACAATGCGGTAACACATCCAATTGACTTCCCGTGTCCTCCTCACGACTATAGGCGTCCCGCTGCCGCCAACCCGGCAATGAAGGGCGCAATCCAGGCCTTATAAGCACTGCTCTCAAGACAGTGCGCCTGTATAAACGAAGACTCACGCGCGTTACTCGCTGTTTCCAAGCGCCTGAACGAGGACCCTTTTCATGCCAGACATTACCCTGACCACCTTGCAGAGCCTCAAGCTCAAAGGTGAAAAAATCACCATGCTGACCTGCTATGACGCCACCTTCGCCCACGCCAGTTGCCAGGCCGGGGTTGAAGTGTTGTTGGTAGGCGACTCCCTGGGCATGGTCCTTCAAGGGAATGACAGCACCCTGCCCGTCACCACCGATGAACTGGCCTACCACACCGCCAGCGTCAAACGCGGGAACGACGGCGCATTCATCATCGCCGACCTGCCGTTCATGGACTACGCCACCGTCGAACAGACCTTCCTGAACGCCGGCAAACTGATGCGTGCCGGTGCACACATGATCAAGGTGGAGGGCGCCGTGTGGCTCGCCGAGTCGATTCGCCTGCTGGCTGAGCGCGGCGTGCCGGTCTGTGCACATATGGGCCTGACGCCACAGTCCGTGAACATCCTCGGCGGCTACAAGGTCCAAGGCCGCAACGAAGCCCAGGCGCGCCAGATGCGTGCCGATGCCATCGCCCTGGAGCAGGCGGGCGTTGCGATGATCCTGCTCGAATGCGTGCCCAGCGAACTCGCAGCAGAAATCACCCAGGCCGTCAAAGTGCCGGTGATCGGTATTGGCGCGGGCTCGGCCACCGACGGCCAGGTGCTGGTGCTGCACGACATGCTCGGCCTGTCGATTACCGGCCGCGTGCCGAAGTTCGTGAAGAACTTCATGACCGGCCAGGACAGCATCCACGCGGCATTGAGTGCTTACGTCGCCGAAGTCAAAGGCGTGACCTTCCCAGGCGCCGAACACGGATTCTCTGCATGAACACCGTAAAAACCGTACGCGAACTCAGAGCCGCCGTCGCCCACGCCCGCAAGGCCGGCAAACGCATCGGCTTCGTGCCCACCATGGGTAACCTGCACAGCGGCCATGCCAGCCTGGTCAGCAAGGCTGTGCAGCAGGCGGACTTTGTCGTAGCGAGTATTTTCGTCAACCCGCTGCAATTTGGCGCCGGCGAAGACCTGGACAAGTACCCTCGCACCCTGGCCGCCGATCAGGAAAAGCTTCTGCAGGCCGGCTGCAACCTGCTGTTCGCGCCGACCGTCGAGGAGATGTACCCCGGCGGCATGACCGGCCAGACCCGCGTCAGCGTCCCGCAATTGTCCGAAGGCTTGTGCGGCGCCAGCCGTCCCGGGCATTTCGAAGGCGTGGCGACCGTGGTCAGCAAATTGTTCAACATGGTCCAGCCGGACATGGCTGTATTTGGCCAGAAGGACTACCAGCAACTGGCCGTGATTCGTGCCATGGTCCATGACCTGAACATGCCGATCCAGATTATCGGCGAGCCCACCGTACGCGCCGATGATGGCCTGGCGCTGTCCTCGCGCAACGGTTTTCTCAGCGAAGAACAACGTGCGATCGCGCCGGTGCTGTACCGCAGCCTCAGCCAGATTGCCGCAGCCATCAAAAGCGGTGATCACGACTTCGCCAGGCTGCGTGCCGAACAGGTGCAGCAGATCGAGGCTGCCGGGTTGCGCCTGGATTACCTCGAAGTGCGCCAGGGCGTGCACCTGCGGGCCGCTACGGCGGAGGATCGGGATATTGTGATTCTGGTGGCGGCCTTTCTAGGCACGACCCGCCTGATCGACAACCTGCATCTGACCCTCGACTGACCTCTCTGAACACCCCGCCGATTGCCCTGATCGCTGTGCCGGTATAAAAAAGTACCGGCCACAGCGCAGACAAAGCCAAGACATATCGACACGCTAGGTTTAATGTAATCGCCCTGCGCTATGGTTAGCGCTGTCTGGAACCCAATCCTTGAGATAAGACTGGATGTTCCGGGCTTTGAAGTGTCCTAAAGGCAGTCCCCGTAATAAAAGGAAACCCGCAGCGATGGCGTACTACCGCACCCCTCATGACGTTACCGCTCTGCCCGCCTGGCAAGCGCTCAATCAACATCGCCAAGCCATGCAGGATTTCAGCATGCGCGAAGCGTTCAATGCCGATCCCCAGCGCTTTTCCCAGTTCACCTTGAGCAGCTGCGGACTTTTCCTCGATTACTCGAAAAACCTGATCACCGGCGAAACCCGCGACCTGCTGGTGGGCCTTGCCAACGAAGTGGGCCTTAAAGACGCAATCAACTCGCTGTATGCGGGCGAGCCGGTCAACTCCTCCGAAGGCCGCCCTGCCCTGCACACCGCCCTGCGCCGCCCGGTGGGCGACAAGCTGTCGGTCAACGGCGTGAACATCATGCCGGACGTGCACAAGGTGCTGAACCAGATCACCGACCTGGTCGGCCGCATCCACGACGGCCTGTGGCGTGGCTACACCGAGAAGCCGATCACCGACGTGGTGAACATCGGCATCGGCGGCTCGTTCCTCGGCCCGGAGCTGGTCTCTGAAGCGCTGTTGTCCTACGCCCACAAAGGCGTGCGCTGCCACTACCTGGCGAACATCGACGGCAGCGAATTCCATGAGCTGACCATGAAGCTGCGCGCCGAGACCACGCTGTTTATCGTCTCGTCGAAATCCTTCAACACCCTGGAAACCCTGAAAAACGCCCAGGCCGCCCGCGCCTGGTACCTGGCCCAGGGCGGCTCGGAAGCCGAGCTGTACCGCCACTTTATCGCCGTGTCGAGCAACAACGCGGCTGCCGTGGCCTTCGGTATCCGCGAAGAAAACATCTTCCCGATGTGGGACTGGGTGGGCGGCCGTTATTCGTTGTGGTCGGCCATCGGCCTGCCAATCGCCCTGGCCATCGGCATGTCCAACTTCAAGGAACTGCTGTCCGGTGCCTACACCATGGACCAGCATTTCCAGAACGCTCCATTCGAACAAAACATGCCGGTGCTGCTGGGCCTGCTGGGCGTGTGGTACGGCAACTTCTGGGGTGCGCAGAGCCATGCGATCCTGCCGTACGACCACTACCTGCGTAACATCACTAAGCACTTGCAACAGCTGGACATGGAATCCAACGGCAAGAGCGTGCGCCAGGACGGCAAGCCGGTGTCCACCGACACCGGTCCAGTGATCTGGGGTGGCGTCGGCTGCAACGGCCAACATGCTTATCACCAATTGCTGCATCAGGGCACCCAACTGATCCCGGCCGACTTCATCGTGCCGATCGTCAGCTTCAACCCGGTGTCCGACCACCATCAATGGCTGTACGCCAACTGCCTGTCCCAAAGCCAGGCACTGATGCTCGGCAAGACCCGCAGCGAAGCCGAAGCCGAGCTGCGCGACAAGGGCATCCCGGAAGACGACGTGCAGAAGCTGGCACCGCACAAGGTGATCCCGGGCAACCGTCCGAGCAACACGCTCGTGGTTGAACGCATCAGCCCGCGTCGCCTGGGCGCCCTGGTTGCGATGTATGAACATAAAGTGTTCGTGCAAAGCGTGATCTGGGGCATCAACGCCTTCGACCAATGGGGCGTGGAGCTGGGCAAGGAGCTGGGCAAGGGCGTATACAATCGCCTCACCGGCGCCGAAGAAACCTTGGCCGAAGACGCTTCGACCCAGGGCCTGATCAACTACTTCCGCGGCCGTCACCGCGGCTGATGCAGGCACCGCAAGGCCAACGTCCGTTTAGACGTTGGCCTTGAACCCTCTCCATACAGGGTGCATCTTTATGACTTGTCGCAAAAACAAGAATAAGGATCGCTCATGTTCGATATCAGCACGTTTCCCATCGCCGATGCCGTCCGCCGGGCTGCGCAACTCAGTCAAGAGGACTACCAGCGCCTCTATCGCCAATCCATCGAACAGCCGGACACGTTCTGGGCCGAACAGGCCAAGGGCTTTCTCGACTGGATAACACCGTGGCACACCGTCCAGCAGTCAGACATCCAGACCGGTGCCGCCCAATGGTTTGCCGGTGGCCAGTTGAACGTCAGCTACAACTGCATCGACCGTCACCTGGCGCAACGCGCCGATCAGCCGGCCTTCATCTGGGAAGGTGACGATCCTGCAAAATCTTCCAAAATTACCTACCGCCAACTGCACCAAAACGTCTGTCGCCTGGCCAATGTGCTGAAAAGCCGTGGCGTGAAAAAAGGCGATCGGGTGTGTATCTACATGCCGATGATCCCGGAAGCGGCCTACGCCATGCTGGCTTGCACACGGATTGGCGCGGTGCACTCGGTGGTATTTGGCGGGTTCTCACCGGACGCCCTGCGTGACCGCATTCTGGACGCCGACTGCCGCACCGTGATCACAGCCGATGAAGGCGTGCGCGGTGGTAAGCCGGTGGCGTTGAAACAGAATGTCGACAAGGCCCTGGCCAGTTGCCCCAACGTCAGCACGGTGCTGGTGGTACAACGCACCGGCGCCCCGGTGAACTGGAGCGAAGGCCGCGACCTCAAGTATCAACAGGCCTTGGATGCAGCGAGCGACGATTGCCCTCCTGAACCGATGGACGCCGAAGACCCGCTGTTTATCCTCTACACCTCCGGCAGCACCGGCAAACCCAAGGGCGTGCTGCACACCACGGGCGGCTACCTGCTCCAGGCGGCAATGACCTTCAAGTACGTACTCGATTACCGCGACGGTGAGGTGTTCTGGTGCACTGCAGATGTAGGTTGGGTCACCGGCCATAGTTACATCGTGTACGGGCCGCTGGCCAATGGCGCGACCTCGCTGATGTTCGAAGGTGTGCCGAGCTACCCGGACAGTTCACGCTTCTGGCAGGTCATTGATAAACACCAGGTGAATATCTTCTACACCGCTCCCACCGCCTTGCGCGCGTTGATGCGCGAGGGTCACGCCCCGCTGGAGACGACCTCCCGCGCCAGCCTGCGCCTGCTTGGCAGCGTGGGCGAACCGATCAACCCGGAAGCCTGGGACTGGTACTTCAACGCAGTGGGCGAACAGCGTTGCCCCATTGTCGATACCTGGTGGCAGACCGAGACCGGCGGCATCATGCTCAGCCCGCTGGTCAGCGCCCAGCGGATCAAACCAGGTTGTGCCACCCAGCCGATGTTTGGCGTGCAGCCCGTGCTGCTGGATGAACAAGGCAAGGTCATCAGCGGAGCCGGCAGCGGCGTACTGGCGATCAAGGCCAGCTGGCCGGGGCAGATTCGCAGCGTCTACGGCGACCCGCAGCGCATGGTCGACACCTATTTCAAACCCTACCCCGGTTACTATTTCACCGGTGACGGCGCGCGCCGCGATGAGGACGGCGACTACTGGATCACCGGGCGTATCGACGATGTGATCAACGTGTCCGGCCACCGTATCGGCACCGCCGAGGTAGAAAGTGCGCTGGTGCTGCATGACCAGGTGGCCGAGGCTGCCGTGGTGGGCTACCCCCACGACGTCAAGGGCCAGGGCATCTACGCCTTCGTCACCCCCATGAATGGCGTCGAACCCAGCGAGGCGCTGAAAAAACACCTGCTGGAACTGGTCAGCAAGGAAATCGGCAGCTTTGCCAAGCCGGAACTGATCCAATGGGCACCGGCCTTGCCGAAAACCCGATCCGGCAAGATCATGCGCCGGATTTTGCGCAAGATCGCCTGCAACGAACTGGACAGCCTGGGTGATACCTCGACCCTGGCCGACCCCAGCGTCGTCGACGGCCTGATCGACAAACGCCTGAACCGCTAGGAAACCCGAGTCGCCATGGAATTTATCCGCAGCCGTATCGAAACCCAGTTGATGAGCCTCACCGGCTTGTCACTGGGCCAACTGGACCTGGAAAACCCCAAGGGCGATCCGGGCCTGTTCGGGCCGGACTCGGTCAGCTGGCAAGTCCATGGTGACTTCAGCAGCATGCTCATCGGCGGTATCAGCGCCTTGATGCTGCAAGCCTTGCACCCATTGGCCCTGGCCGGCGTGTGGGACCATTCGAACTTTCGCCAGGACATGCTCGGGCGCCTGCGCCGTACCTCGCAGTTTATTTCCGGTACCACGTTCGGCGCGCGCAAAGACGCCGACTGGCTGATCGAAAAAGTGCGCACCATTCACCTGCAGGTGGTGGGCCATGCCCCGGACGGGAGGCCTTACGCAGCCAGCGATCCAGCGTTGCTGACCTGGGTGCATGTGGCGGAGGTGAGCAACTTTCTTGCTGCCCACTTGCGCTATCGCAACCCGTACCTCTCCGGCCGTGATCAAGACCGTTACTACAGCGAGATCGCCGTCGTCGCAGAACGGCTCGGCGCGCAGGATGTGCCGCATTCACGCCAGGAAATTTCCGATTACCTTGAGTGCATCCGCCCGCAATTGCTGTGCGACGAGCGCAGCCGCGAAGTGCTGCGCCTGTTGCTGAACGCGCCCTCCCCCAGCCTGTTGGCCAAGCCTTTTGGTGCCTTGATGATGCAAGCCGGGATCGACCTGCTGCCGGACTGGGCCAGCACCCTGCTCGATCAGCACCAGAGCCCCCTGCAACGCCAGATGATCCGCGCCGGGGTCAAGCGCAGCGCGCCGTTGTTGCGCTGGGCGATGCGCAATGGTTCGGTGCAGCGTGCACACCGGCGGATGGGGTTGATGTAGGCAACGCGCCATAGCTGCTAAACTCCGCGCCCTCATTGCCCCCATTTACCTAAGCAAGGCGCGCTCCATGTCTCCCTTGAATCAGGCGCTGCGCGCCGCCCTCGATCATCGCCAGGATCTGATCAGCGAACTGCACGCCCAGGGCACCGACTGCTATCGGCTGTTCCATGGCAGCCAGGAAGGCGCCGGCGGCCTGACCATCGACCGCTATGGCCCGCAGTTACTGGTGCAAAGCTTCCATCAGTCGCTGGAAACCGCTGACCTGCTGGAGCTGCACCAACTGATCAACCAGTACATGGGCCTGGAGTTGCTGCTGGTCTACAACGACCGCTCCCGCGGCAACTCGCGGGTCGATCGCGAAGATTCGGTATACCGCGCCGAACCTGCCGCGCTGGAAGACCTGGTCGGCCACGAATGGGGCCTTAATTACCGTGTCCGTGGGCGCCATGCCGGCCAGGACCCACTACTGTTCCTCGACCTGCGCAATACCCGCGGTTGGGTCAAGGACCACAGCGCCGGCAAAAGCGTACTGAACCTGTTTGCCTACACCTGTGGGGTGGGCCTGAGCGCCGCTGCCGGTGGTGCGCGCGAAGTATGCAACCTGGACTTCGCCGAGGGCAACCTGGCGGTGGGGCGTGAAAACGGCCAGCTCAATCCACAGCTTCCCACCATGGAGTTCGTGCAATCGGACTACTTCCCGGCGATTCGCCAACTGGCCGGGCTGCCGATCACCCAGCGTCGCGGGCAGAAACTGCCGAGCTATCCGCGCCTGGAGCAGCGTCAATATGACCTGGTGTTGCTCGACCCGCCGGCCTGGGCCAAGAGTGCCTTCGGTACCGTTGATCTGTTACGTGACTACCAGAGCCTGCTCAAGCCGGCACTGCTCGCCACAGCAGACAATGGCGTGCTGATCTGCTGTAACAACCTGGCAAAAGTCAGCATGGAAGACTGGCGTGACCAGGTTTTGCGCTGCGCCGAGAAAGCCGGGCGTCCGGTACGCGACTGGCAAATCATGACGCCTGGCGCGGACTTCCCTTCACAGGATCAACAGCCACCGTTGAAGACCCTGATCCTGCAGTTGTAGTACTTTTCCCATGTTCCTCGGTGCTTCGGAACCGAAATCCCGTGCCATACTCCAAGGCACTCCTGTTTGACATAGATGGCGCCGCCCCATGCCCAAAGGATTGATTCGCGCCACTGGCGCCTTGTTGACTGCCCTCGCGTTGTACAGCTTGCTGGGCTTTCTGATTTTGCCTGGCATCGCCCTTCGTATTGCCAACCAACAGTTAGCCAATTACGCCACGGTGCCGGCACGCATCGAGCGGATCGAACTTAACCCGTTCAGCCTGGAAGTCACGGTTTGGGGCTTGAAAATCGGCGAACCGGGTAAGGAACAGGTAGGTTTCGAACGGCTTTACGCCAATCTGCAGGCCGATAGCCTGTGGACCCGCGCCCTGCACCTGGCGGATGTGCAACTGGACAAGCCCAGGACCGAGTTGTTGTTCGACAAGTCAGGCCAGCTGAATCTGGCGCAGTTGTTCAAGCTGCCACCGAGCGAGCCGACCCCGGCAGACCCTGACGCCAAGCCGTTCCCGCTGCGTGTCGACAGCATCAAGCTGGCTGGCGGTTATTTGCATTTCCAAGACCTGCGCCCCAGCGAACCCATCGAATTCCTCTACGACACCCTCGACTTCGAACTGAAGAATCTCAGCACCCTGCCGGAAGACAATGCGGACATGACCTTGGTCGCCGCCGGTCCTGAAGGCGGGCAGATCGACTGGAAAGGCAACTTCAGCCTGGTGCCGATAACGTCCGAAGGTACGCTCAAAGTCACCGGCGGCAAGATGAAAGCCTGGTGGCCTTATGTGCGTGACGCCTTACCTCTGGTACTTGAAGACGGCGTGCTCAACTTCAGTACCGAATACAGATTCAGCCTGGCCAAAGAGACCGAGCTGAACCTGACCAACACCGCCGCCAGCATCGCACCGTTCGCGATCAAGGCCCCGGATGGCCGGCCGTTGGTGCGCCTGGAGCGTTTGGACGTCAGTGAGACCACGGTGGACCTGGCCAAACAGCAGGTGGTGGTGGGCAAGATCCGCAGCAATAAACTCGAGACCTGGGCGGCTCGTGAAGCGGATGGGCAACTGGACTGGCAAAAACTGTTCGCCGGCCAGCCGAACAAACCGGCCAAGGCGCCGGAGCCTGCGACTGCACCCGCCACGGCCGACTCGCCAAAGCCTGCGCCCGTCGCCCCAAGCAAGCCCTGGCAAGTGCTGCTCAAGGATGTACAGCTGCGCAACTACCAAGTGCACTTGGCCGACCGTCAAGCCAAACCTGCGGTAGCGCTGGAGCTGGGCCCGTTGAACGTCGACGTGCAGAACTTCGACAGCCTCAACCAGAGCCCCTTTACCCTGAAGGTCGACACCGGCCTGGGCAAGCAGGGCAAGATCCAGGCAGCCGGCACGGTCAACCTCAACCCGGTCAGTGCCAAGTTGAAGGTCAATACCAAGGACATCGACCTGCGAGTCGCCCAGTCCTATATCAGCCCGTTTATCCGCCTGGAATTGCGCAGTGGCATGCTTGGCAGCGACCTCGACGTGAACCTGAAAAGCACCGATCCCCTGGCGCTGCAGATCACCGGCCGCGCGCAAGTCGACCAGTTGCATACCCTCGACACCCTCAAGACCCGCGACTTCCTCAAATGGCAGCGCCTGGTGCTCGAAGGCCTGAACTACCAACACGGCGACAGCCTGTCGATCGACAAGGTCAACCTGCTGCAGCCCTATGCGCGGTTCATGATCAACGATGATCGCACCACCAACGTCGACGACTTGCTGATCCCGCAGCCGGCCGACAGTGGCGCCAAATCGGCGGCCAAACCTGCCGCGAGCAAAGACAAGCCGCTGGGCATCCATATCGGGCAGATTGCGATCAACGACGGTTCGGCCAACTTCGCCGACTTCAGCCTCACCCCCAACTTCGCCACGGCGATCCAGCAGCTCAATGGGCAGATCGGCACCATCGACAGTCGCCAGGCCAAGCCGGCGAGTGTTGACATCAAGGGCAAGGTGGACCGTTATGCACCGGTCACCATCAAAGGCAGCGTGAACCCGTTTGACCCGATGGCGGCGCTGGACATCGCCACCAGCTTCAAACGTGTCGAGCTGACCACCCTGACGCCTTACTCGGGCAAGTTTGCCGGTTTCCGCATCCGCAAGGGCCGCCTCAACCTGGACCTGCACTACGTGATCACCAAGGGCCAGTTGAAGGCAGAGAACAAAGTGGTGGTCGAGCAATTGCAACTGGGCGAAAAAGTCGACAGCGCCGATGCCGTGGACCTGCCGATTCGTCTGGCAATCGCCTTGCTCAAGGACAGCGACGGCAAGATCTCCATCGAACTGCCGGTATCCGGTGACCTGAATAACCCGCAATTCAGTGTGATGCCCATTGTGTGGCAAACCCTGCGCAATCTGGTGGTGCGGGCAGCCACTGCGCCGTTCAAGTTTATTGGCGGGTTGGTCACCGGAGGTGGAGCGCAGGACCTGGGCAGCGTGTCGTTCGCGCCGGGCTCCAGCGAGTTGAACAAAGACGCCGAAGGCGCTCTCAACACCTTGGCCAAAGCCTTGAAAGAACGCCCTGCCCTACGCCTGGAAATCGAAGGCACAGCCGCAGCCAGCAGCGACGGCCCATTCCTGGCGGCCCAGCGGCTGGAGCGGGAATACCAATACAACTACTACAAAATGCTGCAGCGCCGTGGCGATAAAGTCCCGGCCCAGGCGTCCTTGCTGGAAGTCCCTGAGAGCGAAAAAGCCCCCTTGCTCGAAGGTATTTACCGCACCCGCTTGAAACAGCAGCCTCCGGCAGAATGGAAGGACCTGAGCAGCAGTGACCGCTCCGCCAAGTTGAAAGAGGGCGTGATCAAGTTCTGGAGTGGCAGTGACGTGCTGCTGCGCCAGTTGGGCCAGGACCGTGCGAGCACGATCAAGGACTACCTGGTGGATAAAGCCCAGCTGGAGGACGACCGGGTCTACTTCATTGACGCGCAACTGGGCCAGGCAGAGAAAGACGGTCGAGTGATAACGCCGATGCACCTGGATGCCGAGTAGGCGTCCACGGCAAGCCGCTACCGCATTACTTTCCCGCCCCAATAGAACAGGCCCCGACACAGAAGTGCCGGGGCCTGTAATGACCACATCCGTGTGGTCGGTCGCATGAAACTTAGAGGTGCATTGAGTGGATATCTAACTCACGCGCCGCCGCCGCTAGTTCAGACGAATTCTTGAGCGTTACTCTGCTTTCAGGCCATCGGCCGATACAGCTTTAACGCCTTTGATTTTCTTGGTGATGTTCACCGCGGTCGTTTTCTGTGCCTCGGTCACAGCGACCGAAGAGGACAGGGAAACTACACCCTTGTTGGTTTCGACTTTGATGTCGGTGCCAGGAATGCCTTTCTCGGTGACCAGGTCAGCTTTGACTTTGGTGGTGATCCAGGTGTCGGAGGTTGCGCCTTTGGCGTCAGCTGCTGCACCTTTGGTTTTGTCGATGTTGTCTGCCTTGGTAGCGCCGCCAGCCAACAGGCCGTCAGCCGAAACTGCGGTTACACCTTTGATTTTCTTGGTGATCGCTACGGCAGTTTCTTTCTGCGCGTCCGAAATGGCTACGGTCGAAGACAGGGAAACCACACCTTTGTTGGTCTCAACCTTGATGTCCGAACCAGGAATGCCTTTTTCGGTCAGCAGATCGGATTTAACTTTGGTGGTGATCCAAGTATCCGAAACGCTTTCTTTTGCCTTGGTGGCTTCACCGGCCGCCAGGGTCATTGGAGCTTGGGAAGTCTGGGCAAAGGCCACGTTAGCACCCATGGCCAGGGTCAGAGCGGTAGCAGTAGCGAGAGCGAACTTCTTCATACGAGTAACTCCTGTTTTATTAAAAGTCTGCAGTGTGTGAACCTTGATGCTGCAGCGTTAACAGGGTTATTGCAGGCAGTGTGCCAAGTCGTCATCGAAGATTAAATCGTTAAAAATCATATACTTATAAAAACACTCGAATTTCGGAATCGTGCAACTTGCATGAACGCCATCGTGCCTGCGTGCAAGTTGCGGCTTTTGCGATTTACTAAGCGTCTGATTTTTCGGCATTTTCCTTCAGGCGTAAAAAAAGGACTCCGAAGAGTCCTTTTTTTCAGCGTTAGCCTGGGGTAATTAAACGCCCGAAGCCTTGGCTGCTGCTACGTCCTTGATGGACAGCTTGATACGGCCGCGGTTGTCCACGTCCAGTACCAGCACTTCCACTTCCTGGCCTTCTTTCAGAATGTCGGTCACTTTCTCAACGCGAGCGTCGCTCAGCATGGAGATGTGAACCAGACCGTCTTTGCCTGGCAGGATGTTGACGAATGCGCCGAAGTCGACGATGCGCTCAACCTTACCGACGTAGATCTTGCCGATCTCGGCTTCAGCGGTGATGCCCAGGACGCGTTGACGCGCAGCTTCTGCAGCTTCCTTGGTTTCGCCGAAGATCTTGATCGAGCCGTCGTCTTCGATGTCGATCGAAGCCTTGGTCTCTTCACAGATCGCACGAATGGTCGCGCCGCCTTTACCGATAACATCACGGATTTTGTCGGTGTCGATTTTCATCGCGATCATGGTCGGAGCATTTTCCGACAGTTCGGTACGGGACTGACCAATGATCTGATTCATCTGACCGAGGATGTTCAGGCGCGCTTCCAGGGCTTGGCCCAGGGCGATCTCCATGATTTCTTCGGTGATGCCCTTGATCTTGATGTCCATCTGCAGCGCGGTAACACCTTTGGCGGTACCGGCTACTTTGAAGTCCATATCGCCCAAGTGGTCTTCGTCACCCAGGATGTCGGTCAGGATGGCGAACTTCTCGCCTTCTTTAACCAGGCCCATGGCGATACCGGCAACCGGCGCCTTCATCGGCACACCCGCATCCATCAGCGCCAGGGAAGCACCGCAGACCGAAGCCATGGAGCTGGAGCCGTTGGACTCGGTGATTTCCGACACCACACGGATGGTGTACGGGAACACGTCAGCAGCAGGCAGCATGGCCTGGACCGAACGACGGGCCAGACGGCCGTGACCGATTTCGCGACGACCAGCGCCACCCATGCGACCACACTCGCCCACCGAGAACGGCGGGAAGTTGTAGTGCAGCATGAACGGGTCTTTTTTCTCGCCTTCCAGGGTGTCCAGCAGCTGTGCGTCACGGGCAGTACCCAGGGTCGCAACGACCAGTGCCTGGGTTTCACCACGGGTGAACAGTGCCGAACCGTGAGTCTTCGGCAGAACGCCGACTTCGATGTTCAGCGGACGAACGGTGCGGGTGTCGCGGCCATCGATACGAGGCTTGCCGTTAACGATGTTTTCGCGAACGGTGCGGTATTCGATTTCACCGAAGGCTGCTTTGACTTCGCTGGAAGAAGGCTGGCCTTCTTCGCCGGACAGCTTGGCAACAACCTGGTCCTTCAGCTCACCCAGGCGAGCGTAACGGTCGGCCTTGACGGTGATGGTGTAGGCGTCGGAGATCGCAGTGCCGAACTCGGAGCGGATAGCGCCCAGCAGTTCGGTGGCTTCGGCTTGCGGAGCCCAGGCCCAGGTCGGCTTGGCAGCTTCGGCAGCCAGTTCTTTAACAGCGTTGATCACAACCTGGAACTCGTCGTGAGCAAACAGTACTGCACCCAGCATCTGGTCTTCGGTCAGCTCTTTGGCTTCCGATTCAACCATCAATACGGCTTCCGACGTACCGGCAACGACCATGTCCAGGCTCGATGCTTTCAGTTGCTCGTAAGTCGGGTTCAGCAGGTAACCGGTGCTTTCGTGGAAAGCAACGCGGGCTGCGCCGATCGGGCCATCGAAAGGAATACCGGAGATGGCCAGGGCTGCCGAAGTACCGATCATCGCAGCGACGTCAGGATCGGTTTTCTTGCTGGTGGAAACGACGGTGCAGACAACCTGCACTTCGTTCATGAAGCCTTCTGGGAACAGCGGACGGATCGGACGGTCGATCAGTCGGGAAGTCAGGGTTTCTTTCTCGGAAGGACGGCCTTCGCGCTTGAAGAAACCGCCAGGGATCTTACCGGCAGCGTAAGTCTTTTCCTGGTAGTGAACGGAAAGAGGGAAGAAGCCTTTGCTTGGGTCGGCGTGCTTGGCGCCAACAACGGTCACCAATACGGTAACGTCGTCGTCAACGGTAACCAGCACTGCGCCGGAGGCTTGACGGGCAATACGGCCTGTCTCGAGGGTAACGGTCGACTGACCGAACTGGAATTTTTTGATAACCGGGTTCACGGTGTCCTACCTTCTTTGTGGCTCTTGGGGAACTTGTCTTCTTGCGAAATTCTTGGGCAATGTCGGGAATCGGCCCAACCCTTGTCCAGGGGTAAAACGTGTATCCAGATAAAACTTGAGGCTGGGAGCCTACCATGGGCCAGCGGGAATCCCACTGACACACGGCAGACAACCAACCTCTAGCGCAATCGCTGATTAGCGACGCAGACCCAGGCGACCGATCAGAGTCTGATAACGACCCAGATCCTTGCCTTTCAGGTAGTCCAGCAGCTTACGGCGCTGGTTTACCATGCGGATCAGACCACGACGGGAGTGGTGATCTTTACCGTTGGCCTTGAAGTGACCTTGCAGCTTGTTGATGTTGTGGGTCAGCAGTGCAACTTGCACTTCTGGCGAACCAGTGTCACCAACAGCTTGCTGGTAGTCAGCTACGATTTGTGCTTTTTCTTGAACGTCGAGAGCCATGAGGCAATCCTTTTTTCAGGAAACCACCCAAAGGGCAGTTTCAACAGGCCAGGGACAAATCCCTGTATCTAAAAATGAGTGTTGACCGTGCCTGTTAACAGCCACACTCGTTCGGTCATTCTGACCGAATCAGTCGACGTGGCGCGATGCGCCCGTCTTCGCTCACTTCACCGATACCGATAAAGCGACCGTTATGATCCTGTACCCGCACCATGCCGAACTTCGGGGCATCCGGGGCGCGTACCGGCTGGCCGTTAAGCCAGTAGAACGCGCTGTGTTCCGAAAAGTGCAGTAATGGCCAATCCAGCAAGCCACTGTCCGACGGCATCAGGAAGCGATCAACCGCTTCATTGCCACCTTCGGCGTGTACCGCCTCCAACTCTTCCAGTGTGACCGTCTGGGCCAGGCTGAAAGGTCCGGCCTGGGTGCGTCGCAGTTCAGCTACATACGCGCCGCAACCGAGCTGTTCACCAATATCTTCCACCAGGGTACGAATATAAGTGCCTTTGCTACAGTCTACGGCCAAGCGTGCGGTGTCACCTTCACAGGCGAGCAATTCCAAGCGCGCAATAGTAACAGAACGCGGTTCGCGCTCCACTACTTCGCCCGCACGTGCCAGCTTGTAAAGGGGCTGCCCATCACGCTTGAGCGCCGAGTACATCGGCGGTATCTGACTGATTTGCCCACGAAAAGCAGGTAAAGCAGCTTCGATATCAGCACGACCAACGGTCACGTCGCGAACCTGCAAAACATCACCTTCGGCGTCTGCCGTGGTGGTGGTCTTGCCCAGTTGCATCAGGGTTTCGTAACCCTTGTCGGAATCGAGCAGGTATTGCGAGAACTTGGTGGCCTCGCCAAAGCACAACGGCAGTACACCGGTGGCCAGGGGATCGAGGCTGCCGGTGTGTCCGGCCTTCTCGGCATTGAGCAACCAGCGGACCTTCTGCAACGCGGCATTGGAGGTAAAGCCAATCGGCTTGTCGAGCAGAATGATGCCGCTGACGTTGCGACGGATACGTTTGACCTGAGCCACCGCTTACTCCTTGGCGTCTTCAGGTGTGGATGGGTGCTGGCTGTCTTCGGCCACGGCGCGCTCGATCAGTGCCGACAGGTGCGCGCCACGCACGACGCTTTCGTCGTAGTGGAAGTGCAGCTGGGGCACGCTGCGCAGCTTCATTTCACGGGCCAACTGCATGCGCAGGAAACCTGCCGCCGAGTTGAGCACCTTGATGCTTTGCGCGATTTCTTCGCTGTTGTCCTGCCCCATCACGGTGATGAAGATCTTCGCGTGACCCACGTCACGGCTCACTTCAACAGCGGTGATGGTGACCAGGCCAACGCGAGGGTCTTTGACTTCGCGACGGATCAGTTGGGCCAGCTCACGCTGCATCTGATCGCCGATACGCTGGGTACGGCTGTATTCTTTTGCCATGTCTTGTTACCTGTTACTGCCACACGGTGAAACCCATGGGGTCTGAAAGCGGCAAACGCCCGGCCTGACAAAAGCCAGACCGGGCGTTGCGTTTAGAGTCCGCACGCTGCGCGGGGCATTTGCATGCCCACACGCGGCGTGGCTCCTGAAGTGCGCGAGTTAGAGGCTGCGAGCAACCTGAACCTTCTCGTAGACTTCGATCTTGTCGCCAGCCTTGACGTCGTTGTAGCTCTTGACGCCGATACCGCATTCCATGCCGGCACGCACTTCGGAAGCGTCATCCTTGAAGCGGCGCAGGGATTCCAGCTCGCCTTCGAAGATAACGATGTCTTCACGCAGTACACGGATTGGACGGTTACGGTACACGGTACCTTCGATAACCATGCAACCGGCGATCGCACCGAATTTCGGCGAGCGGAACACGTCACGTACTTCGGCGACACCCAGGATGTTCTCCCGGACGTCACTGCCAAGCATGCCGGTGAGGGCTTTCTTGACGTCTTCGATGATGTCGTAGATGACGTTGTAGTAACGCATGTCCAGGCCTTCCTGCTCGACGATCTTGCGAGCGCCAGCATCGGCACGCACGTTGAAGCCGAACAGTACAGCGTTGGAAGCCAGTGCCAGGTTGGCATCGGACTCGGTGATACCACCGACACCGCCACCGACAACACGCACTTGCACTTCGTCGTTACCCAGACCATTCAAGGCGCCGTTCAACGCTTCGAGGGAACCACGAACGTCAGACTTGAGGACGATGTTAAGCGTCTTCTTCTCGGCCTGGCCCATGTTCTCGAAGATGTTTTCCAGCTTGCCGGCATGCGCGCGAGCCAGTTTGACTTCACGGAACTTGCCTTGACGGAACAGAGCCACTTCACGGGCTTTCTTCTCGTCAGACAGCACGCTCATCTCGTCGCCAGCGTCCGGAGTACCGTCCAGGCCGAGGATCTCGACAGGGATGGAAGGACCGGCTTCCTTGATTGGCTTGCCGTTCTCGTCGAGCATGGCACGTACACGGCCATAGTTCGAACCGACCAGTACCATGTCGCCTTGACGCAGGGTACCGTCTTGAACCAGTACGGTTGCAACCGGGCCACGACCTTTGTCGAGACGCGACTCAACCACAACACCACGACCTGGGGCAGATGGGGTTGCTTTCAGTTCAAGTACTTCAGCTTGCAGCAGGACAGCTTCGAGCAGTTCGTCAACGCCAGTACCGACTTTCGCCGAAACCGAAACGAACGGCGTATCACCGCCCCACTCTTCAGACGTCACGCCATGAACCGACAGTTCGCTACGGATGCGATCGAGATCGGCGCCCGGCTTGTCGATCTTGTTCACGGCAACAACCAGAGGAACACCAGCGGCTTTAGCGTGCTGGACAGCTTCAATGGTCTGCGGCATCACGCCGTCGTCCGCTGCAACGACCAGAATCACGATGTCAGTCGCCTTGGCACCACGGGCACGCATTGCGGTAAACGCGGCGTGACCTGGGGTGTCGAGGAAGGTGACCATGCCGCGCTCGGTTTCAACGTGGTACGCACCGATGTGCTGGGTGATACCACCGGCTTCGCCAGCAGCTACCTTGGCACGACGGATGTAGTCGAGCAGCGAAGTCTTACCATGGTCAACGTGGCCCATTACGGTCACGACTGGCGCACGGGAGAATGTCTCGCCTTCAAACTTCAGGGACTCAGCCAGGGAATCTTCCAGGGCGGTGTCGCTGACCAGGGTCACTTTGTGGCCCAGTTCTTCGGCTACCAGTTGAGCAGTTTCCTGATCAAGCACCTGGTTGATGGTCGCTGGAGTACCCAGTTTGAACATGAACTTGATGATTTCAGCAGCCTTGACCGACATCTGGTTGGCAAGATCGCCAACCGTGATGGTCTCGCCGATCTGCACATCACGCACGACAGGGCCGGTTGGGCTCTGGAAACCGTGGGCGTTGCGTTTCTTCAGCTTGGCCTTGCCGCGACCACCACGACGGAAGCCATCGCTTTCTTCGTCGGTAGTCCGTGGAGCAACGCGTGGAGCAGGCGCTTTCTCTTTGACCGAAGCACGATGCGGAGCGTTTTTGCGCTCGCCATCGCCACCACCACCGCGGCGATTGTTATCGTCGGCACGTGGTTTATCCGGACGACGAGGTTCTTCGCGCTTGCGGGCATCGGCAGCAGGTGCTGGTGCAGCGGCAACCGGAGCGGCCTCACGCACAGCGTCTGCAGGAGCGCCAGGCGCGGCTACCGCTTCAGTGGAAGCCGTTTGCGCAGCAGCAGGCTGACGACGCGCTTCTTCTTCGGCGCGACGCTTGGCTTCTTCTTCAGCCTTCTGACGTGCAGCATTTTCTACTGCGCGACGTTCTTCCAGTTCGCGTTTGCGCTCGGCTTCGATTTCTTCCGGGCTGCGCTGTACGAAGACTTTCTTCTTGCGTACTTCAACGCTGATGCTCTTGCTACCCGCAACCCGCAGGGTGCTGGTGGTTTTGCGCTGCAATGTAATCTTGCGCGGTTCTTCCACTTTCGCCTTGTGGCTGCTCTTCAAGTGAGTCAGCAAAGACTGCTTCTCACTATCGCTCACACCTTCATCGGCGGCGGTGTGCGGCAGACCTGCCTCACGCATCTGCTGCAACAGGCGCTCTACCGGTGTTTTGACCTCATCGGCCAGTTGTTTCACCGTGACTTGCGTCATGCACTTCTCTCCTCAGGCCGCGCCTAATTACTCGAACCAATGGGCTCGGGCGGCCATGATCAACTTGCCGGCACGATCATCGTCAATGCCGTCGATGTCGAGCAGATCGTCAATAGACTGCTCGGCCAGGTCTTCGCGGGTAATTACGCCGCGCACCGCCAGTTCCATCGCCAAATCCTTGTCCATACCCTCAAGCGAGAGCAGGTCTTCGGCCGGATGGGCGTCTGCCAGCTTTTCCTCAGTAGCGATGGCTTTAGTCAACAAACGATCCTTGGCCCGAGCGCGAAGCTCGTTGACGGTGTCTTCGTCAAAGCCGTCGATGTTGAGCATTTCTTCCAACGGTACGTAGGCAATCTCTTCCAGGCTGGTGAAGCCTTCATCTACCAGCACCTGCGCCAGGTCTTCGTCGACTTCCAACTCGTCGATGAAGTTGCGCAGGATGTCACCGGTTTCAGCTTGCTGCTTAGCCTGGATGTCCGATTCGGTCATTACGTTCAGGGTCCAGCCGGTCAACTGGCTGGCCAGACGCACGTTCTGACCACCACGACCAATGGCCTGGGCCAGATTGTCTGCGCCAACGGCGATGTCCATTGCATGGGCATCTTCGTCAACGATAATTGCCGCCACTTCAGCCGGCGACATGGCATTGATCACGAACTGCGCCGGGTTATCGTCCCAGAGGACGATGTCCACACGCTCACCACCCAATTCGCCCGACACTGCCTGGACGCGCGAACCGCGCATACCGATGCAAGCGCCTTGCGGGTCGATGCGTTTGTCCTTGGAGCGGACCGCGATCTTGGCACGCGAACCCGGGTCGCGGGACGCAGCCATGACTTCGATCAGGCCTTCGGCAATTTCCGGCACCTCGATACGGAACAGCTCAATCAGCATTTCCGGCGCAGTACGCGACAGGATCAACTGAGGGCCACGGTTCTCGGTGCGGATTTCCTTAAGCAGCGCACGCAAACGCACGCCAACACGGAAGGTTTCGCGGGAGATGATGTCTTCGCGGGCCAGCAACGCTTCAGCGTTGTTGCCCAGGTCGACGATCACATTGTCGCGGGTCACTTTTTTCACGGTGCCGGAGATGATTTCCCCCAGGCGCTCGCGATAGGCATCAACGACTTGAGCGCGCTCAGCTTCGCGAACCTTCTGCACGATGACCTGCTTGGCGGTCTGTGCAGCAATGCGGCCGAACTCGATGGACTCGATCTTTTCTTCAACGACATCACCGACCTGGGCGCCAGGGTGCGTTTCAGCAACCTTGCTTGGCCAGGTTTCGATGGCCGGATCATCAAGATCGGCCTCTTCGACGACCGTCCAGCGACGGAAAGTCTCATAGGCACCGGTGTGGCGGTTGATTTCCACACGCAGATCAACTTCGTCTTCAAAACGCTTTTTGGTAGCAGTGGCCAGGGCCAGCTCCAGCGCTTCAAAAATCACGTTTGCCGGTACGCCCTTTTCATTGGATACCGACTCAACAACCAGCAGTACTTCTTTGCTCATCGTACGCCTCGCCTTTCGCAAGCCATTGGATCCGCGGGATCCGCGTCTCAGTCAAAACTGGGAATAATGTTGGCCTTGTCGATCATATCGATCGGCAACAGGAACTCATGGTCTTCTACCTGCACCACGACATCCTGTTCTTCTACACCGCGCAGAAGGCCCTGAAAGTTGCGACGCCCTTCGAACGGGGATCGCAGCTTGATCTTCACTTGTTCACCGGCAAATTTTGCAAACTGATCAATAGTGAACAGTGGGCGTTCCATGCCTGGCGAGGAAACTTCGAGGGTGTACTCAACGGAGATAGGATCTTCAACATCCAGAACACCGCTGATCTGACGGCTGACAATGGCACAATCGTCCACCAGCACGCCGCCCTCTTTATCGATATAAACGCGCAACATTGAGTGGCGACCTTGAGCCGAAAACTCAATACCCCAGCATTCATAGCCTAGGGCCACGACCACCGGGGCCAACAAGGCCTGCAACTCTTCTAGCTTGCTCGACACCTGAACCCCCTCGTGCATGTATGTGCATGCTGTGCAAAATAAAAAAATGGGCGAAACGCCCATCCTTGAAACGCCGTCGAACAGCGGCGTTGAAAGTGTCCAGCTAACAAAAAGCCCCTTAAAAGGGGCTCCGCTAAAACTGGTTGCGGGGGCCGGATTTGAACCGACGACCTTCGGGTTATGAGCCCGACGAGCTACCAGACTGCTCCACCCCGCGACAAAGCTGGGGCGGAAGTATACGACCGATCCTTTACAGGGTCAATGTAACCTTCCACCTACAAGAAAGCCCGCAACAGCGGGCTCTCCTGATAATTGGTACCGAGAAGGGGACTCGAACCCCTACACCCTATGGGCACAACCACCTCAAGGTTGCGTGTCTACCAATTCCACCACCTCGGCAATACAGCGTTTACAACCCTTCTTACTTCTGCTCTTGAGCTGGAGGCACGTCAGTCGCTGGAGTAGCCGACTTTTGCTCTTGAAGCACCGGGACATCATCAGAAGCCGGTTTTGCTTTTGGAACTTCCAACACTGCTGGGTTTGGCAAACCTACTTGAGTCAGCACATGAGCTTTCTCTTTAGCAAAGTAACCTAACCCTAAGCTGGTTATGAAGAAACCGGCGGCAAGTATAGCAGTAAACTTACTAAGAAAGGTAGAGGAACCTTGGCTTCCGAACACAGTATTTGAAGCACCTGCACCGAAAGACGCACCAGCATCCGCACCTTTACCCTGTTGCAACAAAACCAGGGCAACTACGCCCAGGGCAGCCAACAGATGAAAAACGACTACGACTGTTTCCAGCATTTTTTCAGTTTCCCGCGGCGCGACAAATCGCACCGAACTCATCTGCATTCAGGGAAGCTCCACCAATGAGCCCCCCATCGATATCCGGCATGCCGAACAGTTCGACCGCATTGGCCGCCTTCACGCTGCCGCCGTATAGAAGCCGCACACCTTGTGCGACTTCAGAATTCTCTGCCGCTAACTGAGCACGGATGGCTGCGTGCACATCCTGCGCCTGTTGCGGTGTAGCAGTCAGCCCGGTGCCAATGGCCCAGACCGGCTCGTAAGCAATTACCGCCTTTGCGAACGCACCAACACCCAGCTCCTCGATGATGCTGCCAAGCTGACGCGAGACAACTTCAAGCGTCTTGCCCGATTCACGCTGCTCAAGGGTCTCCCCAATACACAACACTGGAATCAAGCCACAAGCCTGCGCTGCTGCGAACTTGCGATTGAGTGTCCCATCACGCTCGCCCATCATCTGACGGCGCTCGGAGTGCCCGACAAGCACATAGGAACAACCCGCATCAACCAGCTGACTCGGTGCAATCTCACCGGTCAACGCACCTTGCATGGCTTCCACCGCAGAGTTCTGCGCGCCGACCTGAATCGACTTACCTTTCAAGCCATCCACCACTTGGGTGATATGCAAGCAAGGCGGGAACACCGCGATATCAACACCGCTAGGCAAGGCCAAGTGACGAAGGCCATTGATCAGCTCAGCGACACTGGCGCGGGTACCGTGCATCTTCCAGTTACCAGCTACCATAGTGCGACGCATGCTGTACCTCGTCGGTCAAAGTGGGCGCAGATGTTACCCAACCACATCATCACTGGCAAGCCGAATTCAGGCGCAAACTTCAGTTACCAGTTTTGCCAGGTCTTCGGCATGGCCGCGAACCTGTATTTCGTCGTCACCTTCGACCATGACGCGCACCAAAGGCTCTGTGCCGGACTTGCGTAGCAATACCCGTCCACGACCAGCCATTGCCAGGGTCGCGCGCTCGCAAGCCTCTTTGACAGCAGGGTGCTCGATCGGATTTTCCCCACCTGCGAAACGCACGTTCAGCAATACTTGCGGGCATTTGCGCAAAGCCTGACGCGCCTGGGCCAGGCTCTCTTCGCGGCGACGCAAAGCCAATAGCACCTGCAACGCCGCAATAATCGCGTCACCGGTGGTGGTGTGCTGGAAGCACACCACGTGCCCGGAGTTCTCACCACCCACCTGCCAGTTACGCTCCAGCAGCTCGGCGATCACATACCGGTCACCGACGTTGGCGCGAACAAAAGGAATACCCAGGTCTGCCAACGCCAGCTCAAGCCCCAGGTTGCTCATCAGCGTACCGACGACACCGCCTTGCAGCTTGTTACGCTCATGCAGGTCGCGGGCAATGATGAACAACAGATCATCGCCGTCCACCACGGCACCGGTGTGGTCAACCATCAGCACGCGGTCGCCGTCACCGTCGAAGGCAATCCCGAGGTCGGCATGCTCGGCCAGGACAGCGGCTTGCAACTGCTCCATATGGGTGGAGCCGCAGTTTTCGTTGATATTCAATCCGTTGGGCTGAGCCGACAGAACCGTCACGTCTGCGCCCAGCTCCCTGAATACGCTTGGCGCGACCTTGTAGGTCGCACCATGGGCGCAGTCGACAACAATCTTCAGGCCGGCAAAATTGGTGCTGGTTGGCACACTGCTCTTGCAGAACTCGATATAACGACCGGACGCGTCATTGATACGCGACACCTTGCCCAGCTTACTGGACTCGACCACGGTCATCGGCGCATCCAACAATTCTTCGATCATCAACTCAATCTCATCCGGCAACTTGGTGCCCTGACCGGAGAAGAACTTGATGCCGTTGTCGTCATGTGGATTGTGCGAAGCACTGATCACAATACCGGCCTCAGCGTGAAAGGTACGCGTCAGGTATGCAATTGCGGGCGTCGGCATCGGCCCCAGCAACATCACGTCGGCGCCTGCGGCGGATAAGCCGGCCTCAAGCGCTGATTCAAACATGTATCCCGAAATTCGGGTGTCCTTGCCCACCAGGATGCGGCACGCCCCCATGCTGCGGAACGCCATGCCCGCCGCCCATCCAAGCTTGAGCATGAAATCAGGAGTAATCGGAAACTCGCCGACCCGACCACGGATACCGTCGGTGCCAAAGTATTTTTTAGTCATAAGTGCTCCATCATTCTTATTCGGCTGATTCCACAGCTGCAATCATGCGTACCACATCCACGGTCTCAGCAACGTCATGCACACGCAAGATGCGCGCACCCTTGGTCACCGCGAGCGCCGCCAGTGCAAGACCGCCGTACAACCGCTCACCCACCGGACGGCTCAATGCCAGCCCTATCATGCTCTTGCGCGAAACACCGACCAACAGGGGCCGACCAAGGGCATGCAAGAACTCCATGTGTTTGAACAAACTCAAATTGTGTTGCAGGGTCTTGGCGAAACCAAACCCCGGATCAAGGATGATCCTTTCCGGCGCAATACCTACCGCAGCGCATTGGGCAACGCGCTCAGAGAGAAAACCACTCACCTCACCCACCAGATCATCATAGTGCGGGCTGTCCTGCATATTGCCGGGCTCACCCAGCATATGCATCAAACACACAGGCAAACCGGTAGCTGCAGCCGCATCCAGGGCTCCGTCGCGCCGCAGGGACCGCACATCGTTGATCAAGCCGGCACCCAAGCGCGCAGTCTCACGCATCACGGCCGGGGTGGAGGTATCAACCGAAATGATCACATCCAACTCTCGAGCGATGCGCTCGACAATCGGCGCCACGCGCTCCAACTCCTCCAGAGGAGAAACTGCGCGAGCACCAGGCCGAGTCGATTCACCGCCCACATCAATCAAGGTCGCGCCAGCCGCCACCATGGCTTCTGCGTGGCGCAATGCAGCATCAAGCTGGCTGAAGCGGCCACCATCGGAAAAGGAGTCAGGGGTTACATTAAGAATGCCCATGACATGCGTATGGGCCAAATCAAGAACCCGGTTGCCGCAAGGCAACCGGGAGGAGGACGGAGCAAAAGTCATTTCAAACCTTAATGGTCAGCTGCCGGGCCGCCGATTGGGGTTTCAGGGCGTTCGTTCTGAACCACAGGCGGGGTGCCCGAAGTACCCGAGCCACCTTCCCAATCACGAGGCTCACGAGGCGCCCGACCGGCCATAATGTCGTCGATCTGGTCTGCGTCGATGGTCTCGTACTTCATCAATGCATCAGCCATTGCATCAAGCTTGTCCCGATTATCGGTCAGTATCTGTTTGGCCGTGCCATAGCACTGGTCAATGATACTGCGCACCTCAGAATCGATCAGCTTGGCTGTCTCACCGGAGAAACTGGCGTTTTGACCACCACCGCCACGACCCAGGAATACTTCACCTTCTTCCTCGGCGTACATCAAAGGACCGAGCTTTTCCGACAACCCCCACTTGGTGACCATGTTCCGCGCAATCTGGCTGGCGCGCATGATGTCGTTCGAAGCCCCCGTGGTCACACCGTCGAAGCCCAAGGTCATCTCTTCAGCGATTCGACCGCCGTACAGCGAGCAGATCTGACTGATCAGCGCACGCTTGGAGAGGCTATAACGATCCTCTTCCGGCAGGAACATAGTGACACCCAAGGCGCGACCACGAGGAATGATCGACACTTTGTAGACCGGGTCATGCTCAGGCACGACGCGCCCCACAATGGCGTGACCCGCTTCGTGGTAAGCAGTGTTCTGCTTCTCTTTTTCGGACATAACCATGGATTTGCGCTCAGCGCCCATCATGATCTTGTCTTTCGCCAGCTCAAACTCTTTCATTTCAACGATGCGCTTGCCGGTACGGGCTGCAAACAGCGAAGCCTCGTTCACCAGGTTGGCCAGGTCAGCACCCGAGAACCCTGGGGTACCACGGGCAATCACAGCCGGTGCAACGTCGTCGCCCATCGGCACTTTGCGCATGTGCACTTTCAGGATTTGTTCGCGCCCGCGGATGTCCGGCAGGCCAACCACTACCTGGCGGTCAAAGCGGCCTGGACGTAGCAGCGCAGGATCCAGCACGTCCGGACGGTTGGTTGCCGCGATGACGATGATGCCGTCATTCATCTCGAAACCATCCATCTCGACCAGCAACTGGTTGAGGGTCTGCTCACGCTCATCATGACCACCGCCCATGCCAGCACCACGATGGCGACCAACGGCGTCGATTTCATCGATGAAGATGATGCATGGCGCATGCTTCTTGGCCTGCTCGAACATGTCGCGAACGCGGCTCGCACCGACACCGACGAACATTTCAACGAAGTCAGAACCGGAAATGGTGAAGAACGGTACCTTGGCTTCGCCGGCAATCGCCTTGGCCAGCAAGGTTTTACCGGTACCTGGAGGGCCGACCATCAGCACGCCGCGAGGAATACGGCCACCCAGGCGCTGGAATTTGCCTGGATCGCGCAAGAACTCAACCAACTCGCCAACTTCTTCCTTGGCTTCATCGCAACCCGCTACGTCAGCCAGGGTGGTCTTCACCTGATCTTCAGAGAGCAGGCGCGCCTTGCTCTTGCCGAAGCTCATCGGCCCGCCCTTGCCTCCCGCACCGCCTTGCATCTGGCGCATGAAGAACATGAACACGGCAATGATCACCAGGATCGGGAAGCTTGCCACCAGAAGTTGAGTCCAGATGCTCTGCTGCTCAGGCTGCTTGCCTTCGACAACCACGTGGTTATCCACCAGGTCGCCGATCAGACCGTTGTCCTGAATTGCCGGACGAATGGTCTTGAAGCTGTCGCCATCGTTGCGTTTGCCGGTGATCACGTAGCCATCAACCGCTACGCGCTCGACCTTGCCATCCTTAACTTGCTGGATGAAGTCGGAATAGTTGAGGGTCTGCGGCTCGTTAGGGCTGGAGAAGTTGTTCATCACCGTCACGAGGACAGCCGCGATGATCAACCACAGGATCAGATTCTTTGCCATATCGTTCAATTAACTACCCTCTGAAGCAAGCTCCGCTACTGGCGCGCGCTTCGCATGATATTCACCGGCCTAACTTACTACATAACCTACAACTCTGGCAGGCGCCGTCTGTAACCCTTTGTGAAACTTTGACTACACAATATTCGTAAAGCTTCGTGACGAAAGCGATATAAAAAAACCTATCGCCCTCCTCGAATTCCTCAAAAACGCTCTTCACTCGCCGCGCCTTCGACACCACGGAAGCCGCGGCACAGCAGGTATTGCTCTCTGGACCTGTCCCGGGAAGAGTCCGGTTTACGCGTCTGCACCTTGTCGAACAACTTGCGGATGTTCTTGTGGTACTCGTCGAAACCCTCGCCCTGGAACACCTTCACCAGGAAATCGCCACCGGGACGCAACACCCGACCCGCCAAATCCAGCGCCAATTCACAAAGGAACATGGCCCGCGGCATATCAACGGCCGGTAATCCACTCATATTGGGGGCCATGTCGGAAATCACAAGGTCTACTTGCGAATTTCCCACAGCCTCGAGGATCTGGGCGAGCACTGTGTCCTGGGTAAAGTCTCCATGAACAAAGGTCACGTCCGGGATGCTGTCCATTTCCAGGATGTCGGAAGCAATCAGACGACCTTGACCACCAATCAGACGGCTGGTCACCTGGGACCAGCCACCGGGGGCCGCGCCAAGGTCGATAACGCTCATGCCTGGACGAATCAACTTGTCCTTGTCCTGGATCTCCAACAGCTTGTAGCTGGCCCGGGAACGATAGCCATCCTTTTGCGCCTTTTTGACGTAAGGATCGTTGAAATGCTCTTGCAGCCACTTAAGGCTAGTTTTGGAACGGGCCACGGGCCACCTCGAAAATAAAACGGGTCGTGATTAACTGGGCGGTCCCGGACTCGCTCGGGTAAACTGGCCGCCGCTTTTTACAAGATCAGACGCAGGGGTCAGATTATGCCGCTCACTCAAGAGCAGAAGAAACAGTACAAATCCATTGGCCACCATCTGAAACCAGTTCTGATTGTGGCAGACAACGGTTTGACTGAAGGTGTGTTAGCCGAACTTGAACGCGCACTGGGCGATCACGAACTGATCAAGATCAAGGTCAACATCCTTGACCGCGAAGCACGCCTGGCCGCCATTGCAGAACTGTGCAAGGTTGGCAAGGCGGACCTGGTTCAGGTCATCGGCAAGATGGCGCTGCTGTATCGCAAGAACTTCAGCGTCAACAAGCAACTGTCGAACGTACACCGCTTCAAGTAATACAAAGGGTCACGGGCGTGCTTCGCGCGCCCCGCCACTCCATCCCGGAGCAGGCTGTATAACCAGCACCAGGCCGGAGAACCCTAGCACAAGATAGCTGAATAGCTGCCAGCGCAACGCTTCCGGCAGCCAGACATGCACAATGCAATACATTGCACACGCATACAGCGCCATCAACAGCAGTTGGCCGCGAATATCCCGCCACAGACTCTCCAAGCCTTCAGCCTTGACCAGCACCAATGCCTGAAGTGCTACGCACGCCGCCGCGAAACCCACCAGCAGCGCACTCAATAATCCATCGATTTCATCAATCAGCAACGGAGCCAGGCCAATCAGGCCCAGCACCGGCAATACACCAAGATGTAACAACCACAGGCCGCCCACCCAAAGCATCTGGGCAAGCTGCCAGAGCATGGCACCCGCACGAAGCGGGCGCCGCCTTTCAGACGTGACGAACTTCAACAATCTCGTACTCGATCACACCGCCTGGCGTTTTGACAGACACCACATCACCCTCTTCCTTGGCGATCAAGGCACGGGCCAGTGGTGAGCCGACGGAGATCTTGCCGAGCTTGAAGTCAGCCTCGTCCTCTCCCACGATGTGGTAGACCACGCTCTCGTCAGTCTCAACGTTGGCGATCTCAACGGTGGTGCCGAAAATCACCTTGCCAGTGTGGGGAATAGTCGTGACGTCGATGATCACCGCATTCTGCAAACGGCCTTCGATGTCACGGATCCGCGCCTCGACCATACCCTGCTGCTCACGAGCAGCGTGGTATTCGGCGTTTTCCTTCAAGTCACCCAGCTCGCGGGCCGTACCGATGTCCTGGCTCAGCTTTGGACGTACGACCTTGGTCAGATGGGCGTGCTCCTCTTCCAGGGCCTTGGCGCCCTGGACGGTCATTGGGTATTTGATCATGCCTTCAATCCTGCGTGTAGATCCTGCAAGCGACGCACAGTCTTTTCCGGACCGAACTTGAGCGCTTCGCAGATAGCTTCGCCAGCAGCAATAGTGGTGGTGCAGTAGATCTTGTGCTGCAAGGCATTACGGCGAATGGAGTAGGAATCCGCGATCGACTGGCGACCTTCGGTGGTGTTGATGATCAGCGTGACTTCGTCATTCTTGATCATGTCGACCACATGCGGACGGCCTTCCGTCACCTTGTTCACGCGGCGCACTTTCAAGCCGGCCGCTTCGATCAGCTTGGCGGTCCCGGCAGTTGCCACGACTTCAAAGCCCAAGTTGATCAGATCACGGGCCACGCCTGCAACCAGCGGCTTGTCATCATCACGCACGCTGATAAACGCAGTACCGCCGGTCGGCAGCACTTCGCTGGCGCCCATCTGGGCCTTGGCGAATGCTTCACCGAAGGTATCGCCCACACCCATCACTTCACCGGTGGACTTCATCTCTGGACCGAGGATCGGGTCCACACCAGGGAATTTGGCAAATGGGAACACTGCCTCTTTCACACTGTAGAAGTTCGGAATGATTTCCTTGGTGAAGCCAATTTCCTTCAGGGTCTTACCCGCCATCACACGCGCAGCGATCATGGCCAGGGACACGCCGATGCACTTGGAAACGAACGGCACGGTACGTGAAGCACGCGGGTTGACTTCAATGACGTAGATGTCTTCGCCCTGCAGTGCCAACTGTACGTTCATCAGACCGACAACACCCAACTCCAAGGCCATTTTCTTGACCTGCTCGCGCATCTCGTCCTGGATATGTGCAGGCAACGAATACGGCGGCAGCGAGCACGCGGAGTCACCGGAGTGAACGCCCGCCTGCTCGATGTGCTGCATGATCGCGCCGATGACCACGTCGGTACCGTCGCAAACTGCATCCACGTCCATTTCGATGGCGCAGTTGAGGAAGTGGTCCAGCAGCACCGGACTGTCGTTGGACACTTTTACCGCATCACGCAGGTAACGCTTGAGCTCTTCTTCTTCGTAGACGATTTCCATCGCCCGGCCGCCCAGCACGTAGGATGGACGCACCACCAGCGGGTAGCCGATCTTGCTGGCCGCACGGATAGCCTCGTCTTCGCTGCGCACGGTAGCGTTTGGCGGCTGACGCAGGTTCAGGCGCTCAACCATTTGCTGGAAGCGCTCACGGTCTTCGGCACGGTCGATGGCGTCAGGGCTCGTGCCGATGATTGGCACGCCGGCAGCCTCAAGGGCACGCGCCAGTTTCAGCGGGGTTTGGCCGCCGTACTGGACGATCACGCCTTTGGGCTTCTCGACGCGACAGATTTCCAACACGTCTTCCAACGTTACCGGCTCGAAGTACAGGCGGTCGGAAGTGTCGTAGTCAGTGGAAACAGTTTCCGGGTTGCAGTTGACCATGATGGTCTCGTACCCGTCTTCGCGCAGCGCGAGGGCGGCGTGTACGCAGCAATAGTCGAATTCGATACCCTGGCCGATACGGTTCGGACCACCGCCCAGGATGATAATCTTGTCGCGGCCCGACGGCGCGGCCTCGCACTCTTCCTCGTAGGTGGAGTACAGGTACGCAGTGTCGGTGGCGAACTCGGCGGCACAGGTGTCAACGCGCTTGTAGACCGGGAAGATCTCCAGCTTGTGGCGATGCGTGCGCAGGTTCTTCTCGGTCACACCCAGCAGCTTGGCCAGGCGCTGGTCGGAGAAGCCTTTGCGCTTGAGGCGGAACATCATGTCGCGGTCGATGCTGGCCAGCCCCAGGGTCTTGACCTTCTCTTCTTCCTTGATCAGGTCTTCGATCTGCACCAGGAACCACGGATCGATCATGTTCATGCCGAAGATATCTTCGACAGTCATGCCGGCGCGGAAGGCATCAGCCACATACCAGATACGCTCGGCGCCCGGCACGGTCAGCTCGCGCTTGAGGATGCTCATGCTTTCCGGGTTGCTCAGGTCGAGCTTCTCGTCCAGGCCGCAAACGCCCACTTCCAGGCCACGCAGGGCTTTCTGCAGGGACTCCTGGAAGGTCCGGCCGATGGCCATGACTTCACCCACCGACTTCATCTGGGTGGTCAGGCGCGCGTCAGCCTTGGCGAACTTCTCGAAGGCAAAGCGTGGCAACTTGGTCACGACATAGTCGATGGACGGCTCGAAGGACGCCGGCGTAGCGCCGCCCGTGATTTCGTTTTGCAGTTCGTCCAGGGTGTAACCGATAGCCAGCTTGGCGGCGATACGCGCAATCGGGAAACCGGTCGCTTTCGATGCCAGCGCCGAAGAACGCGATACACGCGGGTTCATCTCGATCACGACCATGCGGCCGGTGTCCGGGCAGATGCCGAACTGAACGTTGGAACCACCGGTTTCAACGCCGATCTCACGCAATACCGCCAACGAGGCGTTACGCATGATCTGGTATTCCTTGTCCGTCAGGGTCTGCGCCGGAGCAACGGTGATCGAGTCACCAGTGTGCACACCCATCGGGTCGAAGTTTTCGATGGAGCAGACGATGATGCAATTGTCCTTTTTGTCACGGACAACCTCCATCTCATACTCTTTCCAGCCAATCAGGGATTCGTCGATCAGCAGCTCTTTGGTCGGAGACAGGTCCAGGCCACGGGCGCAGATTTCTTCGAACTCTTCACGGTTATAGGCAATGCCACCACCGGTGCCGCCCATGGTGAAGGACGGACGGATGATGCACGGGAAGCCCAGCTTTTCGAGAACTGCGTTGGCCTCCTCCATACTGTGGGCGATACCAGAACGCGGGCAGTCAAGACCGATGGACTTCATGGCCTTGTCAAAGCGCGAACGATCTTCAGCCTTGTCGATGGTGTCGGCGTTGGCGCCGATCATCTCTACGCCGAATTTTTCCAGGACGCCTTCGCGCTCCAGGTCCAGGGCGCAGTTCAGTGCAGTCTGGCCGCCCATGGTCGGCAGCAGTGCGTCCGGACGCTCTTTCTCGATGATCTTGGCAACCGTCTGCCACTTGATCGGCTCGATGTAGGTGGCGTCGGCCATGTCCGGATCGGTCATGATGGTGGCCGGGTTGGAGTTCACCAGGATGACGCGGTAACCCTCTTCGCGCAGGGCTTTACAGGCCTGGGCGCCGGAGTAGTCGAACTCGCAGGCCTGGCCGATAACGATCGGGCCAGCGCCGAGAATCAGGATGCTTTTTATGTCTGTACGTTTTGGCATGGGTTTGTCACTCAAATCCGCAGGTCAGTCGGCAAGCCGTCTTGAACAATCTTCGAAGAGCCTGCGGGGGCCACCAAGGCAGGGGCCGCCCGCAGGCCGCTCAGTCAGCGTCGCTTGGCCATCTCATTGATGAAACGGTCGAACAGCGGCGCTACGTCGTTCGGGCCCGGGCTTGCTTCAGGGTGGCCCTGGAAGCTGAACGCGCTCTTGTCAGTACGTTCGATACCCTGCAGGGAACCGTCGAACAACGACTTGTGAATCGCGCGGACATTGCTCGGCAAGGTCGCTTCATCCACCGCAAAACCGTGGTTCTGGCTGGTGATCATCACAACGCCGGTGTCCAGGTCTTGCACAGGGTGGTTGGCGCCGTGATGACCATGACCCATTTTCAGGGTCTTGGCGCCGGAGGCCAGCGCCAGCAGTTGGTGACCGAGGCAGATACCAAATACCGGAATCTCGGTTTCCAGCACTTCCTTGATGGCCTGGATGGCGTAGTCACAAGGCTCCGGATCACCCGGGCCGTTGGACAGGAACACGCCGTCAGGTTGCAGGGCCAGCACGTCGCTGGCAGGCGTTTGCGCCGGCACCACGGTCACGCGGCACCCACGCTCGACCAGCATACGCAGGATGTTGTACTTGACGCCGTAGTCGTATGCGACCACGTGATACGGCAGGTCAGCCGCTTCGATAGTCTCGTGGCTGTCGGTCTTCAAGTCCCAGACGGTGGAGCGCCACTCGTACTGCTCCTTGGTGCTGACGACTTTCGCCAGGTCCATGCCTTTCAGGCCTGGGAAGCCTTGCGCTGCAGCGATCGCCGCTGCTTCGGAAATATTCTCACCGACCATGATGCAGCCGTTCTGCGAGCCCTTTTCACGCAGGATGCGCGTCAGGCGGCGCGTATCGATACCGGCGATCGCCACAACGTTGTTGGCTTTCAGGTAATCGGACAGCGACATCGTGTTACGCCAGTTGCTCGCAACCAGTGGCAGATCACGAATGAC
The DNA here is from genome assembly GCF_059418085.1 of Pseudomonas sp. GW821-FHT09C10. Classification (NCBI taxonomy): domain Bacteria; kingdom Pseudomonadati; phylum Pseudomonadota; class Gammaproteobacteria; order Pseudomonadales; family Pseudomonadaceae; genus Pseudomonas; species Pseudomonas sp. GW821-FHT09C10. Next base: position 59,544 of record NZ_JBWKPE010000006.1, read on the forward strand.
CAGACCTGCCGACCAGACACGATCAGACTCAACGTCTTCCGGCGTAGTACCGGTATTGCCGATGTGCGGATAGGTGAGGGTAACGATCTGTTGGGCGTAGGAAGGATCGGTAAGGATTTCCTGATAGCCGGTCATGGCGGTGTTAAACACCACCTCTCCAACGGTTTGACCGTCGGCTCCAATGGCTTCGCCGCGAAAAATGCTGCCATCAGCAAGGGCGAGTATGGCTGGCTTAGTCAAGAAGACCTCCCGTAAATAAAGCCTGAAAGGGCGATCGCAGGTTGTAAAAAAGCGGAGTGACGTATGGACACGTCACCCCGCTTCTTCACTGAATTATTCTGCGCGCTTTTAGTGGACACACTAAAGCTGTAGCTTACAGAAAAAGGCTTTTTTGGTCCACCGCTAATGAGCCTTAAAGGCAGGAGAATGCGACAGGACGTCGCTTAGCGGGTAAAAACGGGGCCTTAGGATAATCCTGAGGCCCCGTTTTAGCTACTGATTAGTGCAGATCCAACACATCGCGCATGTCGTACAGACCAGGCTCGCGACCTTCCAACCACAACGCGGCACGCACCGCGCCTTTGGCGAATGTCATACGGCTGGAAGCCTTGTGCGTGATTTCCAGGCGCTCACCCTCGGTAGCAAACAATACCGTGTGATCGCCCACCACATCACCGCCGCGGACAGTCGCAAAACCAATGGTGTCACGTGCACGTGCACCGGTATGCCCTTCGCGACCGTAAACCGCCACCTTGGACAGGTCACGCCCCAGCGCGTCGGCAATAGCCTCACCCATGCGCAGTGCGGTACCCGACGGCGCATCGATCTTGTGGCGGTGATGCGTCTCGATAATCTCGATATCCGCCTCTTCCCCCAGCACCCGCGCCGCCATGTCCAGCAACTTGAGCGACAGATTCACGCCGACACTGAAGTTGGCTGCGAAGACGACGGGAATATCCTTACCCGCCTCCTCAAGCAACTGCTTCTGCTGCGCAGTCAACCCCGTAGTGCCGATCACCATCGCCTTGCCCGCCTTGCGGCAGAACGCGAGGTTTTTCAGCATTACCTCCGGCAGGGTGAAGTCGATCAGCACATCGAATTCGTCAGCCACCTGCTCCAGGCTGCCTGACAATGAGACACCGATACGCCCCAGCGAAGCCAACTCACCCGCATCCGCACCGATCAACGTGCTACCGGGACGAACAATCGCTGCGGTCAGCCCAGAGGCCGGGGAGCGCTGCTGCACTGCCTCGACCAGCGTCTTGCCCATGCGCCCGGCAGCGCCCATTACGGCTATACGTCGCATACTCACTTCCTTACAGGTCGCCGAAGAAGCGCTTCACGCCTTCGAAAAAGCCAGTGGTTTTCGGCGAATGCGTGTCATCGCCCTCCAGCGAACTGCGGAATTCCTCAAGCAATTCACGCTGACGGCGCCCCAGATTGACCGGAGTCTCCACGGCCACACGACACATCAAGTCGCCAGCACCGCCACCGCGCACCGGCGCTACGCCCTTGCCACGAATACGGAACTGCTTGCCGGTCTGCGTACCTTCAGGGATCTTGAGCTTGACCCGACCGTCCAAGGTCGGAATCTCCAATTCGCCACCCAGGGCTGCATCGACAAAGCTGATCGGCACTTCACAGAACAAGTGCTTGCCGTCGCGCTGGAAGATCGAGTGCTCGCGCACATTGATCACCACGTACAGGTCGCCCGTAGGACCGCCCTGGGTACCGGCCTCACCCTCACCCGACAGACGAATACGGTCTCCGGTATCGACTCCCGCCGGCACTTTTACCGCCAGGGTCTTGTACTCTTCCACGCGGCCTTCGCCATGGCAGGAATCGCACGGATCGGAAATGATCTTGCCCTGCCCATGGCAACGCGGACAGGTCTGCTGCACCGAGAAGAAACCCTGCTGCATACGGACCTGGCCGATACCGCCGCACGTCGGGCAAGTAATCGGCGCGGAGCCTTTCTTGGCACCCGAACCATCACACGGCTTGCAGTTAACCAGCGTCGGCACGCGGATATTAACGCTGGTGCCGCGCACGGCTTCTTCCAGGTTCAACTCCAGGGTGTAGCGCAAGTCGCTGCCACGCTGGGCGCCGCCACGCTGACCACCACGGCCACCGCCGAAGAAGTCACTGAACACATCGCCGAAAATATCGGAGAAGTTCTGACCGCCAAAACCGGCACCGCCGCCTCCCATGCTCGGATCGACACCGGCATGTCCATACTGGTCGTAGGCCGCACGCTTGTTGGGATCAGACAGGCATTCGTAGGCCTCATTGGCCTCTTTGAACATGTCTTCGGATTCTTTGCTATCCGGATTACGGTCCGGGTGGTGCTTCATTGCCAGGCGACGGTAAGCCTTTTTCAGGTCCGCCTCGCTGGAGCCGCGCTCCACACCCAACACTTCGTAATAGTCACGCTTTGCCATAAGTCTTTGCACTCTTAAGGACGTCCAGCCAGACCCTCCTGAGCCTGGCTAAACTCGTTGAGCCCCAATACAGGCCCGGACCCAACTCACGTCAATTCAACGATCCTGGTCGTTACTACTTTTTAGCCAGGGACCCGGCCAAAAACGCGGTATTCATTGCTCGGAAAGCAGGAGCATCCCCGATCACACCGCCAACATCCGAACGCAGTCGCATGCTGTAAAAATTCGCATACCCCAGACACGCCAACGCGGGAGCAAGCTCCCGCGCGGCGACATCCTACCAGTCACCGCTTGATAGCGGTCAACCGGACGACCAACTTACTTCTTGTCGGTAACTTCTTCGAACTCGGCATCGACAACATCGTCTTTAGCTTCTGGCTCTGCCTGTTGAGCAGCACCGTCAGCCGGCTGAGCCTGTTCGGCGTACATTTTCTGAGCCACTGGCGCGGAAACTTTCGACAACTCTTCAACCTTGGCTTCAATGGCAGCCTTGTCGTCGCCTTTAACAGCGGCTTCCAGGGCAACGACAGCAGCTTCGATCGCGGCCTTCTCTTCAGCGGTCACTTTCTCGCCAGCATCAGCGATCATTTTGCGTGTCGAGTGAACCAGTGCGTCGCCCTGGTTACGGGCACCTGCCAACTCTTCGAACTTCTTGTCAGCTTCAGCATTGGTTTCAGCATCACGGATCATCTGTTGAATTTCTTCATCAGAAAGACCGGAGTTGGCCTTGATGGTGATCTTCTGCTCTTTGCCGGTAGCCTTGTCTTTCGCACCTACGTGCAGAATGCCGTTGGCGTCGATGTCGAAGGTCACTTCAATCTGTGGCACGCCACGCGGTGCTGGTGGAATCTCAGCCAGGTCGAACTTGCCCAGGGATTTGTTCTGAGCAGCCTGCTTACGCTCACCTTGCAGCACGTGAATGGTCACAGCACCCTGGTTGTCATCAGCCGTCGAGAACACCTGGGATTTCTTGGTAGGAATCGTGGTGTTTTTCTCGATCAGCGCAGTCATCACGCCACCCATGGTTTCGATACCCAGGGTCAGCGGGCTTACGTCCAGCAGCAACACGTCTTTCACGTCACCGGCCAATACCGCGCCCTGGATGGCAGCACCCATGGCAACGGCTTCGTCCGGGTTCACATCTTTACGTGCTTCTTTGCCGAAGAACTCGGTAACCAACTTCTGAACCAGTGGCATACGGGTCTGACCGCCTACCAGGATCACGTCGTTGATCGCACCAACATCAATACCGGAGTCTTTCAGCGCAATGCGGCATGGCTCGATAGTGCGTTGAACCAGGTCTTCGACCAGCGCTTCCAACTTGGCGCGAGAAATCTTCACGTTCAAGTGCTTAGGACCGGTGGCGTCTGCGGTGATGTACGGCAGGTTAACGTCGGTCGACTGAGCAGAGGACAGCTCGATCTTGGCTTTTTCAGCAGCCTCTTTCAGGCGCTGCATCGCCAGCGGGTCACCCTTGAGGTTCATGCCGCTTTCTTTCTTGAATTCGTCAACGAGGTAGTCGATCAGACGAATGTCAAAGTCCTCACCACCCAGGAAGGTGTCGCCGTTGGTGGCCAACACTTCGAACTGGTGCTCGCCGTCTACTTCAGCGATCTCGATCACGGAAACGTCGAACGTACCGCCACCCAGGTCATAAACGATCACGGTGTGATCGCCCTTGGCCTTGTCCATACCGTAAGCCAGAGCAGCTGCGGTCGGTTCGTTGATGATACGTTTTACATCCAGGCCCGCGATGCGGCCGGCGTCTTTGGTCGCCTGGCGCTGGCTGTCGTTGAAATAGGCTGGAACGGTGATCACCGCCTCAGTCACTGTCTCACCCAGGTAATCTTCGGCAGTCTTCTTCATCTTCTTCAAGATTTCAGCCGAGATTTGCGGTGGCGACATTTTCTGGCCATTTACTTCAACCCAGGCGTCACCGTTGTCAGCCTTGGCGATCTTGTAAGGGACCATTTTGATGTCTTTCTGTACGACTTCTTCGTCGAACTTGCGACCGATCAGGCGCTTCACCGCGTACAGGGTGTTATGCGGGTTGGTCACAGCCTGGCGCTTGGCCGACTGGCCAACCAGGATTTCACCATCGTTGGCGTAAGCGATGATCGACGGCGTGGTACGCGCGCCTTCGGCGTTTTCGATTACTTTTGCAACGCCGTTTTCCAACACGGAGACGCAGGAGTTGGTGGTCCCCAGGTCAATACCGATAATTTTGCCCATGATTTACTCTCCCGAAACTTGAATTTGGTTGCCGCAGCAGTGGTGGCTAACTGCGGTAGCACTTAAACGCTTGACTTATAGATGGGGGCCTTGCGGCGGATTTCAAGCCTGCTCATCAATAGAAGGTGCAACGGGCGCAGGAGCCTTGCTCACTACCACCATTGCAGGGCGCAACAGGCGACCGTTGAGCTGATAGCCCTTCTGGAACACTTTCAACACACTGTTGGGTTCGAGGTCGTGGCTTTCTTGCATAGCCATGGCCTGGTGAAGCTCAGCGCTGAACGGTTCGCCGCCTTGCGGATCAATGGCTTCCAGCTGATAACGCTTCAGGGTGTCCTGAAACATTTTCAGGGTCAGTTCGATCCCTTCGCGCATCGGGCGGATGTTTTCGTCATCCGGGTTGGACAACTCAAGGCCACGCTCCAGGCTGTCAATAATTGGCAGCAGGTCGCCCGCGAACTTCTCCAACCCGAACTTGTGAGCTTTTTCTACGTCCTGCTCGGCACGGCGGCGGACGTTCTGCAGATCGGCGGCAACACGCAAAGACTGATCCTGCGCAGCGGCCAACTGCTCTTCGAGCACTTGCACACGAGTTGCCAGTTCATCACCGACAGCCGAATTGGCGTCCGGAGTTTGCGTATCCTGCGTCTGTTCGTCAGCCATAGATTTCTCCTTTCAAAATCATGCGCGAACTCAACTCGCGCTTCTGTTCCGGTATATGGGGCCACAATTTCCAGGTTCAAGGGTACAGGCGCTACCAAAAGTCTTTCGCCTGCCCCAGATCAACTTCAGCCTGATCATTCTTCTTTGCACTAAAAAAGCTGAATGACCGAGCAAATTGAGCTAAGCACCAGGATTGTCAGCCCAGAACAAAACACTGTATAAATAACCAGACCTAAAGCCTGGGAGCGGCCGTCATGCTCGTGCACCTGTCTGTACACAACTACGCCATCGTTGAACATCTGGATCTCGAACTGGATCGCGGGATGAGCGTAATCACAGGCGAAACCGGCGCCGGCAAGTCGATCATGCTCGACGCCCTGGGCCTGACCCTGGGCGACCGCGCCGACAGTGGCGTGGTGCGCCCCGGCGCGGACAAGGCCGACATTCTGGCTACCTTCGACCTCGCGGACATCCCCGAAGCCGAAGCCTGGCTGGTCGAGCGCGACCTTAATAACGACGGCCCGTGCATCCTACGCCGAGTCATCACCGCCGAGGGCCGCTCGCGCGGCTATATCAATGGAACCCCCTGCCCCCTTGGCGACCTGAAGGCCCTGGGTGAACTGCTGATTGACATCCATAGCCAGCATGAACACCAATCCCTGCTCAAAACCGACACCCATCGTCGCCTGCTGGACGAATACGCTGGCGCCACCGACCTTGCCCGACAGGTACAACTGGCTGCCCAGCGCTGGCGCCAGACCCGACAGGAGCTGGAGCGACTGTCCAATTCCGGTGACGAGCAACGCGCTCGCCATCAATTGCTCAGCTATCAGCTTGAAGAGCTGGAAAGCCTGGGTCTGGGCGAAACCGAGCTGGAACAACTGGAACAGGAACACAAGAACCTCACCAACGCCGAAACCCTGCTGTCTATCTGCCGCCAGGTGGTGGAGCAATGCAGCGAGAGCGATTCCGGCAATGTGCTCAATGCGCTCACAGCCAGCCTCAACCGACTATCCAGTGTTAACAGCGCCTCAAGCTCACTGAATGAAGCCACCACCCTGCTGACCAGTGCGCAAATCCAGGTAGAAGAAGCCGTCGGCGAACTCAATCGCTTTCTCGATCATTTCGACGCCGACCCGGCGCGGCTGCAGGAAATAGAAGAGCGCCTGGACACCATCTATACGCTGGCGCGCAAACATCGAATCCAGCCCACCGAAGTGGCAACCATGCAGCAGAAACTGCTGGATGAAATCGAGACCCTGAACGCGAATGACGAATCCATTGAGCGACTGGGCGAAGAGCTCGACTCTTTTGCCCGACACTATCAGGAGAAGGCCCGCGAACTGAGCGATCTGCGCCAACAGGCTGCCACCAGCCTCGCTGGCGCCGTCGAGCAGGAAATTCAGCGCCTGGGCATGCCGGGCGGGCGCTTTACCATCGAGTTGCGTACCAACGCCAGCAACGAACTGCAGCCCTACGGCCTGGAGCAGGTAGAGCTACTGGTCAGCGCCAACCCTGGGCAACCGCTCAAGGCGCTGGCAAAAGTGGCGTCTGGTGGTGAGCTGTCGCGAATCAGCCTGGCGATCCAAGTGATTACCGCGCAAACCTCACGGGTACCGACACTGGTGTTCGATGAAGTAGACGTAGGTATCGGTGGCCCCACGGCGGAAATTGTGGGTCAGTTACTGCGCCGCCTGGGGGATCGCGGCCAGGTGCTGACCGTCACTCACTTGCCGCAAGTCGCGGCCCAAGGGCATCAACACTTGTTTGTGCACAAGGTCAGAGGCAGCGAAGCGACACACACGGCAGTATCCAAACTGAACAAGTCGGAGCGCGTGGAAGAAGTGGCACGGATGCTCGGAGGGATAGACCTGACCAAAGAGTCTTTGGCACACGCGAAGAAAATGGTCGTAGCCACCAAGGCCTGAGCCGAGCTTTTCCTTATTATAGAAAGCACGAAGGCGACCCTAGGGTCGCCTTCGATCGTTTCGCAGAGCAATTCTGCGTCGCTTTTTACTTTTTCTTACGGATGTACAACACAAGATTGTGGTCGACCAAATCGAAACCATGCTCCTCAGCAATTTCGTGCTGGAGCTTTTCGATTGCCGGGCTGGTGAACTCGATAACCTCATTGGTATCCAGGTCAACCATGTGGTCGTGATGACCACCGTCAGCCAATTCGAACACAGCATGACCGCCGTCGAAATTATGACGAACCACCAGCCCTGCGGCTTCAAACTGGGTCAGTACACGGTAAACCGTGGCCAGGCCGACGTCCTCGTTAGACTCCATCAGCGCCTTGTAAACATCCTCGGCACTCATGTGGCGCTGCTCAGCAGAATCGAGCATTTGTAGAATCTTGACTCGTGGCAGAGTCACTTTAAGACCGGCTTTGCGTAGTTCGCTATTTTCAACCATGGTTAGCTTTCTCGCGGATGCTGCTTCGCAGCTTCTCTTAATACGGGTATGATCGGCGTTTACGTTGTCCCAGCCAAGATAGTGGAAGTCGCCCACCGATGCAAAACACCAAGCTCTTGCTAACCAGTTTCACCTTTGTGGGACTGCTCGCACTCGCCGGTTGTTCATTCCCCGGGGTTTACAAAATCGACATCCAGCAGGGCAATGTCGTCACGCAGGACATGATAGACCAGTTACGCCCGGGAATGACCCGACGGCAAGTACGGTTTATCATGGGCAACCCCCTGCTGACCGACACTTTCCACGCCGATCGCTGGGATTATCTCTACAGCCTGCAGCCTGGTGGCGGCGAACGCCAACAGGAGCGCGTCAGCGTCATTTTCAATGGCAATGACCAGCTTGTCAGCCTGTCGGGCGACTTCATGCCAGGCGTGAGCCGTGATCAAGCGCTGCTCGGCAACGATAACGGCACCAACGTGACTGCACCTGTGCAGGAAAGCGAGAAGCCGAAGTCCGAAGTACCGGCCAAGCCAGGTTCCTTGCTCGACAAGATCCAGAAAGACGTCGACGGGGTCGAAACGGTCCCTGTCCCGACGCCTCAGCCTCTGGACACCAGCCCGCAGTAACATTGCGGCGCATATAAAAAGCCCGGCATGCCGGGCTTTTTGTTACCTGTCATTCAACCAGCCTATGGATGCTGCCGCTTCGCCAACGCCGCTTTGGCCGCTCGCAGCCTGCGCACTTCTTTAGGGTCCACAAGCAAGGGCCGATAGATTTCAATGCGATCGCCCGATTGTACGGTGCGCACCTCCGCATCCGTGACGACCTTACCGAATACCCCCAAAGGGCAATCAGCCAGATCCAGTTCAGGAAACTGCATAGCCATCCCTGACAACTGCACTGCTGCACGCAGACTGGTTCCCGAAGCCACAGTCAGCGCCAGCAGAACCTGGCGATCCTCGGCGGCATAAACCACCTCGATCTCAACCATGCAATTGCTTGGCTCGCTGGCAGAATGCATCCACCAGGGTATTGGCCGCCTGGTTGAACAACGGCCCCAATGTCGCCCGCACAATCGGCCCAGCGTAATCAAACGACAAATCCAGGCTGATCTTGCAGGCCTTGTCGGTAAGCGCCTTGAAAACCCATACACCATGTAGCTGGGTAAACGGCCCTTCCTGCAGATTCATTTCAATGGACTTGCCCGGCACCAGCGCATTCCGCGTAACAAAGTGCTGACTGAGCCCGCCTTTCGCCACCCCAACACTGGCAACCATATGTTCATCACTGCTTTCCAGCACCTCGGCAGTTGAGCACCAAGGCAGGAATTCCGGGTAACGCGCCACGTCGTTGACCAGGTCATAGAGCGCCTGCGCCGGATAGGGCAACAGGGCCGAACGTTGAATATGCGTCGTCATGTGTGCGTGATTTCCACAGCTGAGCGGCAAACATCGCGAAACAACAGTCCGATCCGCGAAAGAAAAAAACCAAAGAACTGCCGGTATTGTCCGGGATTCGACCAACACGCTCAAGCACGCAGGTTGACCGTAGCCGACACGCTCGCAACTCCCTATAATGCCGCCCCTATGGCTAAACAAAAGAAACACCCCACAGGGACCATCGCGCAAAATAAAAAAGCGCGACACGATTACTTCATCGAACATCGGTTCGAGGCTGGTCTGGTCCTGGCCGGCTGGGAAGTAAAGAGTCTGCGTGCCAGCAAGTTGCAACTGGTCGACAGCTACGTATTGCTCAAGGATGGCGAGGCATGGCTGCTTGGCAGTCATATCACCCCGCTGACAACCGCGAGCACCCACGTGATTGCCGACCCGGTGCGCACGCGCAAACTATTGCTCAATGCCCGTGAACTGGAAAAGCTCGCCGCAGCCGTACAGCAGAAAGGCTACGCCTGCGTCTGCCTGTCCTGGTATTGGAGCAAACACCTGGTCAAGTGCGAGATCGCACTGGGCAAGGGCAAGAAGGAATACGATAAGCGTGATACTGAGCGCGAACGCGATTCCAACCGCGAACTGCATCGCGCGGTGCGCAACAAGGGCAAGGAAGAATAATCCTTGTAACGATGTAGCCTCGGGAGGTCCCCCGGCTACATCCCCTTGCGCCGCTCCGCCCGCGCCACGCGCTGAACCTCCTGACGCACCTCCTCCAACACTTCCTGCACGTATTCCAAGTGACGTGTCGAGACTTCTCGCGCCTGTTCTGCCCGGCCCTCGATAATCGCCATGTACAGCTCCCGGTGCTGACTGATCAGCATGTCGCGCGTCTCCGTACGTTGCTGATACATCCCGCCAATATTGGTCACCACGTTCCGCTTGAGCAGGTCGAACAAGCCGCGAATGGTGTGCAGCAACACCGCGTTATGGCTAGCCTCCGCAATGGCCAGGTGGAACTGTGCATCCGCAGCCCCTTCCTCGACCCGGCTCACTTCATCAACGCGGGCATAGCAATCCTGCAAGGCTTTGAATGCAGCGGTCAGCCGCTCACGGTCGACCTCAGTAGCTCGCAATGCTGCGTAATAAGCACAGGACGCTTCAAGGGTCTGACGAAACTCCAGCAGGTCACGCTGGGCCTCGGGATTGTTTTCCAACAGGTGCAGCAACGGATCGCTGAACGTCGAGCCCAGTGACTCGGCAACATAGTTGCCACCCCCCTGACGGCTCACCAACAAGCCCTTGGCCGCCAGCTTCTGAATCGCCTCCCGCAACGAAGGACGCGACACACCAAACTGTTCAGCCAAAGCACGCTCGGCCGGCAAGCGCTCACCCGACTTCAACGTGCCCTCAAGGATCATCCCCTCAAGCTGCTCGACTATATCGTCAGACAAACGGCGCTGACGCACCTGATCAAACCCCATAACTCACTCCCCACCATCCCGACCACTCGCCGGGCCCTCTATTCTGGCCTATCGCCGCCCTTCCAGCACCTATCAGAACCGCTTCGATTCACCCGATCAAACCACCTCGCCTGCCGGGCTACGACCAAAGTTTCGCAAGCGGCAAATTGACACATACCCCGAAGACTTTTAACCTAGCCTCCAGCGATTGTAAATTGGTATTACCAATTATCCAAGTCGACTATGAAGTGCCTGACCAACAACAATTAGGGGCCACCCCATATGCAAACCTGGCAACAGCTCTACAGCCCGCTCGGCAGCCTCGGCCTGTCCGCACTGGCCGCCGTTATTCCGATCGTGTTCTTCTTCCTGGCTCTGGCCGTGTTTCGCCTCAAAGGTCACGTGGCCGGCAGCATCACCCTGGCACTCTCAATACTGGTGGCGATCTTTGCCTTCCACATGCCGGTGGATATGGCGCTGGCCGCCGCCGGTTACGGTTTTGCCTATGGCCTGTGGCCTATTGCCTGGATCATTGTCGCGGCGGTGTTTCTCTACAAACTCACCGTCAAGAGCGGCCAGTTCGAGATCATCCGCAGCTCTGTCCTGTCGATCACCGATGACCAGCGCCTGCAGGTGCTGTTGATCGGCTTCTGCTTCGGCGCATTCCTGGAAGGTGCTGCCGGTTTCGGCGCCCCCGTAGCGATTACCGCCGCACTGCTGGTAGGCCTGGGCTTCAACCCGCTGTACGCAGCCGGCCTGTGCCTGATTGCCAACACCGCACCCGTCGCCTTTGGCGCCCTGGGAATTCCGATCATCGTTGCCGGGCAAGTGACCGGAATCGATGCATTCAAGATCGGCGCCATGACTGGCCGCCAACTGCCGCTGCTGTCGCTGTTCGTGCCGTTCTGGCTGGTCTTCATGATGGATGGCCTGCGCGGCGTTCGCGAAACCTGGCCAGCTGCGTTGGTCGCGGGCCTGAGCTTCGCCATTACGCAGTACTTCACGTCCAACTTCATCGGCCCGGAACTGCCGGACATCACCTCGGCCCTGGCCAGCCTGATCTCTCTGACCCTGTTCCTGAAAGTCTGGCAACCCAAACGCACTGCGGGCGCGCAGATTACCGGCGCCACGTCCGACGCAGCGATTACCGCCAGCGCCGGCGGCTTCGGCCTGCCGCGCAGCACCGTCGCCTCACCTTACAGCCTGGGGCAGATCTTCAAGGCCTGGTCACCGTTCCTGATCCTCACCGTGCTGGTCACCATCTGGACCCTCAAACCGTTCAAGGCGATGTTCGCCGCAGGCGGCTCGATGTACAGCTGGGTATTCAACTTCGCGATCCCGCACCTGGATCAAATGGTGATCAAGGTTGCACCCATCGTGACCAACCCGACTGCGATCCCAGCGATATTCAAGCTGGACCCGATTTCGGCGACCGGCACCGCGATTTTCTTCTCGGCACTGATCTCGATGCTGGTACTCAAGATCAACATCAAGATTGGTCTTACCACTTTAAAAGAGACTTTCTACGAGTTGCGTTGGCCGATCCTGTCTATCGGCATGGTGCTGGCATTCGCCTTTGTCACCAATTACTCCGGCATGTCTTCGACCATGGCGCTGGTATTGGCCGGCACCGGCGCAGCCTTCCCGTTCTTCTCGCCTTTCCTGGGCTGGCTGGGGGTTTTCCTGACAGGCTCCGACACATCGTCCAACGCCCTGTTCAGCTCGTTGCAAGCCACCACGGCGCACCAGATCGGCGTCAACGACACGCTTCTGGTCGCTGCAAACACCAGCGGCGGCGTGACCGGCAAAATGATCTCGCCGCAATCGATCGCCGTGGCCTGCGCCGCTACCGGACTGGTGGGCAAAGAATCCGACCTGTTCCGCTTCACCCTCAAGCACAGCCTGTTCTTCGCCACGATCGTCGGGCTGATCACCCTGGCCCAGGCTTATTGGTTTACCGGCATGCTGGTGCACTAAAGCCGTAGCAATAGGGTCATAACCGACGCCGGGCTATAACTTCGGCGTCGGCTTTGCGCAATCGTGTCAATACGGCGCCCAGGGGGTGCTGATCCTGGAGGACCAATGAGTCTGCCTGCCGCTTTCCTTGCTGACGTCGCACAGCTGATCCCACAAGATCGACGTTTCGACGACCCACTTTCCACCCTCGCATTCGGCACCGACGCCAGTTTTTACCGATTGATCCCACAACTGGTGATCCGCGTCGAATCGGAAGACGAAGTGGTGGCGCTGCTGCAACTGGCCCAGCGTGAACGTGTGCCGGTAACCTTCCGCGCAGCCGGCACCAGCCTGTCCGGACAAGCGATAAGCGACTCGGTACTGATCGTGCTGGGGGACAATTGGAACGGCCGTGAGATTCGTGGGCAAGGCACTCAGATCCGCCTGCAACCCGGCGTCATCGGCGCACAGGCCAACGCCTGGCTGGCGCCATTCGGGCGCAAGATCGGCCCAGACCCGGCGTCGATCAATGCCTGCAAGATCGGCGGAATCGTCGCCAACAACGCCAGTGGCATGTGCTGCGGTACGGCGCAGAACACCTACCACACCCTGGCCGGAATTCGTCTGGTCCTGGCCGATGGCAGCCGCCTCGATACAGAAGACGCAAGCAGCGTAACGGCGTTTCGTGAACAGCACGGCGCACTGCTCGAGCGCCTGGCGACACTCGGCCGTGAAACGCGGGCAAACGCCGAATTGGCAGCCAAAATACGCCACAAATACCGTCTGAAAAATACCACCGGCCTGTCACTCAACGCCCTGGTGGATTTTGATGAACCGCTGGATATCCTCAGCCATTTATTGGTGGGCTCCGAGGGAACCCTCGGGTTCATCAGCGCAGTCACCTACGACACCGTGATCGATCACCCAAACAAGGCGTCGGCGTTGATCGTGTTTCCGGATGTGGAGACCTGCTGCAACGCAGTCAGCATCCTGAAGACCCAACCGGTGTCGGCCGTCGAGCTGCTGGACCGACGCAGCATGCGCTCGGTGCAGGACAAACCGGGCATGCCCGCATTCGTACAACACTTGTCAGAAAATGCCTGCGCTCTGCTGATTGAATCCCGCGCCGCATCGCCGTCATTGCTGCATGAACAATTGGCGCTGATCATGGCGTCGCTGGCCGGTTTCCCGGTGGAAAAACAGGTCGACTTCACCGAAGACTCGGTGGAAAACGCCCGCCTGTGGGCCATCCGCAAGGACACCTTCCCCGCCGTAGGTGCAGTACGCAAAACCGGCACCACGGTGATCATCGAAGACGTCACCTTCCCGGTCGAGCAACTGGCCATTGGCGTGAACCGTTTGATCGAACTGTTCGACAAGCATCACTACGACGAAGCCATCCTTTTCGGACATGCCTTGGAAGGCAATCTGCACTTTGTGTTCACCCAAGGCTTCAACAGCGCGGAAGAAGTCACACGCTATCAAGCGTTCATGGATGACGTCGCGCAATTGGTGGCCGTGGAGTTCGGCGGTTCGCTGAAAGCCGAACACGGCACCGGCCGCAATATGGCACCCTTCGTGGAGCTGGAATGGGGCAGCGACGCCTATCAATTGATGTGGCAACTCAAACGCCTGCTCGACCCCAACGGCATTCTCAACCCGGACGTGGTGCTCAGCGAAGACCCGCAGATTCACCTCAAGCACCTCAAGCCGCTGCCTGCGGCCGACGAGCTTGTGGATAAGTGCATTGAATGCGGCTTCTGTGAACCGGTATGCCCATCGAAGGGGCTGACGTTGAGCCCGCGCCAGCGCATCGTGATCTGGCGAGATATTCAGGCGAAAAAACGCGCCGGCGTCGACACCACCGAATTGGAGGCGGCCTACCACTACCAGGGCATCGACACGTGCGCCGCCACCGGCCTATGCGCACAGCGCTGCCCAGTAGGAATCAATACCGGCGACCTGGTGAAAAAACTGCGAAGCCGTGACGCCGACCGTACGAAAACCGCCGAATGGCTGGCCACCCATTTCGCCACGGCACTGCAAGGCGCGCGCTTTACCCTGCATGTAGCCAATGGTGCACGCATGCTGCTGGGGGCGCCTCGCCTGGCGAAGCTGTCGGCCACCATGACCAAGTTGTCCAAGGGGCAGATCCCGCAGTGGACCAACGCCATGCCACAACCGGAAAAAGCCATTCGCTTCAGCCCGGCGGTGACGGATGAGCGGCCACGAGTAGTCTACCTGGCGGCCTGCGTCTCACGCGCCATGGGCCCGGCGGCAGGTGATAAAGAGCAGATGTCGTTGTACGAAAAAACCCAGGGCCTGCTGGAAAAAGCCGGTTACCAAGTCGTGTTTCCCGACAACCAGGACAACCTGTGCTGCGGCCAGCCTTTCGCTTCCAAAGGCTACGCCGAACAGGCAGAACACAAACGCCAGGAACTGATCGGCGCCCTGCTCCATGCCAGCCGCGGCGGCCTGGACCCGATCTATTGCGACACCAGCCCCTGCACGCTGCGCCTGGTGCAAGACCTCGGCGAAACGCGCCTGGACCTTTACGACCCCGTACGTTTCATCCGCACGCACCTGATGGACCGTCTCGACTTCACACCGCAGGACGCACCGATCGCCGTACACGTCACCTGCAGCACCCAACACCTGGGAGAAAGCCAGGCCCTGATCGACCTGGCCCGTCGCTGTGCCAAAACCGTGGTGATCCCGGAAGGCATCCACTGCTGCGGGTTTGCCGGCGACAAAGGTTTCACCACGCCGGAACTCAACGCCCACTCGCTTCGCTCCCTCAAGGATGCAGTGCAGTATTGCAGTGAAGGGATCTCCACCAGCCGCACCTGCGAGATCGGCCTGAGCCAGCATGGCGGCATCGACTATCACGGATTGGTGTACCTCGTGGATCGCGTGACCCAGGCCCGCGCCCATTGATCCCGCAAAAAAACAGAACCCCTGCGCGCTGGCGTAGTCATCTGCATAGGCCTCGACGCACGAGGCCCATCTGTGATGTCGCTGGCAGCCCATGAACGCCAGCAGCGTCGAGCCTTTTTTGCGCGAGGAGATACCCTATGAAGCGTTCCGCTCTTGCTGGCTTGTTCATTACCGCTGCGATGTTGGCCTCCCCTGCTTTCGCCGCTGGCGAGCCCGACCTGTGTAAGATCAACCTGGACAAAATCAACAACGGTAAAGCGCTGCTCGCCACCGACACCAGTGGCAAAAGCGGCGAAATCGACACAGCCGTCTCCCAAGCCAAGGCCGCCCACGCCGCCGGTGATGACAAGAAGTGCATCGAAATCACCTCCAAGGCCCTGCAAGACCTGCAGAACCTCGAAAAAGGCGGCCAGTAAACGATAGGGCCAACCTTCGGGTTGGCCTTCCGTGACCGTTTGGCGTACACTGCACAGGCTTGTCACTCACTATGAAACAACGAGTTACAAGCACGGGGCCGTTTAGGATTCGACGCCGGTCGCGAAACTTTAGGTGCATGCCGAGTTGGTAACAGAACTCGTAAATCCACTGTTGCAACTACTTATAGTTGCCAATGACGAAAACTACGGCCAGGAATTCGCTATCGCTGCGTAAGCAGCCTTAGACCTGAGCTTCTGGTACCTTCGGGTCCAGCAATCACCAGGGGATGTCTGTAAACCCAAAGTGATTGTCATATAGAACAGAATCGCCGTGCAGTACGTTGTGGACGAAGCGGCTAAAACTTACACAACTCGCCCAAAGCACCCTGCCCTTCGGGTCGCTGAGGGTTAACTTAATAGAAACGGCTACGCATGTAGTACCGACAGCGGAGTACTGGCGGACGGGGGTTCAAATCCCCCCGGCTCCACCACTTCAACATCTAAAGACGTCCATGGACGTCTTTTTTTGTGCCCGAAATCCAGTAACCACGGGGTTTTCAGCGCTACTGGAGGCTATCCAATTTTTTTGAGTTCCAGGCGGTTTGGTATTCCCAATGGTATTCCCGGCTACCCGGCGCTAATCTTGGGAATACCAAAAGGTGTCATGGAGTACTTCTCATGTGCGCTCAAACCTCCCGCCTCTCCGACCGCCAGCTCAAGGCGGTCAAACCGAAAGACAAGGATTACGTCCTCACCGATGGCGACGGGCTCCAGCTGCGAGTCAGGGTTAATCGCTCGATGCAGTGGAATTTCAACTACCGGCATCCTGTCACCAAGAATCGAATCAACATGGCACTCGGCTCCTATCCCGAGGTTTCTCTTGCGCAAGCCAGGAAGAAAACCGTTGAGGCCAGAGAGCTGCTTGCGCAGGGCATCGACCCCAAAGCTCAGCGCAATGAGCTGCTGGAAACCAAACGGGCTGAAACGGAACACACGTTCGAGAACGTGGCCACCGCCTGGTTCGAATTGAAGAAGGACTCCGTCACACCAGCGTATGCCGAAGACATCTGGCGCTCGCTCACACTGCATGTTTTTCCAAGTATGAAATCAACGCCGTTATCGGAAGTGAATGCCCCGATGGTCATCAAGCTCCTTCGCCCGATTGAGGCCAAAGGCAGCCTCGAGACTGTTAAGCGAGTGAGCCAGCGCCTTAATGAGATCATGACCTACGGCGTCAACTCCGGAATGATCTTTGCCAACCCTCTCAGCGGCATTCGAGCGGTGTTCAAGAAACCCAAGAAAGAGAATATGGCCGCGCTACCACCTGATGAGCTTCCGGAGCTCATGATGGAAATCGCGAACGCCAGCATCAAGCGGACGACCCGCTGCCTGATCGAATGGCAACTTCATACAATGACCCGCCCTGCCGAGGCGGCTACCACTCGATGGGCAGACATCGACTTCGACAAACGCATCTGGACCATCCCTGCGGAGCGAATGAAAAAGCGTCGTCCGCACACCATCCCACTGACCGAACATGCACTCTCGTTATTGGAGACGCTTAAGCCCCAAAGCGGCCACAGGGAATATGTGTTCCCGTCAGATAGAAACCCGCGCACTCACGCGAATAGCCAGACAGCCAACATGGCGTTGAAACGAATGGGCTTTCAGGACCGCTTGGTCAGCCACGGCATGCGCTCCATGGCCAGCACAATCCTCAACGAGCATGGATGGGATCCGGAGCTAATCGAAGTCGCGCTGGCGCATGTCGATAAAGACGAAGTTCGAAGCGCCTACAACCGGGCGGATTACATCGAACGCCGGCGGCCAATGATGGCTTGGTGGAGTGAACATATCCAGAAGGCGGCCACCGGCAGCCTATCGGCATCCGCCATCAATCAAACCAGGGACCGCAACGTCGTGCCGATACGCTGAGAACTCACCGGATGGCGACAACCCGCGTAATCCGTGGCGTGCAGCGTGGCGACAGAAGTGGCGAATGTCGCCAAGCGCTTAGCCAACAACGCTACAACCCCGACGCCAGCGCAAACCGGGCAGCGCCCATGATTGGGTCAGTCACCATCAGGCTGCCGCACTGCGTTTGATTGAGGCGATCACCGAAATGATCGCGTTGGCATCCGCGTCGCCAAACGCACCGTCTAATCCCTCGTGGTGCAGCGCGGTAAAAGGCGGTTCATATAGTTGACCCGCTTCCATCACGCCCTGCCGGGTTAGACGCTCGATGATCATTTCAACAAAACGAATCTGCTGACTGCTGTAGCGGTTCTCGTCGAGGAATAGACCGAAAGCCTCTTTTGCGGCATTGCGATCCAAGCCTACCAATGATCGGATCAACAGTGTCAGCGGTTGGTCAGTGCCGTAGCACTGTTCGAACTGCTCGCGACTCTGAACCGGTTCCGACTCGTAGACAAAATGCTCTAGCTCGCTCAGATCGCTCGGCGTCAGCGGCCGGTTAAACTTGAGCTTGGCGATGGCCACATGGTTCTCATTGCCACGGATATAGGCTTCGACCTTTTTCTTGTACTGCTCCAGGTTGATGCCGGTATTGAAATCTTTCAGGTTTACTACAGTCGCTTCGCCAATCTCGTCGCTCAGCACGCTATAAACGGGGTTGCTCGGGCGGCGTTCGATAAACTTGATCAGCTCACGCATCTTGCGCCGCAGTTGCTCAAGCATTGGCAAGCGGATGTCCTGCCAGTACTCGTCGGTTTGCACGTCCTGAAGCAACGCAAGTTCAGTATGCACTGCCGGAATGCTGTCCATCACTTCTAACTGGCTGGCCAGCTCGACCACCTTGTCACGATACGCCACGAAGTCGCTGGTCGAGCGAAGTAACGCCAGCTGCAAATTCATGCACAGGAGATCGAACAACTTGGCGGTGATGTGCTCAGGAGCGCGCTCACTCGGCAAGCCGGCGACGTGACTGCGCAGATCACCCAGCGCTGCATCATCCAGCGCATTCCAAACTTCACGCTCGGCAAAGCGGATTACGTGCTCAAGTTCGGTACGCACGATGAAGTTGTCCTTATTCATCGCCGCGACTTCGTCGTGCAGCTCGTCGGTCAACTCCGTGCGCAGCTCGACAAAGGCATCGTACCGGCCTCTGGTTTCTGCCAGATCTACAGGTTCGCGAACGTCCCTCGGCGCTAACAACGACAGAAGATCCAGCCTCGCTTTGAACAACCGCTTGCCTAGCGGTTCGGCCGTACCGCCCAAAGCGCCTTTGGGGTTTTCGTTGAAGTATTCGAAGTTGGCGCAGAAATCGAAGATGGCGAACTCGCGCTTGTGCACACCCGGCGCAAACAGGTCCGAGCATAGGCGCGTGCCGCGGCCAATCATCTGCAAGAACTTCACCTTTGAGCGGACGGCCTTGAAGAACACTAAATTCAACACCTGTGGCACGTCGATGCCGGTATCGAGCATATCCACAGAAATGGCGATCTGCGGCTGCTTGTTCAGCTTGCTGCTGAAGTCATCGATCAGGGTCTGCGCATAACTCACCGCATGGGTGATAACCCGGGCAAACTCACCCTTAAAGTGCGGGTAATGATGATTGAAGCGCCGGGCGATAAAATCGGCGTGCTTTTGGTTCACTGCAAAAATAATGGTCTTGCCGAGCTTGTCGCCACCCTCCACTGTCAGGCCATTTTGCATCAAGTGCTTTAGCATCAGGTCAACGGTTGGCTCGTTGAATAGCTGCTTGTTGACCTCAGACGCTAGCACTTCGGTAGGTGCATCACCTTCGGCACTGTAATCGCCCCAATCCAGCGACTCCCAGTGCTCTTTCTCATCATCGCTGAGCTGGTCGTAACGGATGCCTTCGCGAACAAACTTGATCGGCACCGAATAAGCCTTAGGCGGCACCAGATAACCATCATCCACCGCTTCACTCAGGCCGTAGGCATCGGTCGGTACACCGGTTTCCAGACCGAACAGGTGATAGGTATCGCGATCCACTTCGTCACGCGGGGTAGCGGTCAGGCCCACTAGATAACTGTCGAAGTAACGGAAAATCGCGCCGTACTTCTGGTAAACACTGCGGTGCGCCTCGTCGATCACGATCAGGTCGAAATGGCCAACGCCGTACTTGCGACGGTCGCCCTCCATCTGGTCGATCAACCCCATCATGGTCGGATAGGTGCACAGATACACCCGACCTTGGCCATTTTTGTCGGTAACAAGATTGACAGGACTGGAGTCCGGCAGGAACTCCTTGAAGGCATTTGCGGCTTGTTTTACCAGGGCTACCCGGTCAGCCAGAAACAGCACACGTTTGACCCAGTTGCCGCGCATCAACAGCTCGATCAGGGCAATCGACATCCGCGTCTTGCCAGTGCCGGTGGCCATGGTTAGCAAACCGGCGCGGCGGCCCTGACTCAGTGATTCGGTCATCGCTCGAATCGCCCGGTGTTGATACGCCCGCTCAACAATCTCGCTATTGATCGGCAGTTCGCGCAAGTCGGTTTGCAGGCTACGCCGCTGAATCGCCAACTCCAGCTCATCGCGGGTGTAAAAACCCTGAACTTCGCGTGGCGGCGCACGGCGGTCGTCCCACAGCCAGGTGTGGTTACCGTTGCTGTAGAAAATCAGCGGGCGCTGGCCCTTCTCGGCTTCCAGGCAATCGGCGTACAACTTGGCTTGCTGCTGCCCCATGTCCGGGTCTTTCAGGCTGCGCTTGGCTTCCACCACCGCCAACGGTTTGCCGTTGGACCCCCATAGCACGTAATCGACAAAACCCTCGCCTTGCCCATTGGGCATGCCGCTGACTGGCACTTCGGCGTCAGCGTTTTTGCCCAATTCCCAACCAGCCTCCCGCAGCAGCACATCGATAAACAAACGGCGGGTGTCGGCCTCGTCGTAATCATGGTTGTCCGGCACTGCGATATTGGTCGCCTTGGCCTGGGCCAGCGCTGCACGGGTGGCAACCATCTCGGCATCCAGTCGCGCCAGCAACGACTCGCGTTCACTTAGGCTTGCGGCTTGCTCGGCAATCGCCGCCTCTCGGGCTTCGAGGGTGCCGTGCTGGGCCGCAATCTGTTGCTGGAATTTGGCTTCCTGCTTTTTCAGCTCAGCACGAGTAAAGGCTGCCGCCTCGCTAACGCTGACCAACTGCGGCACGCGTTTTTCGTCAAACGCGGCGTCGATGCTTTTTGGTTCGCTGGCGCGAGTATAGGTGCGCGCCAGCCAGAACAGCACATGAAACAGCTCGCGCACCAACTTCATCGCATCGCTGTAGCCAATCGGTTGATTGGAGTGCACCGCCTGATTGCCGAACTTCTGAATCAAGCGCGCCTTCTGATGGATTTGCGGCGGCAACAGGCGCACAAACTCCACCTGAGTCAACAGCAAATTAAGGCCGTTGTCGTAAGGCATGCGCAGGTCACGGTCATGCTCGTACAGCCAATGCACCGTCTGCTCCAGAGCATGCCGGGTACGCATGCAACAGGCACGAGGGTCGGAATACACCAGTTGTTCCGCGCCCTTGGCCGGCTCAAACAGCGCTTTAAATTCGGGGATGAGAAATTCAAAGTTGCTCATATCAACCGGCTGCCTTCTGTGAGTCCATCTCGTCCAGGTGCTGGCGCACGCTGCCTATTGAATCCTGAATCCTGAGGGTAAAGCTGGAAGGGGCGCGATAGGTCATCACCAGCCGATCAATCGCGCGAGTCATGGCCACATACAGCAAACGCGCCTCGTCGACCTCGTCTTCGCCCTTTTTCGGCATGTCACCTAGGCCAGGAATCAGCACCATGCCAAACTCCAAGCCCTTGCTCGAATGCATACTGACGATTTTGACTGCGTCCTCGGCTCCATACAACGTGCTGCGGCCCTTGGCTGACTGGCCCGAGGCGAAGGCGATGCCAGCCTCACTCAAAGCCCGCTCGATGTGTTGGGCCTGGGAGGTGCTTCGGTAGATTACCGCCATGTCATCCAGCGCACGGCCCTGACCTTGCTCATCGCGGATACGCTCGACGATGCAGTTGTATTCTTGCCAATCGGATTCACAACGTAGCAGCTCGGGGAACGCCCCCCGTCGACCAGCGCTTTGAGGCGCGACAATTGGCACGCCATCCTCGGCAGCATCACGGGCGGTAAGCAGCTCGACGGCAAAAGCGCGCGCCACCGACAATACCTCCACGGTATTGCGGTAATTCAACCGAAGGATGGTAGTACGCCCCTGGGCCTGAATACCGACGCTGGCGAAGCTGAAATCCATGCCTTTTTTACTACCCTTGCTGCGATAGATCGACTGTGCATCGTCATATAGCACCAGCAGCGAGTTACTCTCTGGGTCGATCATCTGCACCACCAGCTTGAACCACTCTGGCTGGAAGTCGTGGCCCTCGTCGATCAGCACCGCCGCGTATTGAGCCCGTGGAATTTGCCCTCGGTCGACACCGTCGATGGTGTTCTCAACCATCTGCGCCATCTTCGCGTCGACCGACAAATTCTGCGCCGGACGATCGACGTTAAACGCGGTGAGCATGTCCGAACACCAGGCATGAAAATTACGCACCTTGACCTTATCGCTCAGGCCGCGCTCGGCCAGTACCTGTTGCAAGCGACCTGCCAGGGATTTGTTGTAACAGAGTACCAACACCGGCTTATTCGACACCTGTGCCAGATGCGCACAGCGATACCCGAGGATCATAGTCTTGCCGGAACCTGCCGCGCCGTGAATCACCCGATGACCGTCGCCAAGCGAGCGCGCCAGTTGCTCCTGCTGCAAGTCCATGACCTTGATCAGTGTTGGAAGTGGCGCGTGCTGTTCTGCGAACAAACCGAACTGCCCCGGCAGCATGTTCACTCGTACCTCGGGGTACAGGTGATAGCGCACGCGGTCGATCTGGGGCAGGCTCAACTGGCAAGGGAAGATATGGTGAAACATATTCCACAGCCTTTGCTGGAAGACTTCGGCGTCCACCGTCTCGGTTATTTCGTCTTGAAAAAGTACCTGTTGCGGATTCAGCACCTCGGCCAGATTAGTCCCCTCAAATTGCTTACGGGTAATCGCCGCCATTACCACGCCCCAGCCGAAGGGCATGATCAGGTTGCCAGCATGCGGCGAACCGGCGGGCTGTTTTAGCGCTGGATCCCTCTGCAACATCATCACCACTTCCATGGCATACGCCCGCGCCTGCAGCATGGGGTTCTTAAGAGTTTTCAGCAGCCCGTCGGCATAAATTTTCGCCTGGTCGCGATCCATACCCTGGATGGTGTCGAGCTTCCAGTCCTTGACCTCCAGCACCAGCAGCCCGCGTAACGGATGCAGCAGCACAAAATCCGGCTGCAACGCCTTTGGCCCCACCGGGACATTGAACCAGCACAGGTAGTCGTCTTCGAGCTTCTTCTCCAAGCGCTCCGCCAAGCGGCGTTCGCCGGGCGTTTCGAAGCGGCAGGTGGTGCGGGCGGGGAAAAATTGAGCCATATGGGGTTGCCTGTTCCTTGGCGTGCTGGGAAACACCTGTTGACGACGGGGTTATAGTTTTCCTTCGAATACGTGTTGCTGCAGACCTGCGAACAAAGCTTCTTGTTTTGCTAATGCCGCATCCGCCAATAAACGATGCGTGTGCATTTCAAGAAAAATGCGAGAAAACTCTTTTTGCAGCTCGATTGGTGGTGCGGGCAGCTGAATCCCGCTGAACTTCGATTTGTTCACCATACCTTTCATCCCATTAGTAGATGCGCCTTGTATCAATGGTTTGGAAGTTTTCAGCAAGAAGTAAAGAAACTCCGACGGCGTACTATGCGGTGTGATTGCGTTAATTTGTTGATTGAAGGCAACGCGGCGATCAGCAATGGCAAGGTTGCCAATACAGCTTAAGCTTCCAGCAATGCAGGTCACGAGTATGCTGCCGGACGAGACGACTCTTGCAGTCCTCTCCCCTGCATGACTGAGCTGCTCATCTGCTTGGGTGACGTAATCATGCCGCGTATTGAGATTGTCGGATTTGATCCACTCGATGCCGGGACCGTAATTCTCAGGCAAAGACCGAGGCGGGGTATTCCCAGTAGCAACGGTGCCATACGTGGATAAAGCGACTATTGGCCAGCCCTTCGGATTTGTCACCGAGTCGCCGAACATTTCTAAAAATACGGATTGCAGCAGTTGATCGAGCTTGCTAATGGTTTCGCGACGCTTGGCGCGCAACGCGTCGGCTTTGTCCAGAATCGCCGCGATGCGACGTTGTTCGGGAAGCGGGGGGAGCGGGACAGGTAGCTCGGCAAGCCTGCCAAATGAGATTGCAGCGCGCCGGTGTACTGAACCTTTAGAAAGTGTTGGGTAAGCTGAGAGAGCCTTTGGTGACTTCAGAAAGCGCTCAAGGTAAGTAGCGTCTGCTTTGGTTTCATCGACGCTAAAGACCGTATACATCGGACTTATTAGTGAGAGTTCAGGGCAAACCCCGATAGAACCTTCGTCCAGATGGATGGTTGCATAGGCCAGCTCACCCGCAGCAACCATCTTGTACCCTTTGGTGTCTCGACTGAAAACCTGCTTCTTGAAGTACTCCAGACTTGGAACAAACCCTTGATGCTTAGTGACTGAGTAAACGGGAAGGTTCGCCTCTGAAGGAGCCCTGCGACTTATTTCTTTGGCGAAATCGCCCAGCCGGGTGAAATAGGTTGAGGTCACAGCAACATCCCCTCCAACTCATCCATCCCCCGCATAATCTCCACCTCCAGCTCCTTCAACTCGGCCAGAATTTTATGCGGCGCTTCGTGCTGCACCTGTTCGTACACTACCTCCTTGTAGCGGTTGATTGACAGGTCGTAGTCGTTGCCGACGATTTCCGCCTTGGGTACCAGAAAGCTCTGCTCGGTACGCGCGCGGCCGGTTTCGTCGGCACGGTTATGCCAGCGGGCGATGATGTCGGGTATGTTGTTGCTGTCGTGTTTACTCGTATCCAGCTCGCTGCGTTTATCGTCCAGCGAGTAGCCGTCGGCCTGCATGTTGTAGAACCAGACGTTATCGGTGCCGCCGGAGTTGGTTTTAGTAAATAGCAGAATCGCCGTGGACACTGCGGCATAGGGGCGGAACACGCCGGAGGGCATGGAGACAATACCGTCCAGCTTGTGCTCTTCCACCAGCATCTGGCGCAGGGTTTTGTGCGCCTTGCTGGAGCCGAACAACACGCCGTCTGGGACGATCACCGCTGCGCGGCCTCCGGCTTTCATCAGGCGCAGGAACAGCGCGAGAAACAACAGCTCGGTCTTTTTGGTTTTAACGATCTGCTGCAGATCCTTGGCGCAGCTCTCGTAATCCAGGCTGCCGGCAAACGGCGGGTTAGCCAGAATTAGGCTGAACTGCCCTTCAACACCGGCGTGGCCTTCGCTGAGCGAGTCACGATTTTCAATCGCCGGGTTTTCCACGCCGTGCAACAGCATGTTCATGGAGCCGATGCGAAGCATGGTGCTGTCGAAGTCGAAACCGTGGAAGGTGTCATGGTTAAAGCGTTTGGCGCTGGCGTCGTCTTGGTACAGCTCGTGGCTGTAGTGGATATTGAGGTACTCGGCAGCGGAGACAAGAAAGCCGGCGGTGCCGCAGGCCGGATCACAGATGGTGTCCGACGGTTTGGGCGCCATCATCTCGACCATCATTTTGATGATGTGCCGGGGCGTGCGGAACTGACCGTTCTTCCCAGCACTGGCGATTTTACCGAGCATATATTCGTAGAGGTCGCCCTTGGTGTCGCGATCTTCCATGGGGATGGCATCGAGCATGTCCACCACCTTGGCCAGCAGCGCCGGGTTGGGAATGGTGAAACGCGCATCCTTCATATGCCCGGCGTAGGTGGACTCGCCATCCTCACCGCCCAGCGACTTGATAAAAGGGAATACCTTGTCGGCAATCAGCGCGTACAAACTGGCGGGATCACCCAGCGCCTTGAACGCAGCCCAACGCAAATGCGCCTGGTAGGGACTGAAAATCGGATTATCAATCGGCTGCCCGGTGCGCGCAGCCTTGCGCTCTTTAACCGTCTGCAACTCGTCGAGGCGTTTGATAAACAGCAGGTAGGTCATCTGCTCGATGACTTCCATAGGGTTGGAAATACCGCCGCTCCAGAACGCATTCCAGATCTGGTCAACTTGGGATTTGATAGCGCCTGTGATCACTGCTTATGACTGCCTGAATTGAGTAATAGGTTTACTGCCCAGCGCAGCAACACTGCGTGCAATAAGCCAAGCCGGGAAAACGCCGGCTTGACAAGGTGCACGCAGTGTAACGATTAGCGGGTGAGGCTGTCAGGTACAACCGCGCGGACGACATAGAACGCCGCCGCCCGATGATGGCTTGGTAAAGTGAGCATATCCAGAAGGCTGCCACTGGCAGCCTGCTGGCATCTGCGATCAATCAAACGCAGGACCCCAACGCCGTGCCGATACGCTAAGCACTCAACGGATGGCACCGGTAGACGTAACGCCTCAAACGCAGTGACAGTTCTGTTGGCGACAGCGGCGACACCGGCGACAACCCACGTAATCCATGACCCGCAGCATGGCGACAGAAGTGGCGACTGTCGCCAAACCTCCTGCATGTCTGCGCTCCTCCGGCCAAGCCCCAGCGCATAGGAAGGCTCCGCATTCCCATGCGCTGGGGCTCACATTTAAAAGACGACGAACGGCTCATCGTCCATCCAACGCCACTCACGACCAAGGCATTCCAGCTCCGCTGGTTGGCGCAATCGACTGCGCGCAATCTGGTTGACCCAACTATACGCGGACGATAGAAAGAAGACTCAAAGCGCTGCCGTTGGCAGCTCCCAGGTGACCCGAACCTTTAAGGTCACGCCGCTCTAGCGGTGGTTCAGCCCAAGTGCGATTAGCGCCCGGAGGCTCGCACGGTTACTCGCCAGAGTGATGGATGCCTACTCAACATCTATGCCCACGGCGGCAACCACTTAACGATACCGCCTTGCAGCAGCCATTCTGCTCGGCCAACTTTTTGCGCCAACCGTTCGCCCGTCTCTTTCTCCTGGAAAGAGACGGGCGTCGAAACCACTGCCGCAGCCCTTACCGCACAACGCATTGCGGCTTTTGTCCCAGTGACAATCGGCGTGACAAACCCCGATGTCACCGGCAACAGCGATGCAGATGATGGTGCCGTAGCCAATGGAATGGACTGCACCTGACTGACAGTCAGGAACGCCCCGGTCATCGCCTCACGGCCCCCATCCGACTCAGGATCTCGCGGCGCTGGTCTCGTCAGCCAACGCAGCCTCCACCCGCCCACTTCACCCGAAGTGCTCAGGGGGCCAGATCATGAGATGCCCAAGCTCCCGGCCGTAAGGAGCCGCCCGTCCCGCGTCAGTGGACAACCCTCACAGGCAGCAGGGGCCTTGATCCCTGATAACACTCAACAACCGAGGCGGGAAGAGTGAGGGAAAATCCAGAGCACCAGGAGAATGGCGATGCAACTGTGCGAAGCGCTCGACCTACCACGGCCGCTGCTGGAATATCAGTCCGAACCATTGGCTTACCCGGTCGAAGCGTTGGGACAGATTCTAAGCCCAGCCGTCGAACGAATGGCTGAGGTCATCTGCGTTCCCTGCGCCATGGCTGCGCAATCGGTGTTGGCCACGGCTGCTCTGGTGAGCCAGCCTCACGCCAATGTGCATCTCGATGGCCGCACCTACCCGTTGTCCCTGTACATGCTGACGGTGGCGTCGTCGGGAGATCGCAAAAGCGCGGTGGATCACTTGGCGCTGACAGCCGCGCGGGAATGGGAGCGACATCAATGGACCTTGTATTCGGATCAGCTGAAAACCTATCGCGTAGCTATTCGCGGAAAACCCGAAGCTCGTGAGCTACCCGAACCCGTACCGCCCAGGCTAATCGTCGCCGAGCCCACCATCGAGGCGCTGATCAAAAGCCTGTGCCATGGATTGCCCAGCATGGGGTTATTCAACGATGAAGGTGGCCAGTTCCTGGGCAGCAGCACCATGAGCAAAGAGAACCAACTCAAAGCTATCACCACCCTATCGTCGCTGTGGGATGGCAGCCCAATTGACCGAGCTCGCTCCATGCCTGGGGAAAGCCTGCGGGCCTATGATCGTCGTCTCAGTCTGCATCTTATGCTGCAACCTTACTTGGCCAACCAGCTACTCAAAGATCGAATGTTCAATGGTCAAGGCATCCTCGGCCGCTGCCTGATCAGTTGGCCCGAGCGCCTGGTTGGTCGGCGGCTGTACAAGGCAATCGACCTGACGCGAGATGCAAAGGTCCAGCGCTACCAAGCACGCATCACTGCCCTGCTGGATGAGCCGTTGTCGCGGCATAAGGACGGCTCACTCAACCCAGCCAGACTGGAACTGACACCCAGCGCTCGTAATGCCTGGATTGATATTCACGACACCATCGAATGCCAGTCTGGCGAGTTCGGCGAGCTGGCGGGCATCCAATCCGTCGCGGGAAAAGCGGCGGCCAACGTGCTGCGCATCGCTGGAGTGCTGGCGGTAATTGAGGACGCCAATGTGGTGGGCGAACACCATATTCAACGTGCCTCGACGCTGATGGATTACTACCTGGCTGAGATCCAGCGCCTGACCGAACAAGAACCAATCAACACTTTGCGTGAGGAAGCGGATCGACTGCTGCGCTGGCTGAAGCAAAAAGGCTGGACCCAATTCACCATTCGCGACCTCAATCGGAACGGCCCTCGCTTTGCCCGCAAGAGCAGTCATCACACCGCCACGCTGCTCGTCGAGCTGATCACGCATAACTGGTTGAACAGCCGCGATGCAAAAACTTTCGTGGTGCGCCATGTTCCGCCTCAATGACGCAGTGCGTCGGTATCAGGCGCAGCACCAAACACGACCAGTGTTGCAGTGTGTCGCCACTTCTGTCGCCGACTTGTCGCCATGCGCTAGGCCAGCAACTGCGGGGGTTGTCACCACTGTCGCCGCAGTCGCCACATCCACCCTAGGTCCTGACGACATCAGCTTGCTGATCCAGCAGTTGCGCGAAGAAGGGGTAATGCTGCGGCACCAGCAAAATGCTCTGCTGATTCGACCCACACATTGGCAACAGGTGAACAAAATCAGCGCCCACTGGAAATCCGTGCTGCGTTTTCTGCAAGACAACAAAAACGGTGAAACAGATGGCATTGGTCGGTCGACGTGATGGGCGCAACTTTGGCTACGGTCGCCAGCTCAGCTACGCCGGCCCGAAAGCACTGAAGGATCTGTTTGTCGGCGGCCACTTCGCCACGGTCAAAGCGCATAGCGATCGCTGGCAGGCGTTTGTGAAGTGGTGTCGGTCAGAGGACGGCCCCGGTTACAACGATGCCCGCCAGATAGATCGCAGTACATTGCAAAGTTACGCCGCGTATCTTCGCCAGCAGATCCAACAAGGTGAACTCTGCATCTCTACCGCGCAGAACCGCCTCAGCAGCGTCAACCGCACTCTCGCTGCGCTACGTGGTGATCAGTACGTGAAAATCACCAGTCCGAGCAAGGCACTCGGCATGCAGCGATCAAGCGTACGCAGCCGTGCACCGGATGGCCAAGATCTTCAACAGGTAAAGCGAGTAATTGAAGCGCTTCACGAACGGCAACACGACCGCGTAGCCGCGATTGTCTGTTTGGCCCGAGCAACCGGCATGCGTCTGCGAGAAGCGATTCTGGCTGACCTGCCACGCTTGCAACGTGAAGCACAGCGTCTCGGCCACATCAACATTCAGGACGGCACTAAAGGCGGACGTTCAGGTACATCAGCGCCGCGATGGATCGTCGCTAATGAAGAGGTGAAGGCGGCTTTGCAGGTAGCTCGTCATGCTTCGCCACCCCACAGCCGCAACTTGCTGACCCGAGACGAAAGCTACGCCAAGTTCCTGCAACAGACCGTACGCCCCGCCCGTGAATTACTACAGGAGCAAGGGTTGAAGGGATTCCATGAGTTGCGAGCGGCCTATGCCTGCGAACGTTATACACAGCTCACGGGCCACCCCGCCTCCATCAATGGCGGCCAATGCTATCGCATTGACCGCGACCTTGATCAGCAGGCGCGACGACAAATCAGCCTTGAGCTTGGGCATCACCGAATCGATGTGGTTTCGGGCTACATTGGAGCTCGAGCATGACCAAGCCCTTCGATATGGGGCTGTTCCTCAGCGGTGTCTTAACTGGCTCAAAGGCCACTCAACAACGCCATCTACGGCAAGCCCGAATCATGCAAACGGCCATTCACCAGCGATGGCAACGACATAATCCCTGGGCCTGGCAACTCAAACATGTGCACTGGTTTCTTACTCAGCACCTAAAAGGCCATTCATACGCCACCCGGTATTACTATCAACTCACCGCTCTTATTATCTGGAAGCGAATGAGGAAAAACCCGTTCAAAGTTAATCCCCACCCTAAATGACGCCTTTAAAAAATCAACACCAATCAGCTTGAGTTCTGATAACACGTTAATTTATTAGCAAGATGAATCACGCATCATCAATAAGGCCCTTATCAAACTTATCACTATTTTTCTGAAACCTCTTCACCAAATGATATTTATCGCTGTATGGTGGCGTCGTCAAAATATCTGGAAAATCATTATCGACTACAATTATCTGGCAAGGAATTTGTTTTTCCTCAGCATAATTAACAGCATCTAATAGCTGCTGATAGATTTTCTCATAAACATCTGGATCGGAAACGCTTGCATCCCCATCATCCGCTGAACGCTTTCGACCGATATTCTGCCCAGGAGTATCAATCATAAGAAGCGGAGGCAAATTACTTTTATGATCCAGCGTGTATAAGAAACGCGTCAGATACATCCCAATTGAAGTAACAGTTTTTATACCACCCGAAAGATGATCGTAATAAGAAACACCTCTCAAGCTAGCTGTAAACGTTTTATTATAACTGGCCGCCTGAACATTCTGAACCGCGCTACGGCTCATGTAATTACGAAACATGGCGCCTAATTCAGTTACTACATTATCCAAATCAACCAGACCACCCTCGACGGTAGAAATGGCGTCATTAAGGTTATCAATCACCGCCTGCTTATTTCGAATCTTATCTTTTATTTCGGTATATTTATTATATATTGATAAGTTTCGTTTCAATTGGGAAAGCTCAAGATGAGCTTGTATTTTCGTTTTCTCAGAAGCTTCAATCATCGAGATTAATGGAGAGATGCTAGACAGATTACTCTGATCGAAAATCTGAGTATTTTCGTTGATCAGGCTTTCTATGTGAGCAGCCTCAGTTTTTATACTCTCGATTTTCTCTAAAGAATTCTTGATTGATGCATCTAACCCCGCCAAACGATTTTTAAGAGAACGCTCAAGAGCTGCTATATCTTCCTCAGGGATCACCTCCGTATCGAGCGACAACTCGGAAGTGCACAAAGGACACGCAATTGTCTGACCGGATTGCATACTAAAAATATGAGGTCGTGCCAGCTTGGAGTACTGAAGACTGTCATATTCAAGCCGATAAGTACTTTTCAATTTTGTAAAATTGTCAATTTGCTTTTTTGCAAGATTGATCGCTAAATTTTGAGCGTCAAGCTCCGATTTAAGATTTACTATAGTTTGGCGCAGAGCCAATGAGGCTTGAGTGCTAAAACCCAAGTCATTTTTTAACTCTTGAGTCGCAGCATTTAGCTCTTGGATTTTACTCTTCGCTTCATCAATCTGATCGCCAGCAGAAAATCTATCAAGAGGAATTTTTACATCTTTTAAAAATGCAGAGATTGTTTTTTCGCTTTTTTGGAGTTCATTAAGTATCGTAGATTCTAGACTCCGTTGAGTTTTTAGATTGGAAAGCTGTTCATCATGAACATTAAAAACAAATTTTTGAACATTAACATTCTTAAAAAATACCGACTTATTCTTATAATCTAACAGACCGTCAGAACCGACTTCGGTTTGTTTTAAAAACATTAATTTCATTAGATCACGAAAGCTAAGGCGATCTTCGCCTGCGTTCGGATTCCTAGAGGACTCAGTGATTTTTACACGAGCAATCCCCAAGCTTTCGAGAATGAAGTCTGACAGCCAGCCGTCAGGCATAGAGCCTTGCGAATCAGCGGACATAAATTGAGGAAAAACCTCATCGCGATTATCGTAAGGGCAAGCATAAACTTTGACTGCAGCTTTAGAATCGAGCAATTGGCGCTCGAAAGTAAAAACTTGGCCGTTGAGCGAAACCTGAAGAGATATTATACGAACCTTTGCTCTTACCTCATCATATAGAATTTTCCTATTTGACCCACCGAGGCAATAATTGATCATGTGAAGAATTGTAGATTTTCCAGAGTCCATTGCACCACGAACGATATTCAGTCCTGGCTCAAAAGTAGACTCATAATTCTTGCTTACCCCAGCCAAAACCAATCGCTGGATGATTAAAGACGGTCTATTGCTCATTCGGCACCTAAAATCATTTTCTCGATAATTGCATCCGATTTACTGAGGATGCCTTTTATTGCAACAAGCTGACTCTTGAGGTGAACAAGACTCTCATCTTCACTAATCGGCAACGGTTGCAAGCACTGCAAGTAGTAGTCCTCTTCCTCACGAAAAAAGTTAACTGCTCCGTCTTTGTGAAGGAGAAGAACTTTAGCTAGAAAGTCTTTTTGACGAGCTCTATGGCTTTTATCGACGTGAGTACTATATAGAACATCCCCCACCATTCGGGCAGTTCCTTTCCCGCTCAAAAACTCGCAGGCTCGCCGAAACAAAGATGGGTTTTTCACTATTAAGTCAATGAGCAGAGCCTTATTCAAGGTCAAGACATTGCGCCCCTTACTATTGCGGTCTAATGTCTCAGCAATCGCCCATATTCTGAACATACTCGTATACTGTTCTTCCCGATAATCGAAGAACATGTAGTCGATGCTCATTGAGTCATCCTATGCAATTCGTCAAGATCGGTGTCGTCGTGCCAAACAACGGTAGTGCATAGTTTATTGGCAACCTGATGAAGCAACCCCTTCTTATGCAGGAAGTTTACATACTTAGCACCAACTTCAAGACTTTGTCTGTCTTGCGATAGAAGCTTCTCATGCACTTGTGCAAAGACTACATTTGGTGAATTCTGGATTGCTGTGTAGTGATTGTACGTTTGGCGGTAGAGGGATATAACCTTCGCCCGCAAGTCACGTAACATTTCCTTGTCGGCGTCGTCGGCTGCCTTGGTAATTATTTCCGCATTAAAAAACGACTCCTTCGCATCATCTATCCCCTTTGGCCCAATTTCAGCAAGAATCATTTTTATGACGAAAATCTCTTTATCATATTCAGGGGCAGCTTCGTCATATGAAACATTTAAAGCTGCCTCCATCATTTTCGCTTTAGCGATTTTTGAGATAAATTTAGCAACTGCTTTGAATGATCCATCAGCAGGACCTACCGGCTTGGAAATAGTGTTGTGATCGTGCGCCAATGTAAAGTGCTTGGTATTGAAAGGAAGTGCACTGGTACTAGGCACGTATTGATCATGCTGCCCTACTAAATACAAAGACTCAGGAAGACTACTCTTTTGATCTATCCATCTATTATTTAGCTGATCATTATACTCATTAAGAGGAGTAAACTCTTTGGCGTTAGTGTTCACACCTGAAAGAAGCATTGCATTGAGAGATCCCTTATGCGGAACTGCTACAGACACATAACCAACTATCTCTGGAACCTCTCCTCTCACTTGTGATAAAACCACTTCCTTACAGATTAGTCCGCCCATGCTGTGGCCTATTAATACTATACCTTCATAAGCATCAGCATTAAGCTGGATAAACGTTTGAAGCTCTTGGGCCAACTTGTTAATTGGCCTATTATATCTGACAGCACTACGCCCCAACCCCAAAAAGCCTGCAGCCTTCTGCAAGAGGTTTGTATTAAAGATACTTACTACCTTAGTAAAGTATTCGAACTCTACAAAATCGAACTGTTGGTTGATTTCAGGCTCTGCTGCGAGCAGGCTCTTGAAAGTTAAGCCGCTAGGGTTTTTCCACGTTTCGCTGCCGCCGGTGAAGCCATGCACGAAAACGCCCAGCATGGGCTTTTGATGATTAGTCATGCCATTCTCTTGGTGATGGTATTGGAGAGTGCTGGAGCGCAAACATGGAACGCGCAGCCAAATTCTGGAGCAGAATTGATGCGCTGATCGATACCTAGCGAGTCCATTCTCTATGGCCTTTGGAAAAGATCTGAAATGTTAGCATTCAGAGAGGCAATGAGCCATCAAGGACAGGAAGCAATTGCCGATGATAGCCAGCGGCTTATGTCCTTCAACACGAGACAGTAGCCGTTGAGCCGTTGAGCCGTTGAGCCGTTGAGCCGTTGAGCCGACTGAAGCTTGATGGATTTGGCGAAAAAATATCCGTCGCCAGCCGATACATTTTGAATTCTTTAAATCAGTAGTATTCCAATTGGTATTCCAAAAAAAATAGCTAATTAGAAATAATAAACAAAATCAACGTGATACGCAGACGGTTCAACTTACCCCGGCCCAAATGATCAATCAAAGACGTCCACGGACGTCTTTTTTTGTGCCTGGAATCCAGAAAAACCAAGGGTTCGGAGTTATTGGCTTCCGTATAGGCTTTTTGCGTTCCAGACGCCTTGTTACCCCGGCTACCCAGCACCCGTCTTGGGAAAGCCCCTGCACCTTTGCAGACGACGCCCTCCACACCATCCTCCGAATTCATCTCCAGTAGGAGCACAAGCGGAATACGGTGCTGAACAAGGGTATCGGCGTAATTCACTCTGATGCAGGAGTTCTGCGCAAAGTCCACTTGATGTTCGCCAAATCCTCGCTTCACCCAACGCCACGACCAGGCCTTCGAACTCGAAGGCGCCAACCGTCACACGCTACTGGCCACCCACCAATCGACTGTGCTGGGTGAACTGTTGGTCGAAGGCGTGTTGCTACTCACCGGAGACGCCTGCGCAATCCAGTAACAAAAGTAGTCATACGCGCGCACCCTACGCTTTTCCAACCTGAATCATTCTCAGCTGCAAAAATAGCAAGTTAGCCAACTAACTATTTTCAAACATCCGCCTGAATAGCTACTCATCCGCATCGCTGCTGCTTTAACGATAAACCCCTCGATTATTTTTATTTCACATATATTTTACATTCCCTTACATATGCTAATGTCATTACGACATCAACGCTGTTCCAACCAGAATCAAGGGGTGTGTATGGCAGGTGTAATGGCATCCGTTAACAGCCGTACACAACTGGTCGGTCAGAACAGGCTGGAATTATTGCTATTCCGCTTCAACGACCAACAGCTGTACGGAATCAACGTCTTTAAAGTTCGGGAAGTTATCCGCTGTCCCAAGTTATCTCTACTACCAAAGTCTAATAACAACATTTGTGGCGTTGCCAATATACGCGGCGCTTGCATTCCCATTCTAGACCTCGCGATGGCAACAGGGCTGCCCGGGATCACGGATAAAGAAAGCGCCTTTATTATACTTACGGAGTACAACAACCGCGTTCAGGGTTTCCTGGTGTATGCGGTTGAACACATCGTCAATTTGAACTGGGAAGATATTCATCCGCCCCCCAAGGGCAGCGGCGACAACAATTACCTGACGGCCGTTACCCGTACCGATGATCGTCTGGTCGAAATCATCGACGTGGAAAAGGTGCTGACGGAAATCTCGCCCTCGTCCGAGGAAATATCCGTCGGCGTGGTGGATGACACGGTCACCCGACAGGCCAGGCATCTGCGTGTGTTGACCGTGGACGACTCGATGGTGGCGCGTAAACAGGTGACCCGCTGCCTGGAAACGGTAGGCGTCGAGGTGGTCGCCTTGAACGATGGGCGCCAGGCGCTGGATTACCTTCGGGCCATGCTTGACGAGGGGCGCAACCCGCATGAGGAATTCCTGATGATGATTTCGGACATCGAAATGCCGGAAATGGACGGTTATACCCTGACCGCCGAAATCCGCGGTGACCCGCGCATGGCCAAGTTGCATATCGTGCTGCACACCTCCCTGTCGGGCGGTTTCAACCAGGCCATGGTCAAGAAAGTCGGGGCCGATGACTTCCTGGCGAAGTTTCGCCCGGATGACTTGGCAGGCCGCGTAGTCGCGCGTATCAAGACCGCGAGCCCGACCTGAAAGGCAAGACAACACTGCTCAAGCCAAGGAGGCTGATGAGAAAGGTATAAGAAGAACATCAACAGAGGGCATACCATGTTGAAGTGCAATGAACTCAATCTGCAGGCGCCTGACGGCGAGGCAAAGCCATTCTGGCGGGACGGCGCACCCTCAGAAGGGCCGTGCGCCCTGGGCTGCGGCACTCAGCCAGCCACCCAGGCCCCGACAGCAGCGCCAGCCGTCCCCAGATCCATGCAAGACGAGTTGGTGGCCGCACAGCAAATCTGTAGCCGCGCCAAGACCGCCGTTGTCGAAATGTTCGGCCATGCCCGCATGGGCCGGGCCCTGGAGCTGGAACACATCAGTGCACTGGTGGACGACATTTCGAGCTCCATCGCCCGCCATCCCAACGCCTTTATCAGCCTGGCACGCCTGAAAAGCATCGACGACTACACCTACATGCATTCGGTCGCCGTGTGTGCGTTGATGATTGCCCTGGGTAATCAATTGGGCCTGTCCACCGCACTGATTCGTCGGGTCGGAATGGCCGGGTTGCTGCACGACATCGGCAAAATGGCGATACCGGGCGCCATCCTCAACAAGCCTGGCCGGTTGAGCAATGACGAATTGCAGTTGGTGCGCACCCATCCACTGGAGGGGGAGAAAACCCTGCTGGCGGCCTCGCAGATGTGCGAAATGGTCGTGGATGTGTGCCTGCATCACCACGAAAAAGTCGACGGTACCGGCTACCCCCATCAGTTGGCGGGTGACCAGATCAGCCTGGTAGCCCGGATGGCGGCGGTATGCGATGTCTACGATGCAATCACCTCGGACCGTTCCTACAACCAGGGCTGGGACCCCGCCGTCGCCATCCAGCAGATGTCCACATGGGACGGACACTTTGATGACGAAGTATTTCGTGCATTTTTGAAGTCCGTGGGTATTTACCCGGTCGGTTCTATCGTTCAATTGAAAAGTGGCAGTATCGGTGTCGTCATAGAGCAACATCCCGACTCTTTATTGACGCCAAAAATCAAAGTGTTTTTCCTGCCCGTTCTAAATATCTATGTAACGCCGAAAATAATAGACCTGAGTGATCCCGCACACTCCGACCGAATTGTCGCGAGAGTACCGCCCCAGCGTTACGGTTTTAAAAATACCGAGCATTTATGGCTCGATGAAGAGATGCCAAAAGAGCATTAAGCAAACTCAGCGCTGTACCGCATGCATATGCCTAAGCAGCCAATGATAGAACACTATGCCTTGCGCCAAGAAAGTACCGGAATGTCGACATTCGATGATGTTGGCAACTATTAGCATGGGCAGGAAACATCATGAAATTCAACTCATTGCAGACTCGAATCTGTTTCACGGCCGGGCTCTGCCTGTTTATCTCTTGCGCGAGCCTGGTGTTATATGGCCTGTATTCCTCGAATGCCAACCAGGCTTTTGTAGGTGCTGAAGTTTCAACCCTGATTGAAAGCGCCACTATCCGCGAAGTGCAAAACCTGGCTGAGGCGCGTGCCAATGCCATCCAGGCAAAACTGCAAAACGCCTTGGATTCGGCACGCACAATGGCCAATACCCTGGGAGCGAGTAAAAGTGCCCAGAGCCCGCTGACCCTGGGCCGCGAGCAGATCAATGCGATGCTGCTCAGCGTGCTCAAGGACAACCCTGACTTCAACGGCACCTATTCATGCTGGGAGCCGGATGCGCTGGACGGCCAGGATCAAGCCTTTCGTATCAATGAGAGCGGTAACAACCCGCTGACGGGCCGCTTCACGCCTTACTGGACACGCAGTTCAGACGGCCATATCGCCGTGCAACCGCTGGTTGAGTACGATTCCGATGCCCGCCACCCCAACGGTGTGTTGAAGGGCGGCTGGTATTCCGGCCCGCGGGACACCCAGAAAGAAAGCGTGCTCGACCCGCTTCCCTACGTGGTGCAGGGCAAAAATGTATGGCTGACCACGCTGTCGGTACCGATCATCGCCAATGGCAAGTTCTACGGCGTGGTCGGTGCAGACTTCGACATTTCGTTTATCCAGAAACTCAGCGAGCAAATGTCCGCCGACCTGTATGGCGGCAAAGGCTCGGTGTCGATCCTGAGCAATCAAGGGTTGGTGGTGGCCGACAGTAAACGCCCGGAACTCATCGGCCAGTCACTGAAAGCCTTGCTGCCCGGCACGTGGGAAAAAGTGTTGGCCAATGTGCAGAAGGGCCAGGGAGACAGCCGGCTCAACCCGGACTCCCAGGAAATCGAAGTGCAGATGCCGATCAACCTGGGGCGCACCGGCAAGCCTTGGGCGATCGTGATCCATCTGCCCAAGGCGGTGGTCATGAGCCAGGCCATGGCCCTGGAGCAGGAACTGCAGTCACGCGGTGTCAAAAGCAGCATCTGGCAGGTCTCGGTCGGCGTCGGCATCTCCTTGCTGGCATTGCTGGCGCTGTGGTTGGCCACGGCAAAAATCGTCGGTCCGATTCGTGAAGCCGCGGCCCTGGCCGCCAACATCAGCCTGGGGGATTTCTCGCGTCGGCTGGTGCAAAAATCTGAAGATGAAGTGGGCCAATTGTCCTTTGCCTTGAACGATATGTCGGAAAGCCTGCAACGCCAGGTGCGCGTAGCCGAGCGAATTTCCGAGGGGGACCTGGATCTGGAAGTGCGCCTGTCCTCGCCCAATGACACCCTGGGCAAGTCGTTGGAAAAAATGGTCGGCAACCTGAACACCTTGATTTCCCAGGTGCAGGCCAGCGCCACGCAAATCACCGGCAGTTCCGCGCAGGTCACCGAGTTGAGCCAGTCGCTGTCCGACGGCGCGTCCAACTCTGCATCGTCCATCACTGAAATCAGTGCGGTGATGACCCAGATGGCAGCGCAAACCACCGACAACGCCGCCAATGCGAAAAAGGCCGATGAGCAATCCCAGACCTCCCGCGCCGACGCCGGGGAAAGCGATAAGTTGATGAGTGAATTGATCGCGGCCATGGCGGAGATCGACAACTCGGGCAAAGACATCACGGCCATTATCACCACCATCGACAACATCGCCGCTCAAACCAACCTGCTGGCGCTGAACGCGGCCATCGAGGCCGCGCGTGCCGGCGAACTGGGCCGTGGCTTTGCGGTGGTCGCCGATGAGGTCAGGAGCCTCGCCGCCCGCAGCGCCGAAGCCGCCCAGCAAACCGCCGCGCTGATTGCCGACTCCTCGACCAAGACCCAGCGCGGCATGATCATCGCCGGCCGCACAGCCGACTCGTTGAGAAATATCGTCAGCGGCACCAGCACGGTGT
Source organism: Pseudomonas sp. GW821-FHT09C10 (assembly GCF_059418085.1). Classification (NCBI taxonomy): domain Bacteria; kingdom Pseudomonadati; phylum Pseudomonadota; class Gammaproteobacteria; order Pseudomonadales; family Pseudomonadaceae; genus Pseudomonas; species Pseudomonas sp. GW821-FHT09C10. The sequence continues at coordinate 98,832 of NZ_JBWKPE010000006.1, forward strand.
CCAGCCTGGTGTCGTTGATCTACCAAGCCTCCAGTGAACAGGCTTCCGGCCTGCAGCAGGCGAGCATCGGCCTGGAGCAGATCGACGAAGTCACCCAGCAGAATCAGGTCAACTCCCAACAATGCGCGGTGGCGGCCAAGAACCTCTCGGAACGAGCCAACGCCATGCAACAGGGCCTGAGCCGCTTCAAAGTCAAAGCCTCGTAATGCCTCACGCAAAGCCAGGGGGTACATCAACCTCCTGGCCCAGCGATATAAACCCACTCCCATTCATGAAATATTAAGAATCGTCTCCCTATACTCACCGATTGCGAGCCGTTCCCCCGAACGGCCTTCTGCCTCGGTAGCCAGACTCCATGACGCGCCCCGCCCCCCTGCTGCTCCTGCTTGCTGCTCTGTTGTTTTTCTTTGCCCTGGGTAACCACGAACTGCAAGGCTCCACCGAGGCCCGCGTCGCGGGGATCGCCATGGCCATGCACCTGGACAATGACTGGGTCGTGCCGCAACTGTTTCGTGAACCCTTCCTGGAAAAACCGCCCTTGAGCCTGTGGCTGGACGCCGGAGCGATTCGCCTGTTCGGCGGCACGCCTGGGGCGGTCCGTCTGGCCTCGGCATTTGCCGGTCTGTTCAGCGTGATGCTGTTCTATGGAATGCTGCGCCGGTTCGGGCGCCCGAAAACATTGGCCTTCAGTGCGGCGCTGATCCTGGCGACCATGGCCAGCTACTGGAGCAATGTGCGCGGCGTGGGTGAAGACTCACTGCTCAGCCTCGGCGTGACCACCGCACTGCTGGCGTTCTACCAGGCAATGCGGCCTGAGTCCGAGCGCCAAGGCTCCACGACCTGGGCCTGGGCGCTGTTTACCGCCGGCATGGTGATCGCCACCTTGAGCAAAGGCGTACTGGGCCTGGCGATGCCGGGCATCGTGATCTTTGTGTACCTGGCCAGCACCAGCCTGATGGACAAGCGCCTGCGCCTCGCCGACTGGCTCAAGCCGGCGCTGTTCACCCTGTTGGCATTGGTGCCGCTGATGATCTGGTTGTGCTTCCTGTTCCAGCGCGGCGGGATGCAGGCCGTGGGCGAAGTGCTGTGGACCAACAGCGTCGGGCGCTTCAGCGGCTCGTTCGTGGAGGCCGGGCATTACGAACCGTTCTATTACTACATCGCCAAGCTGCCCGAGGCCTTCCTGCCGTGGAACATCCTGGTGTACCTGGGGCTGTGGCATTTCCGTAAAAGCCTGGTGCGCAACCGTTACCACCTGTTCTTCAGCGTGTGGCTGGTGGCGCAGTTCACCCTGCTGACGCTGGCCTCAAGCAAGCGCACGGTTTACCTGATGGCCCTGACACCGGCCGCCGCTGTACTGGCTGCGGAATATGTGCGGGTGCTGCTGAAATGGCTGAAGGATCACAAGCCGGCGTTGTACGCCTATCACCGCCGCGTGATTGGCGGCGTTTTCACCCTGGCAGTGGCTTGCTACCTGATCGCTGCTTTCTGGTTCGCGCCCAAAGCCGACGTGCGCCAGTCGTTCGTGCCGTTGATCAGTCAGATCCAGGCACTGCAAGCCGAAGGCAAGGAGGTGGTGTTGTTTCAGCCCAATGAGCGGATCGCCGGCGCCAGCGTGTTCTACACCCAGGCCTACCTCCCGATCCTGCAGACCGAAGCCGAGCTTCAGCGCTTTTTGACCGCCAAGCCCGGCAACGTTGCGCTGCTGGACCATACCAACGACTTGACCACCAAGGTCACAGTGATCAAGGAGATGGCCATCAACCGCCAGCCCTACTACTTCATCGAGCAGTAAGGCCAGCGCGGGGCATCAGTGCTTGGTGACCTTGTCCAGGTAACCCATGGCGAACGCCGAGATCACGAAGGTCATGTGAATGATCACGTACCACATCAGGTGTTGCGGATCGACGTTCTTGGCGTCCATGAAGATGCGCAGCAAATGGATGGAGGAAATCGCCACGATGGAGGCCGCCACTTTCATCTTCAGCGATGAAGAGTCCATGGTGCCCAGCCAATTGAGCTTTTCCTTGCTTTCATCGATGTCCAGCTGCGAGACGAAGTTCTCGTAGCCGGAAATCATCACCATCACCAGCAAGCCGCCGACCAGGGCCATGTCGATCAACGACAGCAGCACCAGGATCAGCTCGGACTCGGCCATCGAGAACACGCTCGGCAGCAGGTGAATCACTTCCTGGAAGAATTTCAGCGCCAGCGCCAGCAACCCGAGGGACAGGCCGAAATAGATAGGCGCCAGCAGCCAGCGCGAGGCGTACATAGCATTTTCGATAAAGCGTTCCATTGGATCTCACACAGCATGGCTAGAAATGGCGGCGAGTATACCAGCCGCTATAAGACACCTGTAACCACGAGAAAACTGACCTGGGCGGCATCTGTAAGAGAATTTTTCTGCTAGTGTCGAGCCCAATAACTCGGCTCGATGACGTCGGACAGGAAAAACTCAGATGATGGATGTGCGATCCCCTTTGGCCAGCGTTGGCCTGTGCGCCGCCTTGTTGCTGGCCGGCGGCTGTTCCCCAAGCGATGAGCAGAAACAGGCCACCCTCGAAGAGAAAACCGCGAAGTTCGAGCAGTCCCTCGACAGCATCCAGGATCCGAAACTGCGCGACGCCATTGCCGACCTCGGCGGCTCGCTGCTGCTGCTGGAACGGGCGCGGGTCAAGCTCGCCACCAAGCCCATCGAGGCCGAATACGGCGAGGACACCCTCGCGCTGCTCAAGCACTACCCCACGCCGCAAGGGCTGGTGGACACCTACATCAATGGCTTGTTCGTACTGCGCAAAGCCTCACATTCCGACTACCTGACCGATCTGCAGCCGGTCTTCCCGTTCAACTTCAATGTGCCGGACCAGTTCCCCTTCCCCCACGGCCTGGAATGGCAGTCCGTCACCTTGAGCAACAACAAGGTCGTGCCGTTCCAGCCGGAATGGTCGGAAACCGATCCCGGCATCCAGTTGAGCCCCAGCAGCTCCAACCTGACCAACCCGGATGACCTGACGGTCACCTATCCGTTCATCGATGGCATCGAGACGGAAAACAAAAGCCAGCCGCAACCCGTTCGCCTCAAAGGCGCAGTGGAAGTGATCGCACCGGGCAAAGTGCTGACCTTCGACTTGTCGAAAAAGGACGTCGGCCACAAACGCACCGAAGGCAATATCACCGTCAACCTGCTGCTCCTGGAAAAGAACTACGCCGAAATCGAACTGACCAACAGCCAACCACTGGCACCCGAAGTGGGTGACGAATCGCCCAACCCCTTGCTGGTACAGGCGCAGGACAGCACCGGGCAATTCCTCACACGCTCGGGTTCGATCAACGAAAGCAGCGCGCAAGTCGAGTTCTACCAGAAGCAGTTGGCCGAGATGCAAAAACAGAAGGCCTGGTCCGAGGCATTTGAAAAGCAACTGCTCGATGAGCAGAAAGCCTTCGAGCACAAGCAGAGCAGCCATTACGCCAAGGTCTATTTCAATGGCCTGATCGACACCCTGCAGATCAATGTGCTGGATTTCTCCACGGCCACGGTCACCCGCAAGGACCTCGACCTGCCGGTCCTGCGCTTCGACAAGAACAGCCTGGAAAAAACCGTACAAGCCTTGCCCATGCCGGTCACCGTGTACGACGACGGCGCCGCCAGCTGGCTCAAGGACGCTTCGTTGACCGAGGAGCAACTGAAGAACAGCGTCACCATCAGCCAGTCCGTCGAAGACGCCAGCGCCGCCCATATCGTGTTCGACCACCCATTCACCTTCAATGACGACCTGGTGGGCAGCGAGCGCAACAGCAGCGAATCACCGGTGACGTTCTTCACTGCCGATGAGAAAGGTGAACGCGGCGAGCCCATCGAATTGCCGACCGAGGCGTATGAATTGAACCCGGCCCGCGGCACCCTCACCTACGATCTCAACCTGTTCCCGGAAAACCCGGCGTTTGTGGTGGGTTCGATCCCGCTGTTCCTGGCGACTATCGAGAAAGGCGACATCGATGCGGCCAAGCTGCCCAAGGGTTTATCACTCAAGGACAACGCACTGATCGTCGACCAAAAGGAGTTCCCCGCCGACAGCTGGCGCTTCTACGCCAAGGACGCCAGCGGCAACTACCTCAAGGAAATCCTCGGCGTCAGCCATCGCGCCGAGGAATACGGCACGGCCTTGTTTGACGTGCATTACTTCTACGGCCAGCCGACAGCACTGGAAAGCTACCAGCGCACCGACCTCAGTACCGTGCAATACGGCTTTGAGGTCAAGCTGGACAAAACCGAGAGCAAATAACCGCGCCTACAGCGCCAGTTGCTCATGGCTGCCATTGAGCTGCCGCAGATGGGCCTGCATGTGCAGGCACCAGATCTGCGGGTCACCCGCCAGCTCATAGCCATGCAGGGTCAGGCTGTCGACGATCGATTGCAGCATGCTTTCTGCCACGAAGGGCCCATGAAACGGGCCCTGGGACTTGATTGTGGAAGGCTGCTCACCCGTCATTCCGGCGGCAAACAACAAGGTCCACATCCCGTTATCCCCCGCGAGCGGGCGAACGGAACATTCGATTCGGGTAACCAGGCCGAAGCACTGGCGGGTAAGGCAAAGGTTGCGCGGCATGGCGGCGACCCTCGGTAGATCGGTGTTCAGCCTCAACCTATGGCGAGGCTGTTTCTATCCAGCGACTCCTGTGGATATCCCTAAGGCTCAGAATAGAATAAAAACATGACAAACCAAGGCTGTAGGGACCAACGGACGTTGGCCCCTCGGAAGGACGTCAATTTAGTGACGTAACCAGATCCAAATGTGTGGGGGCTTGCTCCCGATGCCGTGTGTCAGTCGACATCTACATGACTGACCTATCGCAATCGGGAGCAAGCCCCCTTCCACATGTTTGATCCGGCCTGGCCTCAGAACTCAGGTGGGCTTGGCTTCGGCCAGCGCCTGCTGCGCCAGCTCCTTCTCCGCTTCCTTCAGGTCTTCCTCGCTGATCATCTCGGCAATCGCGCGCAAGCGCTCGACCACGCGGGCATTGACCGTGCCTTCCGGGAACTGCCCCTCGGCGTCCGGCTCACCGGCATCCTCGCCCACCAGCAGGCTCAATGCCTCGTCGGCCTGACGCACCGCATAGATGTGGAATTGCCCGGCGCGCACGGCCTGCAACACCTTTTCATCCAGCATCAACGTGGCCACGTTGGCCTGGGGAATGATCGCCCCTTGCTCGCCGGTCAAACCGCGGGCTTCGCACAGGCGGAAGAAGCCTTCGATCTTCTCGTTGACCCCGCCCACAGCCTGCACTTCACCAAACTGGTTGATCGAACCGGTGATCGCAAAGCACTGCTTGAGCGGCGTCTTCGACAAGGCCGAGATCAAGGTACAGGCCTCGCCCAGGGACGCGCTGTCACCATCCACGTAACCGTAGGACTGCTCCAGCGCGATACTCGCCGAGATCGCCAGCGGAAATTCCTGGGCATAGCGGCTGCCCAGGTAACCGGTGAGGATCATCACGCCTTTGGAGTGAATCGGCTGTCCAAGGTTAACTTCACGCTCGATGTCGACGATTCCGCTGCCGCCCGGGTACACCGTGGCGGAAATCCGCGCCGGCACCCCGAACGCCGAGTCGCCGACCTCCAGCACCGTCAGCCCGTTGCACTTGCCGACCGCCGCGCCGGCGGTGTCGATCAGGATCACCCCGGCGAGCATATCGTCGAGAATCCGCGCCGACACACGCCCGGTGCGCGTGGCCTTGGCCTTCAGCGCACGCTCGATATGGCCCGCATCGGTCATCTCATCGCCCGCCAGGTGCCGGATAAAGTCCGCTTCGCTGACCAGTTGGAACAAATCCCCAATACGCGCCGACAAACGGCCCTGGTGCTCCGCCAGCCGTGCGCTGTAGGTGGCCAGGCGCGCCACCGCGTCAGAGGTCAGCGGCGCCATGCCTTCTTCCGAAGTACGGGTCTTGAGCAACTGGGCGAACTGCTCCAGGCTCTCGTCCACCATCGGGATGTCTTCGTCGAAATCCACCAGCACCCGGAACATCTCCTGGAAGTCCGGATCGGCGTCCTGCAGCGCGTAATACAACTGGCGAGAACCGATGATGATGACCTTGACCTGCAACGGGATCATCTGCGGGTTAAGGGTCACGGTGGCCAGGCGGCCCAGTTCGCCCAGGGGCGATTCCATCTTCAGCTTGCGCGACTGCAGGGAACGCTTGAGGGCGTCCCACACAAACGGCTCGCTGAGCATCTTCTCGGCTTCAAGAATCAGAAAACCGCCGTTGGCACGGTGCAACGCACCTGGGCGTAACTGGCGATAGGTGGTGTACAGCGCACCCTGGTCGGTGCTGTATTCGATACGGCCGAACAGGTTGTCGTAGGTCGGGTGCGGTTCAAACACCACCGGCGCGCCACCGTTGACCGCATGGCCCACCACCAGGCTCGGGCAGTATTGCTCTTCGAGCAGCTTGCGGGCCTGGGCGTCGGTCTTGGCGTCGTCCACCAGTTGCTCGACCACGGTTTTCAGCAGGTACACCTGCATGGCCTGCAGGTAACCGCAGACACCGGCGTTTTCGGCGTACTTTTCCGACAGCGGTGCGAGCAAAGGCTGCAAGGCCAGGGTGATGGTTTCTTCGTTGAACTGACGCAGTTGGTTATTGGACTCGCGCTTCCACTGAGGCAGGCTGGCCAATTCCTCGTTGAGGCGTTCTTCCAGCTCGGAAATATCCGTGTGGAAACGCTCGCGATCCACTTCCGGCAGCTGGGAGAACTCGGCCTCATCCAGGGCCTTGCCGTCGAGCATCGGGGTGAAGGCGATATTTGAGCTGTCGCGGTACAGCGCCACGTCCTTTTCCAGGGCCAGGCGCTCGATCACGTCCAGGGCCTTGTCATAGCGCTGGTTGAAGGCGCGGTCGATGGCACTCTTGCGCTGCTGATAAGTCGGGTGTTCGAACACCGCCGGGAAGGTCGCGACGAGGTTGTCGACCAGGCCATTGATATCGGCAATGAACGCCGCCGCACCGCCGCCTGGCAATTCCAGGGCGCGGGGTTCGCGAGGTTCGTCAAAATTGTTCACATAGACCCAATCCGCCGGGGTCTGCAGGCGCTTGCCCTCGGCTTTCAGGTAGCGTTTGACGAACGAAAAGCGGCCGGTGCCCGGCTCGCCCATGACAAATACGTTGTAACCGGGGCGCGGCATGGCCACACCGAACTGCAACGCTTCAACCGCACGTTCCTGGCCAAGCACACCGCGAAAGGGCTCCAAATCATTGGTGGTCGAGAAGCTGAACTGTTCAGCGGAGAAAGGGCGAGTCAGCGCTTCGGGCGCTAGACGCAAGCTGGCAGCAACAGGATCAGGCATCGGGCTTCCTTACATCAGGCGGGGCAGATGACGGCATTCTGGCTCCCTGTTGCGCGCTCTGGCAAGGCGCGCCGTTGGGAAACCCTGGACACGGGAGGCACCCTGCAAAAAAATCGCGACATTGCCGCTTGTTTTATAAAAACACACGGAACCCTTGGAACGTGCCTAAACTCCAAACTGCGCGGGTTGGACTAATAACCGATCCCTAGGGCGCTATGAAGTGCCTGAACCCTTGTCCATTGGTTTGCACACAAAGAGAACAAAGCTATGAAACGGATCCTTCTCGGTACTCTCTTCACCGTCGTCTCCCTCAATGCAATGGCTGAAGCACCAGGTGGCCCGAACTGCGGTTGGGGCAACATGTTGTTCGAAGGCCAGCGCGGTACTCCAGCTCACTTCCTGGCTTCCACCACCAACGGTACTTCGGGTAACGCCACCTTCGGCATGACCTCGGGCACCAACGGTTGCAGCACCAACAGCGCGCTGACCTACGGCGGCAAGTCCTGGATTGCCATGAATGGCATGATGAACGAGCTGTCCGAAGACATGGCCAAGGGTAATGGCGAAGCACTGACCACCTACGCCGTGGTACTGGGCGTTGCTCCGGAAGATCGCGAGCACTTCGCTGCCGTGGCTCACGAACACTTCCAGCAAATCTTCAGCAAGGCCGATGTGACCGCTGAAGACGTGCACAACAACACCCTGGCTGTACTGAAAGGCGATGCCCGTCTGGCGAAATACGCTACCCAGGCTTAAGCTCGTCCTGCCCGCGCCTACCCAGGCGCGGGTTTTATTTTTGGACCCGCCTCTCCTTGGGTCTCTCTAATTTCCGACTTAAGTTGCCCCTATGCTCAAACGCTTTGCCTGGATGGCACTCTTTGCCTGCGCCCCGCTGTACGCGGCACCGCATCTTGATGATCAACGTTTGCAGCAACTGGCCAATGATCCGTTCTGGCTTTCTCTGGGCCATTACGAAGCCGGCAAAGTCAGTGGCTGGCGCAGCTATGTCAGTGAAAAGAAATTCTTCCTCGCCGCCGATGGCGCCCACCACCCGGATGCAGAACTCAAGGCCACCGTTGAAGCGCTTTACGCTCCGGCCAGCCTGGGTGAAAAACACGCCCAATGCGTTTACCCCGCACGTACCCGCTGGCTCAAGGATCAGTTGCACCTCACTGACCTGCCCGCCGTGGACTGCAAGGAATTCAAGCAATGGTTCAAGGACGTCGCGCCCCATAGCGCGGTGATGATCTTCCCGGCGGCCTACCTCAACAGCCCGTCGTCGATGTTCGGTCACACCCTGCTGCGTATCGACCAGGCCGACGTGCAGAGCAACAAGACTGCGCTGCTCAGCTACGCGATCAACTTCGGCGCCTATATCGAAGGCTCGGACAACAGCATCCTGTACGCCTGGAAAGGCCTGATGGGCGGCTACCCCGGCCTGTTCGCCCTGGTGCCCTACCAGGAAAAACTCTCCGAATACCGCAGCCTCGAAAACCGCGACTTGTGGGAATACCGCCTCAACCTCACCCAGGTCGAGACCGAGCGCATGGTCGAGCACGTGTGGGAGCTCAAGCAGATCCAGTTCGACTACTTCTTCTTCGATGAAAACTGCTCCTATCGCCTGCTGGAACTGCTGCAAGTGGCCCGGCCCGGCCTGCGCCTGACCGAGCAATTCCCGCTCACCGCGATCCCCACCGACACGGTCAAGGCCGTGAAGGACGCGGGCCTGGTGGAAAAGATCGACTACCGTCCCTCCCGCGAGCGCGAGTTGCTGGAGCGTGCCAAGCCGCTCGACAGCGACGAACAGCAATGGGTACTGAAAGTCAGCGACGACCAGCAGCAATTGCAGGCGCCAGCCTTCAAAGCATTGCCTCGCGACCGCCAGGCGCTGATCATCGACGCCGCCTACCGCCTGGGCCGCTACCGTGCCAATGGCCTCGAGCGCGACACCGCGCGCTCCCAACGCAGCTTCGAACTGCTGCGCGCGATCAACCAGAACCCCGCGCCCGACCTGACGATCACACCCCCCGGCCTGCCCGAAAACGGCCATGAATCGCGCACCTGGCAAGCCGGCCTCGGCACCCGTGGCGACAAGGCCTTCGGCGAATACGGCCTGCGCATGGCCTACCACGACCTAAACGACAACGCCGAAGGCTTCCCCCTCGGCGCCCAGATCGAAATCCTGCAGATGAAACTGCGCCAGTACGAAGGCAACCACTGGCAACTGCAGCAACTGGATCTGGCCACCATCCGCTCCCTGACCCCGCGCAACGCCTTGCTGCAGCCGTGGTCCTGGCAAGTTACCGGCGGCCTGGAGCGGGTACCCGGTAAACACGACGACGAAACCCTGGTCGCCCACGTCAACGGCGGCGCCGGCGGCACCTGGCAACTGCGCGACGACATGCTCGGCTTCGCCCTCGGCACCGTGCGCGTGGAACACAACAACGACTTCAACGAAGCCATCTCCCCCGCGGCCGGGTTCAATACCGGCGTGCTATGGAAAAACCCCCTGGGCAACTTGAGCCTGGAGGCTAAAGGGGACTTCTTCACCAATGGCGAGGTACGTCGTAGCCTCAGCCTGAACCAGCAGTGGGAACTGTCCCGCAACCTGGGCCTGCGCCTGAGTGCACAGCGCGAGTACAGCCACTTGTCGACGCCGGTGAATGAAGTGATGCTTGAGGTGAAGTGGTATCACTACTGACTAACACCTTTTGTCAGCATTGCCCGCACCATCAGGAGTTCATTCGACATGGCCGTTACCTGCACCACCCTTGAAGAAGTTCGAAACAACATCGACCGCCTCGACCAGCAAATCGTCACCCTGCTGGCCGAACGCGGCCGCTACGTCTCCCAGGCGGCACGCTTCAAAAAAGACACCGATGGCGTCAAGGCCCCGCAGCGGGTCGAGCAGGTGATCGCCAAGGTGCGGGATCTGGCGCAGACCGTGGGCGCCAACCCCGAGGTGACCGAGCAGGTCTATCGCGCAATGATCGAGGCGTTTATCCAGCAGGAATTGGCGGATCATGCGGCCCTGGCGACCAACCAGGCGACATAGGCCCTTGTGGTGAGGGCGCCAACGGCTTCGGCGCCCACCGCTCGATCTCATCGTACTCCACACCTTTCTCACACCCCTTTCACACCTCCCCGACAAATCCCTATCTAGACTTCTCCTATCAGCCGTGAAACGGCCAGGGAGCAAGCAATGTGGCGGTATGCAGTAATGCTGTGTGCGGTGGTATGGCTATCGGGTTGCCAGTCAACCCATCAGGAATTGCTGGCCCGGGGCTATCCGCCCGCCTTTGCCGACGGTTTTGACGATGGGTGCAGCAGCGGTCGCCAGGCGGCGGGGGTGATCACCGGGGTGTTTCGCAAAAACGTGCCGCGTTACCTGAAAGACCGGGTCTATGCCGAAGGCTGGGAGGATGGTTTTCGCCAGTGCAAGGCCATGCGTGAGAACGAGGAACTGCGCGACTACAAGGACAATCACTGGGATGATCGTGAACGCGCCTGGCAACAGGAGAAAAACCGGGATGCTGCGCGGGCCTATCGCTCGCAATAGGTCGCTTTCAGACATTCATCGAAACTAAAGCGCGGCGAACATGGCCCAAGCTCCATAGAGGGAGAACGTCATGAGCCGAGCTTTTGTAAATGAGGACAACGCCGCCGCCCAGGCCGATCAGCCGGTGGAGCGCCAGGTCAGTGAGCAGCCCAATCGCCTGACCGCGCAAGGGTTGGCGCAATTGCAGGCCAAGGTTGCGCAGCTACAGGTCGCGCACAGCGCCGAGTCCGCCAAGGGCGAACAGGCCGATAAGCAGCGCCAGGCCGACCTTGAGCGGGATTTGCGCTACTTCAACCAGCGCGTGCAGAGCGCCCAGGTGGTGGCGCCCGCTACGTCTACCGACAAGGTGCAGATCGGCAGCTGGGTGACGTTCGCCAATGAGCATGACGAGCAGCAGCGCATTCAATTGGTCGGGGAAGACCAGGCCGACGCCAGCGCCGGCCTGATCAACTGGGGCTCGCCCCTGGGCCGTGCCTTGCTGGGCGCCCAGGAGGGTGACGAGGTGCTGTGGAAGCGCCCCGTCGGCGACCAGTTGATCGAGGTGCTGCGCATCGAGGCCGAGGCTTAGACGATGCCCTGGGCCAGCATCGCGTCGGCAACCTTGACGAAGCCCGCAATGTTCGCGCCCTTCACGTAGTTGATCCGACCGTTCTCTTCACCGTAGTGCACACAGGCATGGTGGATCGACTGCATGATGTTGTGCAGCTTGCTGTCCACTTCACCGGCGGTCCACAACAGGCGCATGGCGTTCTGCGACATCTCCAGGCCGCTCACGGCGACGCCGCCGGCATTCGATGCCTTGCCCGGCGCAAACAGGGTGCCCGCCTCGATAAAGATATCCACAGCCTCAAGGGTGGTCGGCATGTTGGCGCCTTCGGCCACGCAGATGCAGCCGTTGCGCAGCAGCGTGCGGGCCGCTTCGGCGTCGAGTTCGTTCTGGGTAGCGCATGGCAGGGCAATGTCGCAGGCCAGCTCCCAAGGGGTCTTACCGGCGCGGAACTCCAGGCCGTAACGGCCGGCCAGTTCGCTGATGCGCCCGCGCTGCACGTTTTTCAGCTCCAGCAGCGCCGACCATTGTTCCTCGGTCAAGCCGCTTTCGGCGTAGAGCGTGCCTTCGGAGTCGGACAGGGAAATCACCTTGCCGCCCAGGTCCATGACCTTGCGCGCCGCGTATTGGGCGACGTTGCCGGAGCCGGAGACCGCCACGCGCTTGCCTTCCACTCGCAGACCGTCGCGCTTGAGCATTTCTTCGGCGAAGTACACACACCCGAACCCGGTGGCTTCCGGGCGGATCAGGCTGCCGCCGTAGGTCATGCCCTTGCCGGTGAGCACGGAGGTGAATTGGTTGCTCAGGCGCTTGTACTGGCCGAACAGGAAGCCAATTTCACGGGCGCCCACGCCGATGTCGCCGGCCGGCACGTCCACGTCTGCGCCAATATGGCGGTACAGTTCGCTCATGAACGCCTGGCAGAAGCGCATGACTTCGGCATCGCTCTTGCCTTTGGGATCAAAATCCGAGCCGCCCTTGCCGCCGCCCATGGGCAGCGAGGTCAGGGAATTCTTGAAGGTCTGCTCGAAGGCGAGGAACTTCAGCACCCCCAGGTTTACCGACGGATGGAAACGCAGGCCGCCCTTGTAGGGGCCGATGGCGCTGTTCATCTGGATACGAAAGCCGCGGTTGACCTGGACCTTGCCGTGATCATCCACCCACGACACCCGAAAGGTAATTGCACGCTCCGGCTCGCAGATACGCTCCAGAATGCCCGAAGCCAGGTAGTGGGGATTGGCTTCAAGAAACGGCCACAGGCTGCGTAGGACTTCTTCTACGGCCTGGTGGAATTCCGGCTGGTCAGGGTCGCGTTTTTTCCGGCGGGCAAGGAAGGATTCGACGGATTCGATCATGAGAAGTCTCGGCAAATTGATTGTTTTTAAATGAGATTGAGCCGGACTTTATCAATTCATGCCGCACCGCGACAGGGCAAAATGTCGCTTTTGTGAATTTAAATGGTGCATTTGATATAAATAAACCCCGGAAAAAGGGATTTATCGCACTTAAAAGGGGATTGCCAAGGCAGGTTATGCACCAGCAGGGAAAAAGCTATCGGGGGCAAGCCCCCTCCCACATTTGATCGGTGAGGGTCAGGAAAAATGTACAAAAAAAACGGAGCCCGAGGGCTCCGTTTTTTCACACCAGCCGGATCAGGCCAGTTTTTTGTGGCGCACACGGTGCGGCTGGGCAGCCACTTCGCCCAGGCGCTTTTTACGGTCCGCTTCGTACTCGGTGTAGTTGCCTTCGAAGAACACCGCTTGCGAGTCGTCTTCGTACGCCAGGATGTGGGTCGCGACGCGGTCAAGGAACCACCGATCGTGAGAGATCACAATGGCGGCGCCCGGGAAGTCCAGCAGGGCTTCTTCCAGGGAACGCAGGGTTTCAACGTCGAGGTCGTTGGACGGTTCGTCGAGCAGCAGGACGTTGCCGCCCTCTTTCAGGGTCAGGGCCAGGTGCAAGCGACCGCGCTCACCACCGGACAGGTCCTTGACGAACTTCTGCTGGTCGCCGCCCTTGAAGTTGAAACGTCCGACGTAGGTGCGCGACGGGATTTCATAGTTGCCGATGCGGATCTGGTCGGAACCGTCGGAAATTTGCTGGAACACAGTCTTGCTGCCGTCCAGGTCTTCGCGGCTCTGGTCCACACAGGCCAGTTGCACGGTTTCGCCGATTTCGATGCTGCCCGAATCCGGCGTTTCCTTGCCCATCAGCATGCGGAACAGGGTGGACTTACCCGCACCGTTACCACCAATGACGCCGACGATCGCGCCTTTTGGCATGGAGAACGACAGGTTGTCGATCAGCACGCGGTCGCCATAGCCTTTGCACACGTTCTTGAACTCGATGACCTTGTCACCCAGACGCGGGCCGGCCGGGATGTAGATCTCGTTGGTTTCGCTGCGCTTCTGGAATTCCTGCGACTGCATTTCTTCGAAGCGTTGCAGACGTGCCTTGGATTTGGACTGGCGAGCCTTGGCGCCTTTGCGCACCCACTCCAGTTCTTCCTTCATGGCTTTTTCGTGGGCCGATTGCTGCTTGGATTCGGCGGCCAGACGGTCGGACTTGGCTTCCAGCCAACCGGAGTAGTTGCCCTCGTAAGGGATACCGGCGCCACGGTCGAGCTCGAGGATCCAGCCGGCAACGTTGTCGAGGAAGTAGCGGTCGTGCGTGATCGCAACCACGGTGCCGGGGAAATCGTGCAGGAAGTGCTCCAGCCAGGCGACGGAGTCGGCGTCCAGGTGGTTGGTCGGTTCGTCGAGCAGCAGCATGTCGGGCGCCGACAGCAGCAGGCGGCACAGGGCCACGCGGCGTTTTTCACCACCGGACAGGAACTCGACCTTGGCGTCCCACGCCGGCAGGCGCAGTGCATCGGCGGCGACTTCCAGCTGGCGCTCCAGGTTGTGACCGTCGCCGGCCTGCAGAATGGCTTCGAGCTTGGCTTGTTCAGCGGCCAGCTTGTCGAAGTCGGCGTCCGGTTCGGCGTAGGCGGCGTAGACCTCGTCCAGGCGAGCCTGGGCGTCCTTGATCACGCTGACGGCTTCTTCGACCACTTCACGCACGGTCTTGGTCGGGTCCAGGATCGGCTCCTGGGGCAGGTAACCGATGTTCAGTTCCGGCATCGGGCGGGCTTCGCCTTCGAACTCGGTGTCGACGCCGGCCATGATTTTCAGCAGCGTGGACTTACCCGAACCGTTGAGGCCGAGCACGCCGATCTTGGCGCCGGGGAAGAAGGACAGCGAAATGTTTTTCAGGATTTCCCGCTTCGGAGGGACAACTTTTCCCAGCCGATGCATGGTGAAGACGTATTGAGCCATGGTGAACCTAGCGTCAGTGACTGATGAATTAAGCGGGCGAAGCCCGTGCCAGGCCATGCGCCGCGCGGGCCGTTGACTATCATCAATGCCAGCGAGCGGAAAAAGCCTGAATGTCTGGGGCTGGAACGCCCCCGCGTAACCGGCAAAGCTACCTGAATGCGCTTGGTCAGTCCAGCCAAGCGGGGCTGGCACTTTGCCACAAGTCAAGGCATGCTAGCCGCCCTTCGGGCGTCCGGCTTATAGTGCACGTCGCGCGCCAGTCCAGCCAAACCGCAGGATCACAGCTTGTCCAAAGTCACGCCGCCAACGCCCTTGCGCGCCGCTCATGTAGCGCCGGGAACGCCCCTGCACGGCACCCTCAAAGGCGCATTGGCGACGCTCGTCCTCCTGCTGCTCGCATTATTGTTCTGGCAACTGCTGGACCAGTTGCAGCAAAACCAGAAAAACCAACAGCAATACACCATCGACTACAGTGCCGACCTGGCTGAACAGATCAGCCTGAACATGGCCCTGAGCGCAAAAATTGCCCTGAACCTGCTACCGATGGTCGAGCCGCCGCGCGACATCGAACAGCAGCAGGCCTTGACGCGCACGTTACAGCGCTCGCTGCCGGAACTGCGCAGTATCGCCCTGCTGGCGCCCAGCGGCGCGATGATCAGCGACAGCGCCAATGACAGCCAGGACAGCGCCTGGCTGGAAGAGTTGGTGCAGCGCAGCCACGGCCAACCCTACTACCTGAGCAATAACAACGACGGCACCCTTATCTATCTGTTGCTGCACCAGCCCAGCGGCGGCTCAAGAATGTACTGGGCGCTGCGCCTGGCACCCGAGTACCTGGTCAACCTGACCCGCCAGGACAGCCAGGGCCAACGGCCGATGTGGGCCATCGAGAACCGCCTGAACCACCGGGTGGTCAGCCGTGACAGCGGTATGCCGGCGCAATGGGCCGGCGCCCTGACCCCGGATGACCTGAATAAAAGCGTGCTGGTCACGCCCCTGAGCAAAAGCGACTGGCAGTTGCGCGGGATGTTCGACCGCGCAGCCGTGCTGGAACAACTGCTGCCGGCGTTTATCGGTAAATGCCTGCTGGGCCTGGCCTTCTCGCTGATCCCCGTGATCGTGTTGCTGAATATGCGTCGCCGCCAGCGCCAGGTGCATGAAGGCCGGCGTCGGTATCAGGATATTTTCGAAGGCACCGGCGTCGCCCTGTGCGTACTTGACCTGTCGGGCCTGAATGCATTCTTTGGCAAGGTGCACTTGCAGACCCGCGAGCGACTGCACGCCTGGCTGCAAAGCTCCCCCGAGGAATGCCGGCAGTTGCTCACCGAACTGCGCATCACCGAGATCAACCAGGTGGCGGTGAGCCTGCTCAGAGTGGGCTCCTGCGAGGAGGCGTGGGAGCGGTTGATCGATGATTGCCCGCGCAATACCACGTCCATCGGGTATCAGATACTCGAAGCGGTCCTGACCCAACAGAATCAGCTTGAGTTGGAAATCCAGCTCAAGGATGTGGCCGGCAACGAACAGTACCTTTGGATGGTGATGCGCCTGCCGGAGCAGCAGGACGACTTCAAGGCGGTGATCCTCAGCATCAGCGACATCACCAGCCGCAAGCTGATCGAACTGTCGCTGGTGGAACGCGAAAGCTTCTGGTCGGACGTGGTGCGTACCGTGCCCGACCACTTGTATGTGCAGGACGTGATCAGCCAGCGGATGATCTTCAGCAACCACCATCTGGGCCACACCCTCGGATATACCAAGGCCGAACTGCAGCAAATGGGCGAGTATTTCTGGGAAATCCTGCTGCACCCCGAAGACGCCGAGCATTACCACGATTTGCGCCAGCAGCAACGCCAGGCCGGCTACGCGACGCAGTTGCACTGCCAGTTGCGCTTTCGCCATCGCAACAATCAATGGCGGCGCTTTGATATCCGCGAGCAGGCCCTGGCGCGGGACAAATCGGCGCAAGTCACGCGCATCATCGGTGTGGCCAAGGACATCACCGACCAGATCGAAGCCAGCGAGTCCCTGCGCGACAGCGAAAAGCGCTACCGCATGCTGGCCGAAAGCATCAGCGACGTGATCTGCTCCACCGACAGCCAACTGGCCCTCAACTACATCAGCCCGTCGGTCAACGCCGTGCTGGGTTACGACGTGGACTGGGTATTCAAGAACGGCTGGCAGTCGATCATCGCCAACCCCCAGCAACTGACCGGCATCTATAGCTTGCTGGAACAGGTCAGCCGGGCGCTGGGCGATCCCGACGCGCTGAACAGACTCCGCGATCAAGTGCAGACCCAATTGTTCCTGTTCGACTGCCTGCGCGCCGACGGCCGCAAGGTGCCGATCGAGCTGCGCCTGGTGCTGGTGTGGGATGAGCACGGCGCCTTCGAAGGCGTCCTCGGCGTGGGCCGCGATATCAGCCAGCAACGCCGCGCGGAAAAAGACCTGCGCATGGCCGCCACCGTATTCGAACACTCCACGTCGGCGATCCTGATCACCGACCCGGCCGGTTATATCGTGCAGGCCAACGAGGCGTTCAGCCGGGTCAGCGGTTATGCAGTGAGTGACGTACTCGACCAGTTGCCGAACATGCTCACCGTCGACGAACAACAGGAAGCCCACCTGCGCTACGTGCTCAAGCAATTGCACCAGCACAGCACCTGGGAAGGTGAAGTGTGGCTCAAGCGCCGCAACGGCGAGCACTACCCGGCCTGGGTCGGCATTACGGCGGTGTTCGACGACGAAGGCGACCTGGCCAGTTATGTGTGTTTCTTCAGTGATATCAGCGAACGCAAGGCCAGCGAACAGCGCATCCACCGCCTGGCCTACTACGACGCCCTGACCCACCTGCCCAACCGCACGCTGTTCCAGGACCGCCTGCACACCGCGCTGCAATCAGCCGAACGGCAGAAGTCGTGGGTGGTGCTGATGTTCCTTGACCTTGACCGTTTCAAGCCGATCAACGACTCCCTGGGCCACGCGGCCGGCGACCGCATGCTCAAGGAAATGGCGACCCGCCTGCTCGGCTGCGTGGCCGAAGACGACACCGTGGCACGCATGGGCGGCGACGAGTTCACGTTGCTGCTGCAACCACGGGTCAACCGCGAGATGGCGTTGAACCGCGCGATCCATGTGGCCGAGCAGATCCTCGCCAGCCTGGTGAAGCCCTTCGTGCTGGAGGGTCGCGAGTTCTTTGTGACCGCCAGTATCGGCATCGCACTCAGCCCCCAGGACGGCAACGAGCTGAGCCAGCTGATGAAAAACGCCGACACCGCGATGTATCACGCCAAGGAACGCGGCAAGAACAACTTCCAGTTCTACCAGGCCGATATGAACGCCAGCGCCCTGGAACGCCTGGAACTGGAAAGCGACCTGCGCCACGCCCTGGAGCAGGACGAATTCGTGCTTTATTACCAGCCGCAGTTCAGCGGCGACGGCAAACGCCTGACCGGCGCCGAGGCGTTGCTGCGCTGGCGCCACCCACGCCGTGGCCTGGTGCCGCCGGGGGACTTCATTCCGGTGCTCGAAGAGCTGGGCCTGGTGGTGGACGTGGGCGACTGGGTGATCAGCGAAGCCTGTCGCCAGCTCAAGACCTGGCACCAGAACAAGGTGCGGGTACCGAAAGTCTCGGTGAACATCTCTGCGCGGCAGTTCTCCGACGGCCAACTGGGCACGCGCATCGCCACCATCCTCAAGGACACCGGCCTGCCGCCGGCGTGCCTGGAACTGGAGCTGACCGAAAGTATCCTGATGCGCGAAGTCAACGAAGCCATGCACATCCTCGACAGCCTGAAAAACCTGGGCCTGAGCATCGCGGTGGATGACTTCGGCACCGGTTATTCGTCCCTCAACTACCTCAAGCAATTCCCCATCGACGTGCTGAAAATCGACCGCACCTTCGTCGATGGCCTGCCCTCCGGCGAACAGGATGCACAAATCGCCCGCGCCATTATCGCCATGGCCCACAGCCTCAACCTGGCGGTGATTGCCGAAGGTGTGGAAACCCATGAGCAACTGGACTTCCTGCGCGAGCATGGTTGCGACGAGGTGCAGGGGTATCTGTTCGGGCGGCCGATGCCGGCACATCGGTTCGAGGCGCAGTTCAGCAATGATGCGCTGTTCATGTTCGATTGAAATGTTGTGGTAAGGCTTATGGCCTCATCGGGGGCAAGCCCCCTCCCACCTTCTGACTTGTGAATACATTCAAATGTGGGAGGGGGCTTGCCCCCGATGAGGCCGGCACAGTCACCGCCCATCTCGAGATGAGCCCCACTTGTCCGCGACATGATGTCCTTTCATATGCCATCTAAAACCCATTGGGTTAGAATGCCCTCCTTTTCTGCCCCCGATCCTTGAGGACCGCCATGTTCAGCCGTGATTTGACTATTGCCAAGTACGACGCCGATCTCTTCGCCGCCATGGAGCAAGAAGCCGTGCGCCAGGAAGAGCACATTGAGCTGATCGCTTCGGAAAACTACACCAGCCCTGCGGTGATGGAGGCTCAAGGTTCGGTTCTGACCAACAAGTACGCCGAAGGCTACCCAGGCAAGCGCTACTACGGTGGCTGCGAGTACGTCGACGTGGTTGAGCAACTGGCCATCGACCGTGCAAAAGAACTGTTCGGCGCCGATTACGCCAACGTCCAGCCACACGCCGGCTCCCAAGCCAACAGCGCCGTGTACCTGGCCCTGCTGCAAGGCGGCGACACCATCCTGGGCATGAGCCTGGCCCACGGTGGTCACCTGACCCACGGCGCCAGCGTTTCCTCCTCCGGCAAGCTGTACAACGCCGTTCAGTACGGTATCGATGCCAACGGCCTGATCGACTACGACGAAGTCGAGCGCCTGGCGGTCGAGCACAAGCCAAAAATGATCGTGGCCGGTTTCTCTGCCTACTCGCAGATCCTCGACTTCCCACGCTTCCGCGCCATCGCCGACAAGGTGGGCGCCTACCTGTTCGTCGACATGGCTCACGTAGCCGGTCTGGTCGCCGCTGGCGTCTACCCGAACCCGGTACCTTTCGCTGACGTGGTGACCACCACCACCCACAAGACCCTGCGCGGTCCACGTGGCGGCCTGATCCTGGCGCGCGCCAACGCCGAGATCGAGAAAAAGCTGAACTCCGCCGTATTCCCGGGCGCCCAGGGTGGCCCACTGGAGCATGTGATCGCTGCCAAGGCGATCTGCTTCAAGGAAGCCCTGCAGCCTGAGTTCAAGACCTACCAGCAACAAGTGGTGAAAAACGCCAAGGCCATGGCCGGCGTGTTCATCGAGCGCGGCTTTGACGTGGTGTCCGGCGGTACTGAAAACCACCTGTTCCTGCTGTCCCTGATCAAGCAGGACATTTCCGGTAAAGATGCTGACGCTGCCCTGGGCAAAGCCTTCATCACCGTGAACAAAAACTCCGTGCCGAACGACCCACGTTCGCCGTTCGTCACCTCCGGCCTGCGCTTCGGCACCCCGGCTGTGACCACTCGTGGCTTCAAGGAAGCAGAGTGCAAGGAACTGGCCGGCTGGATCTGCGACATCCTGGCGGACCTGAACAACGAAGCCGTGATCGACGCGGTGCGTGAGAAGGTCAAGGCCATCTGCAAGAAGCTGCCGGTATACGGCGCGTAATACAAAGAAGCCCACTGTAGGAGCGAGCTTGCTCGCGAAAAACGTCAACGATAACGCGTGCATCTTGGGTGCACGCGCTGCCTGTGAGTTCTTCGCGAGCAAGCTCGCTCCTACAGGTGGGCTTTTTTATGCCTGATAGACCCGCTCAAAGCCTTCTCGGATCTTGTCCTCCGGCAATTCATCGGCAATAAACACGATCACACTCTCCCGCGCCTCACCCTCGGCCCATTCGGTATCCCAGTCGAAACCATAGAGCTTCAGCACGCCCTGGAACACCATGCGGCGGTCTTCGCCGGCGATATTGAGCACGCCCTTGTAGCGCAGCAGCTGCTTGCCATGGTCTTCCAGCAGTTCGTTCATGAACTCACTGAGCCGGTCGATATCCAGCGGCTGGTCGGTGCGCAGCACCAGGCTGGAAATACGGTCGATGGACGGCGCCTTGCTCACCGGGCGCAGGCTCATGCCGGCGTTGAGATTGAAGCCGCGCACATCGAGCAGTTCGGCCAGGTCAATCTTGCCGTGCTCAACCACGCGAATCGGCGCGCGGCGGTTGATGCGTGTGAGGCGTTCACTGAGTGCCTCGAAGGCAGCGTCGTCCACCAGGTCACGCTTGCTCACCAGCAGCCGGTCGGCGAAACCTATCTGCGCCTGGGCGATGGTCTGGGTCAGGTGATGCTCGGCGTGGGCGGCGTCCACCAGAGTGATGATGCCGTCGAGGATGTAGCGCTCGCGCAGTTCTTCATCGATGAAAAAGGTCTGGGCCACCGGCGCCGGGTCGGCCAGGCCGGTGCACTCGATCACCAGGCGGTCAAAGGCGATCTCACCGCTGTCCAGGCGCTCGAGCAGCAGATACAGGGCCTTGGTCAGGTCGGTGTGGATGGTGCAGCACACGCAGCCGTTGGACAGGGTCATGACTTGCACCGGTTCTTCGCCCAGCAATTGGGTGTCGATACCGGCGTCGCTGAATTCGTTTTCGATCACGGCAATTTTCAGCCCGTGCTCTGCCTTGAGCAGATGGCGCAGCAAAGTGGTCTTGCCCGCGCCGAGAAAGCCGCTGAGAACGGTGACTGGAATGGGGGAGGACAAAAGAAATTCTCCTTAAAGGAACACAGAAACAAATGTGGGAGGGGGCTTGCATCCGATAGCAGTGTGTCAGGCACTGATCTGTCACTGACACGCCGCTATCGGGGCAAGCCCCCTCCCACAGGGCGTTGCGTTAAATCAACAGCACTTGGGCCCACCCTTGCCGCCGTAACGGGCCTCCTGACGTTCCCGGAAGAACGCCTTGTAGTCCATCATCGGCTTGTCCGGGTGCTTGGTTTGCATATGCTCGACGTACGTGTCGTAGTCGGGCATGCCGACCATCAGGCGCGCGGCCTGACCGAGGTATTTACCGAGGCGACTGATGTCATTGAACATGGTTGCAATCCTCGATTATGCGTCCGGTACTGCCTGGAAGGGGGCTTCTTTATCCGTACGCTCTTTGTTGCCCCAGGCGGCGACGCCGACCTTGAGCGCATAGAACAGGATGCTGAACACCACGAACAGGAACAGCACAGTCAGCGTTGCGTTGGTGTAGGCGTTCCAGATCACGTGCTGCATCTGGTCCACGCTCTTGGCCGGGGCCAGGATCTGGCCGTTTGCCAGGGCATCACTGTACTTCTTCGCCAGCGACAGGAAGCCGATCGCCGGGTTGGCGTCGAACAACTTGATGAAGCCCGCGGTGGTGGTGCATATCAGCAGCCAGACCGCCGGCAGCATGGTCACCCAGATGTAGCGCTGGCGCTTCATTTTGATCAGCACAACGGTGGCGAGCATCAGCGCGATACCGGCCAGCATCTGGTTGGAGATACCGAACAGCGGCCACAAGGTGTTGATACCGCCCAGCGGGTCGATCACGCCCTGGTACAGCAGGTAACCCCACATGGCGACGCAACCGGCGGTCGCGATCAGGTTGGCGGTCCAGGACTCGGTGCGCTTGAGCGCCGGTACGAAGGAGCCGAGCAAGTCCTGAAGCATGAAGCGACCGGCACGGGTGCCCGCGTCGACGGCAGTCAGGATGAACAGCGCTTCGAACAGGATCGCAAAGTGGTACCAGAACGCCATGGTGTTTTCACCCGGCAGCACACTGTGCAGGATCTGCGCGATACCCACCGCCAACGTCGGCGCACCACCGGCACGCGCGAGGATGGTGGTTTCACCGATGTCATGGGCCACCGCCGACAGCGCCTCGGGGGTAATTGCAAAACCCCAGCTGCTGACGGTTTGTGCCACGGTCACCACGTCGGTGCCGACGATTGCCGCCGGGCTGTTCATGGCGAAGTACACGCCTGGCTCGATCACCGAAGCGGCAACCATCGCCATGATCGCCACGAAGGACTCCATCAGCATGCCGCCGTAACCGATGTAACGGGCGTGGCTTTCATTGGCCAGCAGCTTGGGCGTGGTGCCCGAGGAAATCAGCGCGTGGAAGCCCGAGACCGCACCACAGGCAATGGTGATGAACAGGAACGGGAACAGGCCGCCCTTCCATACCGGGCCGGTACCGTCGATGAACTGGGTCAGCGCCGGCATTTTCAGGTCGGGCATGGTCACCAGGATGCCAATCGCCAGGGCGATGATGGTGCCGATTTTCAAGAAGGTAGAGAGGTAGTCACGTGGCGCGAGGATCAGCCACACCGGCAGTACCGCCGCCACGAAACCGTAGCCGATCAGCATCCAGGTGATCTGGATCCCGGTGAAGGTGAAGGCCTTGGCCCAGACTGGATCAGCGGCGATCTGCCCGCCCAGCCAGATCGAACCGAGCAGCAACAGCACGCCGATGATGGAGATTTCACCGATACGGCCCGGGCGGATGTAGCGCATGTAGATGCCCATGAACATCGCAATCGGGATGGTCGCCATCACCGTGAAGATGCCCCATGGGCTCTCGGCCAGGGCCTTGACCACGATCAGCGCCAGCACCGCGAGGATGATGATCATGATCAGGAAGCAGCCGAACAGCGCGATGGTCCCCGGGATACGCCCCATCTCTTCGCGAACCATGTCGCCCAGGGAACGGCCATTACGACGGGTGGACAGGAACAGGACCATGAAGTCCTGCACCGCACCGGCCAGCACCACGCCGGCAATCAGCCAGAGCGTGCCGGGCAGGTAGCCCATTTGCGCCGCCAGTACCGGGCCGACCAGGGGGCCTGCACCGGCAATCGCCGCAAAGTGGTGACCGAAAAGGATGTGTTTGTTGGTCGGCACATAGTCCAGACCGTCATTGTTGAGCACTGCGGGGGTGGCCCGCCGTGGATCGAGCTGCATCACATTATTAGCGATGAACAGGCTGTAGTAGCGATAAGCGACCAGATAGATGGCCACGGCAGCGACCACGATCCACAAGGCGTTGATCGCCTCGCCTCGGCGCAAGGCCACTACGCCCAGGGCGCACGCTCCTACGATTGCCAGCACCAGCCAGGGTAGGTGGCGTAGCAGGCTATTATTATTTTTCATTTTTATATTCCAGCCAGGGTGGACAGAAAGGACAGCCATCCGGAGTTTAGCGCTACTGGCCTTAAAGGCCACCCCCCTACGTTGGTCTAGAGCCTTGCAGAGGCAAAAAAAGCAGAAAAAACCACCCGATGATGGCGCAGGGCTACAATCCTTTTATCCACAGAGGGTTTCACCATGACCGAGCAAGCGTCTGATCGCCGTCGTTTTCGCCGGATCGCCTTTGATGCCAAGACCGAACTTCGGCAAACCGGCCAGGAGTGGCCCGTGCAATTGGTGGATTTGTCGCTGAAGGGCTTGCTGGTGCAAAAGCCCGCCCCCTGGAAGGGGAATAAAGCCCTGCCGTTCGACGTCGACATACGCCTGGACCCCAAGGCTCATATAAAGATGCGAGTGCATCTGACCCACGAAGCGGATGGCCAGCTGGGATTTGTGTGCACAGACATCGATCTGGAATCGATCAGCCACTTGCGGCGGCTGATCGAGTTGAACCTGGGCGACCAGGAAGAGCTGGAGCGGGAGCTGGGCGCGTTGCTGGAGGTGTAACGGCTCAGGGAAACGCCGTACGTGCGGGAAATTCGCTTTCCATGTCCCAGTAGCCCTTCTGCTGACTTGAGGCGCCGTGCCACTGCCCGTCGACAAACCGATAAGTCTGATAACGGGTGGCAAAGTCATCCTCACCGTCGCCGTCCATGAAGGACGACACCTGCAGCAGTTCGTCCGCGCCGCCACTGGTTGGCGTCACGATCTTCCACGCCGCCTTGCCCGTATGCGCCAGGGTCAACGCCTGGACTTTGCCGTCGGCGCCCTGGTAACCCAGCGGTTTGAGTTGCTGCTTGCCAGGCAGCAACAGCTGCGTGGCAGGCCCGCTGTAGCTGCCCATGGGGGCGGTCTGGTCAATGGTCAAAAAATACACAGGTTCGGGCAGCCCTTTGATCGGGGCTTTCTCGACCTCGGCCAACGGGTAGCCGAGGTCTTCGTGGGCTATCACCTCGCCAGAGGCCGATACCCACCGCACCTGGGCTTCGAGCAGCGGGTTGTCGACCAAATCGCCGGGCTCGTCGAACGAGTCTTCATCCAGCCCACTGCCCCAACTGTCCTTGTGCAGCTGGACGCTGATGCGTTGGTCTTCGAGCACCTGCAACACACTGCCGTCCTGTGTCACCAGCGTTTGCGCCAGGCGATAGCCCGTTGGCAGCTCAGCCCAGGCCATGGCGGGCAAGCCGGCCAAGGTGATAAACAGGGCGACGACACCCCAGCGATTCGATCGTTGCATGGCGTCCATCCCTGAGTTATTCGAAAAGTGCATCCAACGCCTGTTCCAGGCGCGTGACCCCAATCACCTGCAATCCAGGTGGCATTTCCTTCGGCGCATTGCCCTTGGGCACAATCGCGCGTTTGAAGCCGTGCTTGGCCGCTTCCTTCAAGCGTTCCTGACCGCTCGGCACCGGGCGCACTTCGCCCGACAGGCCCACTTCACCGAATACCAGCAGGTCGTGGGGCAATGGCCGGTTACGCAGGCTGGACATCACCGCCGCCATCAACGCCAGGTCGGACGCGGTTTCCAGCACCTTGACCCCGCCGACCACGTTGAGGAACACGTCCTGGTCATGGGTCGGGATGCCACCGTGACGGTGCAGCACCGCCAACAGCATCGCCAGGCGGTTTTGATCCAGGCCCAGCGTGACGCGGCGTGGGTTGGCCAGATGGCTGTCATCCACCAGCGCCTGGACTTCCACCAGCATCGGCCGGGTGCCTTCCCACGTTGCCATGACCACGCTGCCTGGGACTTCTTCCTGGGCACGGGTCAGGAAAATCGCCGAGGGGTTGGAGACTTCCTTAAGCCCCCGGTCGGTCATGGCGAACACACCCAGTTCGTTCACCGCGCCGAAGCGGTTCTTCACCGCCCGCAGCAAGCGCAAGCGGCCATCGGACTCGCCTTCGAAATACAGCACGGTATCGACCATATGCTCCAGCACCCGTGGCCCGGCCAGCGCGCCCTCTTTGGTTACATGGCCGACCAGGAAGATCGCCGTGCCGCTCTGCTTGGCGTAACGCACCAGCAACGCCGCACTCTCGCGCACCTGGGACACGCCGCCCGGCGCCGATTGCAGTTGTTCGGTGAAAATCGTCTGGATCGAGTCGATCACCATGACCTTGGGTTTTTCGATCCGGGCCGTGGCAATGATGCTTTCGATGCAGGTTTCGGTCATGACCCGCAGTTGGTCCTGGGGCAGGCCCAGACGGCGGGCACGCATGGCCACCTGTTGCTGGGATTCTTCGCCGGTGACGTACAGCGCCGGCATGCGGCTGGCGATGCTGCACAGGGTTTGCAGCAGAATCGTCGATTTGCCGATGCCCGGGTCACCGCCGATCAACACCACCGAACCATCCACCAGACCGCCACCCAGCACCCGATCCAGCTCACCGGAGGCCGTCGAGAAACGCGGGATCTCTTCAACGCTGACTTCCGCCAGAGTCTTGATCTGCGCCTGCTGCCCGGTCCAGCCGGCGCGGCCGGTGGGGGCCGAGGCGCCGCCGCTTTCGATCATGGTTTCAGTCAGGGTATTCCACGCACCACACTCGGTGCATTGGCCGGCCCACTTGGGAAAGGTCGCGCCGCACTCCGTGCAGCCGTACATGCGCTTGGCCTTTGCCATTTGAGAACCTCCAACCGAAAAACCGCGATGATAGCTCAGCGCGACGCCGGGGTCCGGATTTCACCGCTGGCCAATCGTGAAGCACTGTTGCCGACCGGGTCTTGGGCGTTGAGATCGGCGCCCTTGGCCTTGAGTTCGTCGAGCAACTCGAGGCGCTTGAACAGGCCGGCGTACATGGCCGCCGTCTGACCGGCGCCATTACGTTGGTCGGGGTTGCAGTCGGTGGCCAGCAGGCGCTGGGCAATGGTCAACTCACCCTTGAAGATCGCCCCCATCAATGCGGTGTTGCCGCGTTTGTCCTGCACACAGGCGTCGGCACCGGCGGCGAGCAAACGCTCCACATAAGCGCTTTCGCCGTGGTAGGCGGCGAGGATCAGCGCGGTGTAGCCCTTGTCGTCCTGGGTGTTGAGGGGGAAGCCGGCGTCGATGAAGGTGTTGAGCATGTAGAGGTCGCCACGGCGGGCGGCGTCGAAGTAATAGTCCTGGAGCTGCGCCTTGAGCGCGACCGGGTCGGGCGACTCGGCATGGGCGACAAAGGCCAGCATGGTCATCAGTAAACCGATAGAAATACGCATGGGTTCTCTCCTGCCAGAGGTCGACGCCCGGGAGGGCGTCGACCGAAACCAACGTCAGTCAGTGAGTTTTTCGGCCAGCGCCTTCACGCGCGCCAGGTCACCCTTGGCGACCTTGGCCACGCCGGTGCCGTATTCCGGATCGGCCTTGTAGAGGAACGACAGGATGATGTGCTTGCTCTCGTCATCGGTAGTGGCCAGGGAGCCGCCGAAATTGTCGATCAAGTCCTGGCGTTCTTTCGGGCTGTAGGAGCGATACAGATCACCGGCCTGCTTGAAGTTCTGCTCACGCTGGATCTTCGCCTGCTGGGTACTGCCCGACAGCGCCGTCTGGCTGTAGCGCGCGGTTTGCGGCTCTTCACGGTTTTCCAGGCGGCTTGGCTGGTAGTTCACGCCACTGGTGGTCTTGCCAAAGTTCAGCGCGCCGTCCTGGTTACCGTTGTTGACGGTGACCCGTGGGGCGTTGATCGGCAGTTGCAGGGCATTGGCGCCCAGGCGATACATCTGCGTGTCGGCATACGAGAACACCCGGCCTTGAAGCAGGCGGTCTTCCGACGGCTCGATGCCCGGTACCAGGTTGGCAGGGGCCATGGCCACTTGTTCGGTTTCCTGGAAGACATTTGCCGGGTTGCGGTTCAGCACCATCTGCCCGACTTTGCGCTCGGGCACATTCGGCCAGATCTTGGTGGCGTCCAGCGGGTCGAAATCAAACTTGGCCAAGTCTTCCGGCTTGAGTACCTGCACATACAGGTCCCACTTGGGGAAGTCGCCCTTGTTGATATGGGTGACCAAGTCATTGGTCATATGGCTGTAGTCACGCCCCTGCACTTCGGTAACTTGCTTGGGATCGAGATTCTTGATGCCTTGCAGACTCTTCCAGTGGAACTTGACGTAATGCACTTCACCCTTGGCGTTGATCAACTTGTAGGCATGTACGCCATTGCCGTCCATTTCCCGATAACTGGCCGGAGTACCGGAGTCGGAATACAACTCGGTAAGTGTGCGAGTGGCCTCGGGAACATGGGAGAAGAAGTCGAAGCGACGGGAGTCATCATCCAGGTTGGTGCGCGGGTCCGGCTTGAAGGCGTGGACCATGTCGGGGAACTTGATGGCATCGCGGATAAAGAACGTCGGGAAGTTGTTACCCACCAGGTCCCAGTTGCCATCGGCGGTATAGAACTTGGTGGCGAAGCCGCGCGGGTCACGCAGGGTTTCAGGGGAATGATTGCCGTGCACCACGGCCGAGAAGCGCACGAACACCGGGGTCGTTTCGCCAGCAGCGAAGACCTTGGCCTTGGTCAGGTCACTGAGGTTATCGGTGACGGTGAAGGTGCCATGGGCGCCGGTACCGCGGGCATGCACCACGCGCTCAGGGATGCGTTCACGGTCGAAGCGCTGCAGTTTCTGGATCAGTTGCACGTCCTGCAGCAGCACCGGGCCGTTGGCGCCGGCGGTTTGCGAGTTCTGGTTGTCGCCGACGGCGGCACCGTTGTCACGGGTCAGGTTGGCGGCTTGTACAGAGAGGGAAAGCAGGCTGGCGGTCGCCAGTACCAGCACATGACGCGCCAATACCGGGCCGCGATTCATTGGATTCTTCATCAAGGTTTCCTCTGGTTTTTTTAGTGCACATTCAGTTGTGCTTGCCAGAGGCTAGTGACCCGCGAGTCAGAAGATAAATAGAAAAACACCACCAGGGCGATTAAGAAAATAATGTGGTAAGCCGCTGAAATGGCGCGTATTTCGCGCGCGACTGGTGGCACTTTGCAAACTATTTGCGATTTAATGTGTCGATAAAAACTGACAGTGTTAGCAGCTGTATCAGGCAAGCCGGTTACGACTGACTTACACTGAGCGGCACCCTTCTCATCTGTAACAAGGAATAACCTATGGGCGTGATCAGTGAGTTCAAGGCCTTCGCGGTCAAAGGTAATGTGGTCGACATGGCCGTCGGTATCATCATCGGCGCCGCCTTCGGCAAAATTGTTTCCTCGTTTGTAGGCGATGTGGTGATGCCGCCCATTGGTCTGCTGATCGGTGGCGTGGACTTTGGTGACCTGGCGATTACGCTCAAGGCGGCACAGGGCGATGTGCCTGCCGTGGTGCTGGCGTACGGCAAGTTCATCCAGAGCGTGATCGACTTTGTGATCGTCGCGTTCGCGATCTTCATGGGCGTCAAGGCCATCAACCGCCTCAAGCGCGAAGAAGCCGTGGCGCCGAGCCTGCCACCGACACCGAGCAAGGAAGAAGTGCTGCTGGGCGAGATTCGCGACCTGCTCAAGGCACAGAACGACAGGCAGCTTTAACCCATACCGGCTTGGAAAAAAGGCGCCTCCTTGAGGCGCCTTTTTATTACCAGTAGTTTTCCACTGCCACCTGCCCTGGCCGGCGGCTAAGGCTCAATTGCATGTCGCGCTGCTTGAGCAACTGGCGAGTGTCATCCACCATCTGCGGGTTGCCGCAAATCAGCACGCGGGAGTGTTCCGGGGTCAGCTCGACGCCGGCAGCACGCTCCAATTCTCCGTTTTCGATTGAGGTGGTAATACGCCCACTTAACGCCCCCGGATAATCCTCTCGGGTCACGATGGGGATGTAGGTCAGTTTGTGCGCATATTCTGCCAGGTACTCCCGCTCGCCCAACCCCTTGATCAGCGACTGGTACGCCAGCTCCCGGGCTTCCCGCGCGCTGTATACCAGGATGATGCGCTCGAATTTCTCCCAGACTTCGAAGTCCTGCAGGATCGACAAAAACGGTGCCACCCCGGTGCCGGTGCCTAACATCCACAAGTCCCGGCCATCGACGAAACGGTTCAGGGTCAGGAACCCGGTAGCCTGGCGCTCCACCATCAAGGTATCGCCCACCCGCAATCGGCTGAGTTCACTGGTGAATTCACCGCCTGGGACAACAATCGAGAAAAAGTCCAAGTGTTCATCAAACGGCGAGGACACCACGGAATACGCGCGCCACACCGTGCTGCCATCCGCCTTGGTAACGCCCAGGCGCACGAACTGACCGGCGGTAAACCGGAACCCGGGGTCACGGGTGGTTCGCAGGGTAAACAGGCTGGGGGTCAGGGATTGCACATCGAGCAAGGTTTGGCGGGTAAATTTCTCAGCACTGGCCGTCATGGGGGACTCCGTTCTACAGGTGCCCTAGTGTCCCTCAAACTCGAGCCCGGAAACACCTCTGGTTGGTAGTGGCATTATATAGGCACAACATAATGGCAACCTAATATCAACTCTGATCAATTTGCTATTAGCTCCTTTATCCGCGCTACAAGCACGCTCTAAGTTGATCCGCCACAGGTGCTTTAACTGACTAAAAAATCGAAAAAAACAACTAAGCCCCTTAGCTAAGCCCGCCGCGACCTTAGAGAAAATTTCTTAAACGCTGCCCTGCAAGAGCGAAAATTTCATCTCGTGATGTAGCTCATGTCCTACACTAATTTCCGTGCAGTGGGAGTTCAGGACGTATCCCATGTCATGCGGAAACCCATGGAGAGTTACCAATGGTCAACTGGCGCAATACCCGACTTCCCAAACTGGAAGGCGAGAGCGAGGTTACGACTCTTTTCGAGATGGCAGTCAACCACACCTACGCACTTGGCTTCCAATACTGTTCTTTCACGATGAGCTCTCAACTACCCAACAATCAAACGAAACCTATTCGCCTCAATAACTATCCAGATGAATGGAACAAACTGTATAACCAGGCCCACTTCTTTGACGCTGATCCCGTGGTGGAACATTGCAAACGTTGTGTACTGCCCCTTGTCTGGGAAGAAAAAATCTTTAAAGACTCACCCAACCTGTGGTCTTTAGCCCAATCCTTTGGTGTGCATTTGGGATGGACCCAAGCCGTGCATGATTTCCAGGGTGTGTTCAGCATGCTGACCCTGGGTCGCAGTGCGGGTGAAGTGACCCCGCAGGAGCTTTATGAAAAAGCCGGCCAGGTCCTGTGGCTGTGCCATGCGATGCATGCGGTAGTCGCGAAGACTTACGCACACAAGCCCAGCATTAACCCAGCAAGCAAATTAACCCCGCGCGAAACCGAAATCCTCAAGTGGTCAGCCATGGGCAAGACCGCCGCGGACATTGCCGCCATCCTGTGCCTGTCCGAACGTACGGTGGGCTTTCATATCTGCAGTTGCTTCAAAAAGCTGGGAGTCAACAACAAGATCGCCGCCGTGCTCTGCGCTTCGAAAGCCGGGTTGTTTTAATCAGCGTTGAAACACCGCATGTAATCCCTCAGGAAAAAAAGTAACATTTACGACCCATTCTGAGTGCTGGGCTGTCCCCACGGGGTGCCGCCCGCTGTTCACTCAGACGGTTCCGCAGCCGACTGCCGAACACCCATTGATGACCCAGAGCCTCCCTCGCCATGCCCCTGCTCGACAGCCCCTTCGCCCAGCTCGATCTGATCCGCCAGCCAGAGCAACATAACGATCCGCTGCAAGCCTTCGACGCCGCCGACGAGTACCTGCTCAGCTACCTGGCGGAACAGCAACCGAGCGCTGCGACCCGCGTGCTGGTGCTCAATGACAGCTTCGGCGCCCTGGCTGCGAGCCTGGAAGGCCGGGTGCAGGTGACCTCCAGCGGCGACTCGTTCCTGGCCGCCCTGGGCCTGGATAAAAACCTGGTGCGCAATGGCAAGGCCTTTGACGCCGTGCCGTTCATCCCCGCCAGCGAGGTGCCCAGCGGGCCGTTCGACCGGGTGCTGATCCGCGTCCCCAAGACCCTGGCATTGCTGGAAGAACAGCTGATCCGCCTGCAAGGCCAACTGGCGCCGGGCGCCGAAGTGATTGCCGCAGCCATGGTCAAGCACCTGCCCCGGGCGGCCGGTGAGTTGCTGGAGCGCTATATCGGGCCGATGCACGCCTCCCTGGCGGTGAAGAAGGCACGGTTGCTGATTGCGACACTGGCCGACCGCCCCGCGGCGGTCTCGCCCTACCCGACGCGCTACACCCTGGACGCGCCGGCCATCGAACTGCTCAACCATGCCAACGTGTTCTGCCGTGAAGGCCTGGACATCGGCACCCGCGCCTTCCTGCCGCACCTGCCCAATAACCTGGGCAGTGCCCGCGTGGCGGACCTGGGTTGCGGCAACGGGGTATTGGCGATTGCCAGCGCACTGCAAAACCCCGACGCCCGGTACACCTTGGTGGACGAGTCCTATATGGCCGTGCAATCGGCCCTTGAGAACTGGCAAGCCGCCCTCGGTGAGCGGGAGGTGACAGTACGTGCCGGGGACGGCCTCGCAGGCCAGGAGCCGGACTCCCTCGACGTGGTGCTGTGCAACCCGCCGTTCCACCAGCAGCAGGTGGTCGGCGACTTCCTCGCCTGGCGTATGTTCCAGCAGGCGCGGGAGGCGCTGGTGGTAGGCGGCGCCCTGTATATCGTCGGCAACCGTCACCTGGGTTATCACAGCAAGTTGGCGCGCTTGTTCCGTGGCGTAGAGCAGGTCGCCGCCACGCCCAAGTTCGTGATTCTCAAAGCACGCAAATAAAAAAAGCCCTGCCCTTCCAAAAGAAGAGCAGGGCTGAAAACCGGGCGCGAAGCCCGGATCGGGATGTCAGTGGGTGGTCAGGCCGGCCGCATTCATGAACATGCGCATCAGGCTGGCCACCACGAACAGGGCCAGCACACTGCCGGTCCAGATCATCGCCAGCCAGCCGAGGCGCCGCCAGAGCGGCTGTTTCTCGGCCTGTTCAATCTCGTGCAACGTAGGTTTGCCGGACATGCAACGACCCTCCTAGTGATAGCCGTCTTCGTGGGTGACCTTGCCGCGGAACACGTAGTAGCTCCAGAAGGTGTAGCCCAGGATGAACGGGATGATGAACAAGGTGCCCACCAGCATGAAACCCTGGCTCTGCGGCGGCGCAGCGGCATCCCAGATCGACACCGAGGGCGGGATGATGTTCGGCCACAGGCTGATCCCCAGACCGCTGTAGCCGAGGAAGATCAACACCAGCGTCAGCAGGAACGGTGTGTAGTGGGCATTACGCGCCACGGCGCGGATCAAGCCGTACATGGTCACCAGCACCAGGATCGGTACCGGCAGGAACCAGAACAGGTTCGGCAGGGTGAACCAGCGCGAGGCGATTTCCGGGTGCGACAGCGGCGTCCAGAGACTCACGATGCCGATCACGGCCAGCACCACGAAGGCCAATGGCCGCGCCAGGTTGTGCATCTTCTCCTGCAACGGGCCTTCGGTTTTCATGATCAGCCAGGTGCAGCCGAGCAATGCATACGCCACGATCAGCGCCACGCCGCAGAACATCGTGAACGGCGTGAGCCAATCCAGCGAGCCGCCGGCAAACTGGCGATTGACCACCGGGATCCCGTCGATAAACGCCCCCAGCGCGACGCCCTGGAAGAACGTGGCCGCCAGCGAACCGCCGATAAACGCCTTGTCCCACAGGTGACGCTTGTGGTCCTTGGCCTTGAAGCGGAACTCGAAGGCCACGCCACGAAAGATCAGCCCTACCAGCATCAGGATCAGCGGCAGGTACAGCGCCGACAACACCACCGAATAGGCCAGCGGGAACGCGCCGAACAACGCCGCGCCGCCCAGCACCAGCCAGGTTTCGTTACCGTCCCAGACCGGGGCCACGGTGTTCATCATCACGTCACGGTCGGTCTTGCCCGGGATAAACGGGAAGAGAATGCCGATACCCAGGTCGAAGCCGTCCATGACCACGTACATCATGATGCCGAAGATGATGATCACGGCCCAGATCAGCGGAAGATCAATACCCATCTCAATTCCCCTTATGCTGGATGTGGGCGTGGTCGTCATCGCTGCCATCATCGGCGGCGGACAACGGACGGGCCGGTGTGCGTTTCTGGCCAGGGCCACCGTGGGTCGGTTCCGTGCCTTCGTGGGTCACCGGGCCTTTGCGCACCAGGCGCATCATGTAGCCCAGGCCGGCGCCGAACAGCGCGAAGTACACCACCACGAACAACACCAGGGTGATCGTCATCTGCGCCAGGCTATGCCCGGAAGAAGCATCCGCCGTGCGCATCAACCCGTAGACCACCCACGGCTGGCGGCCGATTTCGGTGGTGAACCAACCGGCGAGAATCGCGATCAGCCCAGACGGCCCCATCCACAGCGCCAGGTACAGGAACGGCCTGGACGTGTACATTTTGTCGCCCCGGCGCAGCCAGAGGCTGAACAGGCCGGTGAAGATCATCAGGAACCCCAGGCCGACCATGACCCGGAACGACCAGAATACGATGGTCGAATTCGGCCGGTCTTCCGGCGGGAATTCCTTGAGCGCCGGCACCTGTTTGTCCAGGGAGTGGGTCAGGATCAGGCTGCCCAGGTACGGAATCTCCACAGCGTATTTGGTTTTTTCGGCCTTCATGTCCGGCCAGCCAAACAGGATCAGCGGGGTTGGCTCATTGCCTTTGTTTTCCCAGTGGCCTTCAATCGCGGCAATTTTCGCCGGCTGGTGCTCGAGGGTGTTGAGGCCATGGAAGTCGCCGATCACCGCCTGGATAGGCGCCACGATCAGGGCCATCCACATCGCCATCGACAACATCTTGCGGATGGCCGGGTTGTCTTTGCCGCGCAGCAAGTGCCAGGCCGCCGAGGAGCCGACGAAGAACGCGGTGGCCACGAACGCCGCCGTCGCCATGTGCATCAGGCGGTAAGGGAACGACGGGTTGAAGATCACCGCCAGCCAATCGGTAGGAATCACGCGGCCGTCGATGATTTCAAAGCCTTGCGGCGTCTGCATCCAGCTGTTGGACGCCAGGATCCAGAAGGTCGAGATCAACGTACCGACGGCCACCATCACGGTGGAGAAAAAGTGCAGCTTGCGCCCCACCTTGTTCCAGCCGAACAGCATCACGCCGAGGAAACCGGCTTCCAGGAAGAAGGCCGTAAGCACTTCGTACGTCAGAAGCGGCCCGGTCACGGCGCCGGCGAAGTCCGAGAAGCGGCTCCAGTTGGTGCCGAACTGGTAGGCCATGACCAGACCGGAGACCACGCCCATGCCGAAGTTGACGGCAAAGATCTTCGACCAGAAATGGTAGAGGTCACGGTAGGTATCGTTATGGGTCTTGAGCCACAAGCCTTCCAGCACCGCGAGGTAACTGGCCAGGCCGATGGTGATCGCCGGGAACAGGATGTGGAATGAGATGGTGAACGCGAACTGAATTCGGGCGAGATCTAGCGCCTCCAAACCGAACATAAGTCTTCCTCTGTCAGGTAATACCGGCTGCTGGCGGGAGCCTGCACCCACTGCCCCCACGGATATGGAGTCTGGCGAATTTCAATTCGTTTCTTTTTTTAACCAGCCACGCAGGGAATCGGGCCTTGCGGCCACCAGAACAAATTCTGAAATGACTTTGATCTGGGTCAATCACAGTGAAAAGAGTAGTCCCATTTTCGCGGCTGGCCTGTGTGGTCTTTTGCCGCGTGACAGCTTGCCTCAGCCTTCTTCTCGCAACTAATTGTTACAGCTTGATGCTAATCTGCCTCTTCCCTCCGGCCTTGACCTGAACTCCCGATGCCCAGTGAACCCACGTTGCTGTTACGTCACCACCGTCCTTTCATCGCGTTCTGGCTAGCACGGATCTTCACCGCCAGCGGCTTCCAGATGCTTACCGTGGCCATTGGCTGGAACCTCTACCAACTCACCGGCAACGTGCTCGACCTGGGGCTGGTCGGTCTGGTGGAGTTCGTGCCGCGCGTGCTGTTCATGCTGCACACCGGGCATGTGGCCGACCGCTATGAGCGACGCAAAGTCGCGGCCATCTGCCAGACCGTGCAGGCGCTGATTGCCCTTTCCCTGGCCATCGGCGGCCTCACCGGCAACGTGACCCGCGAGATGATCTTTATCCTCGCCTTCCTGCTCGGTGCCGCACGCTCGTTTGAAATGCCCACCACCCAGGCCCTGCTGCCAAGCATCGTGCCCAGTGCGCTGTTCCCGCGTGCGGTGGCCTCGTCGCAGTCGGCCCAGCAACTGGCAACCATCGTCGCCCCGGCCCTCGGTGGTTTGCTATACGCCTTCGGCAGCGTCTGGGTGTATGGCCCAACAGTGGCGCTGTACCTGATTGCCTGTGTACTGACCCTCAACCTGCCCGCCCGCCAGACCCCGCTCAACAAAGGCAAGGCCACCCTCGATTCACTGCTGGCCGGCATCCGCTTTATCCGCAGCCGCCCGGACATCCTCGGGGCGATTTCCCTCGACCTGTTCGCCGTGCTGCTGGGCGGCGCCACCGCGTTGCTGCCGGTGTTCGCCAAGGACATCCTGCTGACCGGCGCCTGGGGCCTGGGCCTGTTGCGCTCGGCGCCGGCGGTGGGCGCCTTGTTGATGTCACTGTGGCTGGCGCGCTTTTCGGTAGATCGGCAGGTGGGCCGGGTGATGTTCACCGCCGTCGGCGTATTCGGCGTGGCGACCATCGCCTTCGGCCTGTCCACCTCGTTCTGGTTTTCCCTGGCGGTGCTGGTGGTGCTGGGCGCGGCGGACATGATCAGCATGGTGATCCGTGCGTCCTTCGTGCAGCTGGAGACGCCGGATGAAATGCGCGGACGGGTGAGTGCGGTCAATGGTCTGTTTATCGGTGCGTCCAACCAACTGGGCGAGTTCGAATCGGGGATTACCGCCCATTGGTTCGGCACCGTGCCCGCCGTGGTCATGGGCGGCATCGGTACGCTGGTGGTGACCGGAGTGTGGATCAAACTGTTCCCGACCCTGGCGAATCGGGATCGTATGCATGTGCCGGTAGATGAAAGCATCAAGCCCGCTGCATGATCCAATGTGGGAGGGGGCTTGTTCCCTCCCACATTTGGATCTTCAGTGTTTGCTGGACCGCGTCAGAGCACCTTATCCAGGGTGATCGGAAACTCTCGCACCCGCTTGCCGGTGGCATGGTAGACCGCATTCGCCACCGCCGCCGCCACCCCGACAATGCCGATCTCTCCCACGCCCTTGGAGCCAAGGGCGTTGACGATCTCGTCATGTTCCTCGACAAACACCACGTCAATCTCGCCGATATCGGCATTTACCGGGATGTGGTACTCGGCCAGGCTGTGGTTCATGTAGCGGCCCAACTGATGGTCGATCTGGGTCTCCTCATGCAGGGCCATGCCGATGCCCCACACCACCCCGCCGAGGATCTGGCTGCGGGCCATCTTCGGGTTGACCACCCGACCGGCCGCAATGGCGCTGACCACGCGGCTGACCTTGATCGTGCCCAAGTCTTCATCCACCCGCACTTCGACGAACACCGCCGAGTGGGTGGCGGTGGCGTAGCCCTCGCGCTTTTTGTCCGGCTCGCTGTCGACCTGGACTTCCACGCTCTCTTCACCGCTGTCCTTGACCAGCTGTGCCAACGACACGCTCACGTCGCCGGTGTGCAGTTGGCCGTCTTCAAAACGCACGGACTCGGCATCCTTGAACACCGGGTAAGTCTGCCGGGCGATGGTCAGCAGCCTCGCGCTCAACGCTTCGCAGGCTTGCTGCACGGCGGTGCCGACGGACGACACGGTGAACGAGCCGCCTTGCAGCGGCGCGGTGGGCAATGAAGAGTCGCCGAGCAGGAACACCACGTCCTCAACCGCCACGCCACTGGCCTGCGCCGCGATCTGGGTCATCACCGTGTAGGTGCCGGTGCCGATGTCCGTGGTCGCACTGCTGACGGTCAGCTTGCCCTCGGCGTCGATGCACGCCTTGGCGCTGGCCTTCATCTGCATGGCCTCCCACACGCCACCGGCCATGCCCCAGCCGATCAACTGGCAGCCGTCGCGCATGCTGCGCGGTTCCGGGTTGCGCTGGCTCCAGCCGAAGCGTTCGGCGCCTTCGCTGTAACACTCGCGCAGGGCCTTGCTCGACCAGGGTTTGTCTTCGTTCTGGTTGCGCTCGGCGTAGTTGACCAGCCGCAATTGCACCGGGTCCATCCCTAACGCACAGGCCAACTCGTCCATGGCGCATTCCAGGCCGATCACGCCCAAGGCGGCGCCGGGCGCGCGCATGTCCAGGGGCGTGAATACATCCAGCGGCACCAGTTTGTAGGTCAGTTGCACGTTGTCGCAGTGATAGAGCATGCCGCTCCACTCCACCACGTGCTCGCTGAAGTCTTCGAAGCGCGAGGTCTGGCCAATCGCCGTATGCCCCAATGCCAGCAGGCGACCATTGGCGGCGGCGCCCATCTGCAAACGCTGCAAGGTGCGCGGGCGGTAGCCGAAGGTGAACATCTGCTGGCGAGTCAAGGTGACGCGCACCGAGCGCTTGAGCGCCAGGGACGCCATCACTGCCAGCGGCAATTGATACTGCGGGCGCAAGCCCGAGCCGAACGCACCGCCGACGAACGCGGCGAAGATCCGCACCTGGCTTTTATCCAGGCCGAACACCTCTTGCACATAGGCCTGGCAGTTCTGCGGGCCCTGGGTCTTGTCATGGATATGCAAGGTGCCGTCCGGCTGATACAGCACGGTGCTGGCGTGGGGTTCCATGGGGTTGTGGTGTTCGATGGGGGTGCTGTAGTGCAGGTCGAGGCTGACGGCGGCAGCGGCCCACTCGGCCTGGAAGTTGCCACGCGGCTTGGGCGGCGCCTGCGGTGAAGCATGGGCCTGTTCCTGCTGGGCGAGCAGGTCGGTCTCGAAGTCTTCCCGTGCGTAGTCGATCGCTACCAGCGAGCCGGCATGCCGCGCCAGTTCCAGGTTGTCGGCGATCACCAGGGCCAGGGGTTGGCCGCTGTACAGCACACGGTCGTTATACAGCGGGCGAAACGGCGAACCGTCCGCCGCATCGTCATCCTGGAAGGCCTCGTCGTAACGGGCGATTGTCGGCCGGTTGAGGTGATGGATAACCGCCACCACGCCCGGCAGGGCCAGTGCCCTGGACGCGTCGATCGCCAGCACACGGCCCTTGGCGATGGTGCTGGACACCACACTGCCGTGGAGCAGGCCGTCCTCGGGAAACTCACCGGCATAACGCGCCTGGCCGGTGACCTTGAGCAGACCGTCGACACGGTCCAGGGGTTTGCCAATAGCGGTCATGGGCGATCTCCTGCGACAGCAGCGTCGCTCAGGGCACGGATGATTGCGCGGCGCGCCAGCTTGATCTTGAAGCCGTTGTGTTCCAGCGGCTCGGCGTCTTGCAGCACGGCGTCGGCGGCATTGCTGAAGGTTTCGCGGCTGACCGCCCGGCCGATCAGCGAGGCTTCCACCGCACGGTCGCGCCAGGGCTTATGGGCCACGCCGCCGAGGGCCAGGCGCGCGTCGACGATTCGATCGCCGTCCAACTCGAGAGCGGCGGCCACCGACACCAAGGCAAACGCATAAGACGCGCGGTCGCGGATTTTCAGGTAATGGCTGTGACGGGCCAGGTGGTCAGCGGGCAATTCGATGGCGGTGATCAGCTCATCGTCGGCCAGTTGGTTGTCGCGTTGCGGCGCATCACCGGGGAGGCGGTGGAAGTCGGCAAACTCGATAACCCGCGCGCCACCTCGGCCTTCGACATGCACCCGCGCCTCCAGCGCCGCCAGGGCCACGCACATGTCCGACGGGTGAGTTGCCACGCACTGTTCGCTGGCACCAAGGATCGCATGGATACGGTTCAAGCCAGTGCGCGCCGGGCAGCCGCTGCCGGGCTCACGCTTGTTGCAGGGCACGCTGGCGTCATAGAAGTAGTAGCACCGGGTGCGTTGCAACAGGTTGCCGCCGGTGCTGGCCATATTGCGCAGTTGCGGCGAGGCCCCGGCAAGGATCGCCTGGGACAGCAACGGGTAACGCTGTTCGATCAGCGGGTGCCAGGCCAGGTCGGCATTGCTCACCAGCGCGCCGATGCGCAGGCCGCCCTCGGCGGTTTGTTCAATCTCATTGAGCGGCAGGCCGGTGATATCGATCAGGTGCTCGGGGCGGCTGATGTTTTCTTTCATCAAGTCCAGCAGGTTAGTGCCGCCGGCAATAAAGCGCGACGCGGCGCTGCTCAGGTGCACGGCTGCGTGGACATCCGCCGGTTTGCTGTACTGGAAGGGATTCATTGCTCGCCTCCCTGGGCGCGGCAGGCCGGCAAAGCCTCTTCGATGGCATCGCGGATATTGCTGTAGGCGCCGCAGCGGCACAGGTTGCCGCTCATCAGCTCCTGGATCTGCGCGGTATCGTGGGCACGGCCTTCATTGGCCAGGCCGACGGCGGAGCAAATCTGCCCGGGCGTGCAGTAGCCGCACTGGAAGGCATCGTGCTTGATAAAGGCTTGCTGCATCGGGTGCAGTTGGTCGCCGTCGGCCAGGCCTTCGATGGTGGTCAATTCGGCGCCGTCGCACATCACCGCCAGGGTCAGGCAGGCGTTGATGCGTTTGCCGTCGCGCAATACTGTGCACGCACCGCATTGGCCGTGGTCGCAGCCTTTTTTGCTGCCGACCAAGTCCAATTGCTCGCGTAGCAGGTCCAGCAACGTGGTCCAAGGCAATACGTCGAGTTGGCGGTCCTGACCATTGAGGGTCAAGCGTATGGAGTGGGCGACGAACGGTTGGGCCGCCGCGCCATTGGGGATCGCGCTCATAAACACCTCACGGGTTGGTGTACATCCGCGGCGTTCAGGAAAGTCGCCGTCTCAGGGGTACGACTTCCCGGGATTTTGAGCGTTCAAGCTGATTGATCAGCGGATATTGAGCAGGGTCTTCAAGGTGTTCCGCGGGCCGTTGATCGACGAGTTGCTGTATTCGAACCAGCCTTGGGCCTGGACATTCAGGTCAAATACATAGATGTAGCCCATCAGCGTGCCTGCCCCGCTGCAGGCCTCGCTGACGCTGCCGACCTGGCACACGGGCGTACGTTGCCCGTTCAGTTCGGCACCATTGAAGCGCCCCATCGGGTTGTTACCCAGGCCGACTTCCATCACCGACACTTGGGTGGGCCCACGGTGCGTGCACATCTGGGTGCTTTGCGCGCGTTCCGGGATGGTTTCCGTGCAGTGCGCCGATTCGACCTTGAATACGCGCACCTCGCTCAAGGGCGGTGCAGTCGCGCCCCACACCGGTGCCGCGCCCAACCACAGGCCGAGACAGGGGATCAGGGCTAGACTCCACGCGTTGGCTTTTTTCATGCTGTCGATGACCCGCTGTTGAACGTCGCCGCAGTATGCCTCAAGGCCATGCGCCACACAGCCTCGGCTGCTGGTATGATGCGCCGCTTTTTCCGATCCTCTCTGGAATCACAGGCGCTTGGCGCAGTTTGTGCTTTGACTTAGAGGTCAACAAATAACGACGCAACATAGCGTCACAGGGAGCAGGCATGCTGGAAAAGCTGTTTCAACTCAAGGCACACAACACCAACGTGCGCACCGAGATCCTCGCGGGCATCACGACATTCCTGGCCATGGCCTACATCCTGTTCGTGAACCCGAGCATCCTCGGCGAGACCGGCATGGACAAGGGCGCGGTGTTTGTCGCGACGTGCCTGGCGGCGGCCATCGGTTCGACCGTGATGGGCCTGATCGCCAACTACCCGATCGCGCTGGCACCGGGCATGGGCCTCAACGCCTTCTTTACCTACACCGTGGTGTTGCACATGGGTCACACCTGGCAGGTTGCGCTGGGTGCGGTATTCATTTCGGCGGTGCTGTTCTTCCTGCTGTCGATCTTCCGTATCCGTGAGTGGATCATCAACAGCATTCCCCTGCCCCTGCGTTCGGCGATTGCCGCCGGTATCGGCCTGTTCCTGGCACTGATCGCCCTGCACAACGCCGGGATCGTGGTCGGCAACCCCAACACCCTGGTTGGCATGGGCGACCTGACCAAGCCGGCGCCTATCCTGGCCATCCTCGGCTTCATGCTGATCGTTGCGCTGGAAGCCCTGGCCGTACGCGGCGCGGTGCTGATCGGCATCCTGGCGGTGACCATCGTCTCCATTCTGCTGGGCGTCACCGCGTTTGGCGGCGTGATGTCGATGCCGCCGTCCCTGGCCCCGACCTTCCTGCAGCTGGATATCAAGGGCGCGCTGGACATCGGCCTGGTCAGCGTGATCTTCGCCTTCCTGTTCGTCGACCTGTTCGACAACTCCGGCACCCTGATCGGCGTGGCCAAGCGCGCCGGGCTGATGGGCAAGGACGGCCACATGCCGAAAATGGGCCGTGCGCTGATCGCCGACAGTACCGCCGCCATGGCCGGTTCCCTGCTGGGTACGTCGACCACCACCAGCTACATCGAATCCGCTGCGGGCGTAAGCGCCGGTGGCCGTACCGGCTTGACCGCCATCGTGGTGGCGATCCTGTTCCTGCTGGCGCTGTTCTTCTCGCCGCTGGCCGCCAGCGTACCGGCCTTCGCTACCGCGCCGGCGCTGCTGTTCGTCGCCGTATTGATGACCTCAGGCCTGGCCGAAATCGACTGGGATGACATTACCGTTGCAGCGCCGGTGGTGATCACCGCCCTGGCGATGCCCTTCACTTACTCCATCGCCAACGGCATTGCCTTCGGTTTCATCGCCTGGACCGCCATCAAGCTGCTTTCGGGCCGCTACCGTGAGCTCAACCCGGCACTGGTGATTCTGTCGATTCTGTTCGTGATCAAGCTGGGCTGGTTCAACGCATGACTTTTGACGCCGCACGCTACACCGCTCAACTGCAAGACAAGGTCACGCGTTTGCGTGACCTGTTGGCACCGTTCGACGCACCCGAGCCGCAGGTCTTCGAGTCGCCGCTGCAGAACTTCCGCCTGCGGGCGGAGTTCCGCCTGTGGCGCGAAGGCGGTGAACGCCACTACGCGATGTTTTCCCAGGACGACAAGCGCACGCCAATCCTGATCGAAGCGTTCCCCATCGCCAGCCAGCGCATCAACCAGTTGATGCCCCAGCTCAAGGCCGCCTGGCAAGCCAGCGCTGCCCTGAGCCACAAGCTGTTCCAGGTGGAGTTCCTCACCACCCTGGCCGGCGACGCGATGATCACCCTGTGTTATCACCGCCCGCTGGACGAGCACTGGCACACGGCGGCGAATAAGCTGGCGACTGAATTGAATGTGAGCATCATCGGCCGCTCCAAGGGCAAGCGCGATGTGATCGGCCACGACTACGTGGTGGAAAAACTCGACGTCGCCGGCCGCACTTTCAGTTACCGCCAACCCGAAGGCGCCTTCACCCAGCCCAACGGCACGGTGAACCAGAAGATGCTCAACTGGGCATACGAAGCCTTGGGCGATCGCCCGGATGACTTGCTGGAGCTGTATTGCGGCAACGGCAACTTCACCCTGCCCCTGGCCACCCGTGTGCGTAAAGTGCTGGCTACCGAGATCAGCAAGACCTCGGTGAATGCGGCCCTGAGCAACCTCGATGAAAACGCGGTGGGTAACGTCACCCTGGTGCGCCTCTCCGCCGAAGAGCTCACCGAAGCGCTGAACGAAGTGCGCCCATTCCGTCGCCTGCACGGCATCGACCTGAAGAGCTATGAATTCGGTAGCGTATTCGTCGACCCGCCCCGCGCCGGCATGGACCCGGACACCTGCGAACTGACCCGACGCTTCGACAATATCCTGTACATCTCCTGCAACCCGGAGACGCTGGCGGCGAACATTGCGCAACTGCATGACACCCACCGCATTACCCGGTGTGCGATGTTTGACCAGTTCCCCTGGACGCACCATATGGAATCCGGTGTGTTATTGACCCGGCGGTAATTCAGCGTCCTCAGGTTCCTTCTTGCGTGGCCGGCCGCCCTTCTTGCCATTGGCGCGGGCGGCGGCGGATTTGGCGGCGCTGCTCTTGCGACCGTTGCGTGACGCTACCAGGCTGGTGGCCAGGTCCATCAGCGGCTGGCTTGTGGCGATCAGGCCCGTGATCGAAACATCCAGATCCTGAGCCTCACAGCTAATAGCCTTGCCACCGAAACTGACTTCCAACTGCTGGAAATCTTCCTCTGAAAACCCTTCGAACTCCGGCAGCCCTGCCACCGGCAGCATGACGCGACTGCCGTCGCTGAAACCGATGGAAATGCAGTCGTCTACATAACGCACATTGCTGGCGTTGGCGTACAGGCGCTTTAGCCTGCGGCCACGGGCGATTGCCTTGTCGATGTCAACGTCAGTGAGAGGTACATAAGGTAT
This sequence comes from Pseudomonas sp. GW821-FHT09C10, assembly GCF_059418085.1. Lineage (NCBI taxonomy): Bacteria > Pseudomonadati > Pseudomonadota > Gammaproteobacteria > Pseudomonadales > Pseudomonadaceae > Pseudomonas > Pseudomonas sp. GW821-FHT09C10. The sequence goes on from NZ_JBWKPE010000006.1 coordinate 142,998, forward strand.
GACTTTGGCTTTTACGATTTTCATAAATTAATCCCCACGCAATCTGGCGCTCTTACCAGATTCAAAATAGTCCGTTGCGCTACAGCGTCGTGCCAGGCGCTTGCGATGACGTAGACACCACGTCGAATGACTAACCCTGGAACCAATTCACTGGTGTCCCAGTTCCATGAATGGTTCTCCAGGCAAACCGTTTGCAGTTTTTCCCACCAAATCCTGCGTGCCCGTGCCAGATAATGTCGCTGCATGATTACCTCGCGTATTTCCTTCAGAACCGCAGTGGGTGGCCGCCTCCGTTCAGGCTCTACGTCCCACAACTCAACGTCCCCATCCAAAAAACTAAAACGAAACCGCGCATCCCACTCCTTGCCCCTGACATGTACATGAGGCGGACAATGCTCGTCCCTGATAAACACCGAGATGACATACCCCTTGTAAGCACCTACTTTCATCGTAACCCATCCGTTAGGTTATTTTCCGCCAGGTAACAATTTCCCCCTGCCACCCGACAACCGGCTCCCTATTCCCGAAGCTGTTTCACAGATTAGTAACCACAAAAAACCCGGCGAATGCCGGGTTGTAACCACTCATGCCGAAGGCTGGAAGTACCCCGCCAAGGCCTGCAAGTCCTGCTCGCTCAGCAACCCCGCGTAATACTTCAACTGAATCCTGGCCAGCAGATACGCATGCCGCGCATTGGCCAGGTCGCGGCGGGCAGTGAAGAGTTGTTGTTCGGCGTCGAGCACGTCGAGGTTGACCCGCTCACCGCCGCTGACGCTCTTTTTGGTCGCAGTGACCAGCGCGGTGGCGGAGCTGACGGCCATCTCGTAGGCACGCACTTTCGCCGCGCCACTGGTGTTGAGGTTGAACTGCTTGCGCAGCTCCACCAGCGTCGCCGAGGTATGTGCGTCCAGCTCGTATTGGGCCTGGGACAGTTGATTGGCCGCCTGGCGCGTAGAGGCCGACACCGAGCCGCCGGCAAACAACGGCAGGCTGACCTGGATACCGACGCTGTTGGTGTCGTACTTCTGGTTGTAGCTGCTTTCCGAATCGGAGCTGGTCTGGCGGCTGCTGGCGTACAGGCTGACCTTGGGCAAGTGGCCGGCGCGTTTACGCTCCACTTCGTAAGAGGCCACGTCCAGCGCGTGGTGCTGGGACTTGAGTTCCGGGTTGTTGGCCATGGCCAGTTCACGCCAGGTTTCGAAGCGATTGGGCTCCAGCGGCGGGATGTCGAATTGACGGGCCAGGGGTGCCAGCGCGTCGATCTGCAACGGTTGGCCGACAATCGCTTCCAGCTCGCGCAAGGCGCTGTCCTGGGCGTCCAGCGCCTCGATTTCCTCCGCCTGGGCCAGGCTCAAGCGCGCCTGGGTTTCGAGTACATCGGTGCGCGTGCCTTCACCACCTTTGAGCAGGCGATCATTGAGTTGCAGGCGTTCGGCATACGCACGTTTCTGCGCACGGCTCAACTCGATGCGTTCCTGCGCCAGCAGCGCCTGGCTGTAGGCACTGAGCACGCGCACGGCCAACTCCTGACTCTTGCCGCGAAAACGCTCATCGGCCATCAACGCCTGGGCCGTGCCTTGACGAAAGCGCGCATAGGCTTCGTAGTCCAGCAACGGTTGCTGCAAGGTCAGGGTCGAGGCGTAGCTGCGGTAATCACGGTCGCTGGTGACATCGCCAACGGCGGTGCTTTGGGTAACTTCGGATTCGTTGCGCGAGTTGTTATAGCTCCAGGACAGGTTCGGCAATAACGCTGCACGGCCGATCACGCGGTTCTCTTCACCGGCCTCGCGTTCCTGGATGGCGGCCTGGAAGGTCGGGTCATTGCGCAGGGCGAGGTCATAGGCGTCGAGCAAACCCAAGGCATGTGCCGCCGGTGTAACGCTCAGGCACAGGGTCAAAAACAGCGCCTTCATTCTTCCACCAGGGCCATGTGGGTACGGTCCAGCAAGGGTTTGAACAGGTAGTTGAGCATCGAACGCTCACCGGTCTTGATGAAGGTTTCCACCGGCATGCCCGGACGAATCCGCACGCCGTCCAGTTGTTGCATGCCCGCCGCACTGACCTGGGCGCGCACGGTGTAATAAGGCTCGTCGGTGCGCTCATCGACCTGGCGGTCGGCGGAGACCAGCGTCACCTCACCGGCCACCCGTGGGGTAGTGGCCTGGTTGAACGCCGAGAACAGCAACTCCACCGGTAGGCCCGGATGCACCTTGTCGATCATTTGCACCGGCACCCGCGCTTCCACCCACAGCGGTTCGCCCTGGGGCACGATGTCCATCAGGGCCTGGCCGGGCTTGGTCACGCCGCCTTCGGTGTACACCTCCAACCCCACCACCACCCCCGAGGCCGGCGCCCGCACCAGGCTGTTGGCCAGTTCGAACTCGGCCGACGCCAGGCGGTTACGCAGGTCATCGCTGCGGGTACGGGTCTCGGCCAACTGGCCGCGCAGGTCTTTCTGGAACTCTTCGCCGAGCTGGCGGATGCGCAGGCGCAGTTCCACAACCTGGCGCTGCAACTGGCCGATGCGCCCGTAGTCTTCGGCAATCGTGCCGTCGACCTGGGCGTACAGGCGCTCGCTGTCGAGCAGGCGATTGCGCGGGATATAGCCATCGCGCGCCAACTCGCGCAGCCCTTGCAGTTGCTCATTCAATGCCGCGCGTTGCTGCAGCTTGCTCGCCTGGGAATCCCGCGTGCCGCGCAACTGCGCCTCGGCGCCGGCGATGGTTTCGCGCAGGCCTTGCTGCTCGGTGGCCAGCGCCTGGGCGCGGCTGGTGAACAGTTGCCGTTGCAGGTTCAAGGTGTTGGCGGCCTCCGGCTCGTTGAGCAATTCAGGACCGAAGGTGATGGCGGGCAGCCCTTCGCTTTCCGCACTCAAGCGCGCCTCACTGGCCAGGGACGCCAGGTACTGGCTGCGCAGCGACTGCATCTGCCCGCGCAAGGGTGTTTCCTTCAAGCGCAGCAGCACCTGGCCGGCGTTGACCACATCACCGTCACGCACCTCGATACGCTCGACGATCCCCCCGGCAGGATGCTGCACGGTCTTGCGATGGCCAGAGACCATGACCTTGCCCGACACCGCCACGCCCTTGTCCAGCGGCGCCAACGCGGCCCAGCCGATAAATCCGGCAAAGCCGCCGAGCACCAACAACCAGCCCAGGCGCGAATATTTTTTGTCATCCAGCGTCAACACCGTGTGAGGGCGGTCGCTGACCAGCACCGGCTTACTCATGCTCATGCCTGTTTTCCTTCACCGAGGCGGTAGCTCATGCTCAGGGTCGACACCGGTTTGGAAGCTGCCGGTTTCTGCCGCGCCTCCAGCACCCGCGCCGTCGGACCAAAGGCCTGCAACTGGCCGTCCTTGAGGATCAGCAACTGGTCGGTCAGGCTCAGTACATTGGCTTTGTGGGTAATCAGGATCACCGTGCGGCGCTGCTGCTTAAGCTGGGTGATGGCCTGGAGCAGGGCCTGCTCGCCCACCTCGTCGAGGTTGGCGTTGGGCTCATCCAGCACGATCAACGCCGGCAGGCCGTACAGCGCACGGGCCAGGGCCACGCGTTGCTTTTGCCCACCGGACAACCCCGCACCGCCCTCCCCCAATTGCGTGTCATAGCCTTGGGGCAGTTGCAGGATCAGTTCATGTACGCCGGCCATTTTCGCGGCGGCCAGGACGTTGTCGCTATCCAGTTCGGCAAACCGCGCGATGTTGTCGGCGATGCTACCGGCGAACAATTGAATGTCCTGGGGCAGGTAGCCGATGTGCGGGCCGAGTTGCTGTTTGTCCCACTGGACCAGGTCGGCGCCGTCCAGCCGCACCTTGCCGGCCAGTGGTGCCCAGGCGCCCACCAGCACCCGCGCCAGGGTGGATTTGCCGCAGCCGGAAGGCCCGATCACGCCGAGCACATCCCCCGCGGGCAGGTTAAACCCCAGGTTCACCAGTGCAGGCCGACGGCTGCCGGGGGCGCAGGCGCTGATTTGCTCGACGCTCAACTGGCCCTTGGGCACCGGCAGGTTCATGCGCGGCGGTCGCGCCGGGTTGGCCGCCAGCAGCTGCGACAGCCGCTCGTACGCCAGGCGCGCCGAGCCCCATTGTTTCCAGACGCCGATCAGTTGGTCGATGGGGCTCAGCACCCGCCCCATCAGGATCGAGCCGGCAATCATCATCCCCGGCGTGATGTCGCCCTGCACCGCCAGCAACGCGCCCAGGCCGAGTACCAACGACTGCAACCCCAGGCGTACGCCCTTGGACCAGGCGGTGACGGCGGCGGTCTTTTCACTGGCCAGGTTTTGCTGGGCGAGGAACGCCTGGTGCTGGTTGAACCAACGCCCGCGCAAAGTGGCGAGCATGCCCATGGCTTCGATGCTGTCGGCATTGCGCAGGTTGGCCGTGGCCTGCTGGCTGGCGTGGATGGACAGTTGGCTGGCCTCGGCCATCGGCGCCTGGCTGACATGGTGGTTGATCCACGCCAACGCGATCAGTATCGCCGCGCCGCCCAGCGCCAGCAGGCCAAGCCAGGGGTGGAACAGGAAGATCACCAGCAGATACACCGGAAACCACGGCGCATCGAAAAACGCGAACAGCGCCTGGCCGGTGGCGAACTGGCGCAAGGTGGTCAGGTCATGCAACGCCTGGCCTGCCGCCTGGGTGCCGCCCTTGAGTTGCGCTTCGAACGCGGCGTCATAGACTCGCTGGTTCAGGCGCATGTCCATCTGCGTGCCGAGGCGGATCACCACCTGGCTGCGCACCCACTCCAACGCGCCCATCAGGCCGAACAGGCCGAGGATCATCAACGTCAGCATGAGCAGGGTCATCTGATTACCCGACGCCAGCACCCGGTCGTACACCTGCAGCATGTACAGCGCCGGGGCCAGCATCAGCAGGTTGATCACCGCCGAGAACAGGCCGATGTTGAAGAAGCCACTTTTATAGGCCGTGAGGGCGGCCAGGGTTTCGTTGCCGACGTGGCGCATCTGGGGATTCTCGTGGGGTTGAACGTGCAGCGTCGCCGCGTTGACAGCCGATACGGCGCTGCGCAGAATTCGGCACCGCCGTCGCCGGAAGAGTTAGAAGGCTTGGGCGACGGCGGTGTAATGCAGCGAATGGGAGAGCGATCTTCCATTCGCTTTTTTCAGGCGGCAGCAGGTTCAGGCAGCGAGTGCCCAGTCCTGTGCCACGTCCTGCACGCCCACCAGGGCAACATCGGTGGACACTGCGCTGGCGTGTGCCGCCAGGCCCGCCGACACTTCGTCGAAGGTGCTGGCAGTGGACAGGCCGAAGTCGTCGAGCAGGTTGTTGAGCACGGTTTCCAGCGCGGCGGTGTTGCCCTGCATCAAACCGTAGATCACGCTTTGTACGTCGTTGCCAGCCCGGCCGGCGCCCTCGGCAGCGCTCAGGTCGAGGCCGTTGAACGCGACCTTGAAGTCGCTCAGGGAGAAGTCGCTGCCATTGCCGCCGCCCAGGCCTGTGCCCAGTTGCACGTTATCCAGGTCGCCCCACAGGTAGTGGTTCAGGTTGCTGCTGGCGGGCAACGACGGGTTGAACACATAGTGCAGGCCATTGCTGGTATCGCTGTCGGCGATGAACGCGTACTCGGAGTTGTCGGCGCCGTGGGTCGAATACTGGTCGCCGCTGAGGGTGCCGTTGCTGAAGCCGCCGGTGTTGCTGGTGCCGTGCCCTGCAGTGTTGAACCCCACTGCCCAGGAGCTCAGGTAGTCCGATACCGACAGAGAACCCAGGCCCGAATCGTAGCTAACAGAAATAGTCATCGCTAAACCTCGTTAAACAACGTTGTTGATGAGCACGCCGGTGCGGCGCGCCTTTTTGCCCACCCATGGGCAAAACCGTTGATCAAGTGCCTGCGCACGCTGATCAGAATTTGTATTCCAACATGCCGCTCAGGGTTCGCCCGCGCGCCAGACTGAGGTTGTTGGCGTCGCCCATGGCGACGAAATAGGCTTCATCGGTGGCGTTTTCCAACGCCAGTGCAATGTTCAGTTGATCCGTCATCCAGTAACTGGCGTACAGGTCATAGAGCGTGTACTTGGGCCACATCGCCTGATCCATCAGCTCGTAGCCCTGCTGATTGAGGTTTTCGCCGTTGCCCGAGCTGTAGCGCACACGCACACCCGTATCCAGGCGTTTTTCCAGGAAGCGCGTACCCAGGGTCAGCGAGCCGCGATCGGCTGGCATGTACGTGGCGTTCCCCATGATTCGCCCGCAGCTTTCCTTGTTGTTGGCGACGTCGTCATCCAACACTTCATAGGTGGTGACCGGCCGTATGCCGATGCGCCCATCCGGCAGGGTGAAACGCTCCAGGCGAGTAGTCCTTGGCCCGGTGGTCTTGGCACCGCCCATGTAATAGTTCTTCGAGCAGAACTCATTGCTGCCGATCATGTGGGTGTAGCTGAGGTTGGCGTACGCGCGCCCCATGTCGTAATTGAGCTGGTATTCGACCCCGCGAAAACGCGTCGGGTTGGTGTTATTGACGTAAGCCATGGTCCCGAGAAATCCACCCACCTGGGTTTCCGGCAAGCTGACGCTGGTGTTGAGGAAAGAGAAATTTTCGATCCGGGTATCGAAGTACGCCACCTTCATGCCGAGGCGATCGTCACTGAAAAACAAGCCTTCCTTGAAGACATTCATGCCCACTTCCCAATCCCGTGATTCTTCAGGCTTGAGGTAGGGGTTGGGAAATACGCGCTCTCCCGAACCGCCACCGTGGGGCCGGCCGGTCATGAAGGTTTCGGTCACCGCCGGTGGCCGCCAGCCCTTGCCCCACCGGGTATAGAGTTGCAGCCAGTCCACGCCCGGCTTTACCGCAAGACCGAAGGTGGGGGAAAACTGGCCTTCCTCACGGTCGACCTCCATCACTTCCGAGACACGCCTGGCGCCGACAAGGCTGTTGTAGAAGCGATCACGCCGGTACAGGGTCATGCCGGTTTCGCCTTCGAGCCGATAGCGGTCATAACGCAAGCCCGCATCCAGGGTCAGCCAGCCGCCATATTCGTACTGCGCGTTGTTGAACAGGCTGGCGATGGTGCGTTTGCCCCCTGGCGTGCTGCCCTCTGCGTAAGGCAACAAGCCCAGGTTGTTGGTGGCTTCAACTTTGTTGGTGCGGGGCTTGAACTCGTCCTGATACAGCTCCACCCCGTAGTTCCAGGTGACATGCCCCTGTTCGCCGAAATCGAACCGCGAGGTGTTGTCACCCTGCAGGCCCCAGGTGTCGGTCTGGAAGTGATCGGTATAGGCGCCGACGTAGTTACCGGTACCTGGCGACGACAGGTTGGGAGCGTTGCTGCGATCCATCTGGGTGGTGACGTAATAGAGCTTGGCCTTGAGATCGATCAGCGGGTTATCCGGGCTGTAGCTGTAGTCCAGCGCGACGTTTTTGGCGTTGAGGTTGTTTTTGCTGGTGCGTACGTAGTAGGTGCTCTGAAGGTCGTTGGCGATATAGCCCCAGGCATCGTTACTGTCGGTGTCGGTTTCCAGGTAGCTCAACTGCACGCGCTGGTCGTTGGGCAGGTTCAGGCCGAACTTGACGATCTGCGAGCGGGTCACGCTGCCGGTGTCGCCGACTTCGCTGTTCAACCAGTCGTCGAAGGCCGCAGGGGCAGATGACCTGGCGCGCAGGTTGGTGCCCAGGTTGTCGTCGTTGTGCCTGCCGGCGCGGTAGTTACCGAAATGCCGCTCGCTGTAGCCCAGCACGACATCACCGCGCTCATCACCAAAGGCAAACACGCCACTGCCGTTGAAGTCGGTGCCGTTACCCAGCTCACCAATGCCGCTGCCGGCGCGAAGGCGGCCGCCGTAGTCCTTGCCGTCCTTGAGGAACTCACTGGCATCCAGGGTCTTGAACGAAGCAATGCCGCCCAGTACGGCCGCACCGCCCTGCCCCGACTGGCTGCCTTTGTCGATCTCGATGCTGGAGATGAACTCCGGGTCGATCAGCATGGTGCCGTTGCGCTGCTGGTGGCCGTTGACGTTGAAGTTCTGGCGCATGCCGTCGATGTTCATGTTCACCCGGCCATAGTCCTGCACACCGCGAATATTCACCGACAGGCCAGGGTCGCGCTGGTTGACGGCGGTGTAGACACCGGCGGTTTCTTCGAGCATGTCGGCGGCGTGACGGGGCGGACGTTTATCGATCATGTCGCGGCTGATCACCGCCACGGACTTTGGGGTCTGGTACACCCAGTCGCTGGCCTGGCCGTTGGTGTTGCCGGTGATGGTGGTGGTGCCCACGGTCATGGCGCCGTCGGGGTCGTCGCTGACACGGTTGAGGGTGACCTGGCGCTCACCGGTAAAGCGGTACTCCACCGGCGTGGCACCGAGCAAACGGCCAAGCCCTTCCTGCACGCTGAAGCTGCCTTTGAGCGCGGTGCTGCGCAAGCCTTGCAGGCGCGGGCTGTCGAACAGCACCTGCAGACCGGCCTGGTCGGCAAAGGCCAATACGGCACTGCCCAAGGATTGCGCCGGGACATCGAACACCCGCACCGCCGACTGGGCAGCGTCCACCTGAGGCTGCACCGCATACACGGGAGCGGCCGCGGCGAACAGCCCCAAGTGGATGGCCAGGGCTAACCGGCTACCGGTGATACGCCCCTTGGTGAGTGCTGACATTTCTGGTTTCCCTGCGCTGATCGTATGTTTGTTTATGCGAATGCTTCTCACCTAGCAAGACGTACGAGGCGCAGGAAGTCAGTAAGGTTTTTTAAAAAGTTTTTGCACAGGGGGGGGTTTAAGCGGGTGAGAGCAGGCCTCCCACCGGGTCATCAATAGATCAGGCTGAGGCCTGCCAAGTCCAAGCGTTGCACTTGAAGTTCCTGGGTGAGCGTTCCGAGGGCGCTGTCGAGCATGTCGAGACGGAAGACGCCGCTGACTTCGCGCTCGCCCAAATCGGAATGGGTCAACACCACCCGCCCCGGACGGTAGCGATTGAGCTGCTCAATAACCTTGGCCAGGGGCTGGCGATCAAAGATCAGCACGCCGCGTCGCCAACTGGTGGCACGGTCTACATCAAATTGATCCAGGGGCACCACGCCCTCCTGGGCGTTGTAGCGCGCAGCCTGGCCCTCCTGGAGCACCCGATCGCTCGGGCCTTTTTTCGGCGAGGCGTGCAAAGACACTTCGACGCTGTGCTGCAAAACGCCCACCCACGCCCGGCGTTCGGCCTCGCGCTCCACCACAAACCGCGTGCCCAACGCCCGCGTCTGCCCGCCGGCGCTCTGCACCACGAACGGACGGGTCTCCTGACCCACCATCGGCGCCACATCAAAAATCGCCGAGCCCTGGATCAGGCTGATACGCCGCTGCACGCCGTCGTAATCCAGGCGGATGGCACTGGCGGAATCCAGCTCCACCGTGCTGCCATCGGCCAAGTGCACGGTGCGTACCTCGCCCTTTTGGGTGACATAGTCGGCCTGCATGCGCAGCCAGGCGTCCGGCCCGCGCAGCCAGCCGACGCCGGCCACCACCACGACCAGCGCGACCGCCGCCGCACGTTGCCAGGGCCTGCGCCGCAGGGAGCGACGCACAGGCAGCGCTGCGGTCGCGGGGTGCTGGCGGTGAACGCTCTCGTCCTTATGCACCTCGCCCAACGCCGCCCAGGTCTGTTCGGCAAAGCGCAGCGCCGCTTCGTGGCGGCTGTCGCAGGCGATCCACTGGCGCAGCTCGGCCTGCTCCTGGTCGGTCAGGGCACCGGCGTGCAGGCGCACCGCCCACTCGGCGGCCTCCTCGGTGATGCTGTGCTGTTGCGGACCCTGGCTATTCACGTGTGAATCTCGAATTTTTCGTTATATGACGCTGTGACGTCTGAGCTGAGGTTTTTCCGTAATTCATTCGTCGGCTGGCTCCACCTCGCCGTCCTGCAAGCGCTGCATCACATACGCCAGCGCCTTGGCCAGGTGTTTTTGCACGGAGCTGTCGGAGATATCCAAATGCCGGGCGACCTGGGCGTGGGTCATGCCCTCTATACGGTTCAGACGGAAGATCTGCTGGGTGCGTTCCGGCAATTCCGCCAACGCCTGCTTCAATGCCTGTCGCTGTTGCTGCGCCATTGCCTGAGCCTCCAACCCGGCCACTTCATCTTCAATCTCGGCCAGCGCCTCATGGGGCACGGAGTCTGTCTTGCGCCGCGCTTCCTGGCGAATATGGTCGATCAGCAGATTGCTCGCCGTTCGATAGAGATAGCCCTGGGAGTTGTCGATACGCTCGCCGGCGGGTTTTTCCGCCAGGCGCAGGAAGCTCTCCTGCACCAGGTCGGCCGCCAACTGCGGGTCCCGTACCTTGCGCGCCAGATACCCGCGCAGGGTATCGGCGTGCTTGAGAAACAGGCCCTTGAGATCCACGTCCGACAAACCGACTCCCTGGAATGTAAAGGAAACAGGCGGGCATCTTAAGCGTTGTCGAGAATGATTTTCAATTGATATCTAATCTGATTCGAGCGCCGGACACGTCTGATTAACGGTTCGGTAATCGAACACATCTGCCGTCATCAATTGACCAAATTAACTAACCAGTACATTTTATCCCCACAACCAACAAGAACTGTGGAGATCCCCCGTATGCCGCCCATCGTGCTGGTGCTCAACGGCCCCAACCTCAACCTGCTCGGCACCCGCGAACCCGCCACCTACGGCCACGAAACCCTGGCCGACGTGGCCGCTCTATGTGGCCGCAGCGCAGAACAACTGGGGCTGAAAATCGAATTTCGCCAGACCAACCACGAAGGCGAACTGCTCGACTGGATCCACGGCGCCCGCGCCCGCTGCGCCGGTATCGTGATCAACCCGGCAGCCTGGACCCACACCTCGGTGGCGATTCGCGACGCCTTGGTGGCCAGTGAAGTGCCGGTGATCGAGGTGCACTTATCCAACGTGCATGCGCGCGAGGCGTTTCGGCATCACTCGTTTGTGTCGCCCATCGCCAAGGCGGTGCTCGCAGGCTTTGGCAGCCATGGCTACCACTTGGCCCTGGAACATTTCAGCCAGTTGTTGAAGGGGTCGGCCCGATGAAACCGCGCATCCTCGCCGGCCTGATCGGCGCCGGCATCCAGGCCTCCCGCACCCCCGCCTTGCATGAACAGGAAGGCGACGCCCAAGGTTTGCGCTACCTGTATCGCCTGATTGACCTTGAGCCCCTGCACCTGGACATCAACGCCCTGCCCGACCTGCTGGACGCTGCCGAGTTGATGCACTTCACCGGGTTGAACATTACCTACCCGTGCAAGCAGGCAATCCTGCCGTTGCTCGATGATTTGTCCGACGAGGCCCGAGGCATCGGCGCGGTCAACACCGTGGTCTTCAAGGACGGCAAGCGCATCGGCCATAACACCGACTGCCTGGGATTTGCCGAAGGCTTTCGCCGCAACCTCAACGATGTGCCGCGCCAACGCGTGGTGCAGATGGGCGCGGGTGGTGCCGGTGCTGCGGTGGCGCATGCACTGCTGGCCGAAGGTGTGGAACAGTTGAGCGTCTTCGACGTGGACGCCAGCCGCGCCCGCGACCTTGTGGATAACCTCGCCCAGCGTTTCGGCGCCGGTCGCGCCCAGGTCGGCACCCACCTTGAGAACGCCATGGCCGAGGCCGATGGCCTGGTCAACACCACGCCCATGGGCATGGCCAAGCTGCCCGGCACACCGGTGCCAGCGGCCCTGCTGAGAACCGAACTGTGGGTGGCTGAAATTGTGTATTTCCCGCTGGAAACCGAACTGCTGCACGATGCCCGCGCCTTGGGCTGCCGCACCCTGGATGGCGGCAACATGGCGGTTTTCCAGGCGGTAAAGGCGTTTGAGTTGTTCAGTGGCGAGGTGCCGGATGCGCAGCGGATGCTCGCGCACTTCAAGAGCATGAACAGCTGAAAAGTGGGAGGGGGGGCAAGCGCCCTCCCACATGGGGTCAGCAGTGTACTCAGGCCTGCAGGTAGCGCAGCACCGATTCGCAAATCATCTCGCGATGCCGTTGTTTAACCGCCTCATCCGACAGGTCGATCTGAAAGATCTCACTGAACGTATGGCGGTTGGACACCCGGTAAAAGCTGAATGAGTTGATCAGCAGGTGCACGTCCAACGGTTCCAGCCCTTCACGGAACAGCCCCATCTCGGCGCCCCGGCGCAACGTCACCCCTAGCCCCTCGAGGATTTTACTGTTCATCGCCTTGATGGTTTCGGTGCGTTTGACGTACTCGGCATTGTGGATATTTTCGATGCTGACGATACGCACGAAATCGACGTTCTGATCGTGGTGATCGAAGGTGAACTCCACCAGCCGCCGGATCGCCTCACGCGGTTCAAGGGCGGTGAGGTTCATCCGCGTTTCGGTGTTGCGAATATCGCCGTAGAGCTTCTCCAGCACCTCGACGTACAACTGCTCCTTGCTGCCGAAGTAGTAATAGATCATGCGTTTGGAGGTATGGATGCGCTCGGCGATGGCATCCACGCGAGCGCCGGACAGGCCCTGCTGAACAAACTCGACGATGGCTTCCTGGAGAATGTTCTCGCGGGTCTTTTCCGGGTTGTTCTTACGACTCTTGCGCGGTGCGTCGGACACCGCGGGGAGTTCGGGACTTGAGGTCATGGTGCGCTCACGGCCATTTTTATTGTGCAGGCCGCGATTATGGGCCGAGGCGTCCTACGAAGGAAGCACCAGGCCCACCGTTATAAACGCGCCTGGCGCACAGCGCCGCTGCGGGATTTGGCCATCGCCGCCAGGCGCACCGCTACGTTGGCCGCGCCGTAGCCGGCGTAACCGTTCTTGCGTTGGATGATCTCGAAGAAAAACCGTCCTTCGAAGGGCTCGGTGTACACATGAAACAACTCACCGCCCTGGGCGTCACGGTCGTACAACACGTTGTAGTACGCCAGTTCGCTGAGGAACTCATCATCGAAATCAAAGCGCGCGGCCAGGTCATCGTAGTAGTTGAGCGGAATATCCAGCAGCGGCACCCCGGCCTCCTTGGCACGGCGCACTTCGGCAAAAATATCCGCGCAGTCAAAGGCAATGTGATGCACACCCGAGCCGCGATAGCTCGACAACGCGTGGGAAATCGCGGTGTTGCGGTTCTCGGAAATATTCAGCGGTAAGCGAATCGAGCTGCAACGGCTGCGCAGCGCACGGCTTTTCACCAGGCCGTAGGGGTCGGGCAGCACCACTTCGTCATCGGCTTCGAAATCCAACAGGCTCTTGTAGAACAGCACCCAGCTGTCGAGGCTGTCGGCCGGCAAGGCCATGGCCATATGGTCGATGCGCAGCAAACCACCGCCGGCAGCGCTGGACGCTTGCAGATTGAAATCGGTGTCGTAGATCCCGCCCTCACTCTGATCCACCAGGTAAATCAGGCTGCCGTCCGGCGCACGCACTGCCGCCAGCTCCAGCTCATTGGGCCCGACCAGGCCGCGGTAGGGCTGGCCTTTGTAGGCCACCGCCCGTTCCAGGGCCTTGGCGCTGTCCTTGACCCGAATCGCCGTGGCGCACAACGATGGCCCATGGGCCTCGAAAAAGTTATGCGCAAAGGAATAGGGTTCGCAGTTGAGGATCAGGTTGATGTCACCCTGGCGCAGCAGGCTCACGCTCTTGGAGCGGTGCTGGCCGGCCTTGACGAAACCCAGGCGTTCCAGCCAATGGGTGAGCTTGGCGCCGAGGTTTTCATCCACGGCGAATTCGAGGAACTCGATACCGTCGTACTCGCTGGCCGCCGGGGTATCAAACAGAATCTCGACAGGTTGCGCGGGCGCCTCCTGTTGCAGGCGCTCGCGGGTTTTCTCTTCCAGGTAGAGCAGGGAGCGCAGGCCATCTGCCGCATTCGCACGGGTTGGCGCGGCGCGGAAGCCATCGTTGAAAATTTCCAGGGACAACGGCCCGGTGTAGCCGCTCTTGATGATCGGCGCGAGGAACCCCGCCAGGTCGAATTCACCCTGGCCGGGGAAGCAGCGAAAATGCCGGCTCCACTCCAGCACATCCATGGCCAAGATCGGCGCGTCGGCCATTTGCACAAAGAAGATCTTGTCGCCGGGGATCTGCGCGATGGCGCTCGGGTCGCCCTTGAGCGACAGCGTGTGGAAGCTGTCGAGCAACACCCCAAGGCTCGGGTGATCGACCTGGCGCACCAGGTTCCACACCTGCTGCCAGGTGTTTACATGCTTGCCCCAGGCCAACGCCTCATAGCCAATGCGCAGGCCGCGACGACCGGCGTGTTCGGCCAACAGGCCGAGGTCGTCGAGCAGGATGCGTTCATCCCCGACGCAATCGGCCGAGGCATTGCTGCACACCAGCACCAGGTCGGTGCCCAGTTCCTGCATCAGGTCGAACTTGCGCTCGGCGCGCTCCAGGTTGCGCGCCAGGCGATCGCGGCGGCAGCCTTCAAAGTCGCGAAACGGCTGGAACAAGGTGATGGCGATGCCGAGGTCGGCGCACATCTGCCTGACCTCACGGGGGCTACCGTCGTAATACAACAAGTCGTTTTCGAAGATCTCGACCCCATCGAACCCGGCGGCAGCAATGGCTTCGAGCTTTTCCGGCAGGGTACCGCTCAAGGACACGGTGGCGATGGAACGTTGCATGGGCGACTCCCGGCAATTGTTGTTTGTGGCAAATTATTCGCCCCCAGACTACCCGCAGCAATTAAAATGTACGAACCGGTTAGTTTTTGGTGCGATTATCGAACACTAAGCCTCTTTGGCGAATTGACGATTTTTTAGCCACTGCGCACCATCAATCACGCAGCGACACCCAAAAGAAGACCCACAACACCTCATAAAAATTTCAAAAAACGGGTACAACCACATGCCTTCGCAAAACTCCGCCCTGGCCGCGCGCCCGGGCACCCCGCACGCCGGCATCGGCGACAAGATCCGCGGCGCCCTCGCCGTGGGTAAAACCCGCTGGGGCATGCTGGCCCTGGTGTTCTTTGCCACCACCCTCAACTACATCGACCGCGCCGCCCTGGGCGTGATGCAACCGATCCTGGCCAAGGAAATGAGCTGGACGGCGATGGACTACGCCAATATCAACTTCTGGTTCCAGGTCGGCTACGCCGTCGGTTTTGTGCTGCAAGGCCGCCTGATCGACCGCGTGGGCGTCAAGCGCGTGTTCTTCTGCGCCGTACTGCTGTGGAGCCTGGCCACCGGTGCCCATGGCCTGGCCACTTCGGCCGTCGGCTTTATGGTCTGCCGCTTTATCCTCGGGCTGACCGAAGCCGCCAACTACCCGGCCTGCGTGAAGACCACGCGCCTGTGGTTCCCCGCCGGTGAACGTGCGGTGGCCACCGGTATCTTCAACGCCGGTACCAACGTCGGCGCGATGATGACGCCGATGCTGCTGCCGCTGATCCTGCACGTGTGGGGCTGGCAGGCGGCGTTCCTGTGCATGGCGTCGCTGGGCGCGATCTGGCTGGTGTTCTGGGGCTTGAAGTACTACAACCCGGAAGACCATCCGAGCGTTAAACAATCCGAACTGGACTACGTGCAACAGCAAGTCGAACCGGAACAACCCGGCGTACCGTTCAGCCGCATCCTGCGCATGCGCGGCACCTGGGCCTTCGCCATCGCCTATGCGCTCACCGCACCGGTGTTCTGGTTCTACCTGTATTGGCTGCCGCCGTTCCTGAACCAGCAATACAACCTGGGCATCAACGTGACCCAGATGGGTATCCCGCTGATCATCATCTATCTGACTGCCGACTTCGGCAGTGTGGGCGGGGGGATTCTGTCGTCGTTCCTGATCGGCCGTGGGATGAACTCGATCAAGGCGCGGTTGCTATCGATGTTGCTGTTTGCCTGCTGCATCGTCGGCGTGATCATGGCCGCCGGCTCAAGCCAGCTATGGGTTGCGGTGTTTGCCATTTCCCTGGCCATCGGTGCGCACCAGGCGTGGACCGCCAACATCTGGAGCCTGGTGATGGACTACACGCCCAAGCACATGATGAGCACGGTGTTCGGTTTCGGCGGCATGTGCGCGGCCATCGGCGGCATGTTCATGACCCAGATCGTCGGCCACATCCTCACCGTCACCAACAACAACTACACCGTGTTGTTCACCCTGATCCCGGCGATGTACTTCATTGCGCTGACCTGGATGTACTTCATGGCACCGCGCAAGATTCCGACCGTAGACGCCTGATCACCTGCGCCGCTGCTGCCAGGCAGCGGCCAGACCGCTCATGCAGATCACCCCGATGCCGACCACCGTGGTCACATCGGGGGTATGGTTGAACACCAGCCAGCCCAACAACCCCGCGAAGACGATCTGGCAATAGCCGAACGGCGCCAGCAAGGCCGGTGCGGCAAAGCGGAACGCCTGGGTCAGCATCAAGTGGGCAGTCATCCCACAGGTGCCCAGCGCCAGCATCAGCACCCCGTGCCACAGCGTGGGCACCTGCCAGAAGAACGGCACCATCGCACTCATCACCAAGGTATTGCACAGCCCGGCGAAGAAGTTGCTGGTGGTGGGCGTGTCGTATTGGCTGAGGATGCGCGTAAGCAGTTGGTAGAAGCAGAAGAACAGCGCCGAACACAGCGGCAGCAACACCGCCGGCGTAAACAACTCACCGCCTGGGTGAATGATCACCAGCACGCCGACAAAACCGCAGATCACCGCCAGCCATTGGCCGCGTGTCACGTGCTCGCCAAGCAGCGGCACCGACAGCGCCGTCACCAGGATCGGCGCAAGGAAGTTCACCGCCGTGGCTTCCGCCAACGGGATGTAATGCAGCGCCGTGGTGAAAAACAGGCTGGTGCCCAACAGGCACAAGGCCCGCACCACCTGCATCCCCGGTCGTTTACTGCGCAGCACCCGCAAACCCGATTGCGGCAGGAAAATCCCGGCCATCAGCAAGGTATGCACCACGTAGCGCGCCCACACCACCATCACGATCGGGTAGAACCCGGCCAGGTATTTGGACAAGGCATCGTGGCTGGAGAACAGGAATGTCGCCAACACGATCAGCAAAATGCCTTTGAAGGGATGGTTGACGCCGGAAAGGGGGGTGCTGACAGTCATGGAATTCTCTTGCGTGGCGAGCGGAACGCTGAGCACTGAACGAAACAGCGCTCAACCCGGTAATCTAGCAGCCGGGCTGGAGTCTGCCCCAAGAGCATAACCAAACACCGGGCGAACAGCGCACTAAATCACTGGATTCGAGTCCAACGCAGCACCTTAGCCTGCGCATTGCATACTTTTTAACCAAGGCCTCGTTGCTATGAAAAAATTCCTCTTTGTTCTTTCTGCCCTTGCCCTGCTGACCGCCTGCGACCAGGCGTCCACGCCGGCGCCCAAACCTGCGCCGCCTTCCGTGCAGGCCACCCTGGTACCCGAAACCCCGCCCACGGATAAATGGGTCGGCAAATGGATCGGCGTCGAAGGCCTGCACCTGACCATCGCCAAGGACGACAGCATCGGCCGTGGCCATTACCTCCTGACCATGCAATACGGCCTCGACGCCGACGACTCGGGCACCTTCAAGGGTGAAGCGGCCGAAGACGGCATCGCCTTCACCCGTCCGGACGGCCCGCAACTCCTACGCGCCGGCGACGGAGAAGCGACCGGGCTGAAATGGCTGGCGGACAAAAAAGACTGCCTGATCGTCGCCACCGGCGAAGGCTATTGCCGTTAATACCGACCATACTCAATCACGGTTAGCACACAGAGGATTGCCCCATGCTATGGAAAAAAGGCCGACGCAGCGACAACGTGGTGGATGCCCGCGATGACAGTGGCGGCGGCGGTGGCGGGATGCGCTTTGGCGGCGGCAAGGGCCTGAGCCTGACCGCGATTGTGCTGATCGTCGGCATCGGCTGGCTGACCGGCCAGGACCCGATGCAGATCCTCGGCCAGTTGACCGGCCAGATGGAACAGGTGCCCTCGGTGAGCACGCAGTCGCGCCAGGCACCGCCGGCCAACGATGAGCAGGCCGACTTCGTACGCGCGGTGCTGGGCGATACCGAAGACACCTGGGGCCAGGTGTTCCAGGAAAACGGCCTGGCCTACAAGAACCCGAAGCTGATTCTGTTCCGTGGCCGGGTCAATTCCGCCTGCGGTGGCGCCACCTCGGCCAGCGGCCCGTTCTATTGCCCGGCTGATCAGCAGGTCTATCTGGACCTGGATTTCTTCCGGGAAATGTCCCAACGCTTCCAGGCCGCCGGCGATTTCGCCCAGGCCTATGTGATCGCCCACGAAGTCGGGCACCACGTACAAACATTGCTGGGCATTTCGTCGAAGATCCAGGCCGCACGCCAGCAAGGCCGGCCGATGCAAGGCGACGGTGGCCTGCTGGTGCGCCAGGAGCTGCAAGCCGACTGCTTCGCCGGTGTGTGGGCCAACCGTGCGCAAAAGCGCCTGAACTGGCTGGAGCCTGGCGATATTGAAGAAGCACTGAACGCCGCCAACGCCATCGGCGATGACCGTTTGCAGCAGCAGGGCCAGGGCCGCGTGGTGCCGGACTCGTTTACCCACGGCACCTCGGCACAGCGGGTGCGCTGGTTCAAGACCGGCTTCGCCCAGGGCCAGATCACTCAATGCGACACGTTCGCTGCCAAGAGCCTATAAATGAATCAACGATTGGGACTGCTGTTGGGCCTGTTGCTCATCTCATCATCCGCCTGGGCCGCCGAGCAGGGCGTCAAGGTGGTCAGCCCCGAGCGTTTTCATCTGGAGGCCGGCGATCTCAGCCTCGGCCTGAGCCAGGACTGGCGCCAGCCACTGCCCGACGTCACCCGCGCGTTGATCATCGTGCACGGGCGCCTGCGTAATGCGCAGACCTACCTGCAAAGCGGAATGGATGCCGCCGAACACGCAGGCGTTGGCCCCACCACATTGGTAATCGCGCCGCAGTTTCTCAATGGGGCCGACGTCAAGCGCAACCATCTGGGCAATCAGTTGCTGCGCTGGAAGGGCAATGACTGGATGGCCGGCGATGCCTCCACCGGCCCGGGCCAGATCAGCTCTTTCGGCGCCCTCGACCAGATCATCAAGCACCTGGGCAACCGCACGCTGTTCCCGGCGCTGAAGGAAATCGTGGTCGCCGGTCACTCCGGCGGTGGCCAGGTGGTGCAGCGCTTCGCCCTCACCGGCCACGCGCACCCGACCCTGCAAACCGAGGGCATCCGCCTGCGTTATGTGGTGGCCAACCCCTCGTCCTATGCCTACTTCAGCCCACAGCGGCCGGTTAGGTTCGATACCGCCAGTTGCCCGGGGTTCAACACCTGGAAGTACGGCATGCAGCACCTGCCGGCCTACGCCAACGGCCAAAGCGCCGAGCAGCTGGAACAAGCCTACGTATCACGCACCATCACTTACCTGCTGGGCCAGCAGGACACCGACCCGAACCACCCGGCGCTGGATAAAAGCTGCGAAGCCGAGACCCAGGGCACGTATCGGCTGATTCGTGGGCACAACTACTTTGACTACCTCAAGCAGCGCCATCCGCAATTGCGCCAGACGCTGGTGGAAGTGCCGGGGGTGGGGCATGACGGGGATGGGATGTTTACGTCGCCCGAGGGCCAGAAGGTACTGTTCACTCAGTAATACCTGACGAAACAGTCTCAAAATGTGGGAGCTGGATCATTCGGCGCAATGCAGCGCAATCTGCAGCATGCCAATCCGCCAGCTCCGGCCACGGGTTCTCCGGCAGGTTGACCAACACCGTCCGCGCCCCTGCCGCCCGGCCGCAGTCCAGGTCAAAACGGTAATCGCCGACCATCACCATCTCGCTCGGCGATACATCCCACGCCGCCGCCAATTTCAATAACCCACCCGGATCCGGCTTGGGCGGCGCATCGTCGCGCCCCAGCACGTCGTCCACGGCAAAGCAGTCCGCCAGGCCGATCGCCTCCAGGGTGATATGCGCCAACTCCCGCGCATTGCGAGTCAAAATCCCCAGGCGATAACCGCGCCCGGCCAGTTCGCGCACCAGCTCCACCGCGCCGTCCGCCGCGACGGAGCCCAGCGCCAGCTCGCGCTCATGTTCCAGCAACCAGGCGTGCTTAGCCGCTGCGATGTCCGCCGGTAATGCGGCAAGGTGAGTGAGGATGTCGTCCTCGGGAGGAATGTCCAGGGCCACGCGAATCGCCGCAAAATCATGCACCGCCACCGTCAGGGTGCCGTCCATGTCGAACACCCAGTGCTTAACGTCCGTCAGGCTCATGCCCAATCCTTGCGATGGCGGATCAAGCCTTCCTGGGTCACCGACGCCACCAGTTGCCCGGCGCGGTTGTACACGCTGCCACGGGAGAACCCACGGGAATTGCCGGCCCATGGGCTGTCCATGGCATACAGCAACCAGTCATCGGCACGCAGGTCGGCGTGGAACCACAACGCGTGGTCGAGGCTGGCGACCTGCATGTCTTTCTGCCACACGGTCTTGCCGTGGGGCAGCAACGAGGTGGTCAGCAGGCCGAAGTCCGAGGCGTAGGCCAGCAGGTATTTGTGCAGCGCCGGCGTATCCGCCAGGGCACCATCGGCGCGAAACCACACGTATTTGACCGGGTCGGACGGCTGCGGGTTGAACGGGTCTTTTTCGGTGACCGGGCGCACTTCGATGGGCTTGGGGCACAGCAGCTTGTCGCGCATATGCTCGGGGATCAGGTGCGCGCGCTGCTGGGTCAGCTCCAGCTCCGACGGCAGGTTTTCCGGGCCGACCACCACGGGCATGGTGGTCTGGTGCTCGAAGCCGGCCTCGTCGTACTGGAACGAAGCGCTGCAGGTGAAGATCGGGTGGCCCTTCTGGATCGCCGTCACGCGGCGCGTGCTGAAACTGCCGCCATCGCGTACACGGTCCACCGAGTACACCACCGGCAACTTCGCATCGCCGGGGCGCAGGAAATAGCCATGCAGGGAATGCACATGTCGCGCTTCTTCGACGGTCTGGCTGGCGGCCGACAGCGACTGGCCGAGCACCTGGCCACCGAACAGTTGGCGAAAACCCAGGTCCTGGCTGCGGCCGCGAAAGAGGTTTTCCTCGATCGGCTCCAGGGTCAGCAAGTCCACCAGATCTTCCAATACTTGGCTCATAGAGCAACTCCTACAACAATCGATAGGGCATTCCGGGCTGCTTATCCGTGCAGCGTGTCCAACCATTGGGCGCGGGTGATGCGGTACAAAACGTGGGGGCGCAGCGGGTCATCGGCTGCGACCTTGGGGTGTTCAAAATCTGCCTGGGGATCGTAATGCATACCGATGGCCTGCATGACTTTTTGTGATGGCAGATTGGCTTGAGTGGTGAAAGCGACGATTTCGTCCAACTGCAGACGGTCGAAACCACAGCGCAGCGCGGTCCAGGCCGCCTCGCTGGCATAACCCAGGCCCCAATGCTCGCGGGCCAGGCGCCAGCCGATTTCCACTGCGGGGGTAAAGCCCGCTTCGAAGCTGACGTTCTGCAACCCGGTCAGGCCGATAAACTCACCGGTGTCCTTGCGTTGCAGGGCCCACAGGCCAAAACCGTATTCGGCGAAGTGGCCGCGAATCCGACCGATCAGGGCGGCGCTTTCCAGGTGGCTCAATCTGGCCGGGAAATAGCGCATCACCTGCGGGTCGGCACACATGCGCGCAAATTCCGTCAGGTCGGCATCGCGCCACTGGCGCATGACCAGGCGCGCGCTTTCCAATTGCAATATCTCCTCCATGGGTCCCCTCCCCTTGCCATGTGCGTGAGTGTACAGCGCTGTTAAGATCCTTCGCAGATCCCCGTCAGAAAATCCCATGCCTTTGCCATTGATCTACCACGATGACTACAGCCCTGAGTTTCCGGCAGACCACCGGTTCCCCATGGACAAGTTCCGCCTGCTGCGTGACCACCTGGTGGCCAGCGGCCTGACCGAAGACAGCCAATTGCTGCGCCCGTCGCTGTGCCCACCGGAGATTCTGGCCCTCGCCCATGAACCTGGGTATATCGAACGCTACATGAGCGGCGAGTTGTCCCGCGAGGACCAACGGCGCCTTGGCCTGCCCTGGAGCGAAGCCCTGGCCCGGCGCACCGTGCGCGCGGTCGGCGGCTCGATCCTGGCGGCGGAGCAGGCGCTTGAGCATGGCCTGGCCTGCCACCTGGCGGGCGGTACCCACCACGCCCACTACGACTACCCGGCGGGCTTTTGCATCTTCAATGACCTGGCGGTGATCAGCCATTACCTGCTGGCCAGCGGCCGGGTCAACCGCGTGCTGATCTTCGACTGCGACGTGCACCAGGGCGACGGCACCGCGCGCATCCTCCACGACACGCCGGAGGCGATCACTGTGTCCCTGCACTGCGAAAAGAACTTCCCTGCGCGCAAAGCCCAGAGCGATTGGGACATCCCGCTGCCCATGGGCATGGGCGATGCCGACTACCTCACGGTGGTGGACGACGCCCTCAACTACCTGCTGCCGCTCTACCAGCCGGACCTGGTGCTGTACGACGCCGGCGTCGATGTGCACAAGGATGACGCGCTCGGTTACCTCAAGCTGACAGACGCAGGCGTGACCGCCCGCGATGAAAGCGTGATGCGCCACTGCCTGGGCCGCGACATCCCGGTGATGGGCGTGATCGGTGGCGGCTACAGCAAGGATCGCCCGGCCCTGGCCCGCCGCCACGGCATCCTGCACCACAGCGCGCAGCGGGTGTGGACGTCATCAGGGTGTCATTGAAGTGTGGGCGTTACCCACAATGCCTGTGGAACGGCCTGTGGATAACTTGAGCGTAAGCGTCTAAGAGCCCGTAGCTGCCTAGCCTGTAGGAAGCTGTACATTTTTTGATCAGGCAACGCCGCGCGCCTCGGGTAGAATGCCCGACTTATTTCCGCGATCGTAGCCCTGCCCATGTCCGATATTTCCTCTCGACACGTCACCATCATCGGCGGCGGCCCTGCCGGGCTGATGGCCGCCGAAGTCTTGAGCCTGGCCGGGGTGCGGGTAGACCTGTACGACGGCATGCCGTCGGTGGGGCGCAAGTTCCTGCTGGCGGGCGTGGGCGGCATGAACATCACCCATTCCGAAGCGTACCCGGCGTTCCTGTCGCGCTACGCCGAGCGAGCCCCGCAAATAGCACCGTTGCTGCGTGGGTTTGGTGCCGAAGCGTTGTGCGAATGGATTCATGGCCTGGGTATTCAAACCTTTGTCGGCACCTCCGGTCGCGTATTTCCTACCGATATGAAAGCCGCCCCGCTATTACGTGCCTGGCTCAAACGCCTGCGCGACCAAGGCGTGGTTATCCACACCCGGCACCGTTGGGTGGGCTGGAATGCCGAGGGTGATTTACTTATCCACAGCCCGGACGGTGAAAAAGTTGTCCACAGCGATGCCGTGCTCTTGGCCTTGGGCGGCGGCAGTTGGTCGCGCCTGGGCTCCGACGGCGCCTGGCTCAAGCTGCTGGAGGATAAAGGCGTGCCTTGCGTGGCCCTGCAACCCAGCAATTGCGGCTTCGAGGTGTCGGCCTGGAGCGACTTGATGGTCAGCAAATTCGCCGGCGCACCGCTGAAAAACGTCGCCATTGGGCTGGGGGATGACAAGCCGCGACTCGGCGAATGCGTGATCACCGCCACCGGTATCGAGGGCAGTTTGATCTACGCGCTGTCGGCGCCGATTCGTGAGGCGATCAACCGTAATGGCTCGGCGACGGTGCATATCGATTTGCTGCCGAGCAAGCCATTGGACAAGATCCAGGCCGCCTTGACCAAGCCGCGAGGTTCGCGCTCGATGAGCAAGCATTTGCACAGCCAATTGAGTTTGGATGGGGTCAAGGCGGCGCTGTTGCGCGAGTTGGCACCCGCCGAACACTTCAACGACCCGGCGCAATTGGCGGTGGCTATCAAGGCGTTGCCGCTGACAGTGGTGACGACACGGCCGATGGATGAAGCCATCAGCACCGCAGGCGGCGTGCCCTTTGAAGCGTTGGATGAGCGGCTGATGCTCAAGCAATTGCCGGGGGTGTTTTGTGCAGGGGAGATGCTCGACTGGGAAGCGCCGACCGGCGGGTATTTGCTGACGGGGTGTTTTGCCAGTGGCAGAGCGGCTGGGCGGGGGATGTTGGAGTGGCTCAACCGCTGAGATCTGCGGTGATTCAAAGCCGCCATCGGGGGCAAGCCCCCTCCCACAGTTTGAATGTATTCACAGATCAAAAATGTGGGAGGGGGCTTGCCCCCGATTAGGCCATCAGCCACCCCGCAAAATCACTTCTTCTTACGCGGCCCGGTATTAAACACCGGTACCTTGCGCACCGGCTTGATCGAAGGCTCCACCGGCGCCACTTCACCACTGTCCACCCACTTGCCGAGGTTGCGCTTGCCACCGCCACCACCGGATGCCTTGGGCTTCTTCGGTTTTTTCGGCTTCTTCACCACCTGACCGCTGGCATCGGTATCCGGCACGCGGTGTTCCGGCTCGAAGTCCTGTTCCATCTTGCGGGTCAAGGTCTGGCGGGTCAGCATCTCGATGGCCGACAGCATGTTGACTTCATCGGCACACACCAGGGAAATCGCCTCACCGGTGTTACCCGCGCGACCGGTCCGGCCGATGCGGTGGATGTAGTCCTCGGCCACGATCGGCAGGTCGAAGTTGACCACCAGCGGCAGGTCTTCGATATCCAGGCCTCGGGCCGCTACGTCGGTGGCGACCAGGATCTGCACTTCGCTCGATTTGAAACGGTCCAGCGCGCGTTGGCGCGTGGCTTGCGGCTTGTCGCCATGGATGCCATCGGCGTTGATGCCCAGGCCCTGCAACTTATCCACCAGCGCATCCACGCCGTTACGGGTCTTGGCGAACACCAGCACCTGCTTCCAGCGGCCTTTGCGCATCAGGTGCACAAACAGCTCCGCCTTGCGCTTCTTGTCCACCGGCACCACCCATTGCTTGACGGTGTTGGCAGCGACGTTACGCGGGCTGACTTCGATGCTCAGCGGGTCGTTGAGCATCTGCCCGGCCAGCAGGCGAATGTCATCGGAGAAGGTCGCGGAGAACAGTAACGTCTGGCGCTTTTTCGGCAGCATGCGATAGATGTTCGCCAGTTCTTCGGAGAAGCCCAGGTCGAGCATGCGGTCGGCTTCGTCCAGCACCAGGGTTTGCAGCTGGTTGAGTTTCAGCGCGTTCTGGCGGAACAGGTCGATCAGGCGGCCCGGCGTGGCGACCAGGATGTCGACGCCCTTGCGCAGCTTCATCATCTGCGGGTTGATGCTCACGCCGCCGTACACCGCGTAGGTGGTGAGCGGCAGGTGCTGGGCGTATTCGGCAACGCTGGCGTGAACCTGCTCGGCCAGCTCGCGGGTCGGGCACAGGATCAGCGCGCGCGCCGAGTTGGCGGCGACTTTCGGCCCTTCCAGGGTCAGCAGTTGCAGCAGCGGCACGGCGAAACCGGCGGTCTTGCCGGTGCCGGTCTGGGCTGCGGCCATCAGGTCACGACCGGCGAGCACCGCCGGAATGGCTTGCGCCTGCACCGGCGTCGGGGTCTGGTAGCCGAGCGTCTCAAGGGCGCGCAGCAAGGGTTCGATCAGGCCAAGTGTGGCGAAAGTCATGTAGTTACCGTAGGAAAAATTCAGCGCAAGGGCGTAATGCGCGGCAGTTTACCTTATTTCCGGCTTGGGCTTTCGCCACTGGGGCAGGCTGATCAACAGCACGGCGCTGATAATCACCAGCATGGCCAGGGCCTCTTCCAGACCGATGGTCTCGCCGATGAATACAATCCCCAGCAAGACTGCGACGGCGGGGTTGACGTAGGCATAGCTGGTCGCGGCCGCCGGGCGTACGTGCTTGAGCAGGTACATATAGGCGTTGAAGGCGATGATCGAGCCGAACACGGCCAGGTAAGCCAGGGCCAGCCAGCCTTCCAGCGGCGGCATGGCTTGCAGGCGCTCACCGGTCAGCGCGCTGGCGATCAACAGTGTCACCCCGGCCACCAGCATTTCTGCGGCACTGGCCATAGCGCCCGGCGGCAACGGCAGGCGCCGGCTCCACACCGAACCAAACGCCCACGAGGCCGCTGCAAACAACAACAAAGCGGCGCCCATGGGGCTCGACTGCAATGTGCTGCCCATGTTGAGCATGGCGATACCGATCATGCCCAGGATCACCCCGGCCCATTCCAGCCGGGTATTGCGCGCGCCCCAGAAATACCCACACAGCAAGGTGAACAACGGCACGGTCGCCACCGCCAGCGCCGCCACGCCGGACGACACCCCAGTGTGCTCGGCCACACTCACCGCGCCATTGCCGAAGGTCAGCAGCAAAATACCGATCTTGGCAGCAGCCTTCCACTGCTCCCAGGTCGGCGCCGGCGCCCCACGCCAACGCAAAAATCCATACATCGCCGCACCCGCCAACAAAAAGCGAATACCGCCCAGCATCAGCGGTGGCCAGTATTCAACGCCGATGCGAATCACCAGGTAGGTGGAACCCCAGATCACATACAGTGCAAAAAAGGCGGCGATCAACGGTAAGGGAAAGCGACGTGTGC
Organism: Pseudomonas sp. GW821-FHT09C10; assembly: GCF_059418085.1. NCBI lineage: Bacteria > Pseudomonadati > Pseudomonadota > Gammaproteobacteria > Pseudomonadales > Pseudomonadaceae > Pseudomonas > Pseudomonas sp. GW821-FHT09C10. The sequence continues at coordinate 169,399 of NZ_JBWKPE010000006.1, forward strand.
CAGGCATTGGGCGGCTCGAAGGCAGAGATAAGAGAGGCTTATTCTAAAAAGGCAGGCCGTTAAACATAAGTTACAAAACCTGTTTAAACCGCCAGTACACTTTCCAAAGCATGGTTATGAGGGCTATAAATCGTGTTTTCGAAAGCCATCCCCGAGTAGAGCCTTATCATGGACAAATACGACCGCATGCTCCTCAGCGCCCTTCTCGAAGACGGCCGCGCCTCCTACGCGCAACTGGCCCGCACGGTCAACCTCTCCGCCCCCGCCGTGGCCGAACGCGTGGCCAAGCTGGAAGCCAGCGGGGTGATCACCGGGTACCAGGCCAAGGTGGATTTTTCGAAAGTGGGCTTGCCGATTCAGTGCGTGATCGAACTGCGGCTGACCAACCATGGCAACCAGAAGGTGTATGACGCACTGGCCGAAATCCCGGAACTGACCGAGTGCCACCGGGTGACGGGCGATCCGTGCGTGATCATGCAAGCGGCGGTGGGCTCGATGCCGGAGTTGGAGAACTTGATCAATCGGCTGGCGAAGTTCGGGTTCAGCAAGACCTCGATTATTTTGTCGAGCGCGATAGAGCGGCGGGTGCCGTTGGGGCAGTTGGAGGGCAAAAATGGTGGATAAGCACAGCAAGGTCTTCAGCCTCAGCCACCCGATCACCCCGCGTATTCCGCTGTGGCCGGGGGACCCGCCGGTGACGTTTGAAGACGTCGCGTCACGGGATAAGGACGGCTATTTCCTAAGGCGTTTCAGCATGGGCGAACACAGCGCCACGCACATGAATGCGCCGAACAGTTTTTATGCCGACGGGATGGGGATTGATGGTTATCAACCCGAAGACTTGGTGCGACCCGCTGTAGTGATCGATGTGCACGGTAAAACCCAGAGCAATCCAGATTACGAAATCAGCCCACTGGATATTGAAGCGTGGGAACGTCAGCACGGGCTTATCGAACCTGGCTCGGTGGTGCTGATGTACACCGGCTGGCAACACCTCTGGAACGACCCGATAGCGTTTTTTGGGCAGGACGCGCAAGGCTCACACTTCCCTGGGATTGGTGAAGCGGCGATTCGGTTTTTACTCGAACAGCGCCAGATTGCCGGGGTTGGCATTGATACCCACGGGGTCGATCCAGGGCAAAGCACCGCCTTCGCGACAAACCATGCCGTGTTGGCGGGAAACGGGATTGTGCTGGAATGCCTGACCCACCTCGACCGGCTTCCGGCCAAGGGCGCCACGTTAGTGATAGGTGTACTGGGACTGGAAGGCGGTTCGGGATCACCAGCCTCGGTGATGGCGTTTATTCCCTGACTTGCAGGTAGGCCCTACCGACGCCATCGCAGGCAAGCCAGCTCCCACACTAGACCGCATACAGTCCGGGCAACTCGTCACCTGTGGCGAGCGGGCTTCCCCGCGACGACGTCGGTTGCTTCAACACAGCTGTGAGCGTTGAACAATCAAATCGACCACTTGCTCAATGGTGGTGATGTGATCCCAATCTTCCTGGGTCGCTTGCAAGTTGAATTGCCACTTGATCTGCATGACAAAGCAGGTCAAATCATCATCAATAATCTTGAAGTCATGGATGAAGTCCGTTTGCTCCGTGACCTGACTTCGGTCGATGAAACCGATGATATCGACGAATAGCTGAATCACCTTTTCGCTGATCTCGGCTCTAGTCGGGCTACCTTCCATTTCTTGCCTCATAGGCACACTTACCAATACTGATTAGATCAAAGACAGCCAACCCCGCAGCAACGAAAGGAATGCCTCGTCCAATAATGCCAAATACCCGGACGGTGCCAAACGTTGCTTTCGCCATTCTGGCCACCGTGGGTTGCCTGATCAATGTACGAGGGAAAAAGCGCATTCCAATGAGACTCGCCAGGTTCGTCGTTTTGCTGGAGCCAACATGAACCCAAGTGCCCACGGCAATTTTGCTTATAGGTATGCCCGCGGCGCCAGTGAGAACCGTTGCGGCCGTCAAGCCATAGTGTTGCTGTGTACATTTCCAGAGTTCGTCAAACGTGGTGTTCGGCACCGAGGAGTCAGCATGAACGGGCTTGAGTAACTGGTAACTGGCGCCATGGGTCCAGCCTGGCGAATTAGGTAAAACCATGACTGCCGGGCAACTTGTCATCGTGTTTCCTAAATGAAACGCCATGCTTGAAGTTGAGCCGAAATCAATTCCATTGCGTTGGAGCTCAAACTGGCTGTGCATGATTGCTGTGTGAAGATCGATTTCCTGCATGACGTAATCCTTTTACGTAAATGACAGGCGGGATGTTAGGTGGCCGCGCAAGGCGATAGGCGGCAGAAGGGAAAATCCAGAAAGGTCCGACGAGCCAGTAGGGCTAAGCCTACTGGCTATTCAGAAAGCAGCTAAAAGCTCCCCAAAAAGAGCTGTTGTTTCATGGCCAGCAAAACCGATCCTTTTCAGTTGCAGGACGTTTCCTAGAGAATCCAACGGCCTTGTTTCCGTCGGCTCAGGTAGCCAGTCTCGCTCCGCCATCGAATGTTCGGTGACCTGAGGGGGCTTGCCCCCGATGATGCCAGTTGCCGCACTGCCGAGGGACCCGCTTGTTCTCTCCCTTGGGATTTGGAATGTTCAGGGGAAGACTGGCACTTTACCGAATCAAAAAGTCTATTCAGGATTTCCTCCAGTAACTACGCTGGGGGGTTGGTCAACAGGTAGACTAGGGCTTTAGGCGCCGGTCTGGAGATCTCATGGGCACGCAGAAAAATATGGCGAGTGCCGGAATAAATTCGCTTCGGCTTTCGCGGTTGCGGCTACGTGATTTCCGCTGCTTCGAAACAATGGATATAGACTTCCATCCGCAGTTGACCGTGCTGGTTGCGGCCAACGGTACGGGTAAGACGTCCATCCTGGACGCCATCGCTGTCGCTTTCGGCCCCTACGTGGGAGCGTTCGATGAGGCGGTAGGCAAACACCTTGAACCCAGCGATATCCGCCAGTTTCGTGCCAGGCGAACCACAACCAACGAAATGGAATACGCGCCCCAAGGGGCTCGGATCGAGGCGACAGGGGTCATTCCTGGAAGCTTGATGGATCAGTTGTCCGATGATCTATCGACCATTTGGCGCCGTCATTTATCAAGCACGACCAAGACCAAGACCTCGATCAAGGATGCCAAGGAGCTGGTGAGCTACGGCAAGCGCATGCAGGAAGCGGCGCGCACTCCGGGCACCGAAGTTGTTCTGCCACTCATCGCGTACTACGGTACGGGGCGACTGTGGCAGCAGAAGAAACTGACAGACGCAAAGAACATTCAACGCACCTCCAGAACCGTGGGCTATACCGATTGCCTGGATCCGGCCTCTAGCTATAAATCGTTTGTGCAGTGGTTTCGCTACTGGAGCCTGAATGCCAAGGAGGCCCAACTCAAAGCTCTTGAAGCTGGGGCCAGCATTGCCAAAACTGAATTCGACGACTACATCCAGTCAGTTAGTCGCGCGGTGAATGCGTGTATCCAACCAGCAGGTTGGAGCGGCATTCAATATTCGTTCACTCGTGACGCATTGGTCGCTCGCCATGAGCAATTTGGAGAGTTGCCGGTCGAGTGGCTTAGCGACGGCATTCGCAACATGATTGGCATGGTTGCCGATATCGCGTTCCGTGCGACCAAGCTCAACGGGCACCTTGGTGCACAGGCAGCTCAAGAGACTCCCGGCGTGTTGCTGATAGACGAAGTCGACATGCATCTGCATCCGGAATGGCAGCAAGTGGTGCTGCTCAACCTGACCGAAGCATTTCCGGCCATGCAGCTTATCGTTACTACCCACAGTCCTCAGGTGTTGAGCACCGTATCCTCGGACAGCGTCCGAATCTTGCGTACCGAAATCGATCCTGAGACCTCTAGTCGAATTACCAGCGTCAGCGAGCCACAGTGGCAGACCCGAGGGGTTGCCAGTTCCGACCTGCTCGCTCGTATCATGGGTGTGGACCCCGTTCCTGATGTGCCTGAGGCATCATGGGTTTCTGACTATCAGGCACTGATTCAGCAAAATCTCCACGAGCAGACTGCCGGACTCGCGTTGAGAACAAAGCTGGAGTCTCATTTCGGCGCTGACCATCCAGTTATTCGCGAATGTGAGCGGCAAATTCGATTGCAGGTCATTAAGCAGCGTCTTCCGCGCGACCTCGGCAACCGGGAGTATTGAGATGCGTCGTCTACGTCGGCAGGATGAACCTCCCTCGGGGCTGAAGCGTTACCGACACGGCCGAGACAGATGGACTCGCACATGCCCAACGCAAGAGGAACGCGACGGTATTTGGGCATCTTTAGAGCTCATGCAAGGTCCACGGTGCGCCTACTGTGAAGGACCGATCAGCCCAGGAAACCGTCATATTGAGCACTTCCGCCAACGGGATCGGTATCCGCAAGGTACTTATGACTGGAACAATCTGTTCGGCTCATGCGAGCGCGCCGGCACCTGCGGGAAGGCCAAAGACCGATGTGGAATCTACCCACCGGACGTTCTGATTAAACCGGATATAGAAGACCCCGATGCTTTTCTAGTATTCACACCCGGTGGAACGGTGGAACCACGGGCAGGCTTGAGCGCACGCGATCATCTTCGTGCACGCGAGACAATCCGTATTCTCGGTCTGGACGGCGCGCTGAATGAAATTCGGCGCGCGGAACTTAGCGGCTACCTCCAGACCATGGATTATTTTGTTGAAATCGCCGAAGCATTTCCCGAAGACGAGGAATGGATACAGGAGTTACAGCAGGAGGTGAGTAACGCTGCACACTTACCGTACGCGACGGCGATCAGACATGTTCTTACTCGACAGAGTGAATAATGGAAAAGACTGTGCCGAAGGGTCTGACGGAGCGATAAGACTCAACCTACTGACTACTCCGAGAATTTGTAAAACCCCTCTCAAAGGTCTGACTTTTAAGTGGCCAGCAAGACCGGTCCCTTTCATTTGCGGGACGTTTCCGAGAGAATCCCACGGCCTTGTTTCCGTCGGATCAGGTAGCTAGTCTCGCCCAGTCATCGAATGTTCGATGACCGGACGTGCAAGTCCGATCAGTGGAAAATGCGCAAAAGCCTTACCGTCCTATGCCAGCTTTTCAGGCATTGGCATGCTATGGCAGTTGTGCGCGGGAGGCCATTCGGCCTGCTGGGTTTTCCGCCCCGGTCTTGCACACCCGCGTACTGCTGCCACCCTAATTCGTGTGCAAGCGAACGGTTGCAGCTTCAAACCTAGCGGAAGGATTTACAACATGGTCAAAGTCACCCCCGATCCACCCAGTTTCCTCAGCGAAGACGCCCTGCTCAATCGCCGAGCCATCGACTACTACCTCAAAGCTTGCGCCCCGGATGCCCCGCCCTTCATCCTGAATGACAACCTGAGCCTCGAGGATGCACTCGCCCATGCGGCGGATTTGCTGCATTGCGCGGTGGGCTCTGCGCACTCGTCGGGCAAAGCGATGGATGTGCAGCAGCGGGCGGCGATGCATTTGGTGGAGATGGCGAAGGGGGTGGTGGATCGGGCGTTGGAGTGTGTGCAGCCTCGATGAACGACAGATAACCAATGTGGGAGGGGCGGTGCGACGATTCGACTTGCCCCCGATAGCAGTGGATCAGTCAGCTTATGTGTGGCTGACCCGCCGCAATCGGGAGCAAGCCCCCTCCCACATTTTTTTGAACGGCGTTGTTCTATCAGAACCCGCGATGTTTCTTCAGATGCTCATTGATCTTCGCCGCCGGCACTTTCTGCAGGGTGCACAGCAGGTCGTGGGACAGTTCGCGCAAGCCATGGGTACGCCGCAGTTCCTGGGCCAGGTGCGCCGTGAGGTTGGCGGCCATTTCCGCATCCGCCAGCGCGCGGTGGGCCTGGCCGGTGTGGGGCAGTTTCGCGTAGGCGTTGAGCGTGCCGAGCTTGTGGTTGGGCGCAGCCGGCATCAGGCGGCGGGCCAGCAGCAGGGAGCAGGCGAATTTTTGCAGGCGGGTGCGGCGGATCAAGCCCAGTTCGAAATCCCAGAACTTCTGGTCGAACGCGGCGTTGTGCGCCATCAGCGGCGTGGTGCCGACGAATTCGTTGACTTCGTTCATCACCCGCTCGGCCGGCGGGGCGCTGCGCAGCATGGCGTTGCTGATGCCGGTGAGTTGCTCGATAAAACCGGGCACGCGCACACCGGCGTTCATCAGGCTCTGGTAGCGGTCCACGATCTGGCCGCGTTCGAGGATAACCACCGCGATTTCCGTGGCCCGGCAGTGGCTGCTCGGGGTGATGCCGGTGGTTTCAAAGTCGATGACCGCTATACGTTCCAAACCTGTTCCAACTCCGTCTAACCCTTTATTTATTAAGCCGCCGTGCTTATTTGAGCAGCAACGCGCCTTCGATCGGCACGTAGCGGCTGGCGGCACGTATCAATGAGTTGGCCGTCAGCCCCGGTACACCGTAGGCCACGGCGTCGACGCCGTGCTTGTGGATGATGCGGTCGAGCAGCATGTCGAAATCGCCGTCACCCGAGGCCAGCACAATTTCGTCGACGTGGTCGGCGGCGTCCATGATGTCGATGGTGATGCCCACATCCCAGTCGCCCTTGGCCGAGCCGTCGCTGCGCTGGATATACGGCTTGAGTTTTACCGTGAACCCCAGGTTGCGCAGGATCTGCTGGAACTGCTGCTGCTTGCTGTCACCGCGGTCGATGGCATACGCATAGGCCTCGACGATCTGCCCACGCGAGCTGATATCAGCCCACAGGGCGGCGTAGTTGAAATGGCAGCCATAGGCCTGGCGGACGGTGTAGTAGAGGTTTTGTACATCGGCGAACACTGCAATTTTCTTCACCGCACTTCCCCATGACAGCCAGGCGCCAGGGCCCGGAAAGGGTGCCAGTATGCCAGCCGCGAGAAGGTTGCCGGGAAAAATCAGACCGGGGCGGCTCAGCGCCCCGGGCCGGGAGGGTCAGACGAAGGAATCGTCGTCGCCGAAGGAAGAGGAATCGTCGGAATAGTCGCTGTCGGCAAAGCTGTCCGAGGCATTGTCGCTGCCCCAGCTGTCATTGCCGGCGAACTTCTGGTCGTCGTTGCCCCAGTTGCCGTTGTCACTGGCGGGCGCCGGCTCTTCACGGATGATCTCTTCCACCACCTGCGGCTGTTGCGAGTTGTGGTTGAACAGGCTGCTGATGCCTTCGGCCAGCAACACACCGCCGGCCACGCCGGCGGCGGTTTTCATCGCTCCACCCAAGAACCCGCTGCCAATGGGGGCGGCGGCCGGTTGCTGCGGCTGTTGATAGTTCTGTTGCGGCGCTGGCTGGCCAAAGGACGGCCGCGCCGGTTCACGCCAGCCACCGCCCGACGATGCCGGAGCGCTCTGGGCCGGTTGCGGGTCACGGGAACCGCCGCCAAAGATGCTCGACAGGAAACCACCGCCGCTCGCCGGGGCCGGTTGCGCAGACTTGGCCCGCTGCAACTCATCCTGCAATTGCTGGATCTGCTGCGCCTGTTGCTTGTTCTGCGCGTCGAGACTCTTGAGCGCGTGTTCCTGCACCAGGATCGACTGGGTCATGTAGTACCCGGCGGCCGGTTGGCGAGTCATATGCTCCTTGATCCGCGCTTCTGCTTGCGCATCGCGCGGGGCTGAGTCCGTTTCGGCTTGCTGCAACCGTGAAAACAGTCCATCGATCAGGGTTTGCTCTTCGCTGTTCATGGCGACCTCGTTAGATTGCCGGTAGAAATCGTGGCCTTGCCTGTGATCAGGCCAGGTGCTTAACCGTTATGGGGGTGTTACGAGTTGTTTCAATGGTCTTTACTCAAGGTTTACATTTGCTTACCGCTGGCCATGATCGGTTAAAGTGTTGCCCTTGCTTTCAGGCCTGCGATGAACCCGATGAATCCGTTAGACGTATTGCGCGACTCCTTCCGTTTTACCCGAGGCAACCTGGGCGCAATCGTCCAACTTTGCCTGCCATTGGTGATCCTCGAAGCCCTGTTGCAACAGCTGCTCGACCACACGCTCGGCGCGGATGCGTTCCCCGGCTACAGCGTGGTGGTGGGTTTGCTGGTGTACCCGCTGTACACCGGTGCCTTGATCCTGTTTCTCGACGCCCGCACCCGCGGCGAGTCGCCGCGCACCAAGGACATTTGGGCCATGGCCCTGACCCTGTGGCCGCGCTTCGCCCTGCTGACCGCCATGAGCACCCTCCTGATTTTGCTGGGCCTGTCGCTGTATTTCCTTCCGGGGCTGTGGCTGATGGTGGTGTTGGCGTTCGCAGAGTACCTGCTGGTATTGCGCGGCATGCCGGCGCTGGAGGCGATGAAGGAAAGTTTGCGCCTGACCCGTGGGCATTTCTGGCGAATCCTGGTGTGCCTGCTGTGTGTCATGACGCCCCTGTGGCTGCTCAAAGGCGCCAGCGTCGCGGCCTATCCCAACCCCGCGCCGTTGCTGGGACTGCTGATGGACAGCGCCCACAGCTTCCTGCAACTGTTCACCAGCGTGGTGCTGTTCCGTTTATTCATGCTGATCGGTGGCGATGCCGACGCGCGGTGATATGCTCCACGCCACTCCTGAAACGCCATAAGCCGAGCCGATGACCCGTTTATTGCGCATCACCCTGCTGGGCCTGCTGATCGTCGCAGGCCTGCTGACGGCCCTGATCTACAGCCTGACCTGGCGCCCCGCCGCCAAGGAAACCCTGCCCGTCAGCTGCGTCGCGCCCCGTGCGCCAACCCTGTTGCCCGGGCAGGCGCTCAAGGTCATGACCTGGAACGTGCAATACCTGGCCGGCAAGAACTACGTGTTCTGGTACGACACCGCCGACGGCAGCGGCCCGGACGACCGCCCCACCGCAGAGGACATGGCCGCCAGCCTCGACGAAGTGGCACGGGTGATTCGCGACGAACAACCCGACATCCTGCTGTTGCAGGAACTCGACGAAAACGCCAAGCCTTCCCACTATCAGGACCAGCTGACGCTTTTGCAGGAGCGCCTGGTCGACCTCTACCCGTGCAGCGCCCAGGCCTTCGACTGGAAAGCCGACTTCGTGCCCGACCGGCATATCTTCGGCAGCGTCGGCCGCAAGCTGGCGACCCTGAGCCGCTACCAGATCGAACACGCCGAGCGCCTGCAATTGCCGGCCCCGGACGCCAACATCCTCAGCCGCCAGTTCCAACCCAAGCCGGCCTTGCTGCTGACCTACCTGCCCCTGAGCGATGGCGGCCAACTGGCGGTGCTCAACACCCGCCTGGATGGCGACGCGCCGGGGCGCAGTGCGGTGCAGGAGCAGGTGCAAACGACGGTGAAGCTGCTGGACAAGTTCGAAGGCCGTGGCACGCCCTGGCTGATCGGCGGGGATTTCAACCTGCTGCCCCTGGGGCAATTCCTGCGTTTGGAGGCGGGCAAGCGCGGGCAGTATTCGCCGGACAGTGAGCTGCATTTACTGTGGGACAAGTACCCGATGATCCCGAGCAACAGCCAATCCAGCGGGATTGATCGTGAGAAATGGCTGACGTATTTCCCCAATGACCCGAGCCTCGATGGTCCGGATCGCACCGTCGATTACCTGTTCTACAGCCCGCGGATCAAGCGGGTGGAGGCGAAGGTGAGGCAGGAGGATACGTTGCGTATCTCCAACCATCTGCCGGTGATTGCACGGTTCCTGCTGCCCGCGGCGCAATAACCCACACAACAGGATTAATGTGGGAGGGGCGGTGCGACGATTCGACTTGCTCCCGATGGCGGTGTGTCAGTCAGCTCATCTGTAATGGATCCACCGCCATCGGGAGCAAGCCCCCTCCCACATTTGGATCTTTGGCGTTACGACTTCCGGGGTTTGATCCGCGCGGTCGGCTCGGCTATCAGCGGATCATCCGGCCAGTAATGCTTGGGATACCTGCCCTTCAGATCCTTCTTCACTTCGGCGTAGGTACTGCGCCAGAAGTTCGCCAGATCCTGCGTCACCTGCACCGGCCGCCGTGCCGGGGACAGCAGGTGTAACTTCACCACCTGCCGCCCGCCGGCAATGCGCGGGGTGTCGGCCAGGCCGAACAGTTCCTGCAAGCGCACCGCCAGGATCGGCGGCTGTTCGCTGTAGTCCAACCGCACCGACGAGCCCGATGGCACCTTCACATGCTGCGGCGCCAGCTCGTCCAGACGCTGGGGCAGCGGCCAGGGCAGCAGGTTGTGCAGGTAGCTGGAGATATCCAGGTTGGCGAAGTGACTCAGCCGCGAGACTTTGCCCAGGTAGGGCATCAGCCAGTGCTCCAGGCTGGTGAGCAAGGCGCTGTCGCTGACGTCGGGCCATTCGCTGGTGTTGCCGGCGTCCAACTGGCGCAGCAGCAGGACGCGGGATTGCCATTGGCGCAGCTCCGGGGTCCAGGGCAGCAGCTCCAGGCCTTTGCGCCGCACCAGGTTGACCAGCGCCTGGCTGCGCGCGGCTTCGTCGAGGCCGGTGAGCGGTTCGCGGCTGAGCACCAGTTCACCGACTTTGCGCTGGCGTTCGGCGCGCAGCACGCCTTCGCGCTCGTCCCAGTCCAGTTGATCGACGTTGCGCACTTGTTCCGCGAGCACCGTGTCGAACAGCGCCGGATCGAAGTCCGCCGCCAGATAAATACGTTCTTCACGCTGGCCCTGGCGGCTGCCGAGGTCGGCGATCACCAGCCATGGCTGTTTCATCAGGCTGTCGGCCTCGGCGAATAATGCCGCGCGGCCATTGGCCAGGCGATATTCGGCACCCCCGGGGCGACGTTGCTGGGCGACACGGTCCGGGTAGGCCAGTGCCAGCAAGGCGCCGAGCCAGCGCGGGTGGTCGGGGTCGGCCACCGGCCGGGTCGCCTGGCCTCTCAAATAACCACGGTATTGCCGCGCCAGTTGCTTGGCGCGTTGCACGCCGCCTTGAGTACCGCGCGCACGCTCTTCACCGGACATCAGCGCCAGGCGGCTGTGCAAATCCGCGCCGCCACCGCGCAAAATATCGCGCTCGCCCAACAGTGCCGCGACATCACAGGCCGTGGCCGCCAGCCCCAGGTCCTGCCCGCGCAACAGCAAATGGGCGATGCGTGGATGGGCCGGCAACTCGGCCATCTTCTGGCCATGTGCCGTGAGTTTTTCGTCATTCAAGGCCCCGAGGCGTACCAGCAAATCCTGGGCCTGGGCATAGGCGGCGGTGGGTGGCACGTCGAGCCACACGAGCTGCGTGGGCGTGACGCCCCAGCGCGCCAGCTGCAAGGCCAGGCCGGCGAGGTCTGCGGCGAGGATTTCCGCACTGCCATACGCGGCCAGCCCTTCATGCTGGTCTTCGGACCACAACCGATAACACACCCCCGACTCCAAGCGCCCGGCCCGGCCCGCGCGCTGGGTGGCGCTGGCGCGGGAGATGCGCTGAGTGTCGAGGCGGGTCATGCCGCTGCCGGGGTCGAAACGCGGCACCCGCGCCAACCCGACATCGATCACCACACGCACGCCGTTGATGGTCAGGCTGGTCTCGGCGATGTTGGTGGCGAGCACCACTTTGCGTTTGCCGGCCGGTGCCGGATCGATGGCCGCGCGCTGGGCGTTGAGGTCCAACTCGCCATGCAGCGGGCAGAGCAACACGTCAGGGCTGTGCCCCAGGGCGTCGGCCAGTTGCTGATTGACCCGGCGAATTTCCGCCTGGCCCGGCAGGAACACCAGCACGCTGCCGGTTTGGTCATGCAGGGCTTCGAGGATGGTTTGCACCACACGCGGCTCGATAAATTCACCGGCCTGGTACGGCCGCCCCCAGCGCATCTGCACCGGGAACATGCGCCCCTCGCTGCGCAGGATCGGCGCGTCGTCCAGCAGGCTGGCCAGGCGCTCGCCTTCGAGGGTGGCGGACATCAGCAGGATTTTCAGCGGTTGCTCGTCGCGAAACAGGTCGCGGCCGTTCAGGCTCAGGGCCAGTGCCAGGTCGGCGTCGAGGCTGCGCTCGTGGAATTCGTCGAAGATCAGCAGACCGACACCGTCCAATGCCGGATCGTCCTGCAAACGACGGGTGAGGATGCCTTCGGTAACCACTTCGATGCGCGTGTGGGGCCCGACCTTGCTGTCGAGACGGATGCGATAGCCGACGGTTTCACCGACTTTCTCCCCCAGTTCGCTGGCCAGGCGTTCCGCGGCGGCACGGGCGGCCAGGCGCCGGGGCTCGAGCATCAGGATGGTCTGCCCGGCCAGCCAGGGCTCATTCAACAAGGCCAAGGGCACGCGGGTGGTTTTACCGGCGCCGGGCGGCGCTTCCAGCACGGCTTCATGGCGATTCGCCAAGGCGTCACGCAGGGCGGGTAAAACATCATCGATCGGCAACGAATTCATACTGGCTCCAAAGCAGAGCGGCGAGTATAACGGCGAACTGCCGGATGCCGACGCTGGTCTCAATGGCAGTGCTATATAGTCCCGTATCAACCGTGTTCAGGAGAGTCTCCATGCGTATCGCTTCCCGTGTCATCGGCGGTGTCCTCGCCGTCACCCTGCTGAGCCAACTCACCGCCTGCGGGTCGATTTTCTACCCCGACCGCCGCGGCCAGATCGATGGCAAGATCGACCCGACCATTGCCGTGCTCGATGCCGTTGGCCTGCTGTTCTACGTGATCCCTGGCCTGATCGCGTTCGGCGTCGACTTCGCCACGGGCGCGATCTATTTCGAACCCGGCAAGACTGCCCAGGTTGACCCGGAAAAACTCCACGAAGCCATCGGCGCTGACGGCAAGGTCGACAACGCCAAGCTGCAAAGCATCATCCAGAAGGAAACCGGCCGCACCCTGCCGCTGGACGATCCACGCATGATCCAGTTCAAGGGCAGCGTGCAACAACTCGCGTCCCTGGGCCTGAAACCCGCCGCCTAAGGAACGCTTATGACCAGCAGTCCCGAACACGCCCGGCTGTTGCGCCTGGCCACCCGCGCCTCGGTGGGTGTGGCCTGTGCGTTGATCGTCACCAAGGCGATTGCCTGGTGGCTCAGCGGCTCGGTGAGCATGCTCGCCGGGTTGACCGACTCACTGCTCGATGGCGTGACCTCGCTGCTGAACCTGCTGGCCGTGCATTACGCCCTGCGCCCGGCCGATGACGATCACCGTTACGGCCATGGCAAGGCGGAGTCGCTGGCGGGCATGGCCCAGGCGTTGTTCATCGGTGGCAGTGCGGTGTTGATCGCCTTGCAGGCCTACGAGCGCCTGCAGCATCCGGAACCGGTCGGCGCGCCGTGGCTGAGCATCGGGGTGATCGTGTTTTCCCTGGTACTGACCGTGGCGCTGCTGATGCTGCAACACCGGGTTGTGCGCGAAACCGGCTCCAATGCCGTGCGGGCAGACTCGTTGCACTACCGCTCGGACTTGCTGCTCAACGGCAGCATCCTGGTGGCGCTGGTGCTGGCGGGCATGGGCTTTCATCAGGTCGACGCCTGGTTCGGCCTGGGCATCGCTGCCTACATTTTGTGGAGCGCGATCCAGATCGCCAGGGAAAGCTTTGCGGTGTTGATGGACGAGGAACTGCCGCCGGACGTCAGCCAGCACATGCTGGAACTGGCGCGAGGCGTACCGGGGGTGTTGGGTGCCCATGACCTGCGCACGCGCATCTCCGGCAACCATTGGTTCGTGCAGTTGCACCTGGAACTGCCGGGGGAGTTGACGCTGTCAGTGGCCCACGGCATCAGCGACCAGGCCGCCGATGCCATTCACGCAGCCTACCCGCGCGCCGAAGTGCTGGTGCACGCCGACCCGCGAGAAGTGGTCACGGGCGCCAAGGCCTAGTACTGCACCTGATACCCGCGACTGCTCAGGCAGTTGCCCTGGGCCTGGCGGTAGGTTTGCACCACCGCCGGATCAGGGGCGTAGGTGACCGCCTGCGGGTCGAAGCCGCTTTGTTGCACTGCCCAGCGATAACAGTCGTAGCCGTCCTGCTGCACTTGCGCCGGTGACTGCCCGTTGGCGGGATAGGCCACCACGTCATAGCCATTGCCTTGGGGTGCTGGCTGCGGTGCCGGCACTTGCGTCGGCGGTTGCACCACCACGTATTGCTGGGTGCTTTGTTCGTAGGCGTAGTAGGCGCCAGCGGCCAGGAACAGCAGCGAGCCACCTACCCACACTTCGCGCGCATAGTCCGGCAGGTAATGCACGCGGATGCCATACGGCGGCGCCACGACCACATAGCGCGGGCCTTGGGGGCGGTACCAGTAGCCGCCGGAGAAGAAGTAATCCTGGCCACGGTACGGCACCCGGTAGTTGCGGTCGGGGAAGCGGTCGACGACATAGCCAGGCCGATACTGCGGGCCAGGCCCCCAGCCGTTGCCATGGCCGTCGGGGCGACCTGGCCAGCGGTTATCGTTGGGATGCCCGTTGTAGCCAGGCCGCGAACCTGGGCCGCCGGCCTCCCAATTGCGGTTATCGTCGTTGCGTCGAGGAATGTCACGGTAGTAACCCTGACGCGGTTCCTGGGTCTGGCGCACGGTATCGGGGCGACTCTGGATCGGCAGGTTGTTCGCAGGCTGCGGGGCTGGCCGAGGCTGTTCGGCACCTTGCGGGCGACCTTGCCACTGCCCGCCACCGTGGGGCGATTGCTCGGCGCGATCAAAATGCGGGTTCTGTGGACGTGGCTGATTATTTTCCGGCCGGGGTTGATTGTTCTGGGGCTGCGGGCGCGGTTGGTTATTTTGCGGGCGCGGTTGTTCGTTACCTTGACCTTGCCGACCGCCCTCCGGCCCTCTTTCATGCTGGCCGCCACCCTCAGGGCGCGGCTCGTCGGCCATCACTTGCGTGCCGACGGTGACCATCAGCAAACCTACACCTGCCATACGCCAGATGCGCTTCATGCTATTCCTCACTGCGGATAAGGGCCTGGAAGGTCCGGCCTCATAGATGAGACTGGAAAAGCCTCGCCCGGTTCTGAGACAGGTTATCAGTCACAAGAACAATTTTCTTAAGGCAAAAGAAAAGGGGTGACCCGTCGGCCACCCCTTGAGAACTTCGTCCATGCTCAACGCTTTTGACGTTGGCTCACCTCACGCCGTCTTGTGGACAGTGTGCAGCCTGGAGGCCGGCTCGACCCTGCTGGGGTGGCGGCCGCAGCACGCCTGATTGAGCGAGCTGCTGTGGACTGTTGTCCAGGCGGTGATTCTGTTGATAACGATACAGGCCAGCGCCGGACAGATGATTGCGAAGATTGCGTCAATAAACAGTGCTTGCGCAATTTTTAACCCTTCATGGATAATTCACCGCAATAGTTACGACAAAGGCCAACCCAATGAGCAAGCTTGACCGATACGACCTGAGTATTTTGGCGGAATTGCAGCGCGACGCGAGGATCTCCAACCAAGAGTTGGCCGAGCGTATCGGCCTGTCGCCTTCGCCCTGCTCGCGCCGGGTCAAGCAGTTGGAGGACGACGGCTACATCGCGCGCCAGGTCGCCCTGCTCGACCGCAAGATGCTCGGCCTGAGCCTCACCGCCTATGTGCTGATCGGCATGGACCGCCACACCCCCGAGCGTTTCGAGAACTTCGAAGCGGCCATCCGCACCCTGCCCCAGGTGCTGGAATGCAGCCTGGTCACCGGGATGGATGCGGACTATCAGTTGAAAGTGGTGGTGCCGGACATGGACCACTATCAGAAACTGCTGCTGGGCCACCTCACCCGGATCGAAGGCGTGACCAGCGTGCGCTCGAGCTTTGTGCTCAACCAAGTGCTCAACAGCACCGAATTGCCGCTGACCCACCTGCGCACCTGATCCCATGAACAATGAAGATCAAATGTGGGAGGGGGCTTGCCCCCGATGGAGTATCAGTCACCAGATACACAGCCTGACACACCGCTATCGGGGGCAAGCCCCCTCCCACATTTGGCCTGTGTTTCAACAGTGAAGTCTGCGTGCGACGCACCGACGCAGGTCAATGTTGCGCCTGTGACGCTGCCGTATACTTGCCGCCTGTCCCGTTGGAAGAGCCCATGAACAACATCGACCCCGCCCTGTTCGAAGAATGGATGATGACCGGCCTGGTCACTATCCTGATCATTTTCATGGGCTTTATCGTCTGGGACCTGGCAAAGAAATCCAAGGCCGGGCGCTTTGGTTCGTTCATCCTGTTTTTCGTACTGGGCCTGGGCGTGGCCGCGTTCATCATCAAGAGCGTGGTGATCGGCCTGATCGAGTCCGGCGCTTTATAAACGCGCGGGTACTTCCTTCCATTGGCCTTGGTCCAGGCCGTCGATTGTCCAATCGCCGATACGCACCCGCACCAGACGCAAGGTCGGCAGGCCCACGGCGGCGGTCATGCGCCGAACCTGGCGGTTACGCCCCTCTCGAATCACCAGTTCAAGCCAGTACGTCGGTAGGTTTTTGCGAAAGCGCACCGGCGGGTTGCGCGGCCATAACGCCGGCTCATCCAAACGCCGGGCCTCGGCGGGCAAGGTTTTGCCGTCGTTGAGTTCCACCCCGTCACGCAGGCGTTGCAGCAATGCTTCGGTGGGTTCGCCTTCCACCTGCACCCAGTAGGTTTTCGCCAGCTTGTGCTTGGGATCGGCAATACGCGCCTGCAACTGGCCGTCGTTGGTCAGCAGCAACAGGCCTTCGCTGTCACGGTCCAGGCGGCCTGCCGGGTAGATGCCGGGGATGTCGATAAAGTCCTTGAGCGTCGCGCGCCCGCCTTCGTCGCTGAACTGGGTCAGCACATCGAAAGGTTTATTGAACAGGACCAACTTCGGCTCGACCGGTGGCGCCTTGGCAACACGGCGCGCGGCAGAATACGGAGGTTTCACGCCAGGGCGGCGCGAATCGGGACGGGTGGGACGGGACATGGCAAAGGAACATCTAACGGTCAGGACCGACAATGCTAGTGGCCTGACCGCCAAATGACCATCCCAACCGCTTAGCGGAACGGCGGCTCGTCGAAGCTGCGCAGTTTGCGCGAGTGCAACGAGTTGAGTTCGGTGCGCAACAGGTCCACCGCCTCGATGCCGATCTTCAAGTGCTGGCTGACCGCACGTTCGTAGAACGCGTTGGCCGAGCCCGGCAGCTTGATCTCGCTGTGCAGCGGCTTGTCCGACACACACAACAACGTGCCGTACGGTACGCGCAAGCGGTAGCCCTGGGCGGCGATGGTACCGCTTTCCATGTCCACCGCCACGGCGCGGGACAGGTTGATCAACGGCCGTTCCTGGGCCCAGCGCAGTTCCCAGTTGCGGTCGTCGTAGGTCAGCACGGTGCCGGTACGCAGGCGTTTTTTCAGTTCTTCGCCTTTCTCACCGGTGACATTCGCCGCCGCCTGCTGCAAGGCCATCTGCACTTCGGCCAGGGCGGGGATCGGGATGTTCGGCGGTACCACCCGGTCGAGAATCCCATCGCGGCGCATATAGGCGTGGGCCAGTACGTAGTCGCCGATGGTCTGGGATTGGCGCAGGCCGCCACAGTGGCCAATCATCAGCCAGCAATGCGGACGCAGCACCGCCAGGTGGTCGGTGATGTTCTTGGCGTTGGACGGGCCCACACCGATGTTCACCAGGGTCACGCCGTGGCCATCGCTGGCCTGCAGGTGATAGGCCGGCATCTGGTAGCGGTGCCACACTACGCCGGCGGCAATCGCCGAGGCTTCGCCGTGGTCCATGCTCTTGTCGATGATGACGTTGCCCGGCAGCACCATGCGGATAAAACGCGGGTCGCTGCGCAGTTGTTCCAGGCCATGCAGGATGAACTGGTCGACATAGCGGTGGTAGTTGGTCAGCAGGATCCACGGCTGCACATGGCGCCAGTCGCTGCCGGTGTAATGCACCAGCCGGCGCAGGGAAAAGTCCACGCGCGCCGCATCGAACAGCGCCAGGGGCAGCGGGTCGGTGTTTTCCCAGTCGTACAGGCCATCGGCGATGCCGTCGGTGGCGGCCGACAGGTCGGTGCTGGGGAACACGCGCGCCAAGGTCGCGGCGGTCACACCGGAGCCGGCCAGTTCGTCGCCCTGCTCCACCACGTACGGATAAGGAATGTTCTGCTGGCTGACGCCCACTTCCACGGTCACGGTGAAGTCGTGCATCAGCGGCACCAGTTGTTCCAGCAAATACTTACGGAACGCCGCCGGATGCGTGACGGTTACGCTGTAGGTCCCAGGTAACTGGACCTTGGCATACGCCCGGGTAGTCTGTGGGACTTCGCCGTGGCAGTGGTAAGTCAGGCGCAGTTCCGGGTAGCGAAACAGCGCGCGTTGTTCGGCGTCGGGTTCGACGCGGTCCTTGAGGTATTGCTTGAGGGCTTGATTGAGCGCGCCGGTAGCCCGCTCATGCAGGGCCGCCAGCCGATCCACGGCTTCTTCGGCGGTTTGAACGACAACAAAAGCTTCGGTCACGGTAAGCATCCTGTGTTCTGACTTGCAGGCCTTTATCTTGCCTGTATCCCTGTCAGACGCAAACCTTGAATTGGAGTGCCCTCTCAAGATCGCTGCAAGCCCCCTCCCACATGTGGACCGTGTTTATTCAGAGACATTGGGACTTGACCGCGCGACGATGGCCCCGACATCGACGCCACGTGGCAAGGTGCCGTAGACGCGGCCAGACGACTGGCCCAAACGGCTGGCGATAAAACCATCGCTGACTGCGGTGTTACCCGCCTCCAGCAACAGCTTGGCCTGCAAAGCCACGGCAATATCCTCGGTCAACTGCCGCGCGCGGTACTGGATGTCCTGGGTGTCCATGAACGCCGACTTCAGGTGTTCGATATGCTGTGCCAGTTGCCTATCGCCATGCCCGTCACCGAGTTCGACAAACAGCGCTTCCAGCACGCCGGGCTCCTTGGACAGTACGCGCAGCACGTCCAGGCATTGCACATTGCCGGAACCTTCCCACGTCGAATTCACCGGCGCTTCACGGTACAGGCGCGGCAGAATGCTGTCCTCCACATAGCCCGCGCCGCCCATGCACTCGGCGGCTTCGTTGATCATCGCCGGGGCGCGCTTGCAGATCCAATACTTGCCCACCGCCGTTACCAGCCGAGCGAACTTGGCTTCGCGCTCATCGCCCAGGTTGTCCAGGGCGCAGCCCATGCGCATGCTCAAGGCCAGCGAGGCTTCGCTTTCCAGGGCGAGGTCGGCCAGCACGTTTTGCATCAGCGGCTGCTCGCTGAGCACACGGCCACCGACCCGGCGATGAGCACAGTGATGGCTGGCCTGGGTCAGCGCCTGGCGCATCAAGGCACTGGAACCGACCATGCAATCGAAGCGTGTCATGGCGACCATCTCGATGATGGTGGGCACGCCACGCCCCTCTTCGCCGATCATCCAGGCCAGGGCCCCACGAAACTCCACTTCACTGGACGCATTGGAGCAGTTGCCCAATTTGTTTTTCAGGCGCTGGATATAGAACTCGTTGCGGGTGTCATCCGGGCGATGCCGGGGCAGCAGGAAACAGGTCAGGCCTTTGTCGGTCTGGGCCAGGGTCAGGAAGGCGTCGCACATCGGCGCCGAGCAGAACCACTTGTGACCGACCAGTTCATAGGCTTGCCCGGGCCCGCCGGCGCCCACCGGATAGGCGCGGGTGGTGTTGGCGCGCACGTCGGTGCCGCCCTGCTTCTCCGTCATCGCCATGCCGATGGTTGCACCGGCCTTGTGGGCAATGCCGACATTGCGCGGGTCATAGTGGGTGCTGAGGATTTTCGGCAGCCAGGCCTGCGCCAGGTCGGGTTGCAAGCGCAGGGCCGGGACGCAGGCAAAAGTCATGGTCAGCGGGCAGCCGGTGCCGGCCTCAGCCTGACTGTGCAGGTAGGTCATGGCCGCACGCGCCACATGGGCACCGGACTGTGGATGGGCCCACGGCAGCGACGGCAGGCCATGCTCGACCGCGGTGCGCATCAGCTCGTGGTAGGCCGGGTGAAACTCCACAAGGTCGATGCGATGCCCATACCGGTCATGGCTGCTGAACACCGGTTTGTTCTGGTTGGCCAGGAACCCGGCCGCCATCAGCGGCCCGCCGGCCAACGCCCCGTACGCATCGATGCGCGCCTGCGCCCAGCCGGCGCCAAAGCGCCGCGACCAGTCTTGCAGGGGCACGTCGATGCGGTACAGGTTGGTGCCGTCCAGGGAGGGCGGCTGGTTGGTGACGTCGTGGGTTTCGGCGAACTGATGCAGGTTCATGACGGGCCTCCTGGAAAAAGGCCCTGTCGAATGCGCACCTACCCATAAAGAAAGGCGCAGATCGATTGAGGCCGGTTTTTTCAGTTAAGCACCGTCATCCGGGTTAAAAAAGTGGCATACCCGCCGAATGCCCGGCGCTTTCGCCCTCGAGCGCGCTCAACAAGCGGCGCTCCAGTACCGACTGCAGCGCCTCGAAGCGCACCGGCTTGGCCAGACGGTCGGTGATGCCGACGCCATGGCTGCGCTCGCGCTCGGACGTGTGCAGCGACGCACTCAAGGCGATCACCGGCAATTCACCGCAGCCCGGCAGTGCACGGATCTGACAACACAACGAGAAGCCGCCTTCGGGCACATCCAGCAAGACCGCGTCGAAGCTTTGTCCCTGCAAGGCCGCCAACGCCGCCGGGCCACTGTCCACGGTTTTCACCCGGTAACCCAGCTTGAGCAACATGCCGCGCACCGCCAACTGGCCCACGCTGTTGTCATCCACCAGCAATACCGCGCAATCCTGGGGCGCGCGTTGCCGGCCGGGCACCGGTTTTGCCTCGATCGGCACCGGGCTGACGTTCACGTCCAGCTGGAAGCGGCTGCCCTTGTGCGGCTCGGAATGATGGGTAAGGCGCCCGCCCAACAGCTCGATCAATTGCCGGCAGATGGCCAGGCCGATGCCCAGGCCGCCGTATTCGCGGGTCATGGAGCCATCGAGTTGGAAAAAGCGCTGGTACAAGGTCGCCTCGTCAAGGAAGGCGAAGCCAATACCGGTGTCGGTCACAATGAAGCTCAGGCGCACATCGCCGTCACTGTGAGGCACACCCACCACCCGCAGGCGAACGGAACCTTCACGGGTGAACTTGAACGCATTGTCCAACAGGCAATCCAGGCACTGGAGCAGTTTGTCGGCGTCGCCCACCATGCGGTCTGGCAGCTCATCGGCCACATCGATGGAAAACGCCAGGCCTTTGCCTTGGGCACTGGTGGTGAATTGCTGGCGCAGGGTGTCGAGCACGCCCCGCAGGCTGAATACCCGAGGCTGGGCACTCAGGCGCCCGGCCTGCAATTCGGTGAGGGTGAGGATGCCGTTGACCATGCGCATCATATCCCGTGCCGAACCGGCGGCCGTTTGCTGGTACTGCGCCAGGTCGTCGTCCAGCGGCACCGTTTGCATCAGCTCAAGGGAGCCGATCACACCGTTCATGGGCGTGCGCAGTTCGTGGGTCAGCGTCGCGAGGAATTCATCCTTGAGACGGTTGCTGCGGGCCAGTTGCTGGTTGAGCACTTCGAGCTTCTGGCTGGCATCGAACAGGATCTGTGCCTGTTGTTCACGCATGGCATTGATGCGGTCGGCGAGGGCCAGGGATAACAGCGCCACTTCAATTGCCGAGCCGATCTGGCTGGCGTACATGGTGAGGAACACATTGGGCAAGTAGCCCAGCACCATCAGCGTGTTCACCACGCCACCCAGCAGGAACGCCGACCAGGCGATGATGAAATACCGCGCCACTCGCTGGCCGCAGTACCAGGCCTTGATGGCGGCGACGAAGATCGTCACGGTGAATACCAGCGCCAGGCCGGTCGCCAGGCGCAAGGCCAGGGCGTAGCTGGTCAGCAGCGCCAGCGCCATCACTACGCCGCCGCACACCGCCAGTGCCAGCAAGAGCCGGTTGAGCCAGCGGCTGTGCTGCGCGGTATGCAGGAAGCTGCGGGCAAACAGGCTGCCGAACAGCGCCGCCGAACCGATCAGCAACGGCACCGCCGCATTCGCCCACCACGGGTTGTTCGGCCAGAAGTACTGCACGGCCACGCCATTGACCGACAGCTGGTACAGGCCAAACGAGGCGATATAGAGGATGTAATACAGGTAGCTGGTATCGCGCACGCTCAGGTAGATGAACAGGTTGTAGACCAGCATCCCCAGCAATACGCCATAGATCACCCCCAGCACAGACAGGCGCAGCGGTTGTTGCTCCAGGTAAGCGGTGCCGGCCCAGAGCGTCAACGGCGCCTGGATCGAGCCCTCGCTTTGCAGGCGCAGGTAGAGCGTTTGCTGCTGGTCGGGCACGAAATTGAGCTTGAACAGGTAGTTGCTCTGGCTGACCTCACGGCTGGAAAAAGGCAGCGCACTGCCGGTACGGCTGGCCAGCCGATAGTTGCCGGTGCCATCATTCTGGTACAGGTCCAGATGATTCAGCGGCGGGTAAGCCAACTCCAGGAACCAGGTGCGGGGGGCACGGGGGTCCTTGGCCACGTAATGCAGGTCGACCTTGAGCCAGAACACCGAGCGCGAATAGCCGGCGTTGAGGGTGGCTTTGTCATGGTGCTTGAATTGAGCGGCGTAGGCGGGGGAGCTTACTTCGGCGATGGTGAGGGCATCGGTGGGGTCTTCGAGCACTTGCATGGCTCGGCCCAGCGGCAGGCTTCGGGTGTCCTGGTTGAACTCGATGGCGCTGGCGAGCATCGGTAGCCCGCACAACAATAAGATCAGCAAATAGCGCATGCGAGCCCCAGCGTGGCCTGTCCGGTTATGTCAAAAGCCCCCCATTCCTTTTGAGAAGACGTACACCGGCGGTACAGTTAAGTTGTTTGAATCCACTTTAGCATAGCCGCTAAAGGCCATTGGACACCATTGAAATAATTTTTTGAAAGGCTCTAGAACAAGGCTTTCAGAGCGTTTTCGCAGCCGAGAAAACGCCAAAAAAGCGGCGTTCGCGCGACAACATTCAACCATCGCCCGAAGGCCCCGCCAAAAGCGTTTGGTGGTAAGCTCGCGCACCATGAATATCTACAGCTCTCGCCCCGTTGTCCTCTGTCTCTCCGGCCATGATCCCAGTGGTGGCGCCGGCTTGCAGGCAGATATCGAAGCCCTCCTCGCCCAAGGCTGCCATGCGGCCCCGGCCGTCACTGCCCTGACCGTGCAGAACACCGTCAATGTCAGCGATTTCCGCGTACTGGACCGTGAGTGGGTAATGGCCCAGGCCAATGCCGTCCTCGGTGACTCCGACGTGGCGGCGGTCAAGCTGGGCATGCTCGGCTCCACCGCGATGGTCGACACCGTGGTCGAACTGCTGCAGGCGCACCCGCACCTGCCGGTGGTGTGCGACCCGGTGCTGCGCGCCGGCGGCGGTGGCAGCCTGGGCAAGGACGAAGTCGGCTACGCCATGCGCGAGCGGCTGCTGCCGTTGTCGCTGATCGCCACGCCGAACCTGCCTGAAGCCCGTATCCTCGCCGAACTGCCCGAGGGCACCGCCGACGAATGCGCCGCGAAGCTGTTGCCGTTTATCAAGCACCTGTTGATCACTGGCGGCCATGGCGATGAGCACGAAGTGCACAACCGTCTCTACAGCCGTGATGGCACGCGCCAGACCTTTACCTGCCAGCGCCTGCCCGGCAGCTATCACGGGTCGGGCTGCACCCTGGCCAGCGCCCTGGCCGGACGGATCGCCCAAGGCGAAGGGCTGGTGAGTGCGGTGCAGTCGGCACTTAACTACACTTGGCGCACCCTGCGTGACGCCGAACAACTCGGCCAGGGCCAGTTCGTACCGCGCCGTCTGCCACTGGATTTCTGCTCGTAACTATCTGCTCTTAACAGCAAGAGGCCTGCCCGATGAAACTACGTGGCCTTTACGCCATTACCGACAGCCAACTGTTGGCCGGCAAGTTCCTCGCCTATGTCGAAGCGGCATTGGACGGTGGCGTGACCCTACTGCAGTACCGCGACAAAAGCAGCGACGAAGCCCGGCGCCTGCGCGAAGCCGAAAAACTGCGGGAGCTGTGCTCGCGCTACAAGACCCAGCTTATTATCAATGATGACTTCGACCTGGCCGCCCGCCTGGGCGTCGGCGTGCACCTGGGCCAGACCGACGGCCCACTGACACCGGCCCGTGCGTTGCTCGGTTCCAAGGCGATCATCGGCGCCACTTGCCACGGCCAGATCGAACTGGCCGAACAGGCGGCGAAGGAAGGCGCCAGTTATGTCGCCTTCGGCCGCTTCTTCAATTCCAACACCAAGCCGGGCGCTCCGGCCGCCACCGTTGAAATGCTCGCCGAGGCCCGCAAGCGCCTGCATGTGCCGATCTGCGTGATCGGCGGCATCACCCTGGAAAACGCCGCACCGCTGGTGGCCCAGGGTGCCGACCTGCTGGCCGTGGTCCACGGCCTGTTCGGTGCCGACAGTACCCAGGAAGTCACGCGCCGCGCCCGCGCCTTCAACGAACTCATCAAATCCTGAATTCAGAGAGCCCTCACCATGTCTCGTTCCGAAACCCTGTTTGCCGATGCCCAGAAACACATCCCCGGCGGTGTGAACTCCCCCGTGCGTGCGTTCAAAAGCGTGGGCGGCACGCCGTTGTTCTTCAAGCATGCCGAAGGCGCCTACGTCACCGACGAAGATGACAAGCGCTACGTGGATTACGTCGGCTCCTGGGGCCCGATGATCCTCGGCCACAGCCACCCCGACGTGCTGGACGCCGTGCGCAGGCAACTGGAGCACGGCCTGTCCTACGGCGCGCCGACCGCCATGGAAACCGAGATGGCCGATCTGGTCTGCAGCATCGTGCCGTCGATGGAGATGGTGCGCATGGTCAGCTCCGGCACCGAAGCCACCATGAGTGCGATTCGCCTGGCCCGTGGTTTCACCGGCCGCGACAGCATCATCAAGTTCGAAGGCTGCTACCACGGCCATTCCGACAGCCTGCTGGTCAAAGCCGGTTCCGGCGCGCTGACCCAAGGCGTACCCAGCTCGGCCGGCGTACCGGCAGCGTTCGCCAAACACACCCTGACCCTGCCGTTCAACGACATCGGCGCCGTCGAGCAGATGCTCAGCGAAGTCGGCCAGGACGTAGCGTGCATCATCGTCGAGCCGGTGGCCGGCAACATGAACTGCGTGCCGCCCGCCCCGGGCTTTCTGGAAGGCCTGCGCGAACAGTGCGACAAGCATGGCGTGGTGCTGATTTTCGACGAAGTGATGACCGGCTTCCGCGTTGCCCTCGGCGGCGCCCAGGCGCACTACGGCGTCACGCCGGACCTGAGCACGTTCGGCAAGATCATCGGGGGCGGCATGCCCGTGGGCTGCTTCGGCGGCAAGCGCGAAATCATGCAGCACATCGCGCCGCTGGGCCCGGTGTACCAGGCCGGCACGCTCTCGGGTAACCCGCTGGCCATGGCGGCCGGCCTGACCACCCTGCGCCTGATCAGCCGCCCGGGCTTCCACGCCGAGCTGACCGACTACACCACCCGCCTGCTGGACGGCCTGCAACAGCGCGCCGATGCCGCCGGTATCCCGTTCGTGACCACGCAAGCGGGCGGCATGTTTGGCCTGTACTTCAGCGGCGCCGATGACATCGTCACCTTTGATGATGTGATGGGCAGCGATGCCGACCTGTTCAAGCGCTTCTTCCACCTGATGCTGGAGGGCGGCGTGTACCTGGCGCCGAGCGCCTTCGAAGCCGGCTTCACCTCGATCGCCCATGGCGATGCCGAGCTGAAACTGACCCTGGATGCCGCCGAGCGCGCCTTCGCCGCACTGAAATAAGCCGGAGCAAAAACCTGACGTCGCTGCGGGCGGCGTCAGATTTGCTACTTTGCCTACAGGGATTTCCTTATTTTTCCGAGAATTTACCTGCAATCCGGCAGATAACTTGCCTAAGCAGCAGAAAAACGAGTAAAGACTTTGTAAGCAGAGGCCTGCTTATTTCATAATGCG
Source organism: Pseudomonas sp. GW821-FHT09C10 (assembly GCF_059418085.1). NCBI lineage: Bacteria > Pseudomonadati > Pseudomonadota > Gammaproteobacteria > Pseudomonadales > Pseudomonadaceae > Pseudomonas > Pseudomonas sp. GW821-FHT09C10. The sequence goes on from NZ_JBWKPE010000006.1 coordinate 195,188, forward strand.
CGCTTATTGGATCCCGAGAGGGTCCGCGCGCCCCGTCAGAGGTAAGTCGATTCCCATGAAACGCACCGGCCGCACCCTGGTACTGGGCTGCCTGTTGCTCCTTCAGCCGCTGCTGGCACATGCCCAGGCAGGCGGCAACTCGTTGTTAATCCCAGCGATGGGTCGTTGCACCCTCAATACCCAGCCGGACAGCCAGGCCGAAGCCCTGAGCGCGTGTCAGAAACAGGCCGACGGTGGGGATGCGCAGGCGCAATACGAGTTGGGCGAGTACTACCACGACAGCAAGAACCCGGCCCGTGACCTCAACAAAGCCTTGAGCTACTTCGAGAAAGCCTCGTTGCAGGGCCACGCCCAGGCGCAATTCCAGTTGGGCACCATGTTCTTCAAAGGCGAAGGCGTGCCGGCCAATAACGTCCAGGCCTATATCGTGCTGAAAATGGCCGCGGTCAACGGCGCCGAAGACGCGCTGGACACTGCCGACGAAGTCGCCGAGCACATGCAACGCGATGAATTGGAAGTGGCCACCCAGGTCCTGGGGCAGATTTTCCGCAACTACCTGCTGGAGCTGCAGAGTGCCGATGGGCGCTCGCCCTTCTCACCCCTGCCCTGACACCCCGCCTACTTTTCAGGCATCGGCATCGGAAACGGCATGACATTGCTCATGCCCCGGGCTTCGCTGATTTTCGGCGTGCCCAGGCGCTCGACTTCGTCGATGCGCACGATCGAATGCATCGGCACAAAACTGCGCACCACGCCTTCGAACTGGGCCTTGAGCTTTTCCTCGCCCGGGTCGACGACCAGCTGTGTGCGCTCGCCAAAGACGAACTCTTCCACTTCCAGGAAACCCCACAGATCACTTTGATAGATCTGCTTGGCGTACATTTCGAACACCTGGCCCTGGTTGAGGAAAATCACCTTATAGATTGGAGCTTCACGTTTGGTCATGGTGGGTGAGGAACACATGGGGGATATAAAAGAGGGCGCGAACTATAGCATGGCACCCGATGCACAGTGCTAGGAACCGATGGGCATGACCCCTATAATGCGCGGTTCTTTACCACCAGTTGACGATTCCCATGGCCAAGAAGCTTTATATCGAAACCCACGGTTGCCAGATGAACGAGTACGACAGCTCGCGCATGGTCGACCTGCTGGGTGAACACCAGGCCCTGGAAGTCACCGCCCGCGCCGAAGATGCCGACGTGATCCTGCTCAATACCTGCTCGATCCGCGAGCGGGCCCAGGACCGTGTGTACTCGCAGTTGGGCCGCTGGCGCGAATTGAAACTGGCCAACCCGGACATGGTGATCGCCGTCGGCGGTTGCGTCGCCAGCCAGGAAGGCGCCGCGATCCGCGACCGTGCGCCGTATGTCGACGTGGTCTTCGGCCCACAGACCCTGCACCGCCTGCCGGAAATGATCGACGCCGCACGCATCACCAAGCTGCCCCAGGTCGACGTCTCGTTCCCGGAAATCGAAAAATTCGACCACTTGCCCGAACCGCGCATCGACGGGCCGAGCGCCTACGTGTCGGTGATGGAAGGCTGCAGCAAGTACTGCACCTTCTGTGTGGTGCCCTACACCCGTGGTGAAGAGGTCAGCCGGCCGTTTGACGACGTGCTCGCAGAAATCATCCACCTGGCCGAAAACGGTGTGCGCGAAGTGACCCTGCTGGGCCAGAACGTCAACGGCTATCGCGGCCTGACCCACGACGGGCGCCTGGCTGACCTGGCGGAGTTGATCCGCGTGGTCGCTGCGGTGGATGGCATCGAGCGCATTCGCTACACCACCTCACACCCGCTGGAGTTCTCCGACAGCCTGATCCAGGCCCATGCCGATGTGCCGGAACTGGTCAAGCACCTGCATTTGCCGGTGCAATCGGGCTCGGACCGCATCCTCTCGGCGATGAAACGCAACCACACCGCCCTGGAGTACAAATCCAAACTGCGCAAATTGCGTGCAGCCGTGCCGGGCATCTGCATCAGTTCGGACTTTATCGTCGGCTTCCCTGGCGAAACCGAGAAAGACTTCCAGCAGACCATGAAGCTGATCGAAGACGTCGGTTTCGACTTCTCCTACTCGTTCGTCTACAGCCAGCGCCCCGGCACCCCGGCGGCGGACCTGCTGGACGAAACCCCGGAAGCACTGAAAAAAGAGCGCTTGAACGCGCTGCAACATCGCCTTAACCAGCAGGGTTTCGAGATCAGCCGACAAATGGTCGGTTCGATCCAGCGCATCCTGGTCACCGACTACTCGAAAAAAGACCCTGGCGAATTGCAGGGCCGTACCGAGAACAACCGGATCGTCAACTTCCGTTGCGATAATCCGACATTGATCGGTCAGTTTGCCGACGTGCATATCGATGCGGCGCAACCGCACTCGTTGCGCGGGTCTCTGATCCAATAAACCAAGTTTCTGTAGGAGCGAGCTTGCTCGCGAAAAACCTGAGGGCACCGCGTATATTCAGGCTGCACGCGTTATCGTTGACGTTTTTCGCGAGCAAGCTCGCTCCTACAGAATCGCCGTCAGCCAATATGCTCCGTTTAAGTGCTTTCGCACCCGGCGTGCTGGCGTTATCCTCTCTTTCACCTAAACAGCCAAAGGGCGGCTAAAAGCAACCTTGAACGCACCCATAGCAGAACCCCATCGTTTTCTCCTCGAGCCCTTTGAGGCTCGCCGTTTCGCCAACCTGTGCGGACAGTTCGACGAGCACCTGCGCCTGATCGAACAACGCCTGAGCATCGAGATCCGCAATCGCGGCAATCAGTTCGAGCTTATTGGTGAACCCCAACACACCACGTCTGCAGAAAACCTGCTGCGCCGCCTCTACCGCGAAACCAAGGGTAGTGAGCTGTCGCCGGAAACGGTGCACCTGTACCTGCAGGAATCCGCCGTGGAAGACCTGGCCAACAACCCGGTGGCCGAAGCCAGCGTGGCCCTGCGCACCAAAAAAGGCATGATTCGCCCGCGCGGCTTGAATCAGCAGCGCTACGTCAAGGAAATCCTCGGCAACGACATCAACTTTGGCATCGGCCCCGCCGGTACCGGCAAGACCTACCTGGCCGTGGCCTGTGCGGTCGACGCCCTGGAGCGTGAGCAAGTACGCCGTATCCTGCTGGTGCGCCCAGCGGTCGAGGCCGGTGAAAAACTCGGCTTCCTGCCCGGCGACCTGGCCCAGAAGATCGACCCGTACCTGCGCCCGCTCTACGACGCCCTGTACGAGATGCTCGGCTTTGAATACGTGGCCAAGCTGATCGAGCGCCAGGTGATCGAGATCGCCCCGCTGGCCTACATGCGCGGCCGCACCTTGAACAACAGCTTCATCATCCTCGACGAAAGCCAGAACACCACCGTCGAGCAGATGAAGATGTTCCTCACCCGGATCGGTTTCGGCTCCACCGCCGTGATCACCGGTGACGTCACCCAGGTCGACCTGCCCAAGGGCACCAAGTCCGGCCTGGCCCAGGTGATCGAGGTGCTCAAGGACGTGCCGGGTATCAGCTTCACGCACTTCATGCCCAAGGACGTGGTCCGCCACCCGCTGGTGCAGCGCATTGTCGAAGCCTACGAGCGCTTCGACCACCGCGATGACGCACCGGCCAAGGACGTTCGCCGCGATGCTTGAGCTTGACCTGCAGCTGGCCACCGAAGCGCCCGCCCCCAGCGAAGCCCAATTCCGCGAGTGGTGCGCCCTGGCCCTGCGCCAGCGCAGCGCCGACTCGGAACTGACCATCCGCCTGGTGGACGAGCCCGAGGGCCGCGAGCTGAACCACACCTGGCGCCAGAAGGACTACGCGACCAACGTGCTGTCGTTTCCCGCCGATGTACCCGATGAGTTGCTGGATATCCCCCTGCTGGGCGACCTGGTGATCTGCGTCGAGGTGGTCGAGCGTGAAGCGAAGGAACAAGGTAAGGAACTTGAGGCTCACTGGGCCCATCTAGTCATCCACGGCTGCTTGCATCTCTTGGGTTACGACCATATAGACGATGAAGAAGCCGAGGAAATGGAAGCACTGGAACGAACGTTGCTTGCAGAATTGGGTCACCCGGATCCATATGCAGACGACGAAAACTGATCAACACTCAACTGTCACATCAAAGGATTTAGAGTAATCGCTATGAGCGAAGACCGATCGAGCAACGGGCAAAAGTCATGGCTGGGTAAACTGACCCAGGCTTTTGCCCACGAGCCGAAAAACCGCCAGGAGCTGCTGGAGCTGCTGCGCGAGGCCCACCAGAACAAGTTGCTGGACAGCGAAGCGCTGGCCATCGTCGAAGGCGCCATCCAGGTGGCTGACCTGCAGGTTCGGGACATCATGGTCCCGCGCTCGCAGATGATCAGCATCAAGGCGACCCAGACCCCACGGGAATTCCTCCCGGCCGTGATCGACTCCGCGCACTCGCGCTACCCGGTTATCGGCGAAAGCCATGACGACGTCATGGGTGTCCTGCTGGCCAAGGACCTGCTGCCGCTGATCCTCAAGGAGAACGGTGACAGCTTCAACATCAAGGACCTGCTGCGCCCGGCCACCTTCGTGCCCGAATCCAAGCGCCTGAATGTGCTGCTGCGCGAATTTCGCGCCAACCACAATCACATGGCCATTGTGATCGACGAATACGGCGGCGTGGCGGGCCTGGTGACCATCGAAGACGTGCTGGAACAGATCGTCGGCGACATCGAAGACGAACACGACGTCGAAGAAGACAGCTATATCAAGCCGCTGCCCAGCGGTGACTTCCTGGTCAAGGCGCTGACGCCGATCGAGAACTTCAATGAATTTTTCGACAGCGAATTCTCCGACGACGAGTTCGACACCGTCGGTGGCCTGGTGATGAGTGCGTTCGGGCACCTGCCAAAGCGTAACGAAACCACCGAGATCGGCGCCTATCGCTTCCGCATCCTGAATGCCGACAGCCGCCGCATCCACTTGATTCGCCTGACACCTATTGCCCGCTAAGGATTGATATGCGCCGTCTGACCCGCCCCGGCTGGCCCGGTAATCTGCTGGCCGTGGTGGCCGGCGCCATCACCACCCTGGCGCTGGCGCCGTTCGACCTGTGGCCGTTTGCATTGGTCGCAGTCGGATTGTTCTATGTCGGGCTGCGGGAACTGACGCCGCGCCAGGCCCTGGGCCGTGGCTGGTGCTTCGGGTTCGGCCTGTTTGGCGCCGGCACCAGCTGGATCTACTACAGCATCCACCATTTCGGCGGCGCGTCGGTGCTGCTGGCGGGGTTCCTGATGCTGCTGTTCACCGCCGCCATTGCCTGGTTCTTCGCCCTGCCCGCCTGGCTGTGGGCGCGCTGGCTGCGTCGCAATGAAGCGCCGTTGGCGGATGCGCTCACGTTTGCCGCGTTGTGGGTCGGCCAGGAAGCCTTTCGCGGCTGGTTCCTCACCGGATTCCCGTGGTTGTACTCCGGTTACAGCCAGCTCGACGGCCCCCTCACCGGCCTGGCGCCAGTGGGCGGGATGTGGCTGATTTCCTTTGCCCTGGCACTGACGGCGGCCCTGCTGTGCAACCTGCCACGCCTGTTGGCCGGCAAACGCAATGGGTTTATCGGCGCCGGCCTGGTGTTACTGGTAGCGCCCTGGGCCATCGGCCTGGCGCTCAAGCATCATGCCTGGACCACCCCCTCCGGCGCGCCGCTGAAGGTCGCCGCGATTCAGGGTAACGTCGAACAAAGCATGAAGTGGGACCCGGAGCAGCTCAATGCGCAGCTCGCGCTGTACCGCGACATGAGCTTCAGCTCCAAGCCGGTCGACCTGCTGGTGTGGCCGGAAACGGCCGTGCCGGTGCTCAAGGAATCCGTCGAGGGCTACCTGGGAATGATGGGCAAGTTTGCGGCCGACCGGCACACCGCGCTGATCACCGGCGTGCCGATTCGCCAGGAAGTGCATCACCAGAAGCGCTACTTCAACGGCATCACCGTGGTGGGTGAAGGTGACGGCACCTACCTCAAGCAGAAACTGGTGCCGTTTGGCGAGTACGTGCCGCTGCAGGACATGTTGCGCGGCCTGATTGCCTTCTTCGACCTGCCCATGTCGGACTTCGCCCGGGGCCCTGCCGACCAGCCGATGCTGCAAGCCAAGGGCTATCAGATTGCGCCGTTCATTTGCTACGAAGTGGTATACCCGGAGTTCGCCGCCGGCCTTTCAGCCCAGAGCGACCTGCTGCTGACCATCAGCAATGACACCTGGTTCGGCCGCTCCATCGGCCCCTTGCAGCACCTGCAAATGGCACAGATGCGTGCGCTGGAGGCTGGCCGCTGGATGATCCGCGCCACCAACAATGGCGTGACCGGCCTGATCAACCCGTTTGGGCAGATCACCGTGCAGATCCCGCAGTTCGAACGCGGCATTCTCTACGGCGAAGTGGTGCCGATGCACAACATGACGCCGTACCTGCAATGGCGCTCGTGGCCGCTGATCATCGTGTGCCTGGCGCTGTTTGGTTGGGCGTTGCTGGCAGGCCGGATGGCCAAAACCGTTTAACAGCCAACGCGAAAAAAAATGTGGGAGGGGGCAAGCCCCCTCCCACACTTTGATCTGCATTTTAATCAGCAGGGTTATCGATAGAACAACCGGTAGCCTAGCTGTCCCACCGCTTCATTGATCAACTGCCCGCTCTGCCACACCGACTTGAACTCCGGCATCCAGCCGCCCAGCGGCCGGGCGTTGTCCACGCCGAGGAACCCCACCGGCGCCGGCACCACGGTGAAGCCGGCCTTTTCAAAACTCCACACCGACCGCGGCATGTGCCAGGCCTGGGTCACCACCACCACACGCTTGATGCCCTCGGGCAATAGAATCCCGGCACTCATCTGCGCGTTTTCCCAGGTGGTGCGGCTGCGTTCTTCCTTCCAGCGCACAGCAACGCCGAAGTCATCCTGCATCGACACCGCCATCAACTGCGCCTCGCTGGGCGGAGTGCCGTAATGCAGGCCACCGGTCGTCAACACCGGCAGCCCGGAGGCCTTGGCCAGCCGCGCGGCATACCGCTGGCGCTCCAGGCCGATACCGGTCGGCTGATCAGAACCCCAGGCCGGGTCGCCGCGCTCGCGTCCCGAGCCCAGCACCACAATGGCATCGGCGCGCTGGGCCAGGGTCGACCAGTCTTCACGGGCCAACGGTGGTTCGGTCTCCAGGGCACGTGCGCCCCACTCCACCGCCACCGGCAGGCTGATCAACCACATGCCGCCAAACCCGAGGGCAAAACAGCAGCCGGCCAAACGGGGGCGGCTGCGACGAAACCACCAGGCAAGGGCCAGCAGCAGCAAGAGAATGCCGGGTGGCAGGAGCAGTTGTTTGATGAAATAACGAATAGGCATCGGGCATCTCCATAGATGCCCGAAGCCTAAGGTGTAACGGGGTTTAGCGACAATCTTTACAGTGACATGGCACGATGATGTGTTCCTGGGGAGTGAACTACTTGAAGCGGGCGGACCGGAGCCTTTCCGGGCCACGACCGGCCGACAAGTCCTTGAGCCACACCACCTTGGCTGAGTGCGTAGGTTCTTTGGCTGGCGGGGTTGCCACCCAAGGAGGCGCACTGCGCCTATTACGTTCCAGGTAAGCTTTGATCAGTTCCAGCTCCGCACGGCTCAAGCCGCGCAGTTCCAACTCGACGGGCCGTTCATCACGCAATCGGCCCGCGGTCCTCGCTGCATCCAATGCACGACCCAATCGGTCGATCAGTCCTTCGTAGATTTCCGGTTTCGTTGCGATTCGCTGCGATTCAACCATCCCCTCACCTCATTGAAGAAAGACTTGCTCCCCAATAAACAGCGTAGTCCCCGTGGGTGCGCCTGCCCGGCGCCGCGACAGACGGCCCTTGCCGCGCAATCAGGGTTTCCCTCGATAGAGTGGGGTCATGTATGCTACGGCGCTTCCTGTAACTCCACTTCCCGCAGGGTTTGGGCACGGACGCGCCGCTTTTTGGTGTCGAACAACCTGAACGTTGCACCGAAGAGGATTAGGCCACCCCTATTCAGTTCAAAAGTAGCCATGCACGAACAATATCAGCCCCGTGAAATAGAAAATGCCGCCCAAACCTTCTGGGACGAGCAAAAGTCCTTTGAAGTCAGTGAACAGCCAGGCAAGGAGACGTTCTACTGCCTGTCGATGTTCCCTTACCCCAGCGGCAAGCTACACATGGGGCATGTGCGTAACTACACCATCGGCGACGTCATCTCCCGCTACCAGCGCATGCAAGGCAAGAACGTCCTGCAACCCATGGGTTGGGACGCCTTCGGCATGCCGGCGGAAAACGCCGCGATGAAAAACAACGTGGCCCCCGCCAAGTGGACCTACGAAAACATCGCCTACATGAAGACCCAGCTGCGCAGCCTGGGCCTGGCGGTAGACTGGTCCCGCGAAGTCACCACCTGCAAGCCGGATTACTACCGTTGGGAACAATGGCTGTTCACCCGCCTGTTCGAAAAAGGTGTGATCTACAAAAAAAGCGGCACCGTGAACTGGGACCCGATCGACCAGACCGTCCTCGCCAACGAACAGGTGATCGACGGTCGCGGCTGGCGCTCCGGCGCGCTGATCGAAAAGCGCGAAATCCCGATGTACTACTTCAAGATCACCGCCTACGCGGATGAACTGTTGTCGAGCCTCGACGATTTGCCGGGCTGGCCTGAACAGGTCAAGACCATGCAGCGCAACTGGATCGGCAAGTCAAAGGGCATGGAAGTGCAGTTCCCCTACAACGTCGACTCCATCGGCGAAGCAGGCGCACTCAAAGTCTTCACCACCCGTCCGGACACCCTGATGGGCGCGACCTACGTCGCCGTGGCCGCCGAGCACCCGCTGGCTACCCAGGCCGCACAGAACAATCCTGAGCTGCAGGCGTTCATCGCCGAATGCAAAGGCGGCAGCGTGGCCGAAGCCGACGTCGCCACCCAGGAGAAAAAAGGCCTGCCGACCGGCCTGTTCGTCGAGCACCCGCTGACCGGCGAGAAGTTGCCGGTATGGGTCGCCAACTACGTGCTGATGCACTACGGCGATGGCGCAGTAATGGCTGTGCCGGCCCACGACGAGCGCGATTTTGAATTTGCGGTCAAATACAACCTGCCGATCAAGTCCGTGGTCCGGACCAGTTCGGGCGACACCAACCCGGCCCCATGGCAGGACGCTTACAACGAGCACGGCACGCTGATCAACTCCGGTGAGTTCGACGGCCTGGACTTCGCCGGTGCCTTCGACGCCATCGAAGTCGCATTGATCAAGAAGAATCTCGGTGCCTCGCGCACCCAGTTCCGCCTGCGCGACTGGGGCATCAGCCGCCAGCGCTACTGGGGCTGCCCGATCCCGATCATCCACTGCCAGACCTGCGGTGACGTACCGGTGCCGGAAGACCAGTTGCCGGTCGTCCTGCCGGAAGACGTGGTGCCGGACGGCGCCGGTTCGCCATTGGCGCGCATGCCCGAGTTCTACGAATGCAGTTGCCCGAAATGCGGCCAGCCTGCCAAGCGTGAAACCGACACCATGGACACCTTCGTCGAGTCCTCGTGGTACTACGCCCGCTACGCCTCGCCGCACTACGAGGGCGGCCTGGTAGAGAAATCCGCAGCCGACCACTGGTTGCCGGTGGATCAGTACATCGGCGGTATCGAACACGCCATCCTTCACCTGCTGTATGCGCGCTTCTTCCACAAGCTGATGCGCGACGAAGGCCTGGTGAGTTCCAACGAACCGTTCAAGAACCTGCTGACCCAGGGCATGGTGATCGCCGAGACCTACTATCGTCGCGAAGCCAATGGCGCCTACACCTGGTTCAACCCGGCTGACGTCGAGCTTGAGCGCGACAGCAAAGCCAAGGTCATCAGCGCCAGACTGATCGCCGACGGCCTGCCGGTGGAAATCGGTGGCACCGAGAAGATGGCCAAGTCGAAGAACAACGGCGTCGACCCCCAGTCGATGATCGACCAGTTCGGCGCCGACACCTGCCGCCTGTTCATGATGTTCGCCTCGCCGCCTGACATGAGCGCCGAATGGTCCGATTCCGGCGTCGAAGGCTCGCACCGTTTCCTCAAGCGCGTCTGGCGCCTGGCGCACGCCCATGTCAGCCAGGGCCTGCCGGCCAAGCTGGACGTGGCGTCGTTGAGCGACGAGCAGAAACTCATTCGCCGCAGCACTCACCTGGCCATCAAGCAAGCCAGCCAGGACGTGGGCCAGAACCACAAGTTCAACACCGCCATCGCCCAGGTGATGACGCTGATGAACGTGCTGGAAAAAGCCCCGCAAGCCACCGCACAGGATCGCGCACTGGTACAGGAAGGCCTGGAAACGGTCACCCTGCTGCTGGCGCCGATCACGCCGCACATCAGCCACGAACTGTGGAGCCGCCTGGGCCACACAGATGCTGTGATTGATGCGCGCTGGCCAGTACAGGATGACAGCGCCCTGGTACAGGACACGCTGCAACTGGTGATCCAGGTCAACGGTAAACTGCGCGGCCAGATCGACATGCCCGCCAGTGCCAGCCGTGAAGAAGTCGAAGCGGCCGCACGGGTCAACGAGAACGTACTGCGCTTTACCGAAGGCCTGACGATCCGCAAGGTGATCGTGGTGCCTGGCAAACTGGTCAATATCGTCGCTAGCTAATCGGATCGGGCGTGGGGCTCAAGCCCTGCGCCGAACAAAGCCTTCAGGGCCTCGATAAGGCCCACATGGTTTCAAGGGGAGCAACAAAATGATCAAACGCAATCTGCTGGTTATGGGTCTCGCCGTACTGCTGAGCGCTTGCGGCTTCCAGCTGCGCGGCACCGGCACCAATAACCTGACGATCAAGGAACTGGACCTCAGCGCTCGCGACGCCTACAGCGAAACAGTGACCCAACTGCGGCAGGTTCTGGAAAACAGCGGCGTGCACGTCTATACCGGCGCGACCTACAAGCTGTTCCTGGCTAACGAGAAAGAAACCCAGCGCAGCCTGAGCTACGCCAGCGCCGGGCGTGCGTCCGATGTCGAACTGAGCACCGTGCTCAGTTTTGAAATCCAGGGCCGCGACCACCTGCCGTTGATGAATGACAACATCCAGGTGCAGAAGATCGTCAGCCACGACGGTAACAACTTGGTGGGTTCGGACTCCGAAATCATCCAGGTACGCCAGGAAATGCGTCGCGAACTGGTGCAACGCATGATGCTGCGCCTGTCGATGCTGACTCCGCAACAACTCGAAACCTTGCAGCAACGTGCTGACGACAAGGCCAAGGCCGATGCCGACGCGCTGAAAGCAGCGAAAGAGTACGAAGACAACACGCCGAAACAATCGCCTGTTGAAGTCCCTGTCGAGTAAGCCAGACGGGGCGCCCCAGGCGCCCCGTTCACCCTGCCTATGAAACTCGCCCCCGCCCAGCTCGCCAAACACCTGCAAGGTAGCCTCGCGCCTGTCTACATCGTCAGCGGTGATGACCCGCTGCTGTGCCAGGAGGCCGCCGACGCCATCCGTACCGCCGCACGCCAGCAGGGCTTCGATGAACGCCAGGTATTCAGCGCCGACGCCAGTTTCGACTGGGGCACGCTGCTGCAAGCCGGTGCAAGCATGTCGCTGTTCGCCGAAAAACGCCTGCTGGAGCTGCGCCTGCCGTCGGGCAAGCCCGGTGATAAGGGCGCGGCTGCACTGATGGAATACTGCTCGCGGCCCGCCGAAGACACGGTGTTGCTGATCAGCCTGCCCAAGCTCGACGGCAGCGCGCAGAAGACCAAGTGGGGCAAGGCCCTGGTGGAAGGAGCGCAGACCCAGTTCATCCAGATCTGGCCAGTGGACAGCAATCAGCTGCCGCAATGGATTCGCCAACGCCTGTCACAGGCGGGCCTGTCCGCAACACAGGATGCAGTGGAGCTGATCGCCGCGCGGGTCGAAGGCAACTTGCTTGCCGCCGCCCAGGAGATCGAAAAGCTCAAGCTGATGGCCGAAGACGGGCAGATTACCGTCGAGACCGTCCAGGGCGCCGTGGCAGACAGTGCACGTTTTGACGTGTTCGGGCTGGTGGATGCGATTCTCAATGGCGAGCCCGCCCATGCCCTGCGCATGCTCGAAGGCCTGCGTGGCGAAGGTGTGGAGCCACCGGTGATTCTCTGGGCCCTGGCCCGGGAGTTGCGGGTACTGGCCAATATTGCCCTGCAATACAGCCAGGGCACGCCGCTGGACAAGTGCTTCAGCCAGGCGCGACCACCAGTGTGGGACAAGCGCAAACCCCTGATGAGCAAAGCCCTGCAACGGCACTCGGCGCAACGCTGGGCGCAGCTGTTGCTGGAAGCGCAGCGCATTGATGCACAGATCAAGGGCCAGGCGGCGGGTTCGCCGTGGATGAGCTTGAGCCGTTTGTCGCTGTTGATGGCCGGACAACGCCTGGCACTTCCCGCCGAATAACCCCTCTCTTAAAAACACTGCAAAACCAATGTGGGAGGGGCTTGCCCCCGATAGCGGCGTGTCAGCCACTGCATTGTTGACTGAGCCACAGCTATCGGGAGCAAGCCCCCACATTTTTGAGTGCGTTTACAATTCATGGGCTTTACAGCGACCTGACTTCGGCAGATTATTTGCGCCGCACCTCCCCCTATCAAGAGCATCGACCATGAGCAAAAAGCCATCCAAGCATGGCCCCAACAAGGCCAAATCCATCATCGCCCAGCCACTGTTCCGCAGCCGTCAGGAACGCGCCGGCAAGGGCAAAGGCAGCTACCGCCGCGAAGCCTTCCAGTCTAATAGCTGGGAGGCTTCTTACTTTCTGGCCGCCTGAAGGCAAGCGCCCCTCTGGCATGATAAGGTCTGTGCCTGATTTGTAATTCCTGGACCTGTGCATGCCCTCTTGTCTTTCCCGTCGTTGGCACCTTCGCCAATTGATCGCTGCCTCCAGCCTCATTCTGCTTGTCGCCTGCGCGGAAAAACCCACCGCCGCCGATGCCCAACCCTTGCCGAAGCTCCAGACCGCCCCCGTGGTGGCCCCTGCCGTCGTGGCCCCGCTGGCCGTGGATAATCTCGACATCCAACCGACCCAGACCTTTGCTGAATGGCAGGCCGGTTTTCGCGCGCAAGCCCTGCAAGCCGGCATCACGGCCGACGTTTTCGACACCGCATTCGCCAATGTCACCCCTGATATGGCGGTGATCCGCGCCGACCGCAGCCAGCCGGAGTTTTCCCGCCCTGTGTGGGAATACCTCGACGGCGCCCTGTCGCCTGTGCGCGTACGCAATGGCCAGGCGCTGCTGATCAAGTACGCTGACATCCTGCAAAGCATCGAGCAGCGTTATGGCGTCGACCGCCAGGCGCTGGTCTCGGTATGGGGCATGGAAAGTAACTTCGGCCAGTTCCAGGGCAATAATTCGGTGATCCGCTCCCTGGCGACCCTGGCCTATGAAGGCCGTCGCCCGGCCTTTGCCCAGGCGCAATTGCTGGCGGCGTTGCAGATCATCCAGCACGGCGACATCGCCGCCGACCAGATGAAGGGTTCCTGGGCCGGGGCCATGGGTCAGACCCAGTTCATTCCGACCACTTACAACACCCACGCGGTAGACTTCGATGGCGACGGTCGTCGCGACATCTGGAACAGCCCGGCCGACGCCCTCGCATCGACCGCGCACTACCTGCAAAGCTCCGGCTGGCAGAAGGGCCAGCCGTGGGGCTTTGAAGTCAAGCAATTGCCGGCGAACTTCGACTACGCCCTGGCTGACGGCGGCGTGCGCAAGAGCATTGCCGATTGGATGAAACTGGGCATTCAGCTGCCACCGGGCGCGAGCATGCCGCCGAACGTCGACCAACTGTCCGCTGCCCTGCTGCTGCCGGCAGGCTACCGTGGCCCGGCGTTCCTGGTGCTGGATAACTTCCGTGCGATCCTCAAGTACAACAACTCGTCGTCCTACGCACTGGCGGTGGGCCTGTTGTCGGAGCGCTTTGGCGGCGGCGGTGTGATCCGTGGTGACTGGCCCAAGGATGAGCTGCCGCTGAGTCGCTCCCAGCGCATTGATCTGCAGACGGCGTTGAGCGCCAATGGTTATGACGCGGGCAACCCGGACGGGATTATCGGCGCCAACACGCGCAAGGCGATTCGGGCGGCGCAGCAGGCGTTGGGCTGGCCGGCGGATGGGTATCCGACAGTGAAGTTGCTGGAGTCGCTGCAAAACCGATAGATCCGCCTATGGCGACTACCGCAATCGGGGGCAAGCCCCCGATTGCGGTTTAGCAAACGCCAGCAGATTCAGGACCTGAAGACTACATCCTGCTCCAACACCACCCGCTGCTCCCCCGCATCCAGTCGTACCAAGGCGCCCATGGGCAGCGTCAGGTTCGGATCGCAATGCCCGCTGCGCCAGCCGGCCAGCACCGGTATGCGCAATGGCTCGAACGTCTGCGTCAGCAAGCGCTCCAGCGCCACGTTATCCACACCCGCCACATCCCCGACCAGTACACCGGCGACCTGGGCCAACTTGCCCGCCAGGCGCAGGTGGGTCAGCAGACGGTCGATGCGGTAGATCGGCTCGTTGACGTCTTCGATAAACAGGATGATGCCTTCTGCATCGATTTCGTATGGTGTGCCCATGACCGCCGCAATCATCGACAGATTCCCCCCCAGCAAGCGCCCACAGGCAATGCCAGGCTCGATCGTGGTCAGCGGGTACGCCACCGGGTGCGCAAGCACGCTGCCGGCGCCCAACTGGCCGCGCAGAAGGCTGAACAATGACGACTCGGTAGGAGGTTGCTTGCCGCCGAGCAGGTCGGCGTTGAGCATCGGGCCGTGAAAGGTCACGAAACCGGCGTAACGGTTGATTGCCAGGTGCAGGGCGGTGATATCGCTATAGCCGACGAACGGCTTGGGATTGGCACGCAGCAGGTCGAAATCCAGCGCGTCGAGCAGCCGTGGCGTGCCGTAACCACCGCGCAGACACAAGATAGCGTCGATATGCGGATCGGCAAAAGCCGCGTGCAGGTCACGCAGGCGCACGGCATCGCTGCCGGCGAGGTAGCCGTCGCGCTCATAGACACCGGGGAAAATTCGCAGATCGTAGCCGCGCGTGCGCATCCATTGGCCGGCCTTTTCAACATCCAGCACGGCGGGGCCGGCGGGGGCGATCAGGGCGATGGTGCCTTCAGAACGAAGGGCTGGAACGGCAGCGGTCATACACAACTCTCCCTAACTAACGCGGAGCGAAATGTGGGAGGGGGCTTGCCCCCGATAGCGGTGGATCAGCCAGCACATGTGGCGACTGACATACCGCAATCGGGGGCAAGCCCCCTCCCACACTGGGTCTGAACCCCGATCAGGAAACCAGGCTAGCCTTGACCAGCTTGGCCTGCTCATCGGCGTGGTACGAAGAACGTACCAGCGGGCCCGAGGCGACGTTCTTGAAGCCCATCTTGTAGCCTTCCTCGGCGAACCAGGCGAAGGTGTCCGGGTGCACGAAACGCTGCACCGGCAAGTGGCTGCGCGACGGCTGCAGGTATTGGCCCAGGGTCAGCATGTCGATGTCATGTTCGCGCATGCGCTTCATGACTTCGATCACTTCTTCGTCGGTCTCGCCCAGGCCGAGCATCAAGCCGGATTTGGTCGGGATGTGCGGCATCATCTGCTTGAATTTCTGCAGCAGGGTCAGCGACCACTGGTAGTCCGAGCCTGGACGCGCGGCCTTGTACAGGCGAGGCACGGTTTCCAGGTTGTGGTTGAACACATCCGGCGGCTCGGCAGCGGTGATTTCCAGCGCGACGTCCATGCGGCCACGGTAGTCCGGCACCAGGGTTTCGAGCATCACGTTCGGCGACAGTTTGCGGATTTCGCGGATGCAGTCGGCAAAGTGCTGGGCACCGCCGTCGCGCAGGTCATCACGGTCAACCGAGGTGATCACAACGTATTTGAGTTTCAGGTCGGCGATGGCGATGGCCAGGCTTTCCGGTTCGTTGACGTCCAGTGGCTTCGGCCGGCCATGGCCGACGTCGCAGAACGGGCAACGACGGGTGCAGATGTCACCCATGATCATGAAGGTGGCGGTGCCGCCGGAGAAGCATTCGCCCAGGTTCGGGCAGGAGGCTTCTTCGCACACGCTGTGCAGCTTGTGCTTGCGCAGCAGGGCCTTGATACGGTCGACTTCCGGCGAAACCGGGATGCGCACGCGGATCCAGTCGGGCTTCTTCGGCAACTCGGTGGTCGGGATGATCTTGACCGGGATGCGTGCAACCTTCTCGGCGCCGCGCAGCTTGACGCCGGCTTCCACCTTGGCACGCGGGGCCGGGGCCGGACGCTCGGTGATGTCCAGCGTCGGGATCATGGTTTGCACTGCATCAGTAGTCATAATCAGTCGATTCCGCCCGTGAGGGTCGTCTGCTCAGCATAGTCGAGGTGTTTGACGAGCTGCGCACGCAGCCGGGCACTTACCTCGGCAAATTTAATCGGTGTGGCGTGGTCGCTCAGTTGGGTCATTGCCAGCCCGGCATAACCGCAAGGGTTGATGCGCCGGAACGGTG
Source organism: Pseudomonas sp. GW821-FHT09C10 (assembly GCF_059418085.1). Taxonomy (NCBI): domain Bacteria; kingdom Pseudomonadati; phylum Pseudomonadota; class Gammaproteobacteria; order Pseudomonadales; family Pseudomonadaceae; genus Pseudomonas; species Pseudomonas sp. GW821-FHT09C10. Next base: position 211,650 of record NZ_JBWKPE010000006.1, read on the forward strand.
CCAGGTCCATGTCCACGTTCAGGGCCAGGCCATGAAAGGAACAACCGTGGCGAATGCGCAAACCGAGGGAGGCGATTTTCGCGCCGTCCACATACACACCGGGTGCATCGGGCTTGGCCGCGGCGCTCACGCCGTAACTGGCCAACAGCTCGATCAGGCAAGCCTCCATGCGGCTCACCAGGTCGCGCACGCCAAAACCCAGCTTGCGCACGTCCAGTAGCAGGTACGCCACCAGTTGACCGGGCCCATGGTAAGTCACTTGGCCACCTCGGTCGACCTGCACCACCGGAATATCCCCCGGCAGCAGCAGATGTTCGGCCTTGCCGGCCTGGCCCTGGGTGAACACCGGCGGGTGCTCCACCAGCCAGATTTCATCGGGCGCCGAAGTACCGCGTTCATTCGTGAACCGCTGCATGGCGTGCCAGACGGGCTCGTAGTCCATCCGGCCGAGCTCGCGAAAGCCCAGGACTTGTGACATCACAGCACCATGTGCACGAAGCCGGTGGCCCGCAGTTCGCTATTGATGTCGTAGAGCTGGTCTTGACCGGTCGCAACGATGTGCAACTGGATCGTGGTGTACTTACCGTTGGTGCTCGAACGCTCGTCCACCCGGTTGTCATTGATCGTCGCGTGTTTACGCACGATATCCAGGATTCTGTCTTTGTTGCCTACACCGGTATCGCTGATCACCTTGACGGGATAATCCGTCACCGGGAATTCGATCTTTGGCGCCTTTACTTCTTTATCGGTCATGGCAGAACGGCCTCGTAAGCGGTAAGCCGTGGCGACGGCAAAGCCCCGCGTCGGATCAACGCGGGGCTTTGCAGGTGCACACAATCAGTTGAACAAGCCGTAGAAGAATAGACGGATGCTATCCCACACGCGGCGGAAGATACCACCTTCGTCGACGGCGTCCAGCGCGATCAGGTCGGCGCTGTGCACCACCTTATCGTCCAGTTTCACTTCGACTTTACCGATCACGTCGCCCTTGGCGATTGGCGCAACCAATTGCGGGTTCATGGTCATGCTGGCGGCGAGCTTTTTCAGCTGGCCTTTTGGCATGGTCAGGGTCAGGTCTTCAGCCAGGCCGGCCTTGACCTGTGAGGTCGCGCCTTTCCATACCGGCGCGGTCGCCAGTTCAGCACCCTTCTGGTAGAAGGTCTGGGTTTCGAAGAAGCGGAAACCGTAGGTCAGCAGTTTTTGCGTCTCGGCCGCACGGGCCTGCTCGCTGTTGGTACCGAAGACCACGGCGATCAGGCGCTGGCCATCACGTACCGCGGACGACACCATGCAGTAGCCGGCTTCGTCGGTGTGGCCGGTTTTCAGGCCATCGACGGTCTTGTCGCGCCACAGCAACAGGTTGCGGTTAGGCTGCTTGATGTTGTTCCAGAAGAATTCCTTCTGGGAGTAGATCGCGTAGTGCACCGGGTCGACACGAATGATCGCGCGCGCCAGGATCGCCATGTCGTGAGCCGACGAGTAGTGCTCAGGGTTTGGCAGGCCGGTCGGGTTCATGAAGTGGCTGTTGGTCATGCCCAGGTCGGCCACGGTTTTGTTCATCATGTCGGCGAACGCGTCTTCGCTGCCGGCGATGTGCTCGGCCAGGGCGACGCTGGCGTCGTTACCGGACTGGATGATGATGCCGTGCAGCAGGTCGCTCACAGTGACTTGCGAGCCGACCTTGATGAACATCCGCGAACCGCCGGTACGCCAGGCGTTTTCGCTGACGGTCACCGGGTCGTTTTCGCCGATCTGGCCGCGACGGATTTCCAGGGTCGCGATGTAGGCGGTCATCAGCTTGGTCAGGCTGGCCGGTGGCAGGCGCTGGTCACCATTGCTCTCGACCAGCACGTTGCCACTGGCGGCATCCATGAGGACCCAGGACTTGGCGGCCAGTTGCGGTGAAGCCGGTACCATTTCAACCGCCCAGGCGGCCGGGGTGATGATCAGCGAAAGAAGCAGGCACGTGCGTTTGGCTAAGGTGGTGATGTTCATCCGTCTCTCGAAATTGCTTATGGAAACTTGCCCTCGCGGGCAAAACTTATTCAGACAGCCCGCTACCAGACTGTCGCGTGTTCGGTTGCCCGCTCACCCCTTGCCCCTGGGTTTTATTGTTCAACGAGCCAACAACCAGGGTCCAGGCCCGTATGCGAGCCTCAACCATCAATTTATTATTCGGCAGTGACCACGCTGGGTTGCCCCAAGTTGGCCAGGCGCACACTGTTCTGCACTTGCGCAACCTCGCTCGGCGAACCGATCGGGCCCATGCGCACACGGTGCAACGTTTGCTGGTTACGCACGATGGAGCTGATGAATACCGGCGCGCTGACCATGCTGCTGAGCTTGGACCTTAACAGTTCTGCCGCATCCGGGTTGGCGAAAGCCCCCACTTGCAGGTATTGCCCGCCCGCGACCGCGGCGCCCGGTGCCGCATGGGGCACGACCACCGTATCCGGTGCGTGCTGCTGCGGTGGCGGTGTCCATTGTTCGATCTTGCCGGTGGATGCCGTCACTTGCGGCTGCGCACTCTGCGGCTCGTTGAGCATCAACGGCGCGGGCTTGCCACGCTGGGCCCAGTACTGCGCCGGATCGATGCCTTCGACCTTGACCCGCGCGGTACCGGTTTCGGCATAGCCGAGTTTTTTCGCGGCGGCGTAGGACAAGTCGATAATGCGATCCGAATAGAACGGCCCACGGTCGTTGACCCGCAGGATCACCGTGCGGTTGTTGTCCAGGTTGGTCACGCGAACATAGCTGGGCAGCGGCAGGGTCTTGTGGGCCGCGCTCATGCCGTACAGGTCATAGACTTCGCCGTTGGCGGTGTTCTGGCCGTGGAACTTGGTGCCATACCAGGACGCCGTGCCCGATTGCACATAGGTCTTGGAGTCCTGCAGCGGGAAGTAGGACTTGCCCAGCACCGTATAGGGGTTGGCCTTGTACGGGCCGGTGTGCAGGGTCGGCGTGGCGTCCGGGATCTTCGACACGTCGACATCCCACCACGGTGCGCCATCTTTGTGCGCGCGGTTGATGTCCAGCCCTGGCTGGGAACGCACCGCGGTGCCGCCGGACTTCTGTACCGGGCCACGGCTGGTGGAACAACTGACGACGAGCAGGGACAACGCGGCGAACGCCACCAGCTTGAGCGGTTGATTGAACGGCGATGCCCGCATTACTTGTTGCCCCGTGCTTGGACCAGCATGTCTGACAGCTGATGCACGGCCATGGCGTACATCACACTGCGGTTATAACGCGTGATTGCGTAGAAATTCTTCAGGCCCATCCAGTATTCAGGGCCGTTTTCACCTTCGAGGCGGAATGCCGTCACCGGCATATCGTCGCGTGGCGCATTCTGACTCGACCAGCCCAGCGCCCGCAACTCCCCGACGGTCTTGGCCGGCTCGATACCCTGGGTCAGGCCTTCATCGGCACGCTCCCCGCTGACGTCGGCGCGGATCACCACCGGCTCGCCACCGACCCAGCCATGGCGCTTGAAGTAGCTGGCCACACTGCCGATGGCATCGTCCGGATTGCTCCATATATTGATGTGCCCGTCACCGTCGAAATCCACCGCGTAGGCGCGAAAGCTGCTCGGCATGAACTGCGGCAAGCCCATCGCACCGGCGTAGGAACCCTTGAGGGTCAGCGGGTCGACCTGCTCTTCACGGGCCAACAGCAGGAACTCACGCAGTTCCTTGCGGAAAAAGTCGGCGCGCGGCGGGTAATCGAAGCCCAGGGTCGACAAAGCGTCGATCACCCGGTAACTGCCGGTATTGCGCCCGTAGAAGGTTTCAATACCAATGATCGCAACGATGACCTGGGCCGGCACGCCGTATTCCTGCTCGGCGCGGGCCAACACGGCCTCGTGCTGGCGCCAGAAGTCCACCCCCCGGGCCACGCGGGCGTCGGTGAGGAACATCGGACGGTATTCCTTCCACTGTTTCACGCGCTCGGCGGGGCGAGAAATCGCGTCGAGGATCGCCTGCTTGCGCTGGGCTTCGCGGAACACGCCCATCAGCTGTTCACCGGCGAAGCCGTAGTCGCGGGTCATTTCACCGACGAATTCGGCGACCTGGGGTGAGCCATCGTAGTCACCGGCCTGCGCCTCGTGCGTTGCCCCCAGCAGCCCAATCAGGCCCATCCAGGACGCATGCCGAGTCGCCCAGCCGCGCATTACTTGCATTGACATCTTCACCTTATTCAAACCTGTGCGATCCACTTGCGATGCGTATGAATCGACATCAAAACCCCAAACGCTGACAGCAATGTCACCAGCGAAGTTCCGCCGTAGCTAATGAACGGCAACGGCACCCCAACCACCGGCAGCAGGCCACTGACCATACCGATGTTGACGAAAACGTAAACAAAAAAAGTCATGGTCAGGCTGCCGGCGAGCAATTTGCCGAACAGCGTCTGCGCCTGTGCGGTAATCACCAGGCCACGACCAATCAATAGCAAATAGATCAGCAACAACGCGCAAATGCCCACCAGGCCGAACTCTTCGCCCATCACCGCAATGATGAAGTCGGTGTGGCTTTCGGGCAGAAAGTCCAAATGCGACTGGGTGCCGAGCAGCCAGCCCTTGCCAAATACACCGCCGGAACCGATGGCCGCCTTCGACTGGATAATGTTCCAACCGGTGCCGAGCGGGTCGCTTTCGGGATCCAGGAACGTCAGGATCCGCTGTTTCTGGTAGTCGTGCATAAAGAAGAACCACATGGCCACGGCCACCGGCACTGCCGCCGCCAGCACGCTGAGGATCCAGCGCCAGCGCAGCCCGCCCATGAACAGCACGAACGCACCGCCGGCCAGGATCAGCAGCGAAGTACCGAGGTCCGGCTGGCGCACGATCAGCACAAAGGGGATGCCGATCAGAATCAGGCTGATCCCCACATGCTTGAGCTGCGGCGGCAAGGTGCGCTTGGACAGGTACCAGGCGATCGTCGCCGGCATCAGGATTTTCATGAATTCCGACGGCTGGAAGCGAATCACCCCCGGAATGTTGATCCAGCGGGTCGCGCCCATGGCGTTGTGGCCCATGACGTCCACCACCACCAGCAGCAACACCCCGGCCACATAGCCAAGCGGCACCCAGCGCGCCATGAAACGCGGCTCCAGCTGGGCGATCACGACCATGGACAGCAGGCCCAGGCCAAACGACGAAGCCTGCTTGATCAGCAAGTCCCAGTTCTTACCGCTGGCCGAATACAGCACGAACAGGCTGCCGGCCGCCAGGGTCAGCAGCAGGATCAGCAACGGGCCATCAATGTGCATGCGCTGCAACAAAGTCGCGCGGCGACGCATCACATCCTCGCTGGAGAGGATGCGGTCAAAATTACTCTTCACTGGCCGTAACCTCTGGGGTTGAAGGGGGGCCGCCATATTCGGGCTTGAGCCTGCCGTCGTCGGCCAGCAACCAGGCGTCCATCACCTGGCGCACCACAGGCGCCGCCACACCGGAGCCGGACTCGCCGTTCTCGACCATCACCGCCACCACGATTTTCGGGTCGTCGGCCGGGGCAAAACCCACAAACAAGGCGTGGTCGCGGTGGCGTTCCTGGACCTTGGAACGGTCGTACTTCTCGCCCTGCTTGATCGCCACCACCTGGGCGGTACCACTCTTGCCGGCGATACGGTATTGCGCACCGATCGCCGCCTTGCGCGCGGTCCCGCGTGCGCCGTGCATCACCTGCTGCATGCCGTGGTTGACCTTGGTCCAGTCGGACGGGTCGCGCAGTACGATGTCGGGGATCGGGTTTTCATCCACAGGCTTTTCGCCTTCGATGGTCCGGGCCAGGTGCGGACGGTTCCAGATGCCTTTGTTGGCCACCAGCGCCGTGGCCTGGGCCAGTTGCAAAGGCGTGGCCTGCATATAGCCCTGGCCGATGCCGAGGATCAGGGTTTCGCCCGGGAACCATGCCTGGCGGCGGGTCGCACGCTTCCACTCCCGCGATGGCATCAGGCCAGGGGATTCTTCGAACATATCCAGGGAGACTTTCTGACCGAGGCCGAACTTGCCCATGTAGGCGGACAAGCGGTCGATCCCGAGCTTGTGGGCCAGGTCGTAAAAATAGGTGTCGTTGGAACGCATGATCGCGGTATCCAGGTCGACATAGCCGTCACCGGTACGGTTCCAGTTGCGGTACTTGTGGTCGTAGTTGGGCAGCATGTAGTAGCCCGGGTCGAATACCCGGCTGGAAGCCGTGACCACGCCCGCGTCCAAACCGGCAATCGCCACCGCCGGCTTGATGGTCGAACCCGGCGGGTACAGGCCGCGCAACACGCGGTTGAACAGCGGCCGGTCGATGGAGTCGCGCAACTCGGCGTAGGCCTTGAAGCTGATCCCGGTCACGAACAGGTTGGGGTCGAAACTCGGCTGGCTGACCATGGCCAAGACTTCGCCGGTCTTCGGGTCCAGCGCCACCACCGCGCCACGCCGGCCACCCAGGGCCATCTCGGCGGCTTCCTGCAGCTTGATGTCCAGGCTCAGCACAATGTCCTTGCCCGGCACCGGGTCGGTACGCTTGAGCACCCGCAGCACGCGGCCGCGAGCGTTGGTCTCGACTTCTTCGTAACCCACCTGGCCGTGCAGTTCGGGCTCGTAGAAACGCTCGATGCCGGTCTTGCCGATATGGTGGGTGCCGCTGTAATTGACAGGATCGAGGCTTTTAAGCTCTTTCTCGTTGATCCGCCCCATATAGCCGACGGAGTGGGCAAAGTGCGGCCCTTGGGGATAGTGGCGCACCAGCTGCGCCACCACTTCCACACCCGGCAGGCGGAACTGGTTCACCGCGATCCGCGCAATCTGCTCTTCGGTCAGCTCGAACAGGATCGGCACCGGTTCGAACGGCCGACGCCCCTGCTTCATGCGTTTTTCGAAGATCGCCCGATCTTCCGGGGTCAACTGCAGCACCTCGACGATGACATCGAGGACCTGCTGCCAGTCGCCGGAACGCTCGCGGGTCATGCTCAGGCTGAAGCTGGGCCGGTTATCCGCCACCACCACGCCATTGCGGTCGAAGATCAGCCCACGGGTCGGCGGAATCGGCTGCACATGCACGCGGTTGTTTTCCGACAACGTGGAGTGGTAGTCGTACTGGATCACCTGCAGGAAATACAGGCGCGCAATCAGCACCCCGATCAGCGCCACCACCATGATCGCGCCAAACACCACCCGCGCGCGTACCAGACGTGCGTCTTTCTCGTGGTCCTTGATGCGGATCGGCTGGGTCATCGGGAGGGGCGCAGATTATTTGTGGTAAGGGTGCCCGGACAGAACTGTCCAGGCGCGATACAGCTGTTCACCGATCAGGATCCTTACCAACGGGTGCGGCAGCGTCAGCGCCGACAGCGACCAGCGCTGGTCCGCCCGCGCGCAGACTTCCGGCGCCAGCCCTTCGGGGCCGCCGACCATGAAGTTGACGGTGCGTGAGTCCAGGCGCCAGCGATCCAGTTCCACCGCCAGTTGCTCGGTGCTCCAGGGTTTGCCGTGCACTTCGAGGGTGACGATGCGCTCGTTGGGGCCGACCTTGGCCAGCATCGCCTCGCCTTCCTGACGGATGAAGCGCGCCACGTCGGCATTCTTGCCCCGGGTGTTGAGCGGTATCTCCACCAGTTCCAGCGACAGCTCGGCGGGCAGACGCTTGGCATACTCGTGCCAGCCTTCTTCCACCCACTTGGGCATGCGTGAACCGACAGCAATCAGACGCAGGCGCACAGCCGTTCCTTATTCCTGGTCTTTGTTGAGCTTGTCGAAGTGCGCGTGGCCCACTTCCGGGCTGTGGTGCTTGCCATCGGCGGCACGGCTCTGCTCGGCGCCTTTCCACAGACGCTCCAGGTCGTAGAACTGGCGGGCATTGCTGGTCATCATGTGAACGATCACGTCGTCCATGTCCAGCAGCACCCAGTCGCTGTCGCCCTTGCCTTCTTCACCCAGTGGCTTCACGCCTTGGGCTTTGACGGCTTCGCGAACCTTGTCCAGCATCGCGCCGATCTGGCGGTTGGAGGTACCGGTGGCGATGATCATGAAGTCGGTGATGCTCTGCTTGTCGCGTACGTCCAGGACCTGGATGTCCTGGGCCTTCACGTCTTCCAGGGCGGCAACGGCGACTTTCACCAGCTCTTCGCCAGCCAGTTCCGGGCCAACGTGGGCTTCAACCGGCAGCGGGGCGCTTTTGAACGTGCCTTTGCGTTTTACTTTGCTTACGTCTTTGTTCGTCATAAAAAACTCGTTTTGCTCATATGTTCGGGCGCTCGCTGCACGAGTGTTCGTGCGTTCAAGCGCGCCTTTTCAGTTCGACGCACGGTAAAGCCCGTGCGCATCGATGTAGGCCAGGACCGCGTCAGGCACCAGGAAACGTACCGACTTCCCGCTGGCCAGCAGTTGACGGATCTGGGTGGCGGACACCGCAAGCGGGGTCTGCCAGACGAATGCAATATTCCCGTTCGGCCCGGTCAGGGCCAAGGGGTCACTTACCGACCGCGCGGCCAGCAGGTTGCGCAAGGCATCCGGCGGTTCGCTGTCGGCATCCGGGCGTTGCAAAACCAGGATGTGGCAGTGCTGGAGGAGTTCCTCCCAGCGATGCCAAGAGGGCAGGCCGCAAAATGCGTCCCAGCCCAAAAGCAGAAACAACTGGTCATCCGCGGCCAACTCGGCGCGCATCAGCTCCAGGGTGTCGACAGTGTAGGACGGTTTATCGCGCTTGAGCTCACGATCGTCCACCACCAGCGGCGGTATGCCTTCTACGGCCAGGCGCACCATTTCCAGGCGCTGCTGCGGCGACACCTGCGGGGTATCGCGATGGGGCGGCCGGAAATTAGGGATCAGGCGCAGTTCATCCAGCGCCAAGGCATCCGCGACTTCCAGGGCACTGCGCAAATGGCCGATGTGCACGGGGTCGAAGGTACCGCCGAGCAGCCCGATGCGTTTAGCCATCAAGTGCGCACATGACCGTCGCCGAACACCACGTACTTCTCGCTGGTCAGGCCTTCCAGGCCAACCGGGCCGCGTGCGTGGAGCTTGTCGGTGGAGATGCCGATCTCCGCCCCCAGGCCGTACTCGAAGCCGTCGGCAAAGCGCGTCGAGGCGTTGATCATCACCGAAGCGGAGTCCACTTCGGTGAGGAAACGCCGGGCATCGCTGAAATGCTCGGAGACAATGGCGTCGGTGTGCTTGGAGCCGTACGTGTTGATGTGTTCGATGGCCTGGTCCAGGTCGTCGACGATACGGATCGACAGGATCGGCGCCGTGTACTCGGTGTACCAGTCCTGCTCGGTGGCTTCGATCACGTCCGCGCCCAACAGCGCACGGGTGCGTTCGCAACCGCGCAGCTCCACGCCCTTGTCACGGTAGATGGCAGCCAGCGGCGGCAGCACGCGCTCGGCAATGCCGACGTGCACCAGCAGGGTTTCCATGGTGTTGCACGGCGCGTAGCGGTGGGTCTTGGCGTTGTCGGCGATGCGGATCGCCTTGTCGATGTCGGCGGCGATGTCGATGTACACGTGGCACACGCCGTCCAGGTGCTTGATCACTGGCACCTTGGCATCGCGGCTGACGCGCTCGATCAGGCTCTTGCCACCGCGCGGCACGATCACGTCGACGAATTCCGGCATGGTGATCAGCGCGCCGACAGCGGCGCGGTCGGTGGTTTCCACCACTTGCACCACTTCGGCCGGCAACTCGGCCACGGCCAGGCCCTGCTGGATGCAGGCGGCGATGGCGCGGTTGGAATTGATCGCCTCGGAACCGCCACGCAGGATGGTGGCGTTGCCCGACTTGAGGCACAGGCTCGCGGCGTCGATGGTCACGTTCGGGCGCGACTCATAGATGATGCCGATCACGCCCAGGGGCACGCGCATCTTGCCGACCTGGATACCGGACGGCAGGTAACGCATATCGCGAATTTCACCGATGGGGTCAGGCAGCTTGGCCACCTGACGCAACCCTTCGATCATGTCGTCGATACGTGCCGGCGTCAGCGCCAGGCGGTCCAGCAAGGCGGGCTCGAGGCCATTGGCGCGGCCGTTGGCCAGGTCCAGTTCGTTGGCGGCAGTCAGCTCGGAGCGCGAAGCGTCCAGAGCATCCGCGGCGGCCAGCAGGGCACGGTTCTTCTGCGCGGTGCTCGCACGGGCGATCAACCGCGAGGCCTGACGGGCAGCGCGACCCAGGCGGGTCATGTAGTCAAGAACGGACTCAGTCATGGTCAGGGAGTCTTGGCAAAGAGGAAAGCGGCAGATTATAGCTGTGACGCCGCCCGACTGACAGCGGTGAGGGGCGGATGGTCGAAATGAACTGTAAAAACCTGGGGTTCAGCCGTAATTAAGGTGGGAGTTGTTATTATTCCGTCACATTTAGCCGTATTAACCCCAGGCCACCATGCCCAGTTCTTCACCCCAACTCCCCGCCAGCGCGCTGCCTGACAGCTTCTTCGACCGTGACGCGCAAATACTCGCGCGAGATTTGCTTGGAAAAGTCATCCGCCATCGCGTCGGCGATAGCTGGCTTTCGGCGCGAATTATTGAAACCGAAGCCTATTACGTGGCCGAAAAAGGCAGCCACGCCTCACTCGGCTACACAGAAAAGCGTAAGGCTTTGTTTCTGGATGGCGGGCATATCTATATGTACTACGCCCGTGGCGGCGATTCGCTGAACTTCAGCGCGCAGGGGCCAGGCAATGCCGTGCTGATCAAATCGGCCTACCCCTGGGTCGATGAAACCTCCGGCCCCGCCAGCCTGGCGCAGATGCTGCTGAACAACCCGAATGCCGATGGCAGCCCGCGCGCGTCGCAAAAGCTGTGTGCCGGCCAGACGTTGCTGTGCAAGGCGCTGGGCCTGAAGGTGCCGATGTGGGATGCCAAGCGCTTTGATCAAGAAGGGCTCTATGTCGAAGACGTCGGCCAGACACCGATACAGATCATCCAGACCACCCGCCTGGGCATCCCCAGCGGCCGTGACGAGCACTTGATGTACCGCTTCGTCGATGCTGGCTATGCGCCCTACTGCACGCGGAACCCGCTGCGCCGGGGCCAGGTCGAAGGCCGCGACTATTTCCTGATTTGAATCTGTGGCGATGGAGTAACGATTTATGGGCCAATGGCTCGATAGCATTACCGGCTGGCTGACCGTCAACCCGCAATGGCTGGCGGCGGCGGTGTTTATCGTCGCGTGCGTGGAATGCCTGGCCATTGCCGGGCTGATCGTGCCGGGCACGGTGCTGCTGTTTGCCATTGCGGCAATGGCTGGCAGCGGCGCCTTGTCCCTGAGTGAAACCCTGCTGCTGGGGTTCCTGGGAGGCTTGTTGGGCGACGGGGTTTCCTACTTCCTGGGCCGACACTTCCATCAGAACATCCGCCGCCTGCCCGGCCTGCGCCACCACCCGGAATGGATGAGCGGCGCGGAAACCTACTTCCACAAATACGGCATCGCCAGCCTGCTGGTGGGACGTTTCATCGGACCATTGCGGCCAATGCTGCCGATGGTGGCCGGGATGTGCGACATGCCGTTTCCGCGTTTCGCCCTGGTCAGCCTGCTGGCGGCAGCCGGTTGGTCGGTCGCCTACCTGCTGCCAGGCTGGGCAACCGGCGCCGCGTTCCGCCTGCCATTGCCGGAAGGGTTCTGGCCTGAGGCGGGTGTTGTTACAGCCTGCCTGGCAGCCATGCTGGGACTGAGCCTGCACACCAGCGTGCGCGGCCATCGTCGCGCGACCTTGTGGATAGGGTGCGCCAGCCTGACATTATTGATCGCTCTGTTTATCGGCTATACCCACCTGGATGACTTTGACCAGGGCCTGAGCGCGCTGGTACAGGAACATCGCAGCCCCTGGCTGGACCACACCATGGTGATGGTGACCCAACTGGGTGAGTTCAAGAAAATGTTCTTCGCCAGCGCCGTATTCACCGCGCTGCTGCTACTGGCGCGGCAATGGCGTCATGCCGTGTTTGTCGGCGCAACACTGGCCGGGGCGGCGGTGATCAATACCGGGACCAAACTGTTTTTCGCCCGTGGCCGCCCGGAAATCCTCACCGACCCATTGACCAGCTTCAGCATGCCCAGCGGCCACGCCTCCGGTGCGTTTGCGTTTTTCCTGGCGTTGGCGGTGCTGGCCGGTCGTGGACAACCCACGCGCCTGCGCCTGACCTGGATGTTGCTGGGCTGTATTCCTGCAGCCTTCATCGCACTGTCACGGGTCTACCTCGGCGCCCATTGGCCCACCGACATCCTGGCTGGCACGCTGCTGGCAATGACTGTGTGCGCATTCAGCCTTACCGTCTGCCAGTACCGCAGCCCACTGCCGCCGATGCCGCAGAAGGCCTGGTGGCTGGTATTACCCGCGGTGGTGGCGGTGCTCGGTTTCATTGCCTTTACCGGCACCCCCCACGCGCTGCTCAGGTATGCCTATTGACCCTGAGCCGGACCGAGCCAGTCAACGGGTGCGGCGCGGCGTTCAATACACCGCTCGCGTCGTTCCAGCAACATCTCATCCGCTATTTCCGCGGCGCGTTCAGCGATGTATTCCGGACCGCGCTTGGCGTCCAACCGCAGCAATTGCACGGCAATATTGCCAAAAAAAACGTCCCAGGCTGCCTGCTCCGATTGCGCTAGCCGAATCATGCTCATCCCCGATCATTGTTGAGTGATCGGCGACTATTTCAGCCCTCGCACCGGGAGCAACGAAGAAACGTCTGAACGAGGTGCAGGACTGATCCGAAACTCAGGTGAACAACTCCCCCTGAAGCTCATCGAGCAGCATCTGGATCGCATCCAGCCGCTGCTGCGGGTCGTCGAGTTGCAGCAGGTCGATCTTGTCGGCCTCAGTGAACGGCAAGAGATAAGCCAGTTGATTGCCCAAGGCTTGCTGGCCATCGGCGTGAGTGTCCATGTCCAGCGACGCGACCATCGGGTGTTCGGCCAGGGCCTGGAGCAAGGCCAGCAGGTCGGCATCCTCTTCTTCCAGCGCCTGGTCCGGCAGTTCTTCCAGCCATTGCACCTCGGCCACCAGCAACTGGTCCTTCTGCACGCCGGCGTCTCGCACGCGGAAGCGCCGCCCGCCTTCGACGCGAATCCCCAGCAGGCCGTTGTCCTGCTGCTTGAAGTCGCGAATCAACGCTTCACAGCCGATCAAGGCATAGCCATCCGGAGCCATGCCCACCTCCTTGCCATCGAGGATGCACACCACGCCGAAGCTTTCGCCCTTTTTCATGCAGCGGCTGATCATGTCCAGGTAGCGCGCCTCGAACAGTTGCAGGTCGAGGATGCAGCCAGGGAACAGCACGGTATTGAGGGGGAACAGCGCCAGACTCATAAAGGCTTCCTTAAACCCGGTTTAAACAATCACTGACACGGCCAGCGGCAGGAATACCGCTGTGGCTACGCCCATCAGACTCATGGCCAGCGCCGCAAAGGCGCCACACTCTTCGCTTTCCTGCAGGGCCACCGAGGTGCCGACGGCGTGGGCAGTCATGCCCAGCGCCATACCGCGCGCCTCGGGACTGTGCACCCCAAGACGCGAGAGTAACGCCGGGCCAACCATCGCGCCCACCACCCCGGTAATCAGCACAAACACCGCCGCCAAGGCTGCCACACCGCCGATCTGTTCGGCCACCAGCATGGCAATCGGCGAGGTCACCGACTTCGGTGCCATGGTCATCAACATCCTGTGTTCGGCGCCGAACCACCAGCCCAGCAGTACGCACAGGCCGGTGGCCAACACGCCGCCTATCACCAGCGTAGTAAAAATCGGCCAGAACAATTGCCGAATCCGCCGCAGGTTCAGATAGAGCGGCACCGCCAGGGCCACCGTCGCCGGGCCCAGCAGGATCCCCATGATCTCCGTGCTCTTGCGGTACTCGGCGTAGCTCAGGCCGCACGTGAGCAACACGCCGATCACCAGCAGCATGGAGACCAGCACCGGTTGCAGGAAAATCCAACGGGTTTTCTCGAAACCCGCCAGCACCAGCTGATAGGCGCCCAGGGTGATCCCGATACCGAACAGCGGGTGATGAATCACCGCCGTCCATGCGCCGTGCCAGTCGAAGATCATTGATCCTGCTCCTTGCGCTTGACCATGCGTTCCATCAACAGCCCGACAAAGCCCATGGCGATCACCAGCGACAACACCAGTGCACCGACGATGGCCCAGAAATCGGCGGCAATATCCCTGGCATACACCATCACCCCCACCGCCGGCGGCACCAGCAGCAACGGCAAGTAGCGCAACAGGCTGCTGGCCGCCAGGCTCAGGGGCTCGCCGACTTCGCCACGCCAGATCAGGAACCCGAGCATCAACAGCAGGCCGATGATCGGCCCCGGCAGTACCGGCACCAGCAAATGATTGATCGCCGTGCCGATCAATTGAAACAGCACCAGCCATGTCAGACCACGTAACAGCATCCGTCCTCTCCCCCCTCAAGACCCGCCCGCATTATAAGCATGCCCGCCCTATGCTCCGGCATTCGCCAAAAGCATGGTGGGTTGACCGGGCTGGTTGGCCATGATGATCTACATTGGTTCTCTGTAACCCATAACAACAGCACCGATGAACCAAGGAGAGACGCAATGCCCTATGTACCCGTAGCGCAGCTCAAAGATTATGTCGGCAAGGAACTGGGACGTTCCGAATGGCTCACCATCGACCAGGCACGTATCAACCTGTTCGCCGAGGCCACTGGCGATCATCAGTTCATCCACGTCGACCCGGTCAAGGCCGCGCAAACCCCGTTCGGCACCACCATTGCCCACGGCTTCCTGTCGCTGTCGCTGATGCCCAAGCTGATGGAAGATATCCTGATCGTGCCCGAAGGCCTGAAGATGGCCGTCAACTATGGCCTGGACAGCGTGCGCTTTATCCAGCCGGTGAAAGTCAATTCCAAGGTGCGCCTGAACGTGACGCTCACCGACGTCACCGAGAAAAAGCCCGGCCAATGGCTGCTCAAGGCCACCGCCACCCTGGAAATCGATGGCCAGGAAAAACCCGCTTACGTCGCCGAGTCGTTGTCGCTCTACTTCGTGTAAGCCCATCCCTGTGGCGAGCCACTGAAACTCGCCACAGGGTATGTAAATTTATGTATGAATCTCGCAGCTGCGGCATACTCGGCGCTCAATTATCCGGATCCCGCTATGCGCCCACTCGCTCCCCTTGCCCTTGCCCTGTTGCTCACCGCTTGCGGAGACGGCGAATCGCTGTTGCCGCCCGATGCGCGCCTGCCCGATGGCGGTCGTTACCGGGGCGATGTGGTCAATGGTCTGCTGCAAGGCCAGGGCCGCGTGGATTATCCCAACGGCAGCTGGTACGCCGGGCAGTTCGACAAAGGCCAGTGGCACGGCCAGGGCGAATGGCATGGCAGCAACGGCGAAGTCTATAAAGGCCAGTTCCAGCAAGGTCTGTTCGATGGCCAGGGCAGCCTGACCACGGCCGGCAGCCACTATGTGGGCGGGTTCAAGAACGGTCGGCGCAACGGCGAAGGCACCCTCAAAGAAGGGCAGATGACCTATCGCGGCGAATTCAAGGACGACCAGTATTCCGGCCTCGGCCGCCTGGAACTGGCGGATGGCAGCCAGTATCAGGGCCAGTTCGCCCACGGCAAGCCGAACGGTGAAGGCCAGCGCAATGACGACAGCGGCAACCAATTCAGCGGCCACTTCGTCGACGGCCAGTTGGAGGGCAACGGTACATTCAACAGCGCCGACGGCGACATCTATGTCGGCCAGTTCAAACAGAACCAGCTCAACGGCAAGGGCCGTTATGAAAACGCCGATGGCGACGTGTGGATCGGCCAGTTCAAGGAAGGCGCCCTGAGCGGCAAGGGCGAGCTGATCGGCGTGGATGGCAGCCACTACGTCGGCCAGTTCAGCGACTGGCGCTTTACCGGCGAAGGCCGCCTGAACCTGACTGACGGCAGCTTCTATATCGGCGGCTTCGACAGCGACAACTATCAAGGCCGCGGCACCCTGGTACTCACCGACGGCACCGTGCAGGCCGGTACCTGGGTCAACGGCATGCGCGTGCGTGATGCCGACGGCAAGCTGTTGCCCGACCCGCTGGAAATCGGCGTACTGGCTCAGGGCCGCCTGCTGGACACCGCCCTCGCCGCCGTGCCCGCCTCCACCTCGGCCGTGGAGCTGTACACCCTGGCCGTGGCCGGCGACGGTAAACAAAGCGTGTTCCTGCGCGAAGCCGATTACGTCAGCAATATGCTCGCCACCCGCTTCGGCGCCCGTGGGCAGATCCGCCTGGTCAACCACCGCGACCATATCGCCGACCGACCACTGGCCACCCGCGAAAGCCTGCGCCGGGCCGTGCAGACCCTGGCCGAGCGCACCGGCCCGGAAGACCTGGTGTTTATCTACATGACCAGCCACGGCACCCACGAACACGAACTGGTGCTGGACCAACCGCGCATGGAGCTGGCCGACCTGCCCGCCGATGAACTGGCCGCCGTGCTCGCGCCGCTGAAAAACCGCGACAAGATCGTGGTGATTTCAGCCTGCTACTCCGGCGGCTTCATCCCGGCGCTCAAAGACGAACGCACCCTGATCATGACCGCCTCGCGTGCCGACCGCGTGTCCTTCGGCTGTTCCGAAGAGGCCGACTTCACCTACTTCGGCGACGCCCTCTTCGCCCAAGCCTTCAACCAGACCGACGATTTGCAGCAAGCCTTCAAGCTGGCGCAGCTGCATGTGAGCGAACGCGAACAGGCAGACAACTTCGAAGCATCCGAACCGCAGATCTGGGCCCCCAAAGGCGTGATCGCCCATTGGCAATTATTACGCAAACAGCAGGCACGAAAGGCGCTGGAAAGCGTCTCAATGAATAGCAAGGAAGCCAAAGGCAACTAAGCTGTAACGTGTAACGAGGGGGAAACACCATGTACCTGACACCTCAGCATATCCTGCTCGCTGGCGCCTCTGGCCTGACCGGCGAACACCTGCTCGACCGCCTGCTCAACGAACCCACCGTGACCCGCGTGCTGGCGCCCAGCCGCAAGCCGCTGGCCGAGCATCCGCACTTGGAAAACCCGGTGGGCGACCCGGCGGTGTTCCTGCCGCAACTGAGCGGCCAGGTGGATATTGCCTTCTGCTGCCTGGGTACCACCATCAAGAAAGCCGGTTCGGAAGAAGCTTTTCGTGCCGTCGACCTGGATATGGTCGTGGCCTTTGCCAAGCGCGCGCGGGAGATGGGCGCGCGGCACCTGATCGTGATCAGTGCGATTGGCGCCGACCCGAAATCCTCGGTGTTCTACAACCGGGTCAAAGGGGAAATGGAACAGGCACTCAAGGCGCAGGACTGGCCGCAACTGACCATCGTGCGGCCTTCGTTGCTGCTGGGGGAACGGCTGGAGCCCCGCTTGGCCGAGCAACTGGCCGGGCCGCTGTCACGGTTGATTCCGGGGAAATACCACGGCATTGAAGTCTGCGAACTGGCCCGGGCCATGTGGCGCCTGGCGCTGGAAGAGCAGGACGGGGTGCGGGTGGTGGAGTCGGACGAACTGCGCAAGCTCGGTAAGTAAGGCCTCCCACATTAGTTTTGTGGTGCCCAGGTCAGCGCTAGAGCCCGCCCGTGGCGTTAAATCCCACACCGAGCACCGTCAACACTGACAGCGGCAATAAAAGCGTGTCGAGCAACGCGCTGGCCGGCAGGTCGACGCCGGGATAGCTGGGCGCCTCGGCACCGAACCGGTCCTTGGCACAGCAGCCTCCGTTCATTGCATACAAATCCAATCGCGTGCCGGCATACACCACCGGCGCGCCGGGCTGCGCGGCGTCCAGGGTCCGCGCGGTGGCGCAGCCGGCCAGTTGCAGCGCCAGTATCACCAACAGCGCCTTATTCATCGCTGCTCAAATGGTGTTCGCCCCAACGCGGCAGCATGTCCTGGGGGATATTCAACAGGTTGAGAATGCGCGCCACCACGAAATCCACCAGGTCATCGATGGTCTGCGGCTGGTGATAGAAGCCGGGCGACGCTGGCAGGATGGTCACCCCCAGGTTCGACAGCTTGAGCATGTGCTCCAGATGAATGCTCGAGTACGGCGCCTCACGCGGCACGAGGATCAACTGGCGGCGCTCCTTCAGCGTCACGTCGGCGGCGCGTTCGATCAGGTTGTTGCAAGCGCCGGTGGCAATCGCCGACAGCGTACCGGTGGAGCACGGCACCACGACCATTGCCGCCGGCGCACCGGAGCCCGAAGCCACCGGCGACATCCAGTCTTCCTTGCCGTAGACCTTGATCTGCCCCGCCGCCGCACCGGTGTACTCGGTGAGGAAGGCTTGCATCATCTGCACCTTGGCTGGCAGCGCGACATCAGTCTCGGTGGCCATCACCAACTGCGCGGCCTTGGAGATCAGAAAGTGCACCTCACGGTCTTCACGCACCAGGCAATCGAGCAGGCGCAAGCCATAGGGCGCGCCGGATGCGCCGGTCATCGCCAGGGTGACGCGCTCCGGGCCACTCATTTCAGGGCCTCGGCCAGTTTGCCGTGCAAGCCGCCGAAGCCGCCGTTGCTCATCACCACCACATGGGTGCCAGGCTTGGCCTGGTGCTTGACGAACGCAATGATGCCCTCGATGGAGTCACAGACTTTCGACGGCACCGTGCACTGCGCCGCAATCGCCGGCAGGTCCCAGCCCAGGTTGGCAGGGGCATACCACACCACCTGGTCGGCATCGTTAACGCTTTCCGGCAGGCCGTCGCGGTGTGCGCCGAGCTTCATGGAGTTTGAGCGCGGCTCGACAATCGCAATGATCGGGGCATCGCCAACGCGTTTGCGCAGGCCGTCGAGGGTGGTGGCAATGGCCGTTGGATGGTGGGCAAAGTCGTCGTAGATGGTAATCCCATTCACGTCGGCGACCTTTTCCATACGGCGCTTCACGCTCTTGAATGCGCTCAACGCAGCAATGCCCATGGACGGCACCACGCCCACATGCCGCGCGGCCGCCAGGGTGACCAAGGCATTGGCGACGTTGTGCTGGCCAGTCATGTCCCACTCGACGATGCCTTGGGCCTCGCCTTCAAACAGCACTTCAAACCGGGAACCGTCTTCACTGAGCAACTTGACCTGCCATTGCCCACCCGCGCCGGTGGTTTGCACCGGGGTCCAGCAGCCCATCTCGATCACGCGTTGCAAGGCCGGCTCGGTGGTCGGGTGGATGACCAGGCCTTCGCTCGGAATGGTGCGTACCAAATGGTGGAACTGGCGCTCGATGGCCGCCAGGTCGGGGAAGATGTCGGCGTGATCGAACTCAAGGTTGTTGAGGATCGCGGTGCGCGGACGGTAGTGGACGAATTTGGAGCGCTTGTCGAAGAACGCACTGTCGTACTCGTCGGCTTCGATCACGAAGAACGGCGTATCCCCCAAGCGCGCCGACACCGAGAAGTTCTGCGGCACGCCGCCGATCAGGAAGCCCGGGCTCATGCCCGCGTGTTCCAGCACCCAGGCGAGCATGCTGCTGGTGGTGGTCTTGCCGTGGGTGCCGGCAACGGCCAATACCCAGCGACCTTGCAACACATGGTCGGCCAGCCACTGTGGACCGGACACGTAAGGCAAGCCTTTGTTGAGCACGTATTCGACAGCCGGATTGCCCCGGGACATGGCATTGCCGATCACCACCAGGTCCGGCACCGGGTCGAATTGCGCCGGGTCGTAACCCTGGGTCAGCTCAATGCCCTGGGCCTCGAGTTGCGTGCTCATGGGTGGGTAAACATTGGCATCGGAGCCCGTTACGTGATGGCCCAGTTCTTTGGCCAGAACCGCCATCGAACCCATGAAGGTGCCGCAAATACCAAGAATATGAATGTGCATAGTCGACCTCGTAAACATCGAGGCAGGTTAGCGCAGGGGGGCGAAAATCGCACTCTTTAGCTGTAGGACCGATCTATGGAGCCGCCCGTGCAATGCCGTGCCGGCGCAGCTTTCTATACAGCGTGTTACGGCTGACACCCAGCTGCTCCGCCGTATGGGTCATGTGCCAGCGTTGTTGCTCCAGGGCCGTGAGCAGGGCGAGTCGCTCGGCGTCGCCCAGGGGCGACTCTGCAAGCCTGGCCTCGGCCACTGCTTGCGGCCGTGCCTGGCGAATCAACGCGGGCAAATCCTCAAGGCCGACCCGCCCGTCGTCGCACAGCGCCGCCAGCGTACGCAACACCGTGCGCAGTTGCCGGACGTTGCCGGGCCAGGGGTAGGTCAGCAGCGCCGAACGCGCCGCCGGGTCGAGTTTTATGCTCTGGCCGCCCGCCTCCTGCGCCAGCAGGAAATCCAGCAACTGAGGCTTATCGCTGCGTTCACGCAACGCTGGCAAACCGACTTCCAGGCCGTTGAGGCGGTAATACAGGTCTTCCCGAAAACTTCCGTCCTGCACGCGCTCCAGCAAATTCCGGTGAGTCGCGCTGATAATTCTGACATCAACCGCCTGGGGCTCGCCGCCGATGGGCACCACCATGCGGTCCTCCAGCACCCTTAACAGGCGCGTCTGCAGCGCCAACGGCATATCGCCGATTTCATCGAGGAACAGCGTACCGCCGTCAGCCTGCTGCAACTTACCCTGCATGCCGTCCTTGCGCGCGCCGGTAAAGCTGCCGCCGCGATAGCCGAACAGCTCGCTTTCGATCAGGCTTTCCGGGATGGCGGCGCAGTTGAGGGCAACGAACGCCTTGTCGGCACGCTGGCTGGCGTGATGCACCGCCTTGGCGAAGGCCTCTTTGCCGGAGCCGGTTTCGCCGTTGATCAGCAAGGGCACATCGCGCTCGAATACCCGCAGCGCTTTGCGGAAGTCGCTCTGCAGCGCCGGGTCGCCGAGGCAGATACCGGCCAGGCGCACGGGCTCAGGCTTGGCGATGGGCGCGGGCACACTGCGTGATTGACCACGCAAGGCCGCGAACAAGTGCCGGCCATCCCGCGTGCGCAATGGCCAACTGGCGGTGGCATTGGCACTGGCGCGACCGAGCAGTTGGTCCAGGGAACACTCGAACAACGCCTCCACCGGTTGCCCCAGCAACCCGCCACGCACCTGCCCCAGCAGGTTGAGTGCGCTCTGGTTGACGGCACATATCCGCCCTTCGCCGTCAAACGCCAACAACCCTTCGCTGAACAGGCCCACCGACTCGGCCTGCAGGTGAAAGCGCAGCAGCCAATGGTTTTCGAAGTGACGCAGGAAGTAGCAACTCTCGATCATCTTCGCCGACAGGTTGACCAGCGCCATGGTGTGGAACTGGCTCTGGCGCGACACCTCCTCCCGGGCCGACGACACGTCCAGCACCGCCAAGAGGTCGCCGTGGGGGTCGAACACCGGGCTCGCCGAACAGGTCAGCCCGGTGTGGCGCCCACGAAAATGTTCATCGCGATGAATGGTCAACGACTGGCGTTCCACCAGGCAGGTGCCGATGCCGTTGGTGCCCTCGCACGCTTCGCTCCAATCGGCACCGAGCCACAACCCGGCGCGTTCGAAAATCTTGCGCTCGGACGGCGCCGTGACACAGTTGAGGATCACCCCACGGGCATCGGTCAGCAGCACCGCATGGCCCGCGCCCGACAGCTGCTGGTGCAGGCTGTTCATCTCGCTGCCGGCGATATGCAGCACCTGTTGCAGGCGCTCGCGGCTTTCCAGCAGACGGCCGTGCTCAAGCACCGTAGGGGCGATGGTCTGGGCAGGATCGAGGTGGTAGTCCTCCAGGCAGCGCAGCCAGGATCGGGCGATGGACGGGTCACTCGACGGGTCGCGCCCACGGGCCACAGTGAGGACTTGCTGGGCATGGCGACTGAAATGATCGTTGTGCATGTTCTTATTATTCTCCCTGCGTGAGAGCCCCCAGCATCCCCCAGGCACCCAGCCAATGCAATCCCGGACCGACTCGCCGGTCACGGCCTGTACCGTTTATGGCACAAACTGTCACAGCGCCTGTACCACCCGTGTCACAGCAATGCCTTGCAACAAACCCCAAGCCCTTGATTTTCCTGGCCTGCAAAGCAGTGGCCCAACCTTTGCTCTACGCTTTATCAAGCGCTTGCGCGCTGCACTCCAATAAACATAAAAGCCAGGAGATACCCACCATGCGTTACGCACACCCCGGTACTGAAGGCGCGATCGTTTCGTTCAAGGCCAAGTACGGCAACTACATTGGTGGCGAATTCGTTGCCCCGGTCGATGGCAACTATTTCACCAACACCTCGCCGGTCAACGGGAAGCCTATCGCCGAATTCCCGCGCTCCACTGCCAAAGACATCGACAAGGCGCTGGACGCCGCCCACGCTGCCGCTGACGCCTGGGGCAAGACCTCGGCCCAGGACCGCTCGCTGGTGCTGCTGAAAATTGCCGACCGCATCGAACAGAACCTCGAACTGCTGGCCATCACCGAAACCTGGGACAACGGCAAGGCCGTGCGTGAAACCCTCAACGCCGACATCCCGCTGGCCGCCGACCACTTCCGCTACTTCGCCGGTTGCATCCGCGCCCAGGAAGGCACCAGCGCCGAGATCAACGAACACACCGCGTCCTATCACTTCCACGAGCCGCTGGGCGTGGTCGGCCAGATCATCCCGTGGAACTTCCCGCTGCTGATGGCCGCGTGGAAACTCGCCCCGGCCCTGGCCGCCGGCAACTGCGTGGTGCTCAAGCCTGCCGAGCAAACACCGCTGGGCATCAACGTGCTGCTGGAAGTCATCGGCGACCTGCTGCCACCGGGCGTGCTGAACGTGGTGCACGGCTTCGGCAAGGAGGCCGGCGAAGCCCTGGCCACCAGCAAGCGCATCGCCAAGATCGCCTTCACCGGCTCCACCCCGGTGGGCTCGCACATCATGCATGCGGCGGCCGAGAACATCATTCCGTCGACCGTCGAGCTGGGCGGCAAGTCGCCGAACATCTTCTTCGCCGACATCATGAAAGCCGAACCGTCGTTCATCGAGAAAGCCGCCGAAGGCCTGGTGCTGGCGTTCTTCAACCAGGGCGAAGTGTGCACCTGCCCATCCCGCGCGCTGGTGGAAGAGTCGATCTACGACGATTTCATGAAAGCAGTGATGAAGAAAGTCGAGCAGATCAAGCGCGGCGACCCGCTGGACACCGACACCATGGTCGGCGCCCAGGCGTCCGAGCAGCAGTTCGACAAGATCCTGTCCTACCTGGAAATCGCCAAGGGCGAAGGCGCGCAATTGCTCACCGGCGGCAAGGTCGAGCAGCTCACCGGCGATATGGCTGGCGGCTATTACATCCAGCCGACCCTGCTCAAGGGCACCAATGAAATGCGCGTGTTCCAGGAAGAAATCTTCGGCCCGGTGGTGAGCATCACCACCTTCAAGGACGAAGCCGAAGCCCTGGCGATTGCCAACGACACCGAGTTCGGCCTGGGCGCCGGTGTGTGGACCCGCGACATCAACCGCGCCTACCGCATGGGCCGCGCGATCAAGGCGGGCCGCGTGTGGACCAACTGCTACCACCTGTACCCGGCGCATGCCGCGTTTGGCGGTTACAAGAAGTCCGGCGTGGGCCGTGAGACCCACAAGATGATGCTGGATCACTACCAGCAGACCAAGAACCTGCTGGTGAGCTACGACATTAATCCGTTGGGCTTCTTCTAACTAACCCCTCCCACAGTTGAAATGCACTCAAATGTGGGAGGGGCTTGCCCTCTCCCACACTTAGCTCTCCACAAGTACTTGCCAATTGCATTCGGCACACAGAGGCCGAGTTAAAAAACAATAACAATGAAAGGTACTTTCCCATGCCTAGCGAACCGACTGGATCTTCTGTCGACTTCGAAAAAGTCGACTCCCAATACTTCCAACAACGCGAACTGAAAAAAGGCGCCGCCGGCTGGGTCCTGCTGGTTGGCCTTGGCGTTGCCTACGTCATCTCCGGCGACTACGCCGGCTGGAACTTCGGCCTGGCCCAGGGTGGCTGGGGTGGGATGTTCCTCGCCACATTGCTGATGGCCACCATGTACCTGTGCATGTGCTTTTCCCTGGCCGAACTGTCTTCCATGATCCCCACCGCCGGCGGTGGCTACGGTTTTGCCCGCAGTGCCTTCGGGCCCTGGGGCGGGTTCCTGACGGGCACCGCCATCCTGATCGAATACGCCATCGCCCCCGCCGCCATCGCGGTGTTTATCGGCGCCTATTGCGAGTCGCTGTTCGGCATCGGCGGCTGGATGATTTACCTGGCGTTCTACATCATCTTTATCGGCATCCATATCTTTGGCGTCGGCGAAGCCTTGAAGCTGATGTTCGTGATCACCGCCATCGCCGCGATTGCGCTGGGCGTGTTCCTGGTGTCGATGGTGCCGCACTTCAATGTCGCCAACCTGCTGGATATTCCGGTGACCGAGGCCAAGGGCGCCAGCACCTTCCTGCCATTTGGCTATGTTGGCGTGTGGGCGGCGATCCCCTATGCGATCTGGTTTTTCCTCGCCGTAGAGGGCGTGCCGCTGGCCGCCGAAGAAACCAAGAACCCCAAGCGCGACCTGCCCCGGGGCCTGATCGGCGCCATTGTGGTGCTGACCAGCTTTGCCCTGTTGATCCTGGTGATCGCACCGGGCGGCGCGGGCACTTACGCACTGGTCAAATCCGGTAACCCGCTGGTGGAAGCGCTGGCGCTGTCCTATGGCGGTTCGACCTGGATGGGCAGTTTCGTCAACCTGGTCGGCCTGGCCGGCTTGATCGCGAGCTTTTTCTCGATTATCTACGCCTATTCGCGGCAGATCTTCGCCTTGTCCCGTGCCGGCTACCTACCGCGCAAACTGTCCCAGACCAATAAGAGCAAGGCCCCGGTACTGGCGCTGGTGATCCCCGGGATTATCGGCTTCGGCCTGTCGCTGACCGGCCAGGGGGACTTGTTGATCCTGGTGGCGGTGTTTGGCGCGACCATTTCCTACGTGCTGATGATGGCCGCGCACATTACCCTGCGCATCCGTCGCCCCAAAATGGACCGGCCTTATCGCACGCCGGGCGGCATCTTCACCTCCGGTGTCGCCCTGGTACTGGCCTGCGTGGCCGTCGTTGCGGGCTTTTTGGTGGATCCGCGGGTGGTGATTGGCGCCGCGATCATCTATGGAGTATTAATTGCTTACTTTGCTTTCTACAGCCGGCATCACTTGGTAGCAGGCACGCCCGAAGAAGAATTCGCCGCGATCCAGGCCGCAGAGGCCGCCTTGCACTAACTGCCGTAAACCTCGACGCGGGTTCCTCTCCTGCCCGCGTCGTCAAGGAGACACTGTATGGCAAGCTTTTCCCACGCGGTGGGTGCACAGACCTACCGCTTCGACAGCCTCAAGGACGTGATGGCCAAGGCCAGCCCCGCGCGCTCCGGGGACTTTCTCGCCGGCGTCGCCGCGCAGAACGACGGTGAGCGGGTGGCGGCACAAATGGCCTTGGCCAATATTCCGCTCAAGCACTTCCTCGAAGAAGCGCTGATCCCCTATGAAAGCGATGAAGTCACGCGGCTGATCATCGACACCCACGACAAGCAGGCTTTCGCCGTGGTCAGCCACCTGACCGTCGGCGGCCTGCGCGACTGGCTGCTCAGCGACGCCGCCGATGAACAATCCCTACGCGCATTGGCGCCGGGGCTGACACCGGAAATGGCCGCGGCCGTATCCAAGATCATGCGCGTGCAGGACCTGGTCCTGGTGGCGCAGAAGATCCGAGTGGTTACCCGGTTTCGCGGCACCCTGGGCCTGCGTGGGCGCCTGTCGACCCGCCTGCAACCCAACCACCCGACCGACGAACCGGCGGGCATCGCTGCGAGCATTCTCGATGGCCTGCTTTACGGCAACGGCGACGCCATGATCGGCATCAACCCGGCCACCGACAGCATCGCCTCGATCTGCGCCATGCTGGAGATGCTCGATGCGATCATCCAGCGCTACGAAATCCCCACCCAGGCCTGTGTGCTGACCCACGTCACCACTTCCATCGAAGCCATCAACCGCGGCGTGCCGCTGGACCTGGTGTTCCAGTCGATTGCCGGCACCGAGGCGGCCAATGCCAGTTTCGGCATCAGCCTGAGCGTGCTGCAGGAAGGTTACGAGGCGGGCTTGAGCCTGAACCGGGGCACCCTGGGCCAGAACCTGATGTATTTCGAAACCGGCCAGGGCAGCGCCTTGTCGGCCAACGCGCATTTTGGCGTCGACCAGCAAACCTGCGAAACCCGCGCCTATGCGGTGGCCCGCCATTTCAAGCCGTTTCTGGTCAACACCGTGGTCGGCTTTATCGGCCCCGAGTACCTGTACAACGGCAAGCAGATCATCCGCGCCGGCCTTGAAGACCACTTCTGCGGCAAGCTGCTGGGCGTGCCCATGGGCTGCGACATCTGCTACACCAACCACGCCGAAGCCGATCAGGACGACATGGACACCCTGCTGACCCTGCTGGGTGTTGCCGGGATCAACTTCATCATGGGCATCCCCGGCTCCGACGACATCATGCTCAACTACCAGACCACCTCGTTCCACGACGCCTTGTACGCTCGCCAGACATTGGGTTTAAAACCGGCGCCGGAGTTTGAACAGTGGCTGGCCAAAATGGGCATCTTTACGCAAGCCGACGGCAAGGTGCGCTTCGGCAACAGCCTGCCACCGGCGTTTCGCCACGCCCTGGCGCAATTGGGATGAAGGAGCCGCCTGTGCAACTCGACCTGCCTGAAAACCCGTGGCTGGAACTGCGCCGCCTGACCCCGGCGCGAATTGCCCTGGGCCGCACCGGCACCAGCATTCCCACCAACGCCCAACTTGATTTCCAATTTGCCCACGCCCAGGCACGGGACGCGGTGCACCTGCCCTTCGACCATGCCGGCCTGAGCAGTCAGTTGGCCGAGCGTGGGCGCGATAGCCTGTTGCTGCACAGTGCCGCAACCGACCGGCACAGCTACCTGCAACGTCCGGATCTGGGGCGGCGCCTGAGTGACGAGTCGGCCCAGCGCCTGCGGGATTACGCGGCTGCGCATCCGGGCGGCATGGACCTGGCAGTCGTGGTGGCGGACGGTCTGTCGGCGCTGGCAGTGCATAAACATACGCTGCCATTTCTGACGCGCATGGAAGAACAGACCCACGCCGAAGGGTGGTCCTTGTCGCCGGTGATCCTGGTGGAACAAGGCCGCGTGGCGGTCGCGGATGAAATCGGGCAACTGCTCGGCGCCAAGATGGTGGTGATCCTCATCGGTGAACGGCCGGGGCTCAGTTCGCCGGATAGCCTGGGCCTGTACTTCACCTATAACCCCAAGGTCGGCCTCACCGATGCCTATCGCAACTGCATTTCCAATGTACGCCTGGAAGGCCTGAGCTATGGCATGGCGGCCCATCGCCTGCTGTACTTGATGAGAGAGGCGTGTCGCCGGCAACTGTCGGGGGTCAATCTGAAGGACGAGGCGCAGGTTCAGACCCTTGAATCCGACGATCCGGACCTGATGAAGGGCAATTTCCTGCTCAGCCCACCCACCGACTGATCCCGGCACGATTGCGCTTTTTCGCGCCTTTAGGCAGCATCAAGTCACGGCCGCTCGTGTGGTCATACCCCATTTGGAAGTTGAGGCCTGGCATGCGGATTACTCAAGCGACCCTGGAACACCTGGACCTGTTGACCCCGTTGTTCGTCAAGTACCGCGAGTTCTACGGGGCCCTGCCCTTTCCGGATTCGTCACGGGCCTTCCTGGAAAAGCGCCTGCGCCGCAAGGAGTCGGTGATCTACCTGGCCCTCGCCGATGACGACGACAAACGCGTGCTCGGGTTTTGCCAGCTTTACCCGAGCTTTTCCTCGCTGTCGCTTAAACGCGTGTGGATCCTCAACGACATCTATGTGGCCGAAGACGCGCGCCGGCAACTGGTGGCGGATAACCTGATGCGCACGGCGAAGAAAATGGCCAAGGAAACCCACGCGGTGCGGCTGCGGGTATCGACCAGCAGTGACAACCAAGTGGCGCAGAAGACGTACGAGTCCATCGGGTTTCGTGAAGACACCGAGTTCAAGAACTACACCTTGCCGATCAGCGAAGACTGACGCCCTGACAGCATGGACACCTTGTGGGAGGGGGCTTGCCCCCGATGGCGGCTGGTCAGTCAGACTATTTATAACTGACCCACCGCTTTCGCGAGCAAGCCCGCTTCCACATTGAGTTTCTGGCGATCTTCAGACCTCACGCCACGACATCCCCCGCTACAAAACCAACAGGCTTTTCACCTCTCAATCCGTATAATGCGGACCTTTCAGGGTTGTAAGAAACACTACATACACGTGTAGCCTTATTACCCGAGCTTCCGCACAGGCCTGCCGAGTCGGGCCGTTCACACAGGTGCCATCCATGGATTTCAACCCGCTCGACCTTATCCTGCATCTCGACGTGTACCTCGACATGCTGGTAACCAATTATGGTCCGTGGATATACGCCATTCTGTTCCTGGTTATCTTTTGCGAAACCGGCCTGGTGGTCATGCCGTTCCTGCCGGGTGATTCGCTGCTGTTTATCGCCGGCGCCGTGGCAGCAGGCGGTGGCATGGACCCGGTATTGCTGGGCGGGCTGCTGATGCTGGCGGCAATCCTCGGTGACAGTACCAATTACGTGATCGGGCGAACGGCGGGAGAACGCCTGTTCAGCAACCCGAACTCGAAAATCTTCCGCCGCGACTACCTGCAAAAGACCCACGATTTCTACGACAGGCACGGCGGCAAAACCGTGACCCTAGCGCGCTTCCTGCCGATCCTGCGCACCTTTGCGCCGTTCGTCGCCGGCATCGCGAAAATGCCCTATGCACGGTTCTTCGGTTTCAGCGTGCTGGGCACCATCCTCTGGGTCGGCGGCCTGGTGACCCTGGGCTATTTCTTCGGCAACGTGCCATTTATCAAGAAAAACCTCTCGCTGCTGGTGGTGTTCATCATCCTGCTGTCGCTGGTGCCGATGATCATTGGCGTGTTCCGCAGCCGCTTTGGTCGCACGTCTTCAGAAGCCAAGTCGCAGTAACCCGGCATGTGGTCCCTCAGTGCCTGGCGGCGCCGGCGCCTGCTGGCCAAGCACCCGATTGCCGATGACACCTGGCAGCGGGTGCGCCACCACCTGACCCTCCTCGACGGCATCAGTGCCGAGCAGGATCAGTGGCTGCGCGAAGCCTGTGTGGTGTTCCTCGCCGAAAAACACCTCACCGCCCTGCCCGGCGTCGAGCTGCACCAGGAACAACGCCTGCTGCTCGCCGCCCAGGCGCAATTGCCGCTGATGAACCTGGGCGACCTCGACTGGTACCAGGGCTTCCATGAAATCGTGCTGTACCCCGACGACTTCCTCAGCCCCCAGCGCCATCGCGACAGCAGCGGCATCGAACACGAGTGGGACGGCGAACACAGCGGCGAGGCCTGGCAGCAAGGCCCGGTGATTCTTGCCTGGCCCGGCGTACTGGCCAGCGGTCAGTGGGAAGGCTACAACCTGGTGATCCACGAACTGGCCCACAAGCTGGACATGCTCAACGGCGACGCCAACGGCCTGCCGCCGCTGCACCACGACATGCGCGTGCAGGAGTGGGCCAGCGTGATGCAGGGTGCTTATGACGACCTCAATCGCCAGCTGGACGCCAACCCCGACGCCGAGACGGAGATAGACCCGTACGCGGCGGAAAACCCGGCGGAGTTCTTTGCCGTCACCAGCGAATATTTTTTCAGTGCCCCGGATTTACTCGTCAACAGTTATCCACAGGTGTACGCCCAACTCAGCCGCTTTTACCGCCAGGATCCCTTGGCCCGCCTGACCCGACTGCAAGCGCACGACCCGCGTTATCAGCCACAAGGCGAATGACCGTACGACGTCTGGCGCATGGCATCGCCGTCAGAATATGCCTATAATCGCCGCCACTTTTAGGCCAATCCGGCCATGTCATATGGCCAACTACGGGGGCAACGCCCAATGAGCTACAGCAAGATTCCGGCTGGCAAAGACCTGCCGAACGACATCTACGTCGCCATCGAGATTCCGGCCAACCACGCGCCGATCAAATACGAAATCGACAAAGACAGCGACTGCCTGTTCGTTGACCGTTTCATGGCCACCCCGATGTTCTACCCGGCCAACTACGGTTTTATCCCGAACACCCTGGCCGACGACGGCGACCCCCTCGACGTGCTGGTCGTAACCCCTTACCCGGTTACCCCAGGCTCGGTCATCCGCGCTCGCCCAGTCGGCATCCTGAACATGACCGACGACGGCGGTGGCGATGCCAAAGTGATCGCCGTGCCACACGACAAGCTGTCCCAGCTGTACGTGGACGTGAAGGAATACACCGACTTGCCGCCACTGCTGCTGGAACAGATCAAGCACTTCTTCGAGAACTACAAAGACCTCGAAAAAGGCAAATGGGTGAAGATCGACGGTTGGGGCAACGCAGACGCCGCCCGCGCCGAAATCATGAAGTCGGTCGCTGCCTACAAAGACTGATACCTGCTACTCATTGCCTCGGCAATTGAAAAAGCCCCGATTATTCGGGGCTTTTTTTGTGGGAAAAATTAAACGACAAGTTCAATATTTTATAGACTTAGTTTAATCACCATTAAAATCCGAAGCGCCAAGCTACAACTAAGCAAAAACCTACAGACCCAACTCAACGCATGGTTTATTTGATGTATTTTTCCGGCCAGTAAACTCTGCGTTTATGAATACATCAGGTGATCGCTTAAAAGCGCTATTACGGGAAGTTCATCTTTCCGCTTCCGACTTCGCCAAGAACCGTGGTGTCACACCTCAACACGTGAACAACTGGTTCAAACGCGGTGTACCCATGGGCCGACTCAACGAGATCGCAGAACTGCTATGCATCTCCAGCCGTTGGCTACGCACCGGCGAAGGCCCCAAACACCCACCGGCCAACTTCCTGCTGGAAGGCCCCGGCACCAGGAAAGGACTCCTCACCCGCGAAGAAACTGGCAAATACCTCACAGGCCCCGCCTGCCGCCCGGAAAAAATCGACGTGGAAATCCCCCTCCACCCCACCTTCACCTCAACCGAACGCATCCGCGTCTCCCTGCACACCCTCGAAACCCTCAACGTCAACCCCGACCGCGCGCTGGGCGCCTACATGGTCGACAACAGCATGATCGACATCATCCAACAAGGCGCCACGCTCGCCATCGACAAAGGCCGCACCCAAATCATCGACGGCGAAATCTACGCCGTCGAACACGATGGAATGCTACGCATCAAATACCTCTACAACCGCCCAGGGGGTGGCTTGCGCATGCGCAGCCACAATGCCGGTGAACATCCGGACGAATACCTGAGCCACGAACAACGGTTTGAGCAGAACTTCCAGATCGTGGGGTGGGTGTTCTGGTGGTCCACCCTGAATAACCGCCGCCCACCCGTGCCGCTGGATGAGCATCTTTTGGGCTGGGAAGGCTCTAAATCGGATCCGGAGGTGGGCAACTGAAGTGAATGTGGGTATCATGCGCCGCACATTTGGCAGGGGGTTGCGTTGCGCGATCCACCCTGCTCGGCGATGCGGAGGATTTCCCGCGGATGCCCCTACTATTCAGCCCGACGCAATGTGGGCTGAGCGATTTGAAGGCTGCTGAGGTTTGTCAAAAACAAGCTGAGGCAGTCAGCGAGAAGCCGGCCACAAGCCGGCTTTTTAATATCTGACAGTCCCCACAACTGTCCAACAGCTATTGGACAATTGAGTAATCAAAAGCGGGTTGCTATACCCTGCCCTTCTCTCAGTCGCCTTACGCGGACTGCAAACACTCCACAGCCAGATCCGCCACCATCTCCACCAAATGCATCACCGCTCTCTGCGGCGCACCCGAGGGTGCCCTGCGCACAGCCACCATAAAGTGCAGGTGAGAAGACACATGTCTTTGAGATGGCGCTTGCGCCTAGCGAGGTCCGGGCGACTAAACCCGATCACTGAATAGGCAGTGACGATCCGCAGCCTAGTCACGCATTCCGCTGGCGCAATGCGCTGGGGATTCTCTCGGAAACGTCCTGCAAATGAAAGCGATCCGCCCTGCTGGCCTTGAAAATCACACCACACTCCCCGTGTTCCCCTCCCGCACACCTGTGTTCCCAGGTGACATCTTCCTGCGCTCCCCCCATCCCATAAACCCAAAATGAAACGTCCTACATCCATATCTAAACAAGCCGTTTAACCCCTAATTCCCCGCCTCCCTCCTCCGCTGGCCCAAAACCTGCTTATTGAACACCGTACAATAAATCCGGCATCCAGCCGGTCTACCACCCACTACCGCTGCAAACGCAGCTTGAGGAATGCGGATGTCCACTATGAGGTTTCACCCATCCAACCACGGCTTGGCGCGATCACTGAAGGAGCGCCATGTCATGTTGATCGCTATCGGCGGGATTATCGGGGCCGGTTTGTTTTTGGGGTCGGGCAAGGCGATTGCCACGGCGGGACCGGCATTGTTGCTGGCGTATGCGTTGTGTGGAGGGATGATTTATTTGATTGCGCGGGCGCTGGGGGAGTTGTCGTTGTATCGGCCCGGCAGTGGGTCGTTTGCGACGTATGCGGAGGAGTTTTTAGGGCCGCGGGTGGCGTTTATCACGGGGTGGTCGTATTGGATGATCTGGATCCTGGTGGGGGTGTTGGAGGTAACGGGGATCGGTCTGTTGATGAAGTACTGGTTCCCGGAATTGCCGCAGTGGATTCCGGCGTTGGTCACCACGGGCGTGCTGATGGTGATCAATTTGTTTGCGGTGCGCACGTTTGGCGAGGTGGAGTTCTGGCTGGCGTTGATCAAGGTGTTGACGATTGTCGGGCTGATCGGCGCGGGGCTGGTGATTCTGGTGTTTGGGTTGGAGACATCGACACAGACGACACCTTCCGTCACCAACCTGTGGCGCCACGATGGCTTTTTTCCGAATGGCTGGAGTGGTTTCTGGTACGCGATTCCCGTGGCGGCGTTTACGTTTGCCGGGGTTGAGGTGATTGGCCTGGTAGCGGCGGAGACGGCCGAGCCGCAGCGTACGTTGCCACGGGCGATCAATAGCATCATTTGGCGGATGGCGATTTTCTATCTGGGGTCGACTGCGGTGATCATGGCGCTCTACCCCTGGAATCAGATTGATACGTCGCAAAGCCCGTTCGTGATGGTGTTCGACAGCATTGGCCTGGGGGTGGCGGCGGGCCTCATCAATTTCGTGGTGATCAGTGCGCTGGCGTCGTCGTGCAATACCGGGTTGTTTGCGACCAGCCGCATGTTGTTTGCTTTGTCGCACATTCAACAGGCGCCGCGCCAGCTGCAGGTGTTGAGCCCGCGACAAGTGCCAGCGCGTTGCCTGATGGTGTCGACAGCCATTCTGCTGGTGGGGGTACTGCTGAATTACTTGATACCGGAGAGCATTTTCAGCCTGCTGATCACTGGGATACTGGGCCTGCTGATTTGGGTGTGGGCGGTGATCATCACATCGCACATGGCGTATCGGCGCAAGGTGCAACGGGGTGAAGCGCCGGAGGTGGCATATCGCTTGCCCTGGGCCCGGGTCAGCAGCGTGGTGGTGTTGGGTTTTCTTGGTGTGCTGACGGTGTTGGTGATTCGCGATCCGGAGACGCGAGCGGCGTTCTATGTGGCGTCGGCCTGGTTTGCGCTGCTGTTGCTGGTGTATCCGAAACCTTCTGCAACGACGGAGGTGAACGATGTCTTGGGCGCCTGATAGCCGTGTGCTGGACCACTGCATTGAGCGTTACATCCGTGCCAACCCAAACAGCGCACGCCAGTTGGAATGGGCGGCGCGGGTGATGCCCGGCGGCAACACGCGCTCGGTACTGTTTTATGAACCCTTTCCATTGGTGATGTCGGCTGGGAAAGGCTGCTTTCTCGACGACGTGGACGGTCATTGCTATATCGACTTTTTGGCCGAGTACACCGCAGCGCTGTATGGACACTCCCATCCGGTGATCACCCACGCGCTGACCAAGGCAATGGCGAACGGGCTTAACCTCAGTGCTCACAATGAGTTGGAGGCACGCCTGGCGACATTGATTGTGGAGCGTTTCGGCTGTATCGAGCAGACGCGCTTTACCAATTCCGGCACCGAAGCAAATTTACTCGCGCTGGCGGCGGCAAAAGCCTACACGGGACGCGAAGCAATCATAGCGTTTAACGGCGGTTATCACGGCGGCGTGCTGAGCTTCGCCGGGCCGGCCACGAAGATGAATGTGCCGCACCGGATGCACATGGCCGACTACAACGATTTGTGCAGCGTCGAGCGTTTGCTGGCAGAGCATCCGGGCGAATGCGCCGCAATCCTGGTGGAGCCGATGCTCGGCGCGGGCGGATGTATCTGCGCCGAAGACGGTTTTCTCGAGGGGTTGCGGGCGTTGAGCCAGGCATACGGTGCGCTGTTGATTTTCGATGAGGTAATGACCTCGCGCCTTGCCCCCGGCGGCTTGCAGGAAAAGCTCGGCGTAACGCCCGACCTGATGACCCTGGGCAAGTACCTGGGCGGCGGCATGCCGTGTGGGATGCTGGGCGGGCGACGGGACATCATGGCGCAATTCGACCCGCGCCAGGGGAGTCTCTCCCATGCAGGCACCTTCAACAACAATGTGCTGACCATGGCGGCGGGGATCGCGGGGTTGGAGCAGGTGTATACCCGCGCCGAGGCGATAAGACTGAATGCCCGAGGCGATCTGTTGCGCGGGCAACTCAACGAGGTGCTGGCACACATGCCCATGCAATTTACCGGGCAAGGTTCGGTGATGAACCTGCATCCTACAGCCTTGCCAATTCGTCGGCCTGCAGACAGTCCAACGGATCGAAACAGCCTACGGGACTTGTTCTTTTTTCACCTGCTCGAATGTGGCATTTACAGCGCACGCCGTGGGCTACTTGCGTTGAGCTTGCCATTGACGGAGCGGGAACTGACCCTCCTGGTGACGGCGACGCAGTCATTCGTGGACCGCTATGGAGGGGTGTTGACTGCCGACTGACGTACGTTCCGCGAGAGCGACAGCGAATCGGCGACCGGCTATCCTTTCGCCGTCGCTCAACCGGAACCCACCACCATGACCAGCAAAACCGCGAACCCGCGAGGCAGGCGTAAGAAGGCCACTGGCGAAGCGTCCGAAAACCCACTGAACAAGGACGTCATCGTCGCCGCCGCATTGGCGCTGATCGACCGCGATGGCCTGGAGAAATGCAGCCTGCGCAACCTGGCAAACGACCTGGGGGTTTATCCAACGGCCATCTATTGGTACGTCTCGTCGCGCGAATTGCTGCTGGGTGAGGTGCTGGCCAAAGTCCTGGAACATGTAGCACCGGCTCCCCAAGAGCATTGGCAGGATTATCTGCGGGCGGCGATGGTCAACTGCCACAACGCGGTGCATGAGCACCCGAATATCGCGCCGTTGCTGGGTGCGCAATTGGTGTCCAACACCCGCACCGATTTCACCTTGGTGGAAGGTGTATTGGCGGCGCTGCAACAGGCCGGTTTCAGTGGCCCGCGCTTGGCGGGCGCCTACAACACGTTTATCGCCGCGCTGGCAGGCTTCACCACTCTGGAGTTTGCGCCGCTGCCAGACAACACCGAGGCGTGGCAGTGCCAAGTGCAAGAAAGCCTGCAGTGCGTCGATGCCGAGCAACACCCTACCCTTGTGCAGAATATGGCTCAACTGAGCAATCGCGGTTTCAGCCTGCGTTGGCAAAACGGTATACACGCGGCACTGGATGAAAGCTTTGCGTTCTATGTCGATACCATCCTCTGCGGCCTGGAAACCTTGGCTGCACGTCGCTGAAAAATTACGCAACACAACCTCAAAACCACTTAATTGTACGACGTACAATTTGTCGTTACAGTCCGCCACGCATAAGCACCCATGACCCGAATAACAATAACGTCAGAGGTCTTTTATCGTGACAATTGCATTCAACGACGTGGTCCAGGGCCAACGGCTTTGGCAACCCTCCCCTGAGCATATCCAGCACACCTACCTAACCCGTTACCTGAATTGGCTCAAGCATGAGCGCGGCCTGAGTTTTGTTGACTACGCCGCGCTTTGGCAGTGGTCGGTGAACGATCTGGACGCTTTCTGGCAATCCATCTGGGATCATTTCCAGGTGCAGGCCAGCTGCCCTCCTCAGGCGGTGCTCGGCCAACGTACGATGCCGGGCGCACAGTGGTTCCCAGGTGCACGGCTGAATTTTGCCGAACACATTTTGCGCAACGAGCGGGCTGGCGACGCGCTGCTCTACCTCAGCGAGACCTGCGCCCTGCAAGGCCTGCCCTGGGCGGAGTTTGCAGGTCAGGTGCGCAAGCTGGCCAAGTACCTGCGCGAGCTGGGCGTGGTACCGGGCGATCGGGTGGTGGCTTACTTGCCCAACGTTCCCGAGACGATGATCGCTCTGTGCGCATGTGCCGCCATTGGCGCGATCTGGGCCAGCTGTTCGCCGGATTTCGGAGCGGAGGGCGTGCTGGATCGGGTGCGCCAGTTGGCCCCCAAAAAGTTCTGCTGGCGGTGGATGGCTATCGCTACGGTGGCAAGGTTTTCGACCGGCGCGAGCAGGTTCGGCGGATCCTGTGCGAGCTGGGCAGTATCGAGCATTTGATCCTGCTGCCGACCCTGTATCCCGATGAACCGATCACCCTGCCCAATGCCCTCGACTGGCACACGCTGCACCTGCGCCCTACGGTGCGTGCGGCCGATTTCCACTGCGAGCAACTGCCTTTCGATCACCCGCTCTGGGTGCTGTTTTCTTCCGGTACCACGGGGCTGCCCAAAGCCATCGTCCAAAGCCACGGCGGGATCCTGCTGGAGCAATTGAAGGCCCTGCATCTGCATCTGGATTTCCGTTCCGGCGATACGGCGCTCATCTTCACCACCACCGGTTGGATGATGTGGAACACCTTGTTCAGCGCACTGCTGTGCGGCGTGTGCCCGGTGCTCTACGACGGCCACCCGACCTGGCCGGCCAGCGATACGCTGTGGCAAATCGCGCAGGACAGCCGCGCCAGTTTCTTCGGCACCAGCCCTACCTTTATCGAACTGATGAACCGCCAGGCCATCGTGCCCGGCGAGCACTTCGACCTGAGCGCGCTGCGCACGGTGATGCTCGTTGGCTCGCCGGTTTCACCACAATGCAATGCCTGGTTTTACCGCAACCTGAAAGCCGATATGTGGGTGACCACGGGCAGCGGTGGCACCGATATCTGCTCCGGGCTGGTGAGTGGCGTGCCGACACTGCCCGTGCATGCGGGCGAAATACAGGCCCGTGCACTGGGTGTAGATGCCCACGCGTTTGATGAACACGGCCAACCGGTACTCGATCAAGTCGGCGAATTGGTAGTTACGTCGCCCATGCCATCGATGCCAGTGTACTTTTGGGATGATCCTACGGGCGAGCGTTACCGGCAGAGCTATTTCCAGCCCTGGTCCGGCGTATGGCGCCATGGGGATTTTTTCCTGCTCAATGCGCGTGGCGGCTGTCAGGTGCTGGGGCGTTCGGATGCAACCCTGAACCGCTTTGGCGTGAGGATCGGCACCGCGGAAATCTACCGCGCGCTGGAGCCGATCACGCAAATCCAGGATGCGCTGATCGTCAATCTGGACCTGCCTGAAGGTGGTTTTTTCATGCCGCTGTTCGTGCAGTTGCAACCTGGCGCCGAACTGGACGACGCGCTGCAACAACGGGTGCGCGAGTGCCTGCGCCTGTCGTGTACACCGCGACATGTACCGGACTGCATCATCGCCGTGCCACTGATTCCCATGACCCTCACCGGTAAAAAAATGGAAGTGCCGGTGCGCCGGATCATGATGGGCCACGACCCGCGAAAAGTCGCCAACCCGAGTGCCATGCGCGACCCGCACGCGCTGGCGTTTTTTATCGAGTACGCCAATCGGAGCCATCAGCCATGAGAGGCAAAGCCTTTATCGTCGGCGCTTATGAACATCCTATCCGGCATGCCGTAGACCGCTCCCTGGCGCAATTGCATGCAGACGTGGCCCGAGGCGCCCTGGCCGATGCGGGGTTGAGCCTCAGCGATGTCGACGGCTACTTCTGCGCCGGCGACGTGCCGGGTTGGGAAGCGCCGGGTGTGGGGCCGTTCTCCATGGTCGAGTACCTAGGCATACGGCCTCGGCACCTGGAGACCACAGAAAGTTGGGGATCGTCTTACCTTCACCATGTCGCCCAGGCCACGCGCGCTATCGCCGACAGGCGCTGCAGCGTGGCGTTGATCACCCAGGCCGGGCGCCCGCGAGCCGAGCACAAACGCCCGGACGCCAGTCACCGCGATCAACCACAAACGACCTGCGAAGCCCCCTTTGAAATACCCTACGGCGCCGCGGTGACCAACCTGTACGCCATGTGCGCGATGCGTCACCACTACCAGTACGGTACCAGCGCCGAGCAATTGGCCTGGATCAAAGTCGCGGCGTCGCACCATGCCCAGCACAACCCCCAGGCCATGTTGCGCCAGCGGGTGACCGTGGACGACGTACTGAACTCACCCATCATCGCCGCGCCCTTGCGACGCCTGGACTGCTGCGTGATCAGCGATGGCGGCGGCGCACTGGTGGTCGCCCACCCATCCATTGCCCGCTCGCTCAAGCGACCATTGATTACGCCCATCGGCGCAGGTTATTCGATCAACCATCTGAATGGCGGCTACTTCGACCTGCTGGCTTCCGCCGCCGTGCAATCGGGTGCCGATGCGTTCGCCCAGGCACGACTCAAGCCCGGCGATATCCGCTACGCCTCGCTGTACGACAGTTTCACCATCACGGTTTTGATCCAGCTGGAAAACCTGGGTTTCTGCGCCGCCGGTCAAGGGGGCGCCTTCGTCGCCGACGGCAAGCTGATCAGTGGTGTCGGCCCGTTGGCGGTCAACACTGACGGTGGCGGACTGTGCAACAACCATCCCGGCCATCGCGGCGGCATGGCCAGGCTGATCGAAGCAGTACGCCAACTACGCGGCGAAGCACACCCGGCGGTACAGCGGCCCGACTGCGCACTGGCGCTGGCTCACGGCACCGGCGGCCTGCTGGGATCCCGGCACGGAAGCGCCACGCTTATTCTGGAGCGATTTTGATATGCACCTGACATCACCACACATCACCGCCGAAAGCGCGCCGTTCTGGGACGCGGCCAACCACGACCAACTGCTGCTGCGCCGCTGCCTGGACACCGGCCAAGCCTACCACTACCCCCGCGACCACAGCCCGTTCACCGGCACCGCGGCCACCGACTGGATCACCGCCAGCGGCAACGCCACGTTGTACAGCTTTACCTACAGCGCGGCGCAGTGCCTGGCTTACGTGACGCTGGATGAAGGGCCGACCCTGTTGTCGCTCATCCAGTGTGAAAACCCTCGGCATCTACGCATCGGACAGCGGCTCAAGGTGGCGTTCGCACCGACCCCGAGCGGACAGAAAATCCCGGTCTTTGTATTGTCTGATTCGAGTTAACAGTAAGGCTGTGCGTGGCGTTCCCGACCTTGTCGGCGCATCAGCACTGAGCTTGTCGCGGGTTTGATTGCGAGGCGGTTCCAGAATAGGACTGCTGCGCAGTCCAGCGCGAGGCAAGCTCGCTCACCACAAGTGACAGTCCCTGCCTGTTAGCCTGAGCCCCCCAGGAAGAGTTCTCAATCCAATATCAAATGCGGCAAAAACCGACTCGAATCCTTGGTAATCAAACTATTATCCTCCCGCACCCCAATCCCCGCCGCCTGGTCCCCAATCACCCAAGACCCAATCAACGTGTAGCTGTCCCCAAACCGCGGCAACGGCGCAAACTCCTGGAGAATAAACGGCGCATCCGTATAGGGCCCGTCCTCCTTCACAATCAGCCCATCGGCCGTCTGCAGCTCGATATTCGCCCCTTCCCGCGAGAAAAACGGCTTGCGCACCCAGCCCTTCGGCACAGCTTTACCCGGTTCGGTATCCAGGTGGGCCGCGAGCAGATTCGGGTGGCCTTTGTTGAATTCCCACAGCAGCGGCAGGATGCCTTTATTGGAAATGATGGATTTCCACGCTGGCTCGAAAAACTGTGTGTCACTCTCGGCAATCGCGGCGCCGAAGGGTTCGTGGAAGATGAATTCCCAGGCGTGCAGTTTGAACAGGTGGGGAATCCAGCGGTCCTGGAGGTCGACGAAGCGGCCTTCGCTGGTCAGGCCGATGTCTTCGATGTCGATGTGGCGCGATTCGATGCCGACTTTTTCCGCGACGAGGCGCAGGTAGTCGGTGGTGCCTTTGTCTTCGACCGAGTCTTTCATCGAGGCGAAGTAGAACGGCTGGTTGATCTGCAGTTGCGCGAAGGCCTGGTGCAGTTTGGTGTCGATGCTGTTGAACTGGTCGGCATGCTTGGGCAGCAGGCCGCGTTCGATGCATTGCTCCAGCCAGCCCCATTGGAACGCAGCCGCCTCGTAGAGGCTGGTGGGTGTGTCGTAGTTGAGTTCCAGCAGTTTGGCGGGCCCGGTGCCGTTGTAGGAGAAGTCCATGCGCCCGTACAGGTGCGGGTGGCCTTCGAGCCATGAGGTTTTGATCATGTCGAAGAAGGGCGCGGGGATGCTCAGGCGTTCGAGCAGTTCTTCGCTCTGGACCACGCGGGCGACGAGGTCCATGCACATGTCATGGATCTCGGTGGTCGGGTCTTCGAGGTCGTGCTCGATTTGCTTGAGCGTGAACTGGTAATACGCGCGCTCGTCCCAGTAGGGTTCGTCGTCGATGGTATGGAACAGAAAGCCGAGGTTTTCAGCCGTCTGTTTCCAGTCATGACGCTCTGCGCAATGGATTTTCTTCATGGCCCGGTTTCCTTAACTGCTCGACCCGCCACCGCCCCAGCCGCTGCGTGCGCTGGCCTTGCTGCCGAAGCCGCCACGGGAGGTGGCCGACGCCACGGAGCTCGACTGGTTGGAGGAGCGCAGCGTGTTGGTGTAGTTGCTGCTGCCGTACCGGGCCTGGTTGGAGCGGCCAAACGTCGCGCCATTGGAGACGCGCTGGTTGAGCGTGGAGTTGCCGTAGTTACCGCGATCATCGCGATAGCGGTACACCGGCTCGGAGCGGTAGCTGTTGCGATTGTTGCTCAGCATGTTGCCGATCAGCAGGCCGGTCAGCAGGCTACTGGTGGAGAAGCCTGAGCCACCACTGTTCGCCTGGGAGCCGCCCGCTTGAGCATTGGCGGCGTCTACCTGGGATTGTGTCACCTGGCCTTCGGCGGTCAGTTCGAAACCGCCCAGCTTGGGAATGAACTGGCCATTGGAGTCCAGTTGGCACCAGCCGGCGACAAAGTCGGCATCGCAATCGGCCTGGCTGGCGTACACCGGGGCGATGCGGCGATGCTCGGCCATGGCCGTCATGTAGGCATCCGAACAGACGTCCACCGGCAGTTTTTCATCGGCGCATTGCTGCACCGACTGGAAGTTGTACTTCTTCTGCAAATCGTAGGTTTTTTCCGTCGGCCCACAGCCGGATATCGCCATGGCGACCGACGCTGCCAGCGAAAGCTGGACGTACTTGCTTCGTTTCATCGGGAGCTCCGTGCGCAATCAGTTCTGGGTAGGTGTCATGCAGGCGGCATTCAACATGCCGACGCTGATGGCCACCGCCGCCACATAGATGCCCGCTGCGAGCTCGCCTCTCTTGATGCGCTCGGAAGTGCCTTTGAGCACGAGGCTGGTGAGCAGAAACGCCAGGAGTTGGACGACGGCGGCGATCACCGCCCAGACGACGAAGTCGAGGACGCTGATCGAATAGGCAATCACGTTGCTGGCCGGAATGGCGAAACCGACGATGGCACCGCCCAGGGCGACCGCTGCGGAAACGTTGCCCGCCCGGATCAGCTCGAATTCCTTGTGCGGGGTGACGCGGGTGTAGATGAACTGGAACAGCGCAAACAGTACGGCAGCCCCCAGGATGTAGGTGACAAACCCGAGCACGGCGGCTTTGTTCAGGGAGATGGAGAGAGCTTCTAGCATGGACTTCTTCCTTTTTTAGAGCGCATTCAAGTCGGTTGTGTACAGCGAAATGCCCAGGGAGGTGCTCAGGCTGACGGTGCCTTCAGCGTCTTCTTCGACAGAGAACAGCAGAAACTCGCGGCGATCGGTCAGGCCGGTGTCACGGGCATATAGCATCGAACGGTGCTCGACGCTGTAGGAGTCCTCGGGGTTTATCACGTGCTCGCTCATGGCCACCAATTCCGTCTGGCCAGCCTCGCTGCCCCACACGCGCGCGTATTCGACGCCGTTGTGGGTGTAGGTCGGCAACCCGATCGGACTCTGCGGCCCCGCCAGCCGGCGCAATTCAGCTTCGCTGCTGATAGTGACGCAGCTCAGGTAGTTGAACAGGATCACAGACTCGACCTGCCCGGCGATGTCGCCCGTGGTGTGCACCTGCAGCCAGTAATCTTCGTCGTTCATGTAGTAGCGCGACAGCCAGGTCGACTGCCCGAGGTCAACGGTGCCGTTACTCCAGATTTCCTGGGAGCCGGGGATAACCACCGTGGTCTTCCCGTCGAGCAACAACTTCAGGGTCGTGTCGAATATCACGCCTTTGCCCGGCGCCAGGCCAAGCGGCCCGGTGGTCGGCAGCGGTTCGGCGGCGCCTTTCGAGTGTGTATTCGCTTGCGGGGCCTCAAGCCCCATTAACTGTTTAAACCATCCCATTGGAGATTTCCTTGAGGCGGGTGGAGGCAATGTAGAAGAGTTCGCCGCCTTCAACGCGTGTGGCGCTGGGCGGGTTGATCGACGGTTGCGGCGCACCTTTGGCGCGATAGCCAATGAGGGTGGCGTTATGGCGCTCTTTCATCTGGGTGTACAGATCGCCAAACGTTGCTTCAAACGCCTCGGGCAATCTCATCAGGTATTGGGTAGCCCCCTGCCCCACACACAGCAGCTCATTAATGACCACCGACGAGCCCGGGTCCTGAGAGGCGCGCACCAGCATTTCGATAGCCATGCTTGAGGTGCACTCCAGGCTGGGGGCGTAGGAACTGGCCAGGGCGGCGATCTCACTTGCATTGAAGTGGGCGACCACATGCCCGACCGGATTCAATTGATTCACCGCCAGCACGGTGGCCAGCGTCAGATCGTCAGACGGGGTTCGCACCAGCACACGCTCGGCACCGGGCACACCGGCACGCAGCAACAGCGCTGTGGAGGACAAGCTCTCACCACGGATAAAGGCCGCCTTGCCCGGCATCGGGTTTTCTTCGAGGGTGCAATCGCAGATGACGATCAGGT
Organism: Pseudomonas sp. GW821-FHT09C10; assembly: GCF_059418085.1. Classification (NCBI taxonomy): domain Bacteria; kingdom Pseudomonadati; phylum Pseudomonadota; class Gammaproteobacteria; order Pseudomonadales; family Pseudomonadaceae; genus Pseudomonas; species Pseudomonas sp. GW821-FHT09C10. The sequence continues at coordinate 254,780 of NZ_JBWKPE010000006.1, forward strand.
TGTCGTTCGAGGTTTCGTCTTGCAGCAACAACTCGATGACCCGTTCACTGGACGCGCCCTCCCAGCCAATGAGCACGGTATGGCCGATTTTGCCGGTGAAATCGCCTTTGCCCTTCATGCCTTTTCTCCATGCATCGATGACAGTGCTGGTGGTTTTGCCGATGGCCGCCGTCAGCAGCGCAATGCCCCCGAGCATGATCCAGGTCGCTACGAACAAGCGTCCCAAAGAGGTCTGCGGCGATAGATCGCCATAGCCAACGGTCAGCGTGGTGGTGAGATAGAAGTAAACGAACGTGGCGGGCGCGGTGAGGTGTTGTTCGCCCAGAACCACCAGGCCCAGATAAGCCGTGCTCAGGTGTACCGCCAAGGCGATGACCAGGCCTGCCCAGCCGAAGCGGTGAAAGAGGGAAGCGGCGTACCTGCGCAACAAAAGAAAAATCGGCATTACGTCCCTGACTCCCTGGGTGCTCAAGTGCGTTCAGCCGGCATTAAACCTGCTGCGTGGTTGAGAGAGAAGTACCTTGGCGGCAATAAATCCGGCGAAGGCACCAAACAGATGCCCTTCGAAGGAAACGCCTTGGCGAGGCAGGAAGCCAAGGACCAGTCCGCCATACAGTACCGCCACGACACCAGCCGTGATCAGGTTGCTCCAGCTCCTGTGGAACCAGGCGCGAGACAACAGGTAGGCCCACAACCCGAACACCCAGCCGCTGGCCCCGACGTGCACACCCGCAAAACCGAACAGCCAGACCAGCGAACCGCCCAGCAGGATGATGATCGCGCTGACGGTCACAAACCGATTGAGCCCTTCGATCATCACCAGGCTGCCCAGGATCACAAAGGCAATCAGGTTGGCGCTCAGGTGGGCAAACGACCCGTGCAAAAACGGTGAGGTGAGGATGCCGGGCAGGCCCTGCAGCGTTCTCGGGATCAGGCCGAACGTCATCAGGCTGTAACCGGTAGCGGCATTGAGCAGTTGCAGCGCGACCATGAACAGCGCCAGGCCTGCGATTGTCTTGAAACCCTTCAGGGCGCCCATCCTGACCTCGACGTAAAAAAAGAAGGGCAGACACTGCCCTTCCTGCGGCGACGTTGCTTACTCGGCCGATTTTTGCTTCAGACGCTCCAGAATGGCATTGGCGCTGCCTTCGTTCGGCGTGATGCCGGCGTCGCGCAGCTTGCGCTCCAGGTCGGTCCCGGTCGATGCATCTGCCAGCTCATCCTGGGCTTGCAGTTCGGCGGCGCGTTGCTGCTGCTTGGCCTGCAAACGATTCAGCGTACCGACGGCGGTTTCCAGCTTGCCGTTGGCACCGCCGCTGGCGATGGAGGCGCTGACCTGGGCCTTCTGTACGCTGTCGCGCGCCTTGGCCATGTCCACTTGCTGACGCAGGCTTTTGATCCGGCTTTCGGCCTTGGTGATGTCCTTGCGCATGCCTTCCGCGTAGCCACCGAACTCGGTGGCTTGCTTATGCTCGACATCCCGCTCGTTGGTCAGGGTCGAGATGGCTTCGGCCACTTCCAGGGCGAGGTCTTCACGATTGGCCTGCAGGGCAGCCACGGCCTTGGACTCCAGGTCCTTGATCTTGGCGTCGTACTCGTTGACGCGATCAGTCGCCAGTTTGTGCTTGGCCATGATGCTCACCAGCTCACGCTTGGCGTTGGCCAGCGCGGTGTCGGCATCGCGGATTTCCTGATCGAGGATGCGCAGGGCCTGTTGGTCGACGATCGATTCGCCGACTTCGTTGGCACCGCCACGCAGCGCGGTGAACAATTTGCTCCAGATGGACTGAGTCATTGGATACTCCCGAATACTTAATTGAAGAAACGTTCGAAGGCTTCGCTGGCGCGCTGCACGTTGTCGACCAGGGTTTTCACCTCGGTGACGATATTGGTCAGGCTGGAGTCGGAGCTCAATGCACCGAACATGTTGTAGACCACTTGCCCGTTAGGCATGGACTCGATGCCGATGGAGGACAGCGGGAACATTTCCCGGCTGCGCAACACCGCGTCATTGAATTTAGCGACATCGTTGATGGACTCGACATCGACCAGCACGGTGTCAACGATGATCTGCTCGCCCACCACCGCGATGTAAATCGGCAGGCCACCGAAGTCGTTCATTTCCAGCTTGATGCTGGACTCGGAGCCTTGAACCAGAGAAAGCGTAATGTCCTTGGACACTACGTCGTCCAGGGCCTGAAGAGCGGTGAAGAGGCGATCGATATTCCAGTTAGTACCTGCGCTCATGAAATTCTCCGACATGAATGAGCCAGCCAGAATCGGCTGGCGAAGCTGTTTCTCCATCTGCTTGAGCAAGCTTCGGTTTTCGGGAAGCACCCAAGTCTCGTGTTTCACATAGCCGGCGGCCGCCAGGCCTGCACGCATCTGCTTCATGTAAAAGCTCGATGGCTTTTTGGCGGACGGCTTCAAGCGCTCTCCCTTGAGGCTTGCTGAATCGGTATCGGGCCCTTTAGGCGGACTCGATGGAGAGCTGCTTTCCATGGTACTGACCTCGCTGTGAAAAACTCACGCGTGAGAAAATCTACAGGCATTTTTTGCCACACTCAATAGCTCACGCGTGAGATTTTTTGACTTACTTTTTCGATCATCAAAAGGACAAATCCTGCTGACAATCCATTAATTGTCGCCTTTGAGTTGACGGTATTACCCATTCCAGCCGATTTATCCCCCAGCATCCACCCATTAATCTGTGCCCATGTTGAACGCAACGCCCAACCAACCTGAACAAAAAAGGATTCAACCATGAGCACTCCAACCTACAACCGCTTGAACAAAGACGACGCCGTAGTCCTGCTGGTCGACCACCAGACCGGCCTGATTTCCCTGGTGCAGGACTTCTCGCCCAACGAGTTCAAGAACAACGTGCTGGCCCTGGCCGACCTGGCCAAGTTCTTCAACCTGCCGACCATCCTCACCACCAGCTTCGAACAAGGCCCCAACGGCCCGCTGGTACCGGAGTTGAAAGAAATGTTCCCGGACGCGCCGTACATCGCCCGCCCCGGCCAGATCAATGCCTGGGACAACGAAGACTTCGTCAAGGCAATCAAAGCCACCGGTCGCAAGCAGATCATCATCGCCGGCGTGGTCACGGATGTATGCGTAGCGTTCCCGACCTTGTCGGCCCTGGCGGAAGGGTTTGAGGTGTTTGTGGTGACCGATGCTTCCGGCACGTTCAACACCACGGTGCAGCAGGCGGCGTGGAGCCGGATGACCCAGGCCGGTGCGCAGTTGATGAACTGGTTCTCGGTGGCGTGTGAGCTGCACCGCGACTGGCGCAACGATATCGAAGGCCTGGGCAATCTGTTGTCCCAGCGCATTCCCAACTATCGCAACTTGATGAATGGGTATGCGGCGCTGACGGCTCACCAGAAGTAAGTCAGCCGAGATTCGCGATAAGCCTGCTTTGAAAAGCAGGCTTTCGTTATTCAACCGAGCTTCCAACTTAAAGAACCACAGTGCACTGCTCTTCGATCAGCATGATCGCCATTTAAAGTAGCCCCCAACTGTGATTTGGGGCTGACTATTACGCGACCTTCGTAAGCCCTTTCTGATTTTCCCCACCGTTCATCCAGCCGCTTTTTACTGCGGCAGACAAATTTCACATCACAAAAGCTACAGAAAACACCGATCACCAGACTAGACCCTGAGCCGAATCCGCAGCACAATCGGCTCACCAAATGAGCCGAATAACCTCTTTATTCGGCTCACGCACCCAGGCATTCCACCATGGCTCATCCGCACTGGATCTGGCAACACGCCGACTGGCCTCACTTCCACTGGCAACCCGGTCGCCTCGCGACGTTGCTGCGCGAGTGCGGACAAGCCCAAGGCAAGTTGTTGGGCATGCTCGGCTCCGTCAGCCAGGCAGTCAGCGCACAGAATGAGCTGGATGCGCTGCTGCAAAATATCCTGACGTCCTCGGCGATTGAGGGTGAGCAGTTGAATGTCGGCTCGGTGCGCTCGTCCCTGGCAAGGCGGATGGGCCTGGAAGCGATGGAAGACGGTCAGGTAAGCCGCCGCAGTGAAGGCCTCGCCGAGTTGATGATGGATGCCACTCAACAATTCACCCAGCCGTTTACCCTCGCCCGCCTATTGAACTGGCATCACTTATTGTTCCCGGCCCCGGAAGCGGGCTATGCCGCTCGAGCGCTCAATATTGGATCCTTGAGGGGAGATGAGCCGATGCAAGTGGTGTCGGGCCGGCTTGATCGTCCGACCGTGCATTTCGAGGCCCCGCCACGTCTGGGACTGGAGCAGGCTCTGGTGGATTTCCTGGAGTGGTTCGAAACCAGCCGCGATCAGCCGGAACTGGACCCATTGGTACGCGCCGGCGTCGCGCACTTCTGGTTTGTCACACTGCACCCCTTCGATGACGGCAATGGTCGCCTGACACGCGCTATCACCGATCTGGCACTGGCCCAGGGTGAACACCAGGCCATCCGTTTCTATGCCATGTCAGCCAGCATCCTCGAAGACCGCACCGGCTACTACAACGCGCTGGAATCCAGCCAGAAGGCCTCCCTGGATATCACTGCCTGGCTGGAGTGGTTCCTTAAAACCCTGTTACGCAGCGTGCAGCAGGCCATGGCGCGGATTGACCGGGTGCTGGAAAGGAGTCGGTTCTGGCAGCAACACCGCGACGTCCCTTTGTCGGCTGAACAGATCAAGGTCCTCAATCGACTGCTCGACGGTGGTGAGAAGGGCTTCGAACACGGCATCAGCGCGGCGCAGTACCAGGCGGTGGCAAAGGTCTCCAAGGCGACAGCGACGCGACACCTGGCGGACCTGCTGGAAAAAAACTGCCTGGTTCGTCTCCCCGGAGGCGGCCGTAGCACGCGTTATCAGGTCAATACAGGGGGCGAGTGACACCCCACTCATTTGCCCGCTCATTTGCCCAGAATCCCCATGTCTGCTAGTGTCGCGCCGGTTTACCGTCTACCGGAATAGCCGCCATGGCCCGCAAAAAAGTTGCACTCGATTTCGAACAATCCCTCGCCGACCTGCAAACATTGGTCGAGCGTCTGGAGAACGGCGAGTTGTCGCTGGAGGACTCGCTGACGGCGTTTGAGCAAGGCATCGGCCTGACCCGTGACTGCCAGAGCGCATTGGCGCAGGCGGAGCAGAAGGTCCAGGTATTGCTGGAGCGTGACGGAGAGTTGGCCGAAGAACCTTTCGATGCGGAACAGCCGGAATGATCGACGCGTATCAGGCCAGTAGCCAAGCCCGGGTGAATGCGGCGCTGGAGCCCTTGTTTGTTGCGCCAAGCCCGGAAATGAAGCGTCTGTATGAAGCCATGCGCTACAGCGTGATGAATGGCGGCAAGCGCGTGCGCCCGTTGCTGGCGTATGCGGCCTGTGAAGCGCTGGGCGCGCCGGCCGAGCAGGCCAACGGTGCCGCCTGTGCGGTCGAGTTGATTCACGCCTATTCCCTGGTACACGACGATTTGCCGGCGATGGACGATGACGATCTGCGTCGTGGCCAGCCCACCACCCATAAAGCCTTTGATGAAGCCTATGCGATCCTCGCCGGCGACGGCTTGCAGAGCCTGGCGTTCAGCGCGTTGCTGGACCCACGCTTGAGCAGCGTCAACGCCGAGATCCGCCTGCGCATGGTCACCGCACTGGCCCTGGCTGCCGGCCCTGCGGGCATGGTGGGCGGGCAGGCGATCGACATGGGTTCGGTCAGCGTCAAGCTGGATCAAAAAGCCCTTGAGCACATGCACCGCCACAAGACCGGTGCACTGATCGAAGCCGCCGTGCACTTGGGCGCCCTGGCCAGCGGGCGTGCCGAAACCGCGCAATTGGCGGCGCTGCAGACCTATTCCCGGGCCATTGGCCTGGCGTTCCAGGTGCAGGACGACATTCTCGACGTGGAAAGCGATACCGCCACCCTGGGCAAACGCCAGGGCGCCGATATCGCACGGGACAAACCGACTTATCCTGCGCTGCTCGGGCTGCAAGCCGCCAAGGCCTACGCCGTGGAACTACGCGACCAGGCGCTGGACGCCCTGCGACCTTTCGACGCGGCGGCCGAGCCGCTGCGTGACCTGGCGCGGTATATCGTCGAACGTCGCCACTGATTACGGCGGCCATTGCAGCCGCATATCGGCCAAGTTCGGCGCTCTGCGTGGGCAGTTTGCGATGCTTGAGGTAAACTGCCGCCTCTTCTATACCTATAACGATTCGCCTGATGCCCACGACGTTTCAAGAGATTCCCCGCAAGCGCCCGTCCACGCCCCTGCTCGACCGTGCTGCCACGCCGGACGGCCTGCGTCGTCTGGGTGAAGCCGAGCTGGAAACCCTGGCCGATGAGTTGCGCCTGGAATTGCTCTACACGGTCGGCCAGACCGGTGGGCATTTCGGTGCCGGCCTGGGTGTCATCGAGCTGACCATCGCGTTGCACTACGTGTTCGACACCCCGGATGACCGGCTGGTGTGGGACGTGGGCCATCAGGCGTATCCGCACAAGATCCTCACGGGCCGCCGCGAGCGCATGGGCACGCTGCGCCAGAAGGACGGCGTTGCCGCCTTCCCGCGCCGCGCCGAAAGCGAGTACGACACCTTTGGCGTCGGCCACTCCAGCACCTCGATCAGCGCAGCGCTGGGCATGGCGATTGCCGCCCGCCTGCAAGGCAGCGACCGCAAGGCAATCGCCGTGATCGGTGATGGCGCGCTGACTGCCGGCATGGCCTTCGAAGCGCTGAACCATGCGCCGGAAGTGAACGCCAACATGTTGGTGATCCTCAACGACAACGACATGTCGATCTCGCGCAATGTCGGTGGCCTGTCCAATTACCTGGCCAAGATTCTCTCCAGCCGCACCTACGCCAGCATGCGTGAAGGCAGCAAGAAGGTGCTCTCGCGTCTGCCCGGCGCGTGGGAAATTGCCCGGCGCACCGAAGAATATGCCAAGGGCATGCTGGTCCCCGGCACGCTCTTCGAAGAGCTGGGCTGGAACTACATCGGCCCCATCGACGGCCATGACCTGCCCACGCTGATCGCCACGCTGCGCAATATGCGCGACCTCAAGGGCCCGCAGTTCCTGCACATCGTCACCAAGAAAGGCAAAGGCTTCGCCCCGGCGGAAGTCGACCCGATCGGCTACCACGCGATCACCAAGCTGGAACCCCTGGACGCCCCCGCCGCTGCGCCGAAAAAAGCCAGCGGGCCGAAGTACTCCGGTGTGTTCGGCGAATGGCTGTGTGACATGGCCGCCGTCGACCCACGCCTGGTGGGCATTACCCCGGCGATGAAGGAAGGCTCCGACCTGGTGGCGTTCAGCGAGCGTTTCCCGCTGCGCTATTTCGACGTGGCCATTGCCGAGCAGCACGCGGTGACCTTCGCCGCCGGCATGGCCTGTGAAGGCGCCAAGCCTGTCGTGGCGATCTACTCCACCTTCCTGCAGCGCGGTTATGACCAGTTGGTGCATGACGTCGCGGTGCAGAACCTCGACGTGCTGTTTGCCATCGACCGCGCAGGTCTAGTCGGTGAAGACGGCCCGACTCACGCGGGCAGCTTCGACCTGTCCTACTTGCGTTGCATCCCCGGCATGCTGGTGATGACGCCGAGCGACGAAAACGAACTGCGCAAGATGCTCAGCACCGGCCACCTGTATAACGGCCCGGCCGCCGTACGTTACCCACGGGGCAACGGCCCCAACGCGCTGATCGAGAAGGATCTGGAGCCTATCGAAATCGGCAAGGGCATTGTGCGTCGCCAGGGCAGCAGGACCGCGTTCCTGGTGTTTGGCGTGCAACTGGCCGAAGCCCTCAAGGTGGCCGAGAAGATCGACGCCACCGTGGTCGACATGCGCTTCGTCAAGCCGCTGGATGAAGCCCTGGTGCGCGACATCGCCGGCAGTCATGAGCTGCTGGTGACCGTCGAGGAGAACGCCATCATGGGCGGTGCCGGTGCGGCGGTCAGTGAGTTCCTGGCGCGGGAGAATATCCTCAAGTCGGTGCTGCACCTGGGCTTGCCGGATGCGTACGTCGAACATGCCAAGCCGGCGCAGATGCTGGCCGAGTGCGGGCTGGATGAAGCAGGGATCGAGGCTTCGGTGCGCGAGCGCCTGGCGCTGCTGGCCCTGTAGAAACCGGAACCAAAATGTGGGAGGGGGCTTGCCCCCGATAGCGGTGGATCAGTTACAGCTACTGAGACTGACACACTGCAATCGGGGGCAAGCCCCCTCCCACATTTGATTGTGCCATCCTCAACGCCATGGACAGCCCATGAAACACCTGTACCTTGCCCTGCCGCTTCTTCTGCCCTCCCCTGAATTGCTCGCCGACACCCGCGACAACGCCCTGAAACTCCCCGACGTCGTCATCAGCGCCAACCGCCAGGTCCAGGCACGCAACGACAGCAGCGCCGCCAACACCGTGTTCACCCGCGACGACATCGACCGCCTGCAACCCACCAGCCTCACCGACCTGCTCAGCCGTGTGCCCGGCGTACAAGTCGCCCCCTCCGGTGGCCGTGGCAGTTTGCCGGGCATCTACCTGCGGGGCACCAAGTCCGCCCAAAGCCTGGTGCTGGTAGACGGCCAGCGCATCGCCAATACGACGTCTGGCGACAGCGGCCTGCAATACCTCAACGTCGACCAGATTGAGCGTGTGGAAGTGCTGCGCGGCTCGCGCTCGGTGATCTACGGCAGCGACGCGATTGGCGGGGTGATCCAGGTATTCACCCGGCGCAATGCCGCGCAAGGCGTGCAACCGCGGGTGAAACTCGGGTTCGGCAGCCACAACACCTGGGAGCGCAGCCTTGGCCTTTCGGGCGGTGACAGACAGACGCGCTTCAACCTGGGCGCGAGCCTGGATGACACGGCCGGCATCAACTCAACCCGCCAGTCGTTCCCCAGCGACGGTGACCATGATGCTTATCGCAACCAGTCCGTGAGCCTGAACCTCAGCCATTCCTTCAGCGATGAACTGGAGGTGGGCTTCAATCTGTTGGATAACCGTGGCAAGTCGGAGTACGACAACAGCTTCGGCCGCTACGACGCCGCCACCGGGCAAACCGTCGGCCAGAAACCCTACACCGACTACGCTGTGAGCAGCGCCAGCGGCTATGTCGACGCCACGTTCAATGAGCACTGGCAATCGCGCCTGGAGCTGGGCCACAGCGAGAACCGCGACACCAAGCGCGACACCCTCAGCGAGGATTTCAGCGTATTCAACACCTACCGTGATTCGGTCAACTGGCAGAACGATCTGACCCTGGATGAGCAGAACAGCCTGATCCTCGGCGGCGACTGGTACGAAGACCGCTTCCACGGCTCCACCACCTTTACCGAAAACAGCCGCTGGAACCGCGCCGCCTTCGTGCAGCATCGCTTTCACAGTGAGTGGTTTTCCACCGAACTGGGCCTGCGTCACGACCAGAACCAGCAGTTCGGCGGGCAGAACAGCTGGAGCGGTACCCTGACCTTGCCGGTCAACCCCGACAATGACCTGCTGCTGAGCTACAGCGAAGGCTTCCGCGCGCCGACCTTCAACGACCTCTATTATCCGGACACGAAGTACAGCAACCCCCACCTGCAGCCCGAAACATCAAAGAGCTACGAACTGCAGTGGCGCAGCCAGTTGAGTGACAGCACGCGCCTGGAGGCCTCGCTGTACCGCACCGATTTGAGCGAGGCGATCATTCTCGACCAAACCGGCAAGCCGCAGAACGTGGCGTCGGCACGCATCAACGGTGTTGAGGCGGCGCTCAAGCAGGACCTGTTCGGCTGGCAAGGTAACCTCGGGCTGTCGGTCATCGACCCGCGCGACCGCGACAGTGGCCACACCCTGGCCCGCCGGGAACGGCGTACGTTGAGCCTGGACCTCGACCGGCAATTCGACCAGGTGGGCGTGGGCGCCAGTTGGCAGGCGATCAGCCACAGCTATGACGATGAAGCCAACACCCAGCGCCTGGGCGGCTATGGGTTGCTCGGGCTGCGCGGCAGTTGGGCGGTGACCCAGGAAGTGGGGCTGTCGCTGAAGGTCGATAACCTGCTGGACAAGTCCTATGCACGGGCGCGCTACAGCTACAACGATCCGGCATTCGTCAACAATCACGATTACCGTGAAGAAGGCCGGATGTGGATGTTTGGCGTGACCTGGACACCTGAAATCTGATTGTGGCCTGGACCGGCCTCAGCGGCCCGGAGCAATCACCTGACACAGCCGCGCCAGTGCTTCCAGCATCTGCCCGCTGGGCCGTTCCAGGCCTTTGTCCGGAACCAGCCGTACCCGCGCCGCCATCGCGGGCCAGACCTTCCAGGCTTCCTTCTGAGCCTGATCGCCCACCAGGATCATCTCGGGATTGCGCTGCAATACCGACTCGATGCTGACCTGCGGCGCGGGCAGCTTCAGGTCGTCAAACACATTGCGCGCACCGCACACGCTCAACGCGTCGCTGATGATCTGGCCGCCGCCCACGGTGTACAGCGGCTGGTTCCACACCTGGTAGAACACCCGCACCGGTTCGGCCCGCTGATAACGCTGACGCACCTGCGCCAGGCGCTGGCGCAGGTGCGCGGCCAATTGCCGGCCGGCGTCGGCACGGCCCAATAGCTCGGCGATGGCCTGGACCTGGGCGGTCATTTGTTCAAGGCTATGGGGTTCGGCGACATACACCGGGATATTCAGGCGCTGCAGTTGCTCGCGCTGGGCGGGGCCGACGCTGCCGGGCCAGAGCAGGATCAGGTCGGGCTTGAGGCTGAGCAGGCGCTCCATGTCCAACTGCCCATAACGCCCAACCGACGGCACGTTCGCCAGCGCCGCTGGCCGATCACCGCCATCGAGCACGCCCACCAGCAGGTCGGCAGCACCCAGCTCAGCCACGATTTCAGAAAGTGAAGGCGCCAGACTGACGACACGTTCGACCGCCAGGCCCTGGGCACTGAATGCCAGCAGCAGAATCGCCAGCCAGCGGCGCATCATCCCAACTGACGCGGGATGCGGTAGAGGTAAAACAACACCATCGTCGACAGCGCCAACAGGAAAAGCGGCACCGCTTCCAGACCGACGAACACCGCCAGTGCGCCCACCCAGGCCGGCACGGCAGCCACCATCAAGGCCGTGCGCCGACGGGCCGCCAGGGTGATCCAGGCAGCCGGTTCTTCAGCGGTATCGAGGGCTTTGGAGGTGGCGATCAGGGCGTGTTTATAGCCGTTGAAGTAGCGCAGGCTGAGGAACATCGATGCCACGCCGGCGATAAAGAACGGCATGGCCAGCACCGGCAACAAGGGCTCGCCCTGGCCAAACACCAGGTTGATCACGAACAGCGGGAGCAGCGCCAGGGCCAGGTACTGCCACCAGCTGAAGGACAGTCGCCGTTTCACCTGGCCACGGGTCACGCGCGGTCGACCTCGCCTTGATGCTCATTGCCCATCATGTGGTCGAGCTTGCTGGCCTTGGTCGCCAGGTAGAGTTTGTTATGCGGGTTGTGCCCGGTGTGCAGCGGTACGCGCTCGGCCACGGTGATGCCCATCTCGGTCAAGGCCTTGACCTTGCGCGGGTTGTTGGTCATCAGGCGCAGGGACTTCACGCCCAGGTGCTCCAGCATCGGCAGACAGATCGCGTAGTCACGCTGGTCGGCGGCGAAGCCCAGGCGCTCATTGGCCTCGACGGTATCGGCACCGCCGTCTTGCAGCTCATAAGCGCGGATCTTGTTCAGCAGGCCAATGCCACGGCCTTCCTGACGCAAGTACAACAGCACTCCACGGCCTTCACGGGCGATGGCGCGCATCGCCGCTTCCAATTGCGAGCCGCAGTCACAGCGCTGGCTGAACAGCGCATCGCCGGTCAGGCACTCGGAGTGCACGCGACCGAGAACCGGTGCGCCATCGGCGATATCGCCGAGGCTGAGCACAACGTGCTCGCGCCCGGTGGCTTCTTCGAGAAAGCCGCTCATGGTGAACGTGGCAAAAGGGGTAGGCAGCTTGGAAGCAGCGACGAAAACGACGGGCACCGTGTGCTCCTGATTTCAGATTTCACAGAGGCGGGCATTGTAACAGCAGGTTCCTACAGACGCTTAAGCTGAATTATCGCTGATAAAGATCAATAGGTTTGATTGGCCTTCGTCCCGGTTCTATGCAGGTCAGAACGGATACGGCAGTTTCCAGCGCAGGAAAATCGGCTTCAGCTCGCCGCTTTTCACCAGGACCGCCATGCGCTGGTCAAACACGGTGCGTAATGCCCGACCACGCTCGGTATCGGCAAAACCCACGTAGAGCGGCAGGTCGATGATGTGGGTGAGCCGGAACTGGGACGGGGCGTCCGCCTGACTGAGGACGTATCGGGCTTCGGTGAGCGCATCAATGTAGAAGTCGGCACGACCATGCTGCAGCATCGGCAAAATACCATCGCGCCGCTGGATCTGATTGAAACGGCGCACATGGGGCAAATACGCCTCGTACTTGTAGCCCCGCACCCAGGCCAGGCGATAATCCCCCAGCGTCGCGGCGCTTGGTATCGGCGAGGTCGCCAGCCCAAGGGCGTAGATGGGGTCGGAATCGAAGTTCCAGTGCGGGTAGAGCACACCCTTGACTTCATCGCGGTAGGAGCCGACCCAGCCATCCACTTCACCGCGCTGGGCCAGGCCGACCGAGCGGGTATAGGGCTCAATGCGGGTTTGCAGGGTGATCCCGACCGGTTCGAAGACGTGCCGCAACACATCCCAGGCCAGGCCGCTGCCGTCGGCATTGGTGTAGTCGTCCCAGGCCTCGCTGGCCAGCATGACCTTGCCGGGCACCACCGGCACCTCCTGCGCCTGGCTCCATGCCGGAAGGACACACAGCAGCATCAGCAGCCAGCGGCGTACATCCATGGCGATGATCTCCTGCAAATCCAACATCCAGAACGACGTAATAGAGCGTAGCGCAGCACGCGATTCAGGGTGCCGGGCAAAAATGTTGATAGCCACGGATGGCCGGGGTGATGTCTTGCCCGAGAGCGTCAAGCAGCGTGACTCCCTGCCCCGCCTGGACCTGGCCGATAACATGCACCGGCCAACCGTCAGCCAGCAACGGCGCCAACTCGACGGCCGGCAGGGTGAACACCAGCACGTAGTCATCGCCGCCGCTCAATGCGGCGACCCGCGCCTCGTCATCACCGACAAACGCCAGCAACGCGTTGGACAGCGGCAGCTTCTGGCGCTCGATCAACAGGCTGACAGCCGAGGCCTTGGCGATATGCCCGCAATCGGCCAGAAGACCGTCAGAAATATCCATCGCCGAGGTGGCCTTGCCCCGTAGAGCCAGGCCCAGGGCCAACTGCGGTTGTGGCGACCAGTAATGGGCCAGCAGCGGGTCGGCAATCGCGGCATCGGCGCTGCGCTGCCCCAATACCAGCGGCAAGGCACCGGCGGCATTACCCAACTCGCCGCCGACACACAAGAGGTCGCCCGGCTGTGCGCCGCTGCGGGTCAACGCTTGACCGGCCGGGACACGACCAAACACGGTCAGGGTCAGGCTCAGCGGACCGCGCGTGGTGTCGCCGCCCACCAGGCCCACACCGCAGTTTTGCGCCATGGCGTTCAACCCCTGGGCATAGCGTTGCAGCCAATCGGCATCGACGGTCGGCGTAGTGAGTGCGAGGGTAAACGCGAGGGGGTGGGCGCCCATGGCGGCCAGGTCGCTGACCGCCACGGCCAGCGAGCGCTGGCCGAGCAGGAACGGGTCACAGGGGTCGGCAAAGTGCACGCCGGCCACCAAGGTATCGGTGGAAATTGCCAGCTGCTCCCCGGCGGGGAGCGCCAGCAGGGCACAGTCGTCGCCGATCCCCAGGGCTATACCCTCGCCGCCCTGTGCGCACGGCGCGGCGGCGAAGTACTTGTGGATCAGCTCGAACTCGCCCATTCAGGACTCAAGCGCAGGTTAGCGCTTGTACGCCTTCACTTCGGCTTCACGCAGGCGCGGGGCCAGCTTGTCGAGCACGCCATTGACGAACTTGTGACCGTCGGTCGAACCGTAGACTTTCGCCAGTTCGATGCCTTCGTTGATCACCACGCGGTACGGCACGTCGACGCGCTTGAGCAGCTCCCAGGTGGACAGGCGCAGTACGGCCAGTTCAACCGGGTCCAGCTCTTCGAGGGTCAGGTCCAGGCACGGCGTCAATGCCGCATCGATTTCGGCCAGGTTGGCCGGAACCCCGTGCAGGATGTCGTGGAAGTAGCTCTGGTCGGCAAACGTGAAGTCGTTATCGACGCGAAACTGCGCTTCGATCTCGTTCAGCGAGGTGCCAGCCATGTGACGCTGGTACAGCGCCTGGGTGGCGAGCTGGCGGGCAGCACGGCGCTTTTCGCTTTTCGACGGTTTGCCGGCGTCCGCTGGGCGCTCGTCGCGTGGGTTGAAGCAATCGCTCTCGTCGGAAATCACTTGGCCTCCAACTGCGACAGCAGGCTGACCATTTCCAGGGCGGACAGGGCAGCTTCAGCGCCTTTGTTACCGGCCTTGGTGCCGGAACGCTCGATGGCTTGCTCGATGGAATCCACGGTCAGTACGCCGAAAGCGACTGGCACGCCGAACTCCATGGACACCTGGGCCAGGCCCTTGGTGCATTCGCCGGCCACGTATTCGAAGTGCGGAGTACCGCCACGAATGACCGCGCCCAGGGCGATGATCGCCGCGTATTCACCCTGCTGAGCAACTTTTTGCGCAACCAGTGGAATTTCGAAGGCGCCAGGGGCGCGGATGATAGTGATGTCGCTCTCGCTCACACCGTGGCGAACCAGGGCATCCACGGCACCGCTTACCAGGCTTTCAACCACGAAGCTGTTGAAGCGGCCAACCACCAGGGCATAGCGGCCTTTGGGGGCGATGAAGGTACCTTCGATGGTCTTCAGGGTCATTCGACAAATCTCTTAAAGAGCCGGGACGCGAAAAGTGCGTCCCTCAGTGATGATTTAACCGCGAACAAGGGGCAAAAAGCGCCGGCCTTTATTCGGAGGGCACGTATTCTACAACTTCCAGATCGAATCCGGATATCGCATTAAATTTCATCGGGGCGCTCATCAGGCGCATTTTGCGCACACCGAGGTCACGCAGGATCTGCGAACCGGCACCGACGATGCTGTAGGTGGCCGGCGTTTTCACCTGGGTCTGCTCGGCTGTTTCGCGAATATGCGCGAGCAGCACGTCGCCATCCACCGGGTTACCCAGCAGCAGCACCACACCGCTGCCGGCCTCGGACACCGCAGCCATGGCGGCGCGCAGGCTCCAGCGGCCCGGTTGCTTGACCATCAGCAGGTCGCGCAGCGGGTCCATGTTGTGCACGCGCACCAGGGTCGGCTCGTCGGCGCAGATGGTGCCCAGTGTCAAGGCCATGTGCACGTCGCCTTCCACCGAATCACGGTAGGTCACCAAATTGAATTGGCCCAGTTCGCTGTCCAGTGGCTGCTCGGCAATCCGCTGAACGGTACGTTCGTGGATCATCCGGTAGTGAATCAGGTCGGCAATGGTGCCGACCTTGATGTTGTGTTCCGCGGCAAAGGCTTCGAGTTCGGCGCGACGGGCCATGGTGCCGTCGTCGTTCATCACTTCGCAGATCACGCCACAGGGCTCGAAACCGGCCATGCGCGCCAGGTCGCAGGCGGCTTCGGTGTGGCCGGCGCGAGCGAGGGTGCCGCCCGGTTGAGCCATCAACGGGAAGATGTGGCCAGGGCTGACGATGTCTTCGGCCTTGGCGTCCTTGGCGGCAGCGGCTTGCACGGTGCGGGCACGGTCGGCGGCGGAAATGCCGGTGGTGACGCCGGTGGTCGCTTCAATCGATACGGTGAACTTGGTACCAAACCCTGAACCATTGCGCGGCGCCATCAACGGCAGCTTGAGCAGCTCGCAGCGCTCGCGGCTCATGGGCATGCAGATCAACCCACGGGCGTGCTTGGCCATGAAGTTGATGTGCTCAGGCTTGCAGGCCTCGGCGGCCATGATGATATCGCCTTCGTTTTCGCGGTCTTCGTCATCCATCAGGATGACCATCTTGCCTTGGCGGATGTCTTCAACCAGTTCTTCGATGCTATTGAGCGCCACAGGGCACCCCCTTGGTCAGGATTTCAGGTAGCCGTTAGCGGCCAGAAAACTTTCAGTGATGTTCCCGGCTGCAGGCTCTGCGGCCTTATCGCCCAACAGCAGGCGCTCCAGGTAACGGGCAAGCAAGTCGACTTCCAGGTTCACCCGGCGACCAGGCTGGTACGACGCCATGATGGTCTCGCTCAGGGTGTGGGGAATGATGGTCAATTCAAATTCGGCGCCATTCACGGCGTTCACGGTCAGGCTGGTGCCGTCGACGGTGATCGAGCCTTTGTGGGCAATGTACTTGGCCAGCTCCTTGGGCGCGCGGATGCGGAATTCCACGGCGCGCGCATTTTCGCTGCGGGCCACCACTTCGCCGACGCCGTCGACGTGGCCACTGACCAGGTGGCCGCCCAGGCGAGTGGTCGGGGTCAGGGCTTTTTCCAGGTTGACCGGGCTGCCGGCCTTGAGGTCGTTCATCGCGGTGCAGTCCAGGGTTTCCCGGCTGACGTCGGCGGCAAAGCCGTTGCCCGGCAGTTCGACGACGGTCAGGCACACGCCGCTGACGGCGATGCTGTCGCCCAGCTTGACGTCGCCGAGGTCGAGCTTGCCGGTTTCAACCAGCAGGCGCACGTCGCCGCCCTTGGGGGTCATGGCGCGGATGCTGCCGATGGATTCGATAATGCCGGTGAACATGGCCTTCTCCTGGAAAACGGTGCGGGCACTTGAGCGCCCGGTCAGAATTATACGCTCGCTGCTGGCACAGGGATGGCAGTGACTCGCCAGTCGTCGCCTACAGCGCGCATTTCAGTGATCTTGAGTTGGGGAGCGTCGGCCAGCTTCTCAAGTGGCCAGTCCAGCAAAGGCCGGGCAGCGGAGCCGAGGAACTTGCCGGCGACGAAAATCACGTATTCGTCCACCAGGCCCTGCTGGGCAAACGCGCCCGCCAGGCTTGGGCCGGCTTCCACCAAGACGTCGTTGACGCCACGGGCGGCCAGCGCCACCAGCGCCGAGCGCAGGTCGACCTGGCCGTCTACGCCCGGCACCACCAGGCACTCGGGGCCACGGGGGAACTGGTTTTCCGCGGTGACGCAGGTGATGACCAACGCCGGGCCGGCCTTGAAGAACGGTGCGTTGAGCGGCACGCGCAAACGGCCGTCGATCAGCACGCGCAGCGGCGGACGTGACATAGCCAGGGCCGTGGTGGCGTCGTCCAGGCCGAGTTCGGCGGCGCGGACGGTCAGGCGTGCGCCGTCGGCCAATACGGTGTCGGCACCGGTCAGCACCACGCTGGCCTCGGCGCGCAGGCGCTGCACGGCGGCGCGGGCGGCGGGGCCGGTGATCCATTGGCTTTCGCCGCTGGCCATGGCAGTGCGGCCATCCAAACTCATCGCCAGCTTGACCCGCACAAACGGCAGGCCATGCTCCATACGCTTGAGAAAGCCCTTATTCAGGGCCCTGGCTTCACCTTCCAGCACGCCGCTGCGCACCTCGATTCCGGCCTGGGCCAGGCGCTGCATGCCGCGCCCGGCGACTTCCGGGTTGGGGTCCTGCATCGCTGCGACCACCCGCGCCAGCCCGGCACTCACCAGCGCATCGGCGCACGGCGGGGTATGGCCGTAGTGGCTGCAGGGCTCGAGGGTTACGTACGCCGTGGCGCCGCGCGCCTTGTCACCGGCAGCCCGCAAGGCATGCACTTCCGCATGGGGCTCGCCGGTGCGCACATGCCAGCCTTCGCCGACAATCTGCCCAGCGCGGACAATCACGCAGCCCACACGCGGGTTGGGGTGGGTGGTGTACAGGCCGTTGCGCGCCAGTTCGAGGGCGCGGGCCATGTAATGAGCGTCCAGCACAGCCTGTTCAGCAGAAAGTGGGTTCATTCTTTGACCGGCTCACGGGCCAGGCGGTCGATCTCTTCGCGGAACTCGTTGAGGTCCTGGAAGCGTCGATACACCGAGGCGAAACGGATATAGGCGACTTCGTCGAGCTTTTGCAGCTCGCCCATCACCAGCTCTCCCACCACCAGGCTCTTGACCTCGCGTTCGCCGGTGGCGCGCAGCTTGTGCTTGATATGTGCCAGCGCCGCCTCCAGCCGCTCGACACTCACCGGGCGTTTTTCCAGGGCGCGCTGCATACCGGCGCGCAGTTTTTCTTCGTCGAAAGGCTGGCGGCTGCCGTCGGACTTGATCAGGCGCGGCAATACCAGTTCGGCGGTTTCGAAGGTGGTGAAACGTTCACCGCAGCCAGAGGCCAGGCATTCGCGCCGGCGACGCACTTGATCGCCCTCGGCGACCAGACGCGAGTCAATGACCTTGGTGTCGTTGGCACCGCAGAAGGGACAGTGCATGGTGGCAGGCAACAAAAAAAGGGAGGGCCATGGTAGCGCATCCCTGTGGCAAGACAAGCCATAGCCTTTACGGTATATAGGCAGGCCTATATGTTTCTTATATTTCAAGCCACGGATTTTGTCCTTTTCTGGAGCCGTACATGCAGTTACGACCACTTGTTTTGCTCACCGTGTTCAGTGTCCTGGTCGCCTGCAGCAGCGAAGCCCCCAAGCCGGCCGCCCCTCAACCGACGCCCGCACAAGAGAAAAAAGTCCCCGGCATTGAAGACCTCGGTCCCCTGCCCGCCTATCAACGCGAAATCAGCGGCAGCCTCACCAACGTGCCGGCCGGCGCCGAAGTCGAGATGGCGCTGCTGGTGATCGATGACCGTTCGCGCCCGCAACAACTGTTGGCGAGCAGCGTCTTGACCGGCAACGGCAAGCCCCTGGCCTTCCGCCTGCGCTACAACCCCGAGGCGTTCCCGGCCGGTGCGCGGGTCGAATTGCGTGGCCGTGCCAGCCAATCCGGCCAGTTGATCCTGCACCTGCCTGCCGTACGCATCACCCAGGCGATCACCCAGACCACCGGCCCTCTGGAACTCGTCAAGGCACCATGACGCCGCCGCTGGACTTGCAGCGCGCCCTGAGCGCGCTGATCGGCGACGCCCAGCTGGTGCCCTGCCCGCTGCCGGGCACCGCGCTTTCATTGTGGCTGCTGGATGCGGACAACATGGACCGCGCCTTCAGCCCCGAGGAAACCCGGCGCATCCTGCATGAACCGCCCTACTGGAGTTTTTGCTGGGCCAGTGGCTTGGCGCTGGCGCGGTATCTGGCGGCGAACCCGCAATGGGTAAAAGGCAAGCGCGTGCTGGATTTCGGCGCGGGCTCCGGTGTGGCCGGGATTGCCGCGGTCAAAGCCGGCGCGCTGGAAGTGGTGGCCTGCGACCTGGACCCGCTGGCGTTAGCGTCCTGCCGGGCGAATGCGGAACTCAACGGTGTGGAACTGAGTTACTCGGCGGACTTTTTCGCCGAAGCCGACCGCTTCGACCTGATCCTGGTCGCCGACGTGCTCTACGACCGCGCCAACCTGCCGTTGCTCGACCACTTCCTCAGCCGAGGCCGCGAAGCGCTGGTGGCGGACTCGCGCGTGCGGGACTTCCAGCACCCCGCTTATCGGCGGCTGGAGATACTCGATGCACTGACGTTGCCGGACCTGGCCGAGCCTTGGGAGTTTCGCAAGGTGAGCCTGTACCATTCGCGGCGCCAGCCCTTATAGTTGCCCCATTCCCGCTTTAATCGAGACGCCCCATGAGTGAACCCACGCCGTACATCTTCGACGTCACCAGCGCCAATTTCGACCAGGCCGTGATCCAGAACTCCTTCGAAAAACCCGTGCTCGTGGATTTCTGGGCCGAGTGGTGCGCGCCGTGCAAGGCGTTGATGCCCATGCTGGCGCAGATTGCCCAGAGTTATCAGGGTGAGCTGCTGCTGGCCAAGGTCGATTGCGAAGCGGAGCAGGACATCGTCGCGCGCTTTGGCATTCAAAGCCTGCCGACGGTGGTGCTGTTCAAGGATGGCCAGCCGGTGGATGGGTTTGCCGGGGCGCAGCCGGAGTCGGCGGTGCGGGCGATGCTGGAGCCTCACGTGAAGATGCCACCACCGGCGGCGGCTGACCCACTGGAGCAGGCCCAGGCGCTGTTTGCCGATGGCCGCATCAGCGACGCCGAGGCCGTGCTGGTGGCGCTGCTGGGTGAAGACAACACCAATGCCGCCGCGTTGATTCTGTACGCGCGTTGCCTGGCCGAACGCGGTGAGTTGGGTGAAGCCCAAACCGTGCTCGATGCGGTGAAGAGCGATGACCACAAAGCCGCCCTCGCCGGCGCCAAGGCGCAAATCACCTTCCTGCGTCAGGCCGCCGACCTGCCGGACGCCGCCGAGCTGAAAAGCCGCCTGGCGCAAAACCCGCAGGACGACGAAGCCGCCTATCAACTGGCCATCCAGCAACTGGCGCGCCAGCAGTACGACGCGGCGCTGGAAGGCTTGCTCAAGCTGTTTATCCGCAACCGCAGCTACAGCGAAGGCCTGCCGCACAAGACCTTGCTGCAGGTGTTCGAGCTGTTGGGCAATGATCACCCGCTGGTGACCGTGTACCGCCGCAAGTTGTTTGCTGCGCTGTACTAATCGCCGATCCAACTGTACAGCGGCGTATCGCCGCCGCTGGCCACCTTGACCTTGGCGCTGTGGCGCAGGCGCACCAACAGGCGCTTGCCCGCCGCGGCATCCCCCGCCAAACCTTCCAGGCGATCAAGC
Organism: Pseudomonas sp. GW821-FHT09C10; assembly: GCF_059418085.1. Lineage (NCBI taxonomy): Bacteria > Pseudomonadati > Pseudomonadota > Gammaproteobacteria > Pseudomonadales > Pseudomonadaceae > Pseudomonas > Pseudomonas sp. GW821-FHT09C10. The sequence goes on from NZ_JBWKPE010000006.1 coordinate 275,436, forward strand.
AGTTCCAGGCCGCTGAGTTGCCCGGCGTTGCGCAACAGGTCCTGGGCGTTCTGCCACAGATCATCGTTCGGCTTGACCGGCGCTGCCGGCGCGGCGGTCGCGCTTGCCACTGGCGTCGCCTGCAACTGCGCGCCGAGTCGTGCCCAATCGCCGTCGTCCAGCTCCAGGGTCAAGTCCACCGGCAGATCGCCGATGGTTCCACGAATTCGCAACATCGTCCTTACTCCTGCATTTTTTCTGACGAGCATGCTCCCATGCGGCTTGCGCAACGCCAAGCGGGCGGGCAAACTCTCGGCACTATTGTTATAAGATCACATAACAAAACTTTCATCTCTGGAGCTTTCCCATGCGCCGTCTGTTGCTTGCTTTGCCGTTTGCCCTGTTGCCACTCGCCATCGCTCAAGCTGCCGACGAGCATGACCACGATCACGAACACGAACACGGCAGCCTCGGCGCCCACGAACATGGCGTCGGCCGCCTTAACGCGGTACTCGACGGCCAGGCCCTGGAGCTTGAACTGGACAGCCCGGCGATGAACCTGGTGGGCTTCGAACACCTCGCCAGCAGCGCAGCCGACAAAGCCAAGGTCGCCGCCGCACGCAAACAGCTGGAGAACCCGCTGGCGCTGTTCAACCTGCCCAAGGCCGCCGGTTGCGTGATCAGCTCCCAGGAACTCAACAGCCCGCTGTTCGGCGACAAACCGGAAGCCGACCACGACGACGATGATGACCACGACGCCAAAGACGGCGCCCACGAGCATCATCACGATCACAGTGAAATCCACGCCCACTACCAATTCACCTGTGCTACGCCGACCGCCCTGGGCAACCTGGACCTGACCCAGGTGTTCAAGACCTTCCCCGCCACCCAGAAAATTCAGGTACAACTGATCGGCCCGAGCGGCCAGCAAGGTGTTGAAGCGACGGCCACAGCAGCCACCCTGAAGTTCTGAGTGCCCATGACCCACCCATTGATCGAACTGTCTGACCTGGGCTTCAACTGGCCCGGTCACCCACAGTTACTGGACATCCCCGCGTTCCGCCTGGAAGCGGGGGAAACCCTGTTTCTCAAGGGGCCGAGCGGCAGTGGCAAAACCACCTTGCTCGGCCTGCTCGGCGGTGTGCAGAAGCCCAGCCAGGGCAGCATCCGCCTGCTCGGCCAGGAGCTGACCGAACTCTCGGCCGGCGCCCGGGACCGCTTTCGTGTTGACCACACCGGCTATATCTTCCAGCAGTTCAACCTGCTGCCGTTCCTGTCGGTGCGCGAGAACGTCGAGCTGCCCTGTCACTTTTCCAAGCTGCGCGCGCAACGGGCGATCCAACGCCACGGCAGCGTCGACCAGGCCGCCGCGACCTTGCTGGCGCACCTGGGTTTGAAGGACAAAGACCTGCTGGAGCGCCGCGCCGACTCGCTGTCCATCGGCCAACAGCAACGGGTGGCCGCCGCCCGTGCGTTGATCGGCCAACCGGAGTTGGTGATCGCCGACGAGCCCACCTCGGCCCTGGACTACGACGCCCGCGAAGCCTTCATTCGACTGCTGTTCGCCGAATGCCGCGAAGCCGGCGCCAGCCTGTTGTTTGTCAGCCATGACCAGAGCCTGGCGCCGTTGTTCGACCGCAACCTGTCGCTGGCCGAACTCAATCGCGCCGCCACGCCCGCAGAGGTTTGAGATGTATCTGTTTCGTCTAGCCATGGCCAGCCTGGCTAACCGCCGCTTTACCGCGATCCTCACCGCCTTCGCCATCGCCTTGTCGGTGTGCCTGCTGCTGGCGGTGGAGCGCGTGCGCGTTGAGGCGCGCAACAGTTTCGCCAGCACCATCAGCGGCACCGACCTGATCGTCGGCGCGCGCTCCGGTTCGGTCAACCTGCTGCTGTACTCGGTGTTCCGCATCGGCAACGCCACCAACAACATTCGGTGGGACAGCTACGAGCACTTCGCCGCCAGCCCCCAGGTGAAATGGGCGATCCCGATTTCCCTCGGCGACTCCCACCGCGGCTACCGCGTCATGGGTACCAACGAGTCGTACTTCGAGCACTACCAGTACGGGCGCAAGCAAAACCTGGAGCTGGCCAGCGGCCGTGCCTTCGCCACCGACCCGTTCGAAGTAGTACTCGGCGCCGAAGTCGCCGATGCCCTGCACTACAAGCTCGGCGACAAGTTGGTGCTGGCCCACGGTGTGGCGGTGGTCAGCCTGGTAAAACACGATGACAAACCGTTCACCGTGGTCGGTATTCTCAAGCGCACCGGCACGCCGGTGGACCGCACGCTGCATATCAGCCTCGGCGGCATGGAGGCGATCCATATCGACTGGCACAACGGCGTACCGGCCCAGGGCAAAGGCCGCATCAGTGCCGACCAGGCGCGCAACATGGACCTCACACCGCAAGCCATCACGGCCTTTATGCTCGGCCTGAACAACAAGATTTCCACCTTCGCCCTGCAGCGGGAGATCAACGAATTCCGTGGCGAACCGATGCTGGCGATCCTGCCCGGCGTGGCGCTGCAAGAGCTGTGGAGCATGATGGGCACCGCCGAAAAAGCCCTGTTCGTGATCTCGCTGTTCGTGGTGCTGACCGGTTTGATCGGCATGCTCACGGCGATCCTCACCAGCCTCAACGAACGCCGCCGCGAAATGGCGATCCTGCGCTCGGTGGGCGCGCGGCCGTGGCATATCGCAACCTTGCTGATTTTCGAAGCCTTCGCCCTTGCCCTGTCCGGCGTGATCGCAGGCGTGGGCTTGCTGTATGTGTGCATCGCCGCATCGCGCGGGTATTTGCAGGCCAATTACGGTCTCGACCTGCCGATGTCGTGGCCCAGCGAATATGAATGGACCCTGCTCGCCGGTATCCTGGCGGCAGCGCTATTGATGGGCAGCGTGCCCGCCTGGCGCGCCTACCGACAATCCCTGGCCGATGGCCTGTCCATACGTTTATGAGGAAGGCTTCGATGCGTCGCGCTCTGTTTGCATTATTGCTGCTGGTAACGGTGCCGGCCTGGGCGGAGGACCAGCCCAGGGATTTGTCCTGGCAGGAGATGATCCCGCCGGACGCGCCGCCGGAAATCCCCAACATGAAACCGCTGCACGACCTGTCGAACATGGCCGATGCCTTGTCCGTCGAAGCGGCGCCAGCGGCCAAGCAGGATCTGCCCAATGCGCCGGTGGTGCAGAGCCTCGATGGCCAGCACATCCGCCTGCCCGGGTATATCGTACCGCTGGAAGTCAGCGAAGAAGGCCGCACCACCGAGTTCCTGCTGGTGCCGTACTTCGGCGCGTGCATCCATGTGCCGCCGCCGCCATCGAACCAGATCGTGCACGTGAAAAGCGAACTCGGCGTGAAGCTCGATGAGCTCTACCAGCCGTACTGGATCGAGGGTGCGATGCAGGTCAAACCGTCCACCAGTGAACTGGCCGACGCCGGCTACCAGATGGATGCCGAGAAAATTTATATCTACGAACTACCGGAATAACGCTGATCGCCCTTTCATTGAGCTGAGTCAAAAGACCGGACGGAACGATCTTTACCATTGGACGTACAACTTCTAAACGTCCTCTGGAGCTCCCATGAACAAGTCTCTGCTCGGCGCGTCCCTCTTCGCCCTCGCACTCGCCGCCCCTGCCGTCCACGCTCACGAAGCGGGCGACATTCTGATTCGTGCCGGTGCAATCACCGTGAACCCGAAGGCAGACAGCAGCACCGTCAAAGTTGACCAGGGCCCACTGGCCGGCGCCAACCTGGGCGGCAAGGCGACCATGAGCAGCGACACCCAGCTGGGCTTGAACTTCGCCTACATGCTCACCAGCCATGTCGGTATCGAACTGCTGGCGGCTACGCCGTTCGAGCATGACGTGAAGATCAAGGGCACCGCCCTCGGCGCCGCCAACGGCAAGCTCGGTACGCTGAAACACCTGCCACCGACCCTGAGCGTCGTGTACTACCCGCTGGACAATAAATCCCCGTTCCAACCGTACGTAGGCGCCGGTATCAACTACACCTGGATCTACGACGAACACGTCGGCAGCCGCGCCTCCGAAGCCGGCTTCAGCAACTTCAAGGCCGAGAACTCCTGGGGCTGGGCTGCGCAGATCGGCGCGGACTACATGATCAACGACAAGTGGATGATCAACGCCCAGGCGCGCTACATCGACATCAGCACCAAGGCCACCGTGGAAAACAACGCCGTGGCGCCTGGCACCCGGGCCAAGGTCAATGTGGACGTGGACCCGATGGTTTACATGGTGGGTATCGGCTACAAGTTCTAAGCAACACTGCATAACCAATGTGGGAGGGGGGTTGCTGTGGTGAGGGACAAGTCCCCATCACCACAGCCCCCCCTCCCACATTTTGCTTTGTGTCGTGTCAGCTATGGCGGTAGAACCGGTCCAGCAACGCCGGTAACCCCGCTCGCCACGCCCGCGGCTTGATGCCGAAGGTGTGGAGGATTTTCTTGCAGGCCAACACCGCATGCTGCGGTTCGTCTGCCGCATCCGGCCGTGCCGCGTGGGCCTGGGCGGTAGGCGCTTCAATGGCCAGCGCATGGTAGCTGCGCGCTTCGGTGAGGATCGCCTGGCCCAGCGCCAGCGGCGTGGTAGCCTCATGCCCGGCGTAGTGGTAAGTGCCCCACAGCGGCGCCGCGCAATCGAGTTGCTTGAGCACCGAAATGATCACCCGCGCGGCATCGTCCACCGGCGTCGGGTTACCGCGGCGGTCGTCGGCCATCAGCAACTCATCCGGTTTCTCGGCCCGGGCCAGGAAGCGCCCGAGGGTGCCGTCGACGCTGTCATCCAGCAGCCAGCCAAAACGCAACAGCACATGTTGCGGGCACGTCGCGCGCACGCTTTGCTCGATCCGCCACAACGCCTGGCCGCGCAGGCCCAGGGGCACCGGCTCGTCCTTTTCGCTGTAGGCGGTGGCGCGGGAGCCATCGAACACGCGGTAGCTGGACGGTTGCAGCAGGGTAATGTTGTGGTGCTGGCACAGTTCGGCCAGGCGCTCGATGGCGAACTCCTGGGCGGCCAGGCGGGTTTCGCTGACAGCTTCGGCCTGGAACCAGTCGAAATAGTAGGCGAGGTTGATCAACGCATCGGGACGGGTGTCGTCGAGCAATTGGGTGAGGCTTGCGGCATCCCAGCCGTCTTGGGGCGGTTTGGGTGCGAGGAAACCAATGTCTTCCTCTGCACCGAGGCGAATCAGCGCCTGCCCGAGGGCATTCCCGCCGCCCAGTAACATAAGGCGCATTCGCATAGATTGAGCAGGCCCGGTCTGTTTGGAACGATGGTTATGGTCGGCAAGCCCGTGAGGCGTGCCGTAGGTTTATTCCAGAATCGTTGCATTTTGCGGGTTTGTAGCGCAACCGTCACGGATAAAGTGCGGGGTTGCAACTTGTTGGAGTGGGCTGCATAACTTAGGCATGAACCTTCCTGAATCAACCGACACGGTCTTGAACGGCTTCCACCCCGCCGTCAGCACCTGGTTCCGCCACACCTTCCCTTCGGTGACCAGCGCCCAGGCCCAGGCGTGGCCGCTGATCCGCCAGCGCCGCTCGACGCTGATCGCGGCGCCCACCGGCTCCGGCAAGACGTTGACGGCGTTCCTCGCGGTGCTCGATGACCTGGTGCACCAGGGCCTGGCCAACGGCGGGCAACTGCCGGACGAGACGCTGGTGGTGTATGTGTCGCCGCTCAAGGCGCTGTCCAATGACATCCAGATCAACCTGCAAACCCCGCTGGCCGGGATCACCGAGCATTTACAGCGCCTGGGCCTGCCGCCGCTGGTGATTCGCACCGCCGTGCGCACCGGCGACACCCCGCAGAAAGACCGCGCACAAATGCGCAAGCGCCCGCCGCATATCCTCGTGACCACGCCGGAATCGCTCTACGTGCTGCTGGGCTCGGACTCCGGCCGGCAGATGCTGGCCAGCGCGCGCACGGTGATCGTCGATGAAATCCACGCCATCGCCGCCAGCAAACGCGGCAGCCACCTGGCCTTGAGCCTGGAGCGCCTGCAAGGCTTGTGTGCCGAGCCACTGACCCGCATCGGTCTGTCGGCCACGCAAAAACCCATCGAAGCGGTGTCGCGCTTTCTAGTGGGCACTGAGCGAACGTGCGACATCGTCGACATCGGCCATGCCCGCCGCCGTGACCTGGATATCGAAGTGCCGCCGGTGCCGCTGTCGGCGGTGATGGCCAACGATGTCTGGGAGCTGGTCTACGACCGCCTCGCTGCACTGGCCCGTGAGCACCGCACCACGCTGATCTTCGTCAACACCCGGCGCCTGGCCGAACGCCTGGCCCGGCACTTGAGCGAGCGCCTGGGCAAGAGCGCCGTGGCCGCCCACCACGGCAGCCTGGCCAAGGAGATGCGCCTGGATGCCGAGCAACGGCTCAAGGCTGGCGAGCTGCAAGTGCTGATCGCCACCGCGTCCCTGGAGCTGGGGATTGATATCGGCGATGTCGACCTGGTGTGCCAGATCGGTTCGCCGGGTTCCATCAACGGTTTTCTGCAACGGGTGGGCCGCTCCGGGCATCAGGTCGGCGGCACGCCCAAGGGGCGCCTGTTCGCCACCACCCGCGACGACCTGATCGAATGCGCCGCACTGCTCGATTGTGTGCGGCGGGGCGAACTGGACACCTTGCAGATCCCGGTGGCGCCCCTGGACGTGCTGGCCCAGCAGATCATCGCCGAGGTCAGTGCCCAGGAGTGGCCGGAACAGGCCCTGCTAGACCTGATCCACCGCGCCGCGCCCTACGCGGCCCTGGATGAACGCCACTACCAGGCGCTGTTGCAGATGCTCGCCGACGGCTACAACGGGCGCCAGGGTATCCGCAGCGCGTACCTGCACCGCGACGCCCTGACCCGCACCCTGCGCGGCCGCCGTGGCGCCAGGCTGACCGCCGTGACCAGCGGCGGCACCATCCCCGACAATGCCGACTACAGCGTGTTGCTCGAACCCCAGAGCCTGAACATCGGCAGCGTCAACGAAGACTTCGCGGTGGAAAGCATCGCCGGGGATATCTTCCAGCTCGGTAATACGTCCTACAGGATCTTGCGAGTCGAGGCCGGCAAAGTGCGGGTCGAAGACGCCCACGGCCAGCCGCCGACCATTCCGTTCTGGCTCGGCGAAGCGCCGGGGCGCAGCAATGAGTTGTCCGCCGCTGTCGCGCGTTTGCAGGGGCAACTCGACACCCTGCTCAGCGCCAGCCCCGGCGACCTGCAACCGGCGCAAGAGTGGCTCACCGGCACCCTTGGCCTGAACCGCGCCAGCGCCGAACAGATCCTCGACTACCTGGCCCGCACGCGCCTGGCCCTCGGCGCGTTGCCGTCCCGGGACACGTTGATCATGGAGCGGTTTTTCGACGAATCCGGCGGCACTCAGTTGATCATCCACACGCCGTTCGGCAGCCGCGTCAATCGGGCCTGGGGCCTGGCCTTGCGCAAGCGCTTTTGCCGCACCTTCAACTTTGAGCTGCAAGCGGCAGCCAGCGAAAATGCGATCGTGCTGTCGCTGTCCACCAGCCACAGTTTCGAGCTGGATGAGGTGTGGCGTTACCTCAACAGCAACAGTGCTGAACACCTGCTGATCCAGGCGGTGCTGGATGCGCCGCTGTTCGGCGTGCGCTGGCGCTGGAACGCCGGCGTGGCCCTGGCGCTGCCGCGCTTTACCGGCGGACGCAAAGTGGCGCCGCAGCTGCAGCGTATGAAGAGCGAAGACCTGATTGCCAGTGTGTTCCCCGACCAGATCGCCTGCCTGGAAAACCTCGCCGGTGAACGCGAAGTACCCGAGCACCCGCTGGTGGAACAAACCCTCGACGACTGCCTGCACGAAGCCATGGACAGCGACGCCTGGCTTGCCTTGCTGCGGCGCATGGAGCGCGGCGACGTGCGCTTGATCAGCCGCGACCTGCCGGCGCCCTCGCCCATGGCCGCCGAAATCCTCAGCGCGCGCCCCTACACCTTTCTCGACGATGCACCGCTGGAAGAACGCCGCACCCAGGCCGTGCTCAACCGCCGTTGGAGCGACCCGCAGAGCACCGACGACCTCGGCGCATTGGATGCGGACGCCATCGCCGGCGTGCGCGAAGAGGCCTGGCCGGCGCCCCATGGCGTGGATGAAATGCATGAGGCACTGATGAGCCTGGCGTGCATCGCCAGTCACGAAGTCACGGCGCAATGGGCCGAGTGGCTGAACGCCTTGGCCAAGGCTGGCCGCGCCTTTCAATTGTCCAATGGCCTGTGGGTCGCGGTGGAGCGCCTGGGGTGTTTGCAGGCGATCTACCCCAACAATTTGCCGTTGCTCCCCGGCTTCGATGAGCCCTGGACCTTTGACGACGCGCTGGTGGAACTGCTGCGTGCGCGCCTGGGTGGCTTCGGCCCGCAGAACATTATCGAGATCGCCGCGCCACTGGCCCTGCCGCTGGCCGACGTTACCCAGGCGCTGGCCCGCCTGGAGCAGGAAGGCTACGTGCTGCGCGGTTGCTTCAGCCCCGGCGCACTCGAGGAACAATGGTGCGAACGGCATCTGCTCGCCCGCATTCATCGCTACACGGTCAAGCGCCTGCGCCGGGAAATCGAGCCGGTGGCGCTGCAGGATTTCATGCGCTTCCTGTTCGATTGGCAGCATCTGTCCGAGAGCACACGTGGCCAGGGCAGCGCGATGCTGCCGCAGATTGTCGGCCAGTTCGAAGGCTACGCCGCCGCCACGTCGGCCTGGGACAGTGACCTGCTCAGTGCACGGCTCAAGGATTACTCATTGACCTGGCTCGACGAGCTGTGCCGCAGCGGCAGGCTGGTGTGGACGCGCTTGAGCAACAAGTCCGGCGCCATTGCCCTGCGCAGTACGCCGGTGGTGCTGTTGCCGCGCAGCCAGGTGGCCTTGTGGAGCGGGCTCACCGAACCCACCGATAGCACGACGCTGTCGCCCAAGGCGCAGAAAGTCCACCTGGCCTTGCGCGAACACGGCGCGCTGTTTTTCGATGAGCTGGTGCACGAAGCCCATCTGTTGCGCAGCGAACTGGAAACCGCGTTGCAGGAACTGGTCGGCGCCGGCCTGGTGAATGCCGACAGTTTTGCCGGGTTGCGCGCACTGACCACCCCGGCCAGCAAGCGCCAGGCGCGCAGCAGTCGGCGCGGGCGGGGGGCATTTATCGGCGGCATGGACGATGCCGGGCGCTGGGCGCTGATTCGCCGCCCCTCGACCGCCGCCGGCCCGCACTCGGCCGAAACCCTGGAACATGTGGCGATGACCTTGCTGCGCCGTTATGGCGTGGTGTTCTGGCGCTTGCTGGAGCGCGAGGCGGATTGGTTGCCGAGTTGGCGCGAACTGCTACGCACATTCCATCGGCTGGAAGCCCGGGGTGAGATTCGCGGCGGGCGGTTTGTCAGCGGGCTGGCGGGTGAGCAGTTTGCGTTGCCGGAGGCGATCCCGTTGCTGCGCGAAGTGCGGCGCAGGCCCCATGACGGGAGTTTGATCGCCGTGTGCGGGGCTGACCCGCTGAACCTGGTGGGCACGTTGTTACCGGGCAGCAAGGTGCCGGCGGTGAGTGGGAATCGGGTTGTGTATCGGGATGGGTTGCCGGCGGCGGTGATGATCGCCGGCAAGCAGCAGGTGTTGCTGGAGGTGGATCAGCAGGCGGTGCAGGAGAAGTTGATCAGGCATTGAATTTGAGGGCCTCATTGAGGCCTGGGCTGCTCCGTCAACACCACCGACGCCGGCACCTCTTCATCCGGCTCATCCACCTGGGATGTACGCTTTGGCAGCAAAACCTGCTGTGGATAAGTCTGCGCGAAGTGCACCTCATCGCAGTTATCCACAAGCTTTTTCAAACGCTGGTTGAACGCACGGCTCACCGCATATTGCCCACCCGACACGGTGCGAAACTGCGCCGTGAGCACCACGCCATTGAGGTCCATCTTGTCGACGCCAAACACCTCCAGCGGCCCTTGCAGGTTGTACTTGAGGAACACATCGTCGCGGATCGACTGCCCGGCCTCGCGGATCAGCTCCACGGCCTTGTCCACATCGGTGTCGTAGGTGAACTGCACCGAGAAGAACGCATAGGCAAATTGCCGCGACTGGTTGGTGACCGCCTTGATCTGCCCGAACGGTACCGAATGCACGAACCCCTTGCCATCGCGCAGGCGCAGGGTGCGGATGGTCAGGCCTTCGACGGTGCCGGCATGGCCGGAATCGAGCACCACCCAGTCGCCAATGGACAAGGTGTCTTCGATGATGATGAACAGGCCGGTGATCACGTCCTGCACCAATTGCTGGGAACCGAAACCAATCGCCAGGCCGACCACACCGGCCCCCGCCAGCAACGGCGCGACGTTGATGCCCAGGTTGGCCATGGTGGTGATTGCGCAGATCACCACCAGGATGATTTTGATCGCATTGCGCAGCAGCGGCAGGATGGTCTTCACCCTTGTGCTGGGCTGGCGGTTGGAGCGTTTGTTCACCGGCGGTTTTAGCGCTTCCTGGATTGCCGTGTCGAGTACGACCCAGAACAACCAGGTCATCAACAGGATCAGGCCGATGCTGCTGAGGGAGTCGCTGATCGCACGGCCCACCGAGTTGCGCTGGGCAAATTCGAACAGCGATACGCCCCAGATCCGCCCGAGGATTTCGATAAAGGCGATGGCCATGACGATACGCAGGATCGCGTGCAAGAGGCTGAGAAAACGCTCCTTGTAGGCACTGCTGCGTTGGATCGCCACCTGGCTGCGGGACTTGAACAGGTGTTGCAGCACCGTGCTCAGGAAGACCGTGCCGATCAACAGAACCGTGGTGAACAGCGCGCAGCGCAGGGCTTTCTGGTTGTCGTCGCCGGCGCCGATCAGGTTGATCGCCGAGACCAGCACCATCAACAGGATCGGCCAGTACCAAAGGCCGGAAAATATCCGCAGCGATTGCTGCAACGCCGGGTGTTTCAGGCGCTGGGCCAGCGGGCGGTTACGGATCAGGTGGGCCACCGGGCGGCGCAGGCGCACCACCAGCACGCCAAAGATCACCGCCGCGAACAGGCCGGTAAACACCGCGATACTGCTGGTGATATTGCCGCCGAGCTGGCGGGCGATCTGCGGACTGGTCAGGGCGTCGCTGAGGGCGGCGAGGAAGCCGATCAGGAACAGCGGCTTGGGGCAGTAGTCGCGAATGATCTGCACCGCCGGCCGCTTATGGCCGACGTTGAACATCACAATCACGCACAGCAGCATCGACGTGGAGAAGATGCCGCTGCTGGTCGCATAGGCAAAGCACAGCGCCAGGGCGCGACCTATGGACGTGGGCAGGAAGTGACTGACATAGAGCGTCAGCGGCAGGCAGATCAACGCCGGGATCGTGTAGGGCACCACATAACCCAGTACGCCTTGCAGGCGCCCGCGGCGCTCGACGAACGGGCGCCGGTTCAAGCGCCGCACGATAAAGCGCCCCAGCAACGTCAACAGCGCGAAGGCGCCAATCCACACACTGGACAGCAGCAGGAAGTCGCCGGCCACGCTCCACGGCGAACGCTCCGACGTCTGGTCAACCAACCGGCCGACTTCATCCGCCGCCCGATCCGCGCGTAAACGCCAGGCATCAACAAGGTTCTGATTGAGGTCGAGCTTGTTCTGCACATCATCGATGCTGGAACTGATGGCACCGAGCAATCCACCCTCCACCAGCAACTCCGGTTTGGCCGGCGCCTCGGGCTCCGGCGCGGTGGCCGCGGCGTACAGTGCGCCGCTGCCGCAGAACAGCAGCGCGCCGAGCAGTAATGCAGTCTTTAGATTCAGCAAAACACCGGGCTCCTTCAGAAGGGTCTGTAAGGAACTGACGGATTTGAGCACTGATCGTTCCCCTGCCTATTGCCGGACACCGATCCAAATGGGTTTATGCCGCCTGTAGGACGGCGGAAACTTTCGGCCAAAAATCGCAGTCAGCCATAAACGAGGGTCAGGCCCCTCACTCTTTCACAGGAGCAATCATGGCTGCGATCCCCGACTGGGTGCCCATCACCCCTAGCGTCGCCATCACTCGCTTCACGGTGCTGACGGTCAATATCCACAAGGGCTTCACCGCCTTGAACCGACGTTTCATACTGCCCGAACTGCGCGAAGCGGTGCGCAGTGTGGGCGCTGATATGGTGTTCCTGCAGGAAATTCACGGCACCCACGAGCGCCATCCCCAGCGCTACAGCGACTGGCCGAACATGCCGCAGTACGAGTTCCTCGCCGACAGCATCTGGCCGCAGTTCGCCTACGGGCGCAACGCGGTCTACCCCCATGGCGATCATGGCAATGCGTTGCTGTCGAAATTCCAGATCGTGAGTTACGACAACCTCGACATATCCCAAAGCGGCCATGAAAACCGCGGCCTGCTGCATTGTGTGCTGCGCCTGCCGGGCACCGGGCAGGAGGTGCATGCAATCTGCATCCACCTGGGCTTGCGCGAGGTGCATCGCCAGCAGCAATTGCGCTTGTTGGAGCAGCGTATCAGCGAGATCCCGGCCGATGCGCCGTTGGTGGTGGCCGGCGATTTCAATGACTGGCGCCAACGCGCCGACCTCAGCCAGAGCGGCCTGCAGGAAGTCTTCATGCAGGCCCACGGCAAACTCGCACGCACCTTTCCGGCGCGCCTGCCGCTGCTGGCACTGGACCGCATCTATGTGCGCAATCTAAAGATTCATAACCCCAAGGTGCTGACCACCCGCCCCTGGTCCCATCTGTCAGACCACGTGCCCCTGTCGGTGGAGATTGAACTATGAACATTGCCGTTGAGCACATTGCTACCGACCAGCCGCCGGATGAAGCCAAGGCCCGCGACGTCGATTACGGCTGGCAGCCGGACAACCGGCTCGAGTTGCTGGAGAACGGCGAGGCGTACTTTCCCAAAGTGTTCGAGGCCTTGCGCGGGGCGCAGCGGGAGATCCTGCTGGAGACCTTTATCCTCTTTGAAGACAAGGTCGGCCATGAGCTGCAACGCATCTTGATCGACGCGGCGCAGCGTGGGGTCAAGGTGGTGGTCAGCCTGGATGGCTTCGGCTGCGGCGAACTGAGCCGCGCTTTTCTCGGCGAATTGGCCCAGGCCGGGGTGGCCGTGCAGATGTTTGATCCGGCGTCCAAGACCCTGGGTATTCGCACCAACTGGTTTCGCCGCCTGCACCGCAAGATCGTGGTGGTGGATGCCGCCGTGGCGTTTATCGGCGGGATCAATTTTTCTGCCGATCACCTGGGGGATTTCGGCCCCGAGGCCAAGCAGGATTACGCGGTGCAGGTGATAGGCCCGGCGGTGGCCGACCTGCATCATTTCGCCCTCGCCCAAAGCGGCCGCCAGGTGCGCACGCGGCGCGGTTGGCGACGGCGCCAGCAACGGCCATCGCCTTGGCCTACCGATACAGGCGAGGGCCTGGTGCGCTTGATTTACCGCGACAACCTGCAGCACCGCGACGACATTGAAGAGGCCTACATCCATGCCTTGAGCAAAGCCCGGGAACGCGCGGTGATTGCCAATGCCTACTTCTTCCCCGGTTACCGCTTGCTGCGCGAGATCCGCAATGCGGCGCGCCGTGGCGTGAAGGTGCAATTGATCATGCAGGGCCAGCCCGATGTGCTGCTGGCCAAGCTGGCCGCGCGCATGCTCTACGACTACCTGCTCAAGGATGGCGTGGTGATTCATGAATATTGCCAGCGCCCGTTGCACGGCAAGGTCGCGCTGGTGGATGACGAGTGGAGCACCGTGGGTTCGAGCAACCTCGACCCGTTGAGCCTGTCGCTGAACCTGGAGGCCAACGTGCTGATTCGTGACCGGGCGTTCAATCAGCAACTGTACGAACGCCTGGACGTACTCGCCAAGGAGCATTGCCAGACCATGCCGGAAAACCGCAAGCCGCGCCTGTGGCTATGGCGATTGACCGTCGGTTTCCTGGTGTTCCATGTGATGCGCCACTTCCCCGCGCTGACCGGCTGGTTGCCGGCACACAAGCCACGGTTGAAACCCTTCGAGGCTCGAACCCATGACATCTGAAGCCAACGGTTCCCGCTTCAAGCGCTGGAAGAAACCGCTGACCTTGGCGTTCTTCGTGCTGCTGATCGTGCTGTTCACCCTGCTCGCAAGGCGTATCGACTGGAGCGAAGTGTTCCAGACCCTGGGCGATTTCAAGCTGCGCACCCTGCTGATCGCGGGCACGCTGACGTTGTGCAGCTTTATCGTCTACGCCTGCTTCGACTTGATCGGACGCACCTACATTCGCCAACCGCTGCGCTGGAAGCAGATCCTGCCGGTCGGGATCATCAGCTATGCGTTCAATCTGAACCTGAGTGCCTGGGTCGGCGGAATCGCCATGCGCTATCGGCTGTATTCGCGGCTGGGGGTGAGCACCGGCAATATCGCCAAGATTCTCGGGCTGAGCCTGGCGACCAATTGGTTCGGTTATATGGCATTGGCCGGGGTGGTGTTCAGCAGTGGCCTGGTGACCATGCCGCCGGGCTGGAAGCTCAGCAGCGGCGCCCTGCAGGGCGTGGGTGTGCTGTTGGTGCTGGCGAGCCTGGGCTATCTGGCGGCGTGCCAATTCTCGACAAAACGTGCATGGTCGATTCGCGGCATCGAGATCAACCTGCCGTCGCTGCGCATGGCCTGCCTGCAGTTGGCATTGGGCGCGTTGAACTGGTCGCTGATGGCGGCGGTGATTTTCACCTTGTTGCCCGCCAAGCTGGACTACCCGCTGATGCTGGGCGTGCTGCTGATCAGCGCGATCGCCGGTGTCATCACCCATATCCCCGCCGGGCTCGGGGTACTGGAAGCGGTGTTTATCGCACTGCTGCAACATGAAGCGTCGCGCGGCAGTTTGCTGGCCGGGCTGATCGCCTATCGCGCCATCTACTTTATCCTGCCGCTGCTGATCGCTCTGGTGATGTACCTCGGTGTCGAGGCCAAAGCCAAGGCACTACGGGTGAAGAAAACACCGGCATGATCGCGTTACTGGGACTGGATGATGCTCAACCGCTCGCCCACCACCATCTCGGTGATCCAGTCCACCAGGATCGAGGTGTAGGCTTGCTGTGACACTGGATCGCTCAGGGAGTGGTCGGCACCATCGATGATGCGGTGCGTCAGGGAGTGCGTGTGCTGGCACGCTGCGCGGTAGCTCATGATGGTGGCGTGGGGCACATGGTCGTCGGTTTCCGATTCGACAATCAGCACATCACCGGTAAATTGCGCGCAGGCCTGCAGCGCGCGGTTGGTTTCGGCGTGCACCAGGGTGCTGCGGTAATCCATCAGGTCGGCCTTATCGAGGTCACGCTTGGGCTTGAGCCATTCCTGGTCGCGGTACAGCGCCGGCACGCGCAGCGCCAGCCAGCGCACCGGGCGCAATGAGGTGAGAATCGCCGCCAGGTAGCCGCCGTAGCTGGTGCCCACCACCGCCACCGCCGAGGTGTCGATGGCCGGGTGCGAGAGCAGTCGGTCGTAGGCCGCCAGCAGATCGCGCAGGTTGTCTTCACGGGTGACGCGGGACAACGGGATACCTGTGCCCGCGTGGCCACGCAGATCGAACGTCAGGCACACGCATCCCAAGCCGGCGATACCTTTGGCGCGCTCCAGGTCGCGCTCCTGGCTACCGCCCCAGCCGTGCACGAATAACACCCCTGGCACCTTCGATTTGGGGCTGAGGAACGTGCCGCTCATCTGTTCGTCGTCGATGTCGATCGCAATGCTTTCGCTTCTAGCCGTCATAAGATTTAACCGTCACATACTTGAGAAGAAAGTCGCTGTTTTCCGCCGGGCCTCGGTACACCTCGATAGCATCCGCGGGCAGCGCCTGGTCCACGTAGGTCTCTACCGAAGACACATGAATGGCCTTGAGGCCCGGGTGGTTGATAAAGCTCTGCAGCGCCGCGACTTCCGCGCTGCTGGCGCCACCCATGCGCCAGGATTGTTCAAGCACACCACTGCGCCGCTGGCCGTCGCTGTCGAGGCCCTGGGCGATATCGTAGTTGCGCCGGGACGCGTAGAAACCCGGGTAAGCCTCATCGGCGGCCGCGTCGAAGACCTGGGCTTGCTCGATGGCTTGGCGCACGTCGCCGGGCAGCTCGAGCTTGAGCAAATCGTCATAACCGCCAGGCACCACCAGCAGGTTGGAGCCACCGTAGACCTCCTCGCCCTGTCCGTCCTGGGTCAGGTATTGCTCGCCGCAGTAGCTGATGACGTGATCGCCGATAAAACTCTGGCCCACACTATGGGTGACCACATCGTGCAGGTCTTGTTCCAGCACCACGCCTTCGCTGAACATCCGGGCCGCTTCGGGGCGCGCCAGCACGGCCTCGAACTCATCCAGGCTGTGGATAACTTCCTGGCCGCGCCCGGCGCAGGCATGCACCGGCTTAAGGCGGATCGGCCCGCTGTAGAGCAGGCGCTTGGCGGCTTCCCGTGCATCGTTGAGCGCAAATACGCTCAGGCCGTCCAGCACAACGTCGCGCACGCGCTCGCAGAACAACGGCGACCAGCCTTCGGGGGCCGCGGCGTCCGGGCCCAGCAGGCCGTGACTGATGGCTTTGGTGCCGATGAAATCATGCTCCACATAACCGCCCCACAGGTCTTCGGAACCCTTGATATCAAGGGCCCGCGCCTGCGCAGGGCCAATCAGTGTTTGCGTGGGAAGCAGGTAACGTTCACGGCCGGCGTGTTTACGTGGATCGTAATCACCGCCGTACTTGAGCCCAAGGATTTGCGCCAGCCAGCGCGCAAGGGCTCGGTTGGTTTCGACTTCATGCCGGGGAGCGCCTTCTCGCGTGGAGTGAGCGACTACCCATTTCTTGCGTTGAGTCGGGGTCATGCATCCCCCTTGGCCATCCCGCCATGTGTGTGGGTGGAAGGTTGCAGGGATCAGGCCAAGGCAGGTCCAAAAGTGAGGGGTTTGAAATCAATCACTTGCGCAAAAAGCGATAGCAGTTGGCCTGTATTATTCTGCACGACACCCCCTTGACCGTGGGGCGTTCTGCACGATTCACACGCCAAAACGGCTGCGGTAATCACTGGGGGCCAAACCGGTGATCTTCTTGAAGGTGGCGCGAAACGCACCAGGGTCCTGATACCCCACGGTCCAGGCGATGTGGTCGATGGTGGCGGTGGTGAACTCCAGCATTTGCCGCGCTTTGCCGACACGCAAATGCTGGCAGTATTCGGTGGGTTTCAATCCCGTGGCACTGCGAAAACGCCGTAGGAACGTGCGCTCTTCCAACCCCGCCTCTTGCGCCATGGCGGCCACGGACACATCCACCGCGCCACTGGCTTGCAACCAATGCTGGACCTTGAGGATGGCCGCATCGCCATGGCTGAGGATCGGTGCAAAGTTGCTGCCGCACTGGCTGGCACTGTCGCTGTGCTCGATCACCAGGAAACGCGCGGTATCGGCAGCGACGCTGGGGCCCATCAGGCGGTCGACCAGGCGCAGGCCCAGCTCGGACCAGGCCATCAGCCCGGCGGTGGTGATCAGGTCGCCGTCATCGACGATCGGTTTATCCGCCTCAAGGCGTACGGCCGGATAACGGGTCGCGAAGGATTTGGCTGAGGACCAATGCGTGGTGGCGCTGCGCCCGTCCAACAGACCGCTGCGCGCCAGCAGGATCGAACCGATGCACACGCCACCGAGCACGGTGCCCGCAGCGTGTTGCTGGCGAATCCACTCGAGCAGTGCGGGCGGCGCCTGGTCTTCGGTGAACTCGCCGATTGAAGGCGGCACCAGCACCGCCATCATCGGTTGCTCAGGCCCTGGGTGGCTGTCGAATACCCGCGTAGGTATACCATCGCCATCCACCTGCCAGTGGCTCACCCGCAGCAACGGCAGCTGTGCGGATTGATGCTCGGCGGCGATCCGGTTGGCGACACCAAACAGATCGGTCAGCCCATGCACCGCTGCCAACTGCGCACCGTGGTAGATCAACACGCCCAGCTCAACAACCGCCATTGTCAGTTTTCCCCCTGTTATTGTCGGTGCAGCCAATCCCCCGCTGCGGCGCCAGCTAACATACTGGCCCCATCAACCCATCACGAGGCAATACCCATGGCCAAGCAAGCGCTCATCCTAATCGATATCCAGAACGACTACTTCCCTCAAGGCAAGTGGCCGCTCGATGGCGTGGAAGCCGCCGCGGACAAGGCTGCGCAGGTGCTCCAGGCGTTTCGCCAGAACGGGGATGCAGTGATTCATGTGCGCCATGAGTTCACCTCCGAGGATGCACCGTTTTTCACGCCGAACTCTGAGGGTGCCTATTTGCACCCCAAGGTGCTGAACGAGGGCAGCGAGCCGGTGGTGCTTAAACATTTCGTGAATGCGTTCCGCGAAACCCCTCTACGCGCCCTTCTGGAACAGCGCAGCATCACCGAGCTGGTGGTGGTCGGCAGCATGAGCCATATGTGCATCGATGCGGTGGTGCGGGCCGCAGCGGACCTGGGCTACAAGGTCACGGTGATTCATGACGCGTGCGCCACCCGCGACCTGGAATTCAACGGGCAGGTGATTCCGGCGGCGCAGGTGCATGGAGCGTATATGGCGTCGCTGGCGTTTGGCTACGCAGGTGTGGTGTCGGCGGATGAGTATTTGAAGGCGCAAGCAGCAGCGGCGTAAGCGCTGCTTGCTTCTGTGCCGTCAGCGGGTCGCGATGATAAACAGACGCGGGAAAGGCAGTAATACGGTGCCATCGCCTAGCGCTGGATAAGCCTGTGTAATCCGCGCCTGGTATTCCTGTAGGAAAGCGGCTTTTTCGCTATCGCTCAGTGGCGCGAGAAAGGGTCGCAAGCCCGAGCCCTTGAACCACTCCACCACAGCGGCATGATCCGACAGCGGGTGCTGGTACGTGGTGTGCCACACATCCACGGTACTGCAGTGTTGGCTCAGCAACTCGTAGTAGTAGCTCACCGAGTGGCGCTCATTGTGTTGGAACGCGCCGATCTTTGCCGCCCATGGGCCATCTGCCGCCACTTCGCGCGCCAGCCGGTGTGCGGGTTCATTGAGGTTGTCCGGGGTTTGTACGGCGAGCGTGCCGCCAGGCGTCAACTGGTCGACCAGATGCGGATAGAGCGTGGCGTGGTTTGGCAGCCATTGCAGCGAGGCGTTGGCGAGGATCACGTCGAATGTCTGCGACGGACTCCAGGCACCGATGTCCGCCAGCTCAAAGTTCAGCGCGGGCAGGCGTTTGCGGGCGTCGACCAGCATATCCTCGGAACTGTCCAGGCCCGTCACCTGCGCCTGCGGGAAACGTTCGGCCAATACTTGGGTGGAGTTGCCGGGGCCGCAACCCAGGTCCACCGCTGTGTGCACCGCGGTATTCGGAATGGCCGCGACCAGGTCACGGACCGGACGAGTGCGTTGTTGTTCAAACATCGTGTATTGCTTGGCAGACCAGGTCATCGCGGCTCTCCTTGTTCTATGGAAGTGGGTTACAGCCTAAATCGAGTGGCCCCTGAGGACAAATGTCGGGGCCGGCGATCGTCCATCCCATGATTTAATCCGTTACGGGTGCAGCTTCATGCATCACGAAATTACAAAAAAGCCCCGAGAGCAGGGCTCACGGGGCTTTTTGGGAAATACTTTACAGATTGAGGCTCAGTCGTATCCTAGAACGGAATATCGTCATCAAAGCTGTCGAAATCCGGAGCCGGTTGCGGAGCGGCCTGTTGCGGCGCTGGACGCGACTCACGCTGTGGCTGCTGGCTTGGCTGCGGACGCGACTGCTGTGGACGCGGTGCCGAGTTGGACATGCCACCCTGACCCTGTTGGTCGCCCTGTGGACGACCGCCCAGCAGTTGCATGGTGCCTTGCATGTCGACCACGATTTCAGTGGTGTAACGCTTGATGCCGTCTTTTTCCCACTCGCGGGTTTGCAGCTTGCCTTCGATGTAGACCTGCGAACCTTTGCGCAGGTATTCACCGGCGATCTCTGCGACCTTGCCGAACATCGACACACGGTGCCATTCGGTTTTCTCGACCTTCTGGCCGGTCTGCTTGTCGGTCCACTGTTCGCTGGTCGCCAGACTCAGGTTGGTCACGGCGTTACCGTTAGGCAAGTAGCGAACTTCGGGATCCTGGCCGCATGTACCGACCAATATGACTTTGTTAACCCCACGGGCCATAACGTTCTCCTATGCTGGGCGCGCTGTCGGCACTGGGTTGACCAGTTGCTCGAGCGTCGCGCGATCCAATAATTCGGTGTCCAATTTGATGTAAATGGCCGCCTCTTCCGCGACCACGACAGCATCCGTTACCCCTACGACAGCCTTCAGGCGCTCTACCAGACCGCTTTCACGGATCGCCTCAGGCGATAGTGGCAAACGCAGACTTGTGACGTAGGGAGGTTCGCGCATGGTAACAGCAAAGGCCAACCAAAGTGCAGCCAGCCCGGCGCATCCAAGGAACACAACCGACAAACCGCCATGCTGGAACATCCAGCCGCCCATGATGCCGCCCAACGCTGAACCCAGGAACTGGCTGGTGGAATACACCCCCATCGCCGTGCCCTTGCCACCGGCCGGTGAAACTTTACTGATCAGCGAAGGCAATGAAGCCTCCAGCAGGTTGAAAGCGGTGAAGAACACCACCGTACCGATAACCAGCGCCCGTAGGCTGTCGCCGAACTGCCAGAAGAATAGTTCAGTGAGCATCAATGTCGCGACGGCGCCGAGCAAAACTCGTTTCATTTTGCGTTTCTTCTCGCCATAGATGATGAACGGGATCATGGCGAAGAACGAAATCAGCAGTGCGGTGAGGTAGACCCACCAATGCTGCTCCTTGGGCAGCCCGGCTTTTTGCACCAGGGCCAGGGGCAAGGCGACGAAGCTGCACATCAGCATTGCGTGTAATACGAAGATACCTAAATCCAGGCGCAACAGATCGGGGTGCTTGAGCGTCGGCAACAGGGCCTTGCGTGCGACGCCCGACTCACGGTGCTGCAACGTGCCAGTGGAGCGCGGCACCATGAAGGCCACGATCACGATCCCGAACAACGCCATGCCGCCGGTGGCAAGGAACAGGCCGTGCAAGCCAAAGGCGCGCGTCAGCAACGGGCCCACGACCATGGCCACGGCGAACGACAGACCGATGGTCATGCCGATCATGGCCATGGCCTTGGTGCGGTGTTGCTCACGGGTCAGGTCGGACAGCAGCGCCATGACGGCAGCGGAAATCGCCCCGGCACCTTGCAGGATGCGTCCGGCGATCACACCCCAGATCGAATCGGATTGTGCCGCGAGCACGCTGCCGAGGGCGAAGACAATCAACCCGAGGTAAATCACCGGACGCCGGCCAATGCGGTCGGAAATGATTCCGAACGGGATCTGAAAAATCGCCTGGGTCAGGCCATAGGCGCCAATCGCCAGGCCGATCAGTGCGGGGGTCGCGCCTGCCAGATCCATTCCATAGGTAGCCAGTACCGGCAACACCATGAACATGCCAAGCATACGGAACGCGAACACCAGGGCCAGACCGCTTGCTGCTCGGGTCTCGCCGCTACTCATGCGTTCGCTGTGGGGATCGTGCATGGAAAAACCTCGTGTGAACCGGCGGCGATTCTACCAGTCCCATCGATTGAGAGGGTATATGCGGCGCTTTGCCGCGCAGCTTTCATGTAAGGCTGCACACGGCACTTTGACAGTGTATATTCATCCAGTCTTTATCCGTATACTCCTGCATTATTTACGCCCGCCGTGCGAGGCCATCTTGGACAAGATCCTGATTCGTGGGGCTAGAACCCACAACCTGAAGAACATCGACCTGACCCTGCCCCGGGACAAACTGATCGTCATCACCGGCCTGTCCGGCTCCGGCAAATCGTCCCTGGCGTTCGACACGCTGTATGCCGAAGGTCAGCGTCGCTATGTGGAATCGCTGTCGGCCTATGCCCGGCAGTTCCTGTCGATGATGGAAAAGCCGGACGTCGACACCATCGAAGGCCTCTCGCCGGCGATTTCCATCGAGCAGAAGTCGACTTCCCATAACCCACGCTCCACCGTGGGCACCATCACCGAAATCTACGACTACCTGCGCCTGCTCTACGCGCGGGTAGGCATCCCGCGCTGCCCGGACCACGACATTCCGCTGGAAGCCCAGACCGTCAGCCAGATGGTCGACCTGGTGCTGGCCCAACCGGAAGGTGCCAAGCTGATGCTGCTGGCGCCGGTGATTCGCGAGCGCAAGGGCGAACACCTCTCTGTATTCGAAGAGCTGCGTGCTCAAGGTTTCGTACGTGCGCGTATCAACGGCAAGCTGTATGAGCTGGACGAAGCGCCGAAACTCGACAAGCAGAAGAAGCACTCGATTGATGTAGTGGTCGATCGCTTCAAGGTGCGGTCCGACCTGCAGCAGCGTCTGGCGGAATCGTTCGAGACCGCGTTGAAACTGGCGGACGGCATTGCCCTGGTGGCGCCGATGGATGATGAGCCGGGTGAAGAGATCATCTTCTCCGCGCGCTTTGCCTGCCCGATCTGTGGCCACGCCATCAGCGAGCTGGAGCCCAAGCTGTTCTCCTTCAACAACCCGGCTGGTGCCTGCCCGACCTGCGATGGCCTGGGCGTGAAGCAATTCTTCGACATCAAGCGCCTGGTCAACGGCGACCTGACATTGGCGGAGGGCGCGATACGCGGCTGGGACAGGCGTAACGTCTACTACTTTCAGATGCTCGGGTCGTTGGCGTCCCATTACAAGTTCAGCCTTGAAGTACCTTTCAACCAACTGCCGGCAGACCAGCAGAAAGTCATCCTCAATGGCAGCGGCTCGCAGAACGTCGACTTCAAGTACCTGAACGACCGTGGCGACATCGTCAAGCGCTCCCACCCGTTCGAAGGCATCGTGCCGAACCTGGAGCGGCGCTACCGCGAGACTGAATCGGCGAGTGTGCGCGAGGAGCTGGCGAAATTCCTCAGCACCCAACCTTGCCCGGATTGCCGGGGCACTCGCCTGCGTCGTGAGGCGCGGCATGTATGGGTGGGTGAGAAGACGCTGCCGGCGGTGACCAACCTGCCGATCGGCGATGCCTGTGAATACTTTGGTGTGCTGAAGCTCACCGGGCGCCGTGGGGAAATTGCCGACAAGATCCTCAAGGAGATCCGCGAGCGCCTGCAGTTCCTGGTTAACGTTGGCCTGGACTATCTGTCGCTGGATCGCAGCGCGGATACGTTGTCCGGCGGTGAAGCGCAGCGGATTCGCCTGGCCAGCCAGATTGGTGCCGGCCTGGTGGGGGTGCTGTACATCCTCGATGAGCCTTCGATTGGTTTGCACCAGCGGGATAACGATCGTCTGCTGGGCACGCTGAAACATCTGCGGGATATCGGCAATACGGTGATCGTGGTCGAGCACGATGAAGACGCGATTCGCCTGGCGGACTACGTGGTCGATATTGGCCCAGGCGCCGGCGTGCATGGAGGACATATTGTCGCCGAGGGCACGCCTGCCGAGGTAATGGCACATCCCGACTCGTTGACCGGCAAGTACCTGTCCGGCCGCGTGAAGATCGCAGTGCCAGCCAAGCGTACACCGCGCAACAAGAAGATGGCGTTGCACCTCAAGGGCGCGCGCGGCAACAACTTGCGCAATGTTGACCTGGAAATACCACTGGGCCTGCTGACCTGCGTGACCGGTGTTTCCGGCTCAGGCAAGTCGACGCTGATCAACAACACGCTGTTCCCCTTGAGTGCCACCGCCTTGAACGGCGCCACAACCCTGGAAGCCGCCGCGCACGACAGCATCAAGGGTCTGGAACACCTGGACAAGGTCGTCGATATCGACCAGAGCCCGATTGGCCGCACACCGCGCTCCAACCCCGCGACCTACACCGGGTTGTTCACGCCTATTCGTGAGCTGTTTGCTGGCGTGCCGGAATCCCGTTCACGGGGCTACGGGCCAGGCCGGTTCTCGTTCAACGTCAAGGGCGGTCGCTGTGAAGCGTGCCAGGGCGATGGCCTGATCAAGGTGGAGATGCACTTCCTCCCGGACATCTACGTGCCGTGCGATGTGTGCAAGAGCAAGCGTTATAACCGCGAAACCCTGGAGATCAAGTACAAGGGCAAGAGCATCCATGAAACCCTCGAGATGACCATCGAGGAAGCGCGGGTGTTCTTTGATGCGGTTCCGGCGCTTGCGCGCAAGCTGCAGACGCTGATGGATGTGGGTCTGTCGTATATCAAGCTGGGGCAGTCGGCGACCACGCTGTCCGGTGGTGAGGCGCAGCGGGTTAAGCTGTCTCGCGAGCTATCCAAACGCGATACGGGCAAGACCTTGTATATCCTGGACGAACCGACAACTGGCTTGCACTTTGCGGATATTCAGCAATTGCTGGATGTGTTGCACCGCTTGCGCGATCACGGCAACACCGTGGTGGTGATCGAGCACAATCTGGATGTGATCAAGACGGCCGACTGGCTGGTGGATCTAGGGCCGGAAGGCGGATCCAAGGGTGGCCAGATCATTGCGGTAGGTACGCCGGAGCAGGTCTCCGAGATGCCACAATCGCATACGGGCTACTACTTGAAACCATTGCTGGCGCGCGACCGGGCCTGATTTATCAGGCTCAATAAAAAGCCCCTGTCACTGCTGAAGTGACAGGGGCTTTTTTGTAGGAAATCAGAACTGCGATTGCAGGTAGTTTTCCAGGCCAATCAGCTTGATCAAGCCCAACTGCTTTTCCAGCCAGTAGGTGTGATCTTCTTCGGTATCGTTCAACTGCACGCGCAGAATTTCCCGCGTGACGAAATCGCTGTGCTGTTCGCAGAGCTCGATGCCCTTGCAGAGAGCGGCACGCACCTTGTATTCAAGACGAAGATCGGCTGCAAGCATGTCAGGTACGCTGGTGCCCACATCCAGATCGTCGGGACGCATACGCGGCGTGCCTTCGAGCATCAGGATACGACGCATCAGTGCATCGGCGTGCTGTGCCTCTTCTTCCATTTCGTGGTTGATACGCTCGTAGAGTTCGGTGAAACCCCAGTCTTCGTACATGCGCGAGTGGATGAAATATTGGTCACGAGCTGCCAGTTCGCCCGTCAGCAACGTGTTGAGGTAATCGATTACGTCGGGGTGACCTTGCATCGCCCTACATCTCCCTGCTTGAAAGTCTGTAGTTTGAACCATGATGACTCGGAGGTCACGGGACTAACGGCAGAAAAGTGAAGATTTCCGCAGAAAAGTAGCTGAAATAACGCAAAAACCGCCCAAATGAGGGCGGTTCTGCTTATCGTTTAGAGTCAGTTAAGCGATACACCCAGTGCCTTTGCGATTGCTTCTCCATAAGCAGGATCCGCCTTGTAGAAGTGCTGCAATTGACGCTGGACCACATCATCGGAAACTCCGCCCATTGCCCCTGCGATATTGCTGGTGAGCAACGCTTTCTGCTCATCGCTCATCAGGCGAAACAACGCACCGGCATGGCTGTAGTAGTCGGTATCTTCACGGTGATCGTAACGATCAGCCGCACCGCTCAAGGGCAATGCAGGCTCGGCGTACTGTGGCGCTTGCTTCGGAGCTTCGGCGTAGCTGTTCGGTTCGTAGTTCGGAGTCGCACCACCATTGCTGCCAAATGCCATCGAACCATCACGCTGGTAGCTATTGACCGGACTGCGCGGAGCATTCACCGGCAATTGCTGGTGGTTGGTACCCACACGGTAGCGGTGAGCATCTGCGTAAGCGAAAACACGACCTTGAAGCATACGGTCTGGCGACAGGCCAACGCCTGGAACCATGTTGCTTGGGCCAAATGCAGCCTGCTCTACTTCAGCGAAGTAGTTCTGCGGGTTGCGGTTAAGTTCCAGCTCACCCACTTCAATCAACGGGAATTCTTTCTGCGACCAGGTTTTGGTCACATCAAACGGATTCTCGTAATGGGCGTTCGCCTGGGCCTCGGTCATGACCTGGATGCAGACCCGCCATTTCGGGAAGTCACCGCGCTCGATCGCACCAAACAAATCACGCTGGGCGTAATCAGGATCAGTACCGGCCAGGCGGGCCGCCTCAGCCGGCGCCAGGTTCTTGATACCTTGCTTGGTTTTGTAGTGCCACTTCACCCAGTGCCGCTCGCCGCGGGCGTTAATCAAGCTGTAGGTGTGGCTGCCAAAGCCGTGCATATGACGGTAGCCATCGGGAATACCACGGTCCGAAAACAGAATAGTGACTTGGTGCAGCGCCTCTGGAGAGTGCGACCAGAAGTCCCACATCATTTGCGCGCTTTTCAGGTTGCTTTGCGGCAACCGCTTCTGAGTGTGGATGAAATCTGGGAATTTCAGCGGATCGCGTATGAAGAACACCGGTGTGTTGTTACCCACGATGTCCCAATTACCTTCTTCGGTGTAGAACTTCAAGGCAAAACCACGGGGATCGCGCTCAGTGTCTGCCGAACCACGCTCACCGCCCACAGTAGAGAAACGCAGGAACGTTGGAGTTTGCTTACCAACGGACTCGAACAATTTGGCGCTGGTGTACTGGGTGATGTCCCGGGTGACCGTGAAGATACCGTAGGCACCTGACCCCTTGGCGTGTACGCGACGCTCAGGGATGTTTTCACGGTTGAAATGGGCAAGTTTCTCGATCAGGTGAAAATCGTCAAGAAGCAGCGGGCCGCGCGGGCCGGCTGAACGGGAATTCTGGTTATCCGCAACGGGAGCGCCGCTGGCGGTGGTAAGGATTTTATTCTGGCTCATGCTCAATTTTCCTCAGGTCGGACTTGGAACTGCCGGCTAATCGGCTTGGAGGGAGTATTGACCATCAACATGACACCTACAAATTCATTAAATCGTAAGCTTCAATAGAAAATAACTAACAATACCCCAGCGCACATAGTGCTTAACGCTGTCTGAGGAAGCTTGTACACATCGCGCTTTTGTTACGCCCACAAAAAACCGGGCACTAGGCCCGGTTCTTCGTTACAGCTTGTCGTCTTACTCGGCGCTTACAGCTTCGCCGGCAGTAGCACGATCAACCAACTCGACGTACGCCATAGGCGCGTTGTCGCCAGCGCGGAAACCGCACTTGAGGATGCGCAGGTAGCCACCCTCACGGGTAGCGTAACGCTTGCCCAGGTCGTTGAAGAGCTTACCAACGATAGCTTTCGAACGAGTACGGTCGAAAGCCAGACGGCGGTTAGCCAGGCTGTCTGTCTTGGCCAAAGTGATCAGCGGCTCAGCAACGCGACGCAGTTCTTTAGCTTTCGGCAGTGTAGTTTTGATCAGCTCGTGCTCGAACAGCGACACCGCCATGTTTTGAAACATGGCCTTGCGGTGCGAGCTGGTACGGCTCAGGTGACGACCACTTTTACGATGACGCATGGTTCATTCCTTACCAAACTCACGTTCGGTGATTACGACGATCAGGCAGTCGCCTTGTCGTCCTTCTTAAGACTTGCAGGCGGCCAGTTGTCGAGGCGCATGCCGAGGGACAGACCGCGGGAGGCCAGAACGTCCTTGATTTCAGTCAAGGATTTCTTGCCCAGGTTCGGAGTCTTCAACAGTTCTACTTCGGTACGCTGAATCAGGTCGCCGATGTAGTAAATGTTTTCCGCCTTAAGGCAGTTAGCCGAACGTACAGTCAGTTCCAGATCGTCAACCGGGCGAAGCAGGATCGGATCGATCTCGTCTTCCTGCTCGATTACCACTGGTTCGCTGTCACCTTTGAGGTCGACGAACGCAGCCAACTGCTGTTGCAGAATGGTTGCAGCGCGGCGGATAGCCTCTTCAGGATCCAAAGTACCGTTGGTTTCCAGATCAATAACCAGCTTGTCCAGGTTAGTACGCTGCTCGACACGGGCGTTTTCCACCACGTATGCGATACGACGAACCGGGCTGAACGAAGAGTCAAGCTGCAAGCGACCAATGCTGCGGCTTTCGTCTTCATCGCTCTGACGCGAGTCGGCCGGTTCATAACCACGACCACGAGCTACGGTGAGCTTCATGTTCAGGGCGCCGTTAGACGCCAGGTTAGCGATTACGTGATCGGGGTTAACGATCTCGACATCATGATCCAGCTGAATATCGGCAGCGGTAACCACCCCCGAACCCTTCTTCGACAAGGTCAGCGTAACTTCGTCACGGCCGTGCAGCTTGATAGCCAGACCTTTAAGGTTCAACAGGATTTCAATTACGTCTTCCTGTACACCTTCGATGGCGCTGTACTCGTGGAGCACACCGTCAATCTCGGCCTCGACTACTGCACAGCCGGGCATTGAGGACAACAGGATGCGGCGCAGCGCGTTGCCCAGGGTGTGGCCAAAACCACGCTCGAGAGGCTCGAGAGTGATCTTGGCGCGGGTTGGACTGACAACCTGCACATCAATGTGGCGGGGTGTCAGGAACTCATTTACCGAAATCTGCATGGATGCACCTATTTTCTAGCCCTTACTTGGAGTAGAGCTCGACAATCAGGCTTTCGTTGATGTCGGCGGACAGATCACTGCGAGCAGGAACGTTCTTGAAAACGCCCGACTTCTTCTCAGTGTCTACTTCTACCCATTCTACGCGGCCACGTTGGGCACACAGATCGAGAGCTTGGACAATGCGAAGTTGGTTTTTTGCTTTCTCGCGAACTGCGACCACGTCACCAGCACGAACCTGGTAGGACGGAACGTTTACGGTCTGACCGTTAACGCTGATCGACTTGTGCGATACCAGCTGACGGGATTCGGCACGAGTCGAACCAAAGCCCATACGGTATACAACGTTGTCCAGACGGCATTCGAGCAGTTGCAGCAGGTTTTCACCGGTTGCACCTTTCTTGCCAGCAGCTTCTTTGTAGTAGCCGCTGAACTGACGCTCGAGAACGCCGTAGATACGACGGACCTTCTGCTTTTCACGCAGTTGGGTGCCGTAATCGGACTGGCGACCGCGGCGTTGGCCGTGGATACCAGGTGCTGCTTCAATGTTGCACTTCGATTCGATCGCGCGCACGCCGCTCTTCAGGAAGAGATCGGTGCCTTCGCGACGAGCGAGTTTGCATTTTGGACCAATGTAACGAGCCATTCTTTACAATCTCCTGGATTACACGCGGCGCTTCTTCGGCGGACGGCACCCGTTGTGCGGGATTGGCGTCACGTCGGTGATGCTGGCGATCTTATAGCCACAGCCGTTCAAAGCACGGACAGCAGACTCACGACCTGGACCTGGACCTTTGACGTTAACGTCGAGGTTTTTCAGGCCATATTCCAGCGCAGCTTGACCAGCACGTTCAGCAGCTACTTGAGCAGCAAACGGCGTGGACTTGCGGGAACCGCGGAAACCCGAACCACCGGAGGTAGCCCAAGAAAGCGCGTTACCTTGACGGTCGGTGATGGTCACGATGGTGTTGTTAAAAGATGCATGGATGTGGGCGATGCCATCAACCACTGTCTTTTTAACTTTTTTACGAGGACGAGCAGCAGGTTTTGCCATGATAATTTTCCTGTCGATTCGCTGGGGCGATTACTTGCGGATCGGCTTACGCGGACCTTTACGGGTACGCGCGTTAGTCTTGGTACGCTGACCGCGCACTGGAAGACCACGACGATGACGCAGACCGCGATAGCAACCGAGGTCCATCAAACGCTTGATTTTCATGTTGATTTCGCGACGCAGGTCACCTTCAGTGGTGAACTTCGCCACTTCGCCACGCAGCAATTCAATCTGCTCGTCGCTCAGATCCTTGATCTTAGCGGCTGGGTTTACCCCAGCAACTGCGCAAATTTTCTGCGCAGTAGTGCGACCAACACCATAGATGTAGGTCAGCGAGATAACAGTGTGCTTGTTATCTGGAATGTTAACGCCTGCAATACGGGCCATTCAGTGGGACTCCAATTGACAGCTACCTACGCCCCGGAAGCCAAGAAATAGGGCGCGAGATAATATCGCTGTAATAACAAATAATCAACCCGGCAGCGCACTAGCTGCCGGGCTTCAAGCGGATCACACTCAGCCTTGGCGCTGTTTGTGACGCGGTTCCGCGCTGCAAATTACTCGAACAACACCTTCGCGGCGAATAATCTTGCAGTTACGGCACAGCTTTTTCACCGATGCACGAACTTTCATCACCAACTCCTCGAACCTTATGGGTACTCAGCGCAACATGCCGCTGCCGTAACCCTTCAGGTTGGCTTTCTTCATCAGGGATTCGTACTGGTGCGAAACGAGGTGCGATTGTACTTGGGACATGAAGTCCATCACAACCACGACCACGATCAGCAACGAGGTCCCGCCAAGGTAGAACGGAACGTTTGCTGCAACCACCAGGAACTGGGGCAACAAGCACACGGCCGTCATATATAGAGCACCGAACAGGGTCAAACGAGTCAGAACGCCATCAATGTAGCGTGCCGACTGCTCACCTGGACGAATACCCGGAATAAAGGCACCGGACTTCTTCAGGTTTTCCGCTACGTCTTTCGGATTGAACATCAACGCCGTATAGAAGAAGCAGAAGAAAATAATCCCTGCACTAAACAGCAGAATATTCAACGGCTGACCAGGAGCGATCGACTGAGAGAGGTCCTGCAGCCAGCCCATATTTTCAGACTGACCAAACCAGGTACCCAACGAAGCCGGAAACAGCAAAATGCTGCTCGCGAAAATTGCCGGAATAACACCGGCCATATTCACTTTCAGCGGCAAGTGGCTGGTCTGCGCAGCAAAAACCTTACGGCCCTGCTGACGCTTGGCGTAGTGAACAGCAATACGACGCTGGCCACGCTCAATGAACACCACAAAACCGATAATCGCTACTGCCAGCAAACCGATGGCAACCAGGGCGAAGATATTGATATCACCCTGACGTGCAGACTCGAAAGACTGCCCGATTGCTCTCGGAAGACCGGCGACGATACCTGCGAAAATCAACATCGAGATACCGTTACCAACACCACGCTCAGTAATCTGCTCACCCAGCCACATCATGAACATCGCACCAGCCACAAACGTGGATACCGCGACGAAATGGAAGCCAAAGTCACCAGTGAACGCAACGCCCTGCCCTGCCAGGCCAACGGACATGCCGATAGCTTGGACCAGGGCGAGGACGACAGTGCCGTAGCGGGTGTACTGGCTAATCTTGCGACGGCCAGCTTCACCTTCCTTCTTCAACTGCTCCAGCTGCGGGCTGACGGCGGTCATCAATTGCATGATGATCGATGCCGAGATGTACGGCATGATCCCCAGTGCAAAAATGCTCATCCGCTCCAGCGCACCGCCAGAAAACATGTTGAACAAGCTAAGAATGGTCCCCTCATTCTGTCGAAACAGGTCTGCGAGTCGGTCCGGGTTGATACCTGGAACCGGGATGTGTGCGCCTATTCGGTAGACGATAATCGCCAGGAACAGAAAACGCAGACGAGCCCAAAGTTCAGACATACCGCCTTTGCCGAGCGCTGAGAGAGCACCTTGCTTAGCCATTTATTCCTCGAACTTGCCGCCAGCTGCTTCGATAGCCGAACGCGCACCTTTGGTGGCGCCGATTCCCTTGCCGATAGTGACAGCGCGAGTCACTTCACCGGACAGCATGATTTTCACACGCTGTACGTTGACGTTGATCACGTTGGCATCTTTCAGGGTCTGCACAGTAACGATGTCGCCTTCCACTTTAGCCAGCTCGGACAGACGCACTTCTGCGCGGTCCATGGCCTTCAGGGAAACGAAGCCGAACTTAGGCAGGCGACGATGCAGCGGCTGTTGACCGCCTTCAAAGCCTGGAGCAATGGTGCCACCGGAGCGGGAGGTTTGACCTTTGTGGCCACGGCCACCAGTCTTACCCAAACCGCTACCGATACCACGGCCCGGACGATGCTTTTCGCGACGGGAACCCGGCGCTGGACTCAGATCATTGAGTTTCATCGATTAACCCTCGACACGCAGCATGTAGTAAGCCTTGTTGATCATCCCGCGATTCTCGGGAGTATCCTGGACTTCTACAGTGTGACCGATGCGACGCAGACCCAAACCCTTAACGCACAATTTGTGGTTAGGGATGCGGCCGGTCATGCTTTTGATCAGCGTTACTTTAACGGTAGCCATGATCAGAAGATCTCCTTGACGCTTTTGCCACGCTTGGCGGCAATGGATTCAGGAGATTGCATAGCTTTCAAACCCTTGAAAGTGGCGTGAACCACGTTTACCGGGTTAGTCGAGCCATAGCACTTGGCCAGAACGTTCTGAACGCCAGCAACCTCGAGGACAGCACGCATAGCGCCGCCAGCGATGATACCGGTACCTTCAGAAGCAGGCTGCATGTACACCTTCGAAGCGCCGTGAGCGGACTTCATTGCGTACTGCAGCGTGGTGCCGTTCAGATCAACTTGGATCATGTTGCGACGAGCAGCTTCCATTGCCTTCTGGATCGCAGCAGGCACTTCACGTGACTTGCCACGGCCGAAGCCAACGCGCCCTTTACCATCACCCACCACGGTCAACGCGGTGAAAGTGAAGATACGGCCGCCTTTAACGGTTTTGGCTACGCGGTTAACTTGAACCAGCTTCTCAATGTAGCCTTCGTCGCGCTTTTGGTCGTTATTTGACATAACTTAGAACTCCAGCCCAGCTTCACGAGCAGCATCAGCCAGCGCTTTAACGCGGCCGTGGTACTTGAAGCCAGAGCGGTCGAAAGCCACTTGCGAGACGCCAGCGGCCTTAGCACGCGTAGCGACCAGCTGGCCAACCTTTGTGGCCGCGTCGATGTTGCCAGTGGCACCATCACGCAGTTCTTTATCCAAAGTCGAGGCGCTGGCCAGGACTTTGTTGCCGTCGGCCGAGATGACCTGGGCGTAGATGTGCTGCGACGAGCGGAACACGCAGAGACGCACGACTTCGAGTTCGTGCATTTTCAGGCGTGCTTTGCGAGCGCGACGCAGTCGAGTAACTTTTTTGTCGGTCATTTGCTATGCCCTACTTCTTCTTGGCTTCTTTACGACGGACGACTTCGTCCGCGTAGCGCACACCTTTGCCTTTGTACGGCTCTGGTGGACGGAAGTCGCGGATCTCAGCAGCCACTTGACCTACCAGTTGCTTATCGATGCCCTTGATCAGGATATCGGTCTGGCTAGGAGTCTCAGCGGTGATGCCTTCCGGCAGTTCGTAATCCACTGGGTGCGAGAAGCCAAGGGCCAGGTTCAAAACCGTGCCTTTTGCTTGCGCTTTGTAACCAACACCGACCAGCTGGAGCTTACGCTCGAAGCCTTGGCTTACGCCTTGGACCATGTTGTTTACCAACGCACGCGTGGTACCAGCCATTGCGCGAGTTTGTTGATCGCCATTGCGAGCAGCGAAACGCAGCTCACCAGCTTCTTCAACGATCTCAACGGACGAATGGATATTCAGTTCAAGAGTGCCCTTGGCACCCTTCACCGAAAGCTGTTGGCCTGCGAATTTGACTTCGACACCGGCTGGCAGCTTAACGGGGTTCTTAGCGACGCGAGACATGCTTATCCCCCCTTAGAACACAGTGCAAAGAACTTCGCCGCCGACACCGGCAGCGCGCGCAGCACGATCCGTCATCACACCTTTGTTGGTGGAGACGATAGACACGCCCAGACCGCCACGAACTTTCGGCAGATCTTCAGCGGACTTGTACTGACGCAGGCCTGGACGGCTAACGCGCTTCACTTCCTCGATGACCGAACGGCCTTCGAAGTACTTCAGCTCGATGGACAGCAGTGGTTTGATTTCGCTGCTGATCTGATAACCCGCAATGTAGCCTTCGTCTTTCAGGACTTTGGCAACAGCAACCTTCAACTTGGAAGATGGCATGCTTACGACGGACTTTTCAGCCATCTGGGCATTACGGATACGAGTTAGCATGTCCGCTAACGGGTCCTGCATACTCATGGGCTAGACGCTCCTAATACAAAAAAATTAGCCTTGCGGCTACATATATCGCTGAGAACTTCCGGGTAAAAAACACGGGCTCAGGCGAGCCGCGTATTTTAGACACACTCCGGAAATGAAACAAGCCCCAAAAGGGGCTTGTTCCAGATTCAAGGTCACCGGCGGTCAGTATCTTTCGATTCGGACCACCTGGACGCTGAAAGTACTTACCAGCTGGCTTTAACCAGACCTGGTACGTCACCACGCATTGCCGCTTCACGCAGTTTGTTACGGCCGAGGCCGAACTTGCGGTAAACGCCGTGTGGACGACCGGTCAGGCGGCAGCGGTTACGCATGCGCGAAGCGCTTGCGTCACGTGGCTGCTTCTGCAGGGCAACTGTAGCTTCCCAACGCGCTTCTGGACTTGCGTTCAGATCAACGATGATTGCTTTCAGTGCTGCACGCTTCTTGGCGTACTTGGCAACCGTGAGCTGACGCTTCAGCTCGCGGTTTTTCATGCTCATCTTGGCCATGGTCCTACTCCAATCAGTTGCGGAACGGGAATTTGAAAGCACGCAACAGGGCGCGACCTTCATCATCGTTCTTGGCAGTGGTGGTCAGGGTGATGTCCAGACCGCGGAGAGCATCGATCTTGTCGTAGTCGATTTCCGGGAAGATGATCTGCTCTTTCACGCCCATGCTGTAGTTACCACGACCATCGAAGGACTTGGCATTCAGGCCGCGGAAGTCGCGAACCCGAGGCAGGGAGATCGACAGCAGACGATCCAGGAATTCGTACATACGCTCACGGCGCAGAGTCACTTTGACGCCGATCGGCCAACCTTCACGGACTTTAAAGCCAGCGATGGATTTGCGAGCGTAGGTCACAACGACTTTCTGGCCGGTGATCTTTTCCAGGTCGGCAACAGCGTGCTCGATGACTTTTTTGTCACCGATCGCTTCGCCCAGACCCATGTTCAGGGTGATTTTGGTAACGCGCGGAACTTCCATCACGTTCCCAAGCTTAAGTTCTTCCTTAAGCTTAGGGGCGATTTCCTTCCGGTAAATCTCTTGTAGTCGTGCCATGGTCTAATCTACCTAGCAGTGTTCAAGCATCAACCGCTTTTTGGGTCGACTTGAAGACACGAATTTTCTTACCGTCTTCTACTTTGAAACCAACGCGGTCAGCCTTGTTGGTTTCGCCGTTGAAGATGGCGACGTTAGAAGCGTCCAGCGGAGCTTCTTTCTCGACGATACCGCCCTGCACGCCCGACATCGGGTTAGGCTTGGTATGACGCTTGACCAGGTTCAGACCACCGATAACCAGACGGTTATTAGCGAGAACCTTAAGCACCTTACCGCGCTTACCTTTGTCTTTGCCGGCGATCACGATGATCTCGTCGTCACGACGAATCTTTTGCATGTCGGATCTCCTTACAGCACTTCTGGGGCGAGCGAGACGATCTTCATGAACTTCTCAGTACGAAGCTCACGGGTCACTGGCCCAAAGATACGGGTGCCGATCGGCTCTTGCTTGTTGTTCAGAAGAACAGCAGCGTTGCCATCAAAGCGGATAATGGAGCCATCTGCACGACGTACGCCGTGACGAGTGCGGACTACAACAGCAGTCATCACTTGGCCTTTTTTCACTTTACCGCGAGGAATTGCTTCCTTGACGGTAACCTTGATGATGTCACCGATACCAGCGTAACGACGATGGGAGCCACCCAGCACCTTGATGCACATAACACGGCGAGCGCCGCTGTTATCGGCCACATCGAGCATGGATTGAGTCTGAATCATATAATTTCTCCGACCCCTAGTCCTTAGACTTCCACAGCGCGTTCGAGAACATCAACCAATGCCCAAGACTTGGTCTTGGCCAGCGGACGAGTTTCACGAATAGTGACTTTGTCGCCGATGTGGCACTGGTTGGTTTCGTCGTGCGCGTGCAGCTTAGTCGAACGCTTAACATATTTACCGTAGATCGGGTGCTTAACGCGACGCTCGATCAAAACGGTGATGGTTTTGTCCATCTTGTCGCTGACAACACGGCCAGTCAGCGTACGGACAGTCTTTTCGGCTTCAGCCATGATCACTTACCTGCCTGCTGGTTGAGCACAGTCTTCACGCGAGCGATGTCACGCTTAACTTGCGAGAGCAGATGAGACTGCCCCAACTGGCCAGTTGCTTTCTGCATGCGCAGATTGAACTGGTCGCGCAGCAGGCCGAGCAGTTGCTCGTTCAGCTGCTGTGCGGATTTTTCACGAAGTTCATTCGCTTTCATCACATCACCGTCCGTTTAACAAAGGCGGTGGCGAGCGGCAGCTTTGCAGCAGCCAGGGCAAAAGCCTCACGCGCCAGCTCTTCAGTTACACCCTCGATTTCATACAGGACTTTGCCTGGCTGAATCTGGGCTACCCAGTATTCCACGTTACCCTTACCTTTACCCATCCGAACCTCGAGAGGCTTTTTGGAGATCGGCTTGTCCGGGAATACACGGATCCAGATCTTGCCGCCACGTTTAACGTGACGGGTCAGTGCACGACGCGCTGACTCGATCTGACGAGCGGTGAGACGACCACGAGCTACAGACTTCAGCGCGAACTCGCCGAAGCTGACTTTGCTACCGCGCTGAGCCAGACCACGGTTGTGGCCTGTCATCTGCTTGCGGAACTTCGTACGCTTAGGTTGCAACATTTGGCGTACCCCTTACTTAGCAGCTTTTTTACGAGGCGCTGGTGCTTGTGGTTTCAGTTCTTCTTGGCGACCACCAATTACTTCGCCTTTGAAGATCCAAACCTTTACACCGATCACACCGTAAGTGGTGTGAGCTTCGTAGTTGGCATAGTCGATGTCGGCACGCAGGGTGTGCAGTGGCACACGACCTTCGCGATACCATTCAGTACGTGCGATTTCAGCACCGCCGAGACGACCGCTCACTTGGATTTTGATGCCTTTGGCACCAATGCGCATGGCGTTCTGTACGGCGCGCTTCATAGCACGACGGAACATTACGCGACGCTCCAGCTGCTGAGCTACGCTCTGCGCAACCAGCATACCGTCGAGCTCCGGCTTGCGGATCTCTTCGATATTGATGTGCACAGGCACACCCATTTGCTTGGTCAGGTCCTGACGCAGTTTCTCAACATCTTCACCTTTCTTCCCGATAACGATACCTGGACGAGCGGTGTGGATGGTGATACGTGCAGTTTGCGCCGGACGATGGATATCGATACGGCTTACGGACGCGCTTTTTAGTTTGTCTTGGAGATACTCACGCACCTTCAGATCAGCGAACAAATAGTCCGCATAAGTCCGACCGTCTGCGTACCAGACGGAGGTGTGCTCCTTGACGATTCCCAGGCGAATGCCAATGGGATGTACTTTCTGACCCATCTCTTCGACTCCGTTACTTGTCAGCAACCTTGACAGTGATATGGCAAGACCGCTTGACGATGCGATCAGCACGGCCTTTGGCACGTGGCATGATGCGCTTCAGCGAACGCCCTTCGTTGACGAAAACGGTGCTGACCTTCAGGTCATCAACGTCTGCGCCTTCGTTATGCTCGGCGTTGGCTACGGCCGACTCCAGCACTTTCTTCATGATCTCGGCGGCTTTCTTACTGCTGAAAGCCAACAGGTTGAGCGCTTCGCCCACCTTCTTCCCGCGGATCTGGTCGGCGACCAAGCGGGCTTTCTGGGCGGAGATTCGAGCGCCCGACAACTTAGCGGCTACTTCCATTTCCTTACCCCTTAACGCTTGGCTTTCTTGTCTGCCACGTGCCCACGATAAGTGCGGGTACCGGCAAACTCGCCCAGTTTGTGGCCGACCATGTCTTCGTTAACGAGAACTGGGACGTGCAGACGACCGTTGTGTACAGCGATGGTCAGACCGACCATTTGTGGCAGGATCATCGAACGACGCGACCAGGTCTTAACTGGTTTGCGATCGTTCTTTTCCGCCGCCACTTCGATCTTCTTCAGTAGGTGAAGATCAATAAAAGGACCTTTTTTCAGAGAACGTGGCACTGTCGTATCCCTCTATTTACTTGCGACGACGGACGATCATTTTGTCGGTACGCTTATTACCACGAGTCTTCGCGCCCTTAGTCGGGAAGCCCCATGGCGATACCGGATGACGACCACCAGAGGTACGACCTTCACCACCACCGTGTGGGTGGTCAACCGGGTTCATGGCAACACCACGAACGGTTGGGCGAACGCCACGCCAGCGTTTGGCACCAGCTTTACCCAGCGAACGCAGGCTGTGCTCGGAGTTCGAGACCTCACCCAGGGTCGCGCGGCATTCAGCCAGCACTTTACGCATCTCACCAGAACGCAGACGCAGGGTCACGTAGACACCTTCACGAGCGATCAGCTGAGCCGAAGCACCAGCGGAACGAGCGATTTGCGCGCCTTTACCTGGCTTCAATTCGATGCCGTGTACGGTGCTACCAACTGGAATGTTACGCAGCTGCAGAGCGTTGCCCGGCTTGATCGGTGCCAGGGCACCTGCGATCAGCTGGTCGCCAGCGCTCACGCCTTTAGGGGCGATGATGTAGCGACGCTCGCCATCTGCGTACAGCAACAGAGCGATGTGAGCAGTACGGTTTGGATCGTATTCGATACGCTCGACAGTGGCAGCGATGCCATCTTTGTCGTTACGACGGAAGTCGACCAGACGATAATGCTGCTTATGGCCACCACCAATGTGACGAGTGGTAATACGACCATTGTTGTTACGACCACCAGACTTCGATTTCTTCTCGAGCAGCGGTGCGTGAGGAGCGCCTTTATGCAGCTCCTGGTTGACCACCTTGACCACAAAACGGCGGCCAGGGGAAGTCGGTTTGCATTTAACGATTGCCATGATGCACCCCTTCCTTACTCAGCACTGCTGCTGAAATCGAGATCTTGGCCTGGCTGAAGGGAGATAACTGCCTTCTTCCAGTCATTACGCTTGCCCAGACCGCGAGCAGTGCGCTTGCTCTTACCCAGAACATTCAGGGTAGTAACACGCTCAACTTTCACGCTGAACAGGCTTTCGACGGCCTTCTTGATTTCCAGCTTGGTTGCGTCAGTTGCAACCTTGAAAACGAACTGGCCTTTCTTGTCAGCCAGAACCGTAGCCTTTTCGGAAACGTGCGGGCCAAGCAGAACTTTAAATACGCGTTCCTGGTTCATCCCAGCAGCTCCTCGAATTTCTTCACGGCCGACACGGTGATCAACACCTTGTCGTATGCGATCAGACTAACTGGATCGGAACCTTGCACGTCACGGACATCAACGTGTGGCAGGTTACGAGCAGCCAGGTACAGGTTCTGATCAACAGCTTCAGACACGATCAAAACGTCGGTCAGGCTCATGTTGTTCAGTTTGCCCAGCAGATCTTTGGTTTTTGGACTTTCAACAGCGAAGTCCTGAACCACGACCAGGCGATCAGTACGCACGAGTTCAGCAAGGATGGAGCGCAGTGCTGCGCGATACATCTTCTTGTTGAGCTTCTGAGAGTGATCCTGCGGACGAGCTGCGAAAGTGGTACCGCCGCCGCGCCAGATTGGGCTACGGATAGTACCGGCACGAGCACGGCCAGTACCTTTCTGACGCCAAGGGCGCTTACCGCCACCACGAACGTCGGAACGGGTCTTTTGCTGCTTGCTACCTTGACGGCCGCCGGCCATGTAGGCCACGACTGCTTGGTGAACCAGCGTCTCGTTGAATTCGCCGCCAAATGTCAGTTCGGAAACTTCGATCGCTTGAGCGTCATTTACATTTAATTGCATGTCAGCTTCCCCTTAACCGCGAGCCTTGGCCGCTGGACGTACAACCAGGTTGCCGCCAGTAGCGCCAGGAACAGCACCCTTGACCAACAACAGATTGCGTTCAGCGTCGACGCGCACTACTTCGAGGGACTGCACGGTCACGCGCTCAGCGCCCATATGACCGGACATTTTTTTGCCCTTGAATACACGACCAGGAGTCTGGCACTGGCCAATAGAGCCCGGGACGCGGTGGGAAACGGAGTTACCGTGAGTGTTGTCTTGACCACGGAAATTCCAACGCTTGATCGTACCCTGGAAGCCTTTACCTTTGGACTGACCGGTTACATCAACCAGTTGACCAGCAGCGAAGATTTCAGCGTTGATCAGATCGCCAGCCTGGTAGTCGCCTTCTTCAAGACGGAACTCCATGACAGTACGACCAGCTGCAACGTTTGCTTTAGCGAAGTGACCTGCTTGAGCAGCAGTCACACGCGAAGCGCGACGCTCGCCGACAGTGACTTGCACTGCACGATAGCCATCGGTTTCTTCAGTTTTGAACTGGGTGACGCGATTCGGCTCGATCTCAATGACCGTAACCGGAATGGAGACACCTTCTTCGGTGAAAATACGGGTCATACCGCATTTACGACCGACTACACCAATAGTCATGTTGTAAACCTCATGAGTGTACGGGGCTTTCACCCGCTATGGCCGCCCATTTCAGAGCGTTACACGACTAAGACCCAAGTCTTAGCCGAGGCTGATCTGTACTTCCACACCGGCCGCCAGATCGAGCTTCATAAGAGCATCAACGGTTTTATCCGTTGGCTGGACGATGTCCAGTACGCGCTTATGAGTACGGATCTCGTACTGGTCACGCGCGTCTTTGTTGACGTGCGGGGAGACCAGAACGGTGAACCGCTCTTTACGGGTAGGCAGTGGAATTGGACCACGCACTTGAGCACCAGTACGTTTCGCGGTTTCCACGATTTCCTGGGTGGATTGGTCGATCAGGCGATGGTCAAAAGCCTTCAACCTGATACGGATTTGCTGATTTTGCATTGGATTTCAGACTCCGGCTGCTATTCCCAGCGAGCGCAATACGCCCGTTAAAAGGAGGCGCAATTCTATAGACGCCCTAGATAGGTGTCAACCCAATAAAAAAGCCCCCGCTGAGCGGGGGCTTTTCAAAGCATCGAAGCTATCTCAGAAGAGACGCTTACTCGATGATTTTAGCTACAACACCAGCACCAACGGTACGGCCGCCTTCACGGATAGCGAAGCGCAGACCGTCTTCCATTGCGATGGTCTTGATCAGGGTAACTTCCATTTGGATGTTATCGCCTGGCATTACCATTTCAACGCCTTCTGGCAGCTGGCAGTTACCAGTCACGTCAGTAGTACGGAAGTAGAACTGTGGACGGTAGCCTTTGAAGAACGGAGTGTGACGACCGCCTTCTTCCTTGCTCAGAACGTAAACTTCTGCGGTGAACTTGGTGTGCGGCTTAACCGAACCTGGCTTAACCAGAACCTGGCCACGCTCAACGTCGTCACGCTTGGTACCACGCAGCAGAACGCCGCAGTTCTCGCCAGCACGACCTTCGTCGAGCAGCTTGCGGAACATTTCAACACCAGTGCAGACAGTGTTGGTAGTGTCACGCAGACCAACGATTTCCAGAGCATCTTGAACGCGAACGATACCGCGCTCGATACGACCAGTCACAACAGTACCACGACCGGAGATCGAGAATACGTCTTCGATTGGCATCAGGAACGGCTTGTCGGTCAGACGAACTGGTTCTGGGATGTAGCTGTCCAGGGTTTCAACCAGTTTACGAACGGCAGTGGTGCCCATTTCGTTATCGTCTTTGCCTTCCAGCGCCATACGAGCAGAACCGATGATGATCGGAGTGTCGTCGCCTGGGAAGTCGTAAGTGCTCAGCAGATCGCGCACTTCCATCTCAACCAGTTCCAGCAGCTCAGCGTCGTCTACCAGGTCAGCCTTGTTCAGGAAAACCACGATGTACGGAACGCCTACCTGACGGGACAGCAGGATGTGCTCACGGGTTTGTGGCATCGGACCATCAGCGGCCGAGCAAACCAGGATCGCGCCGTCCATCTGGGCAGCACCAGTGATCATGTTCTTCACATAGTCAGCGTGACCTGGGCAGTCAACGTGAGCGTAGTGACGGATCTTCGAGTTGTACTCGACGTGCGCGGTGTTGATGGTGATACCACGAGCTTTTTCTTCTGGAGCGCTGTCGATTTTATCGAAATCAACGACTGCAGAACCGAAAACCTCGGAGCAGACGCGAGTCAGAGCTGCGGTCAGAGTGGTTTTACCGTGGTCAACGTGACCGATAGTGCCAACGTTGACGTGCGGTAGGGAACGATCAAATTTTTCTTTAGCCACGACAATTAACTCCTTGCCTAAAGGACTGAATCAGCCTTGTTTTTTGGATACAGTTTCAGCGATGTGCGCCGGAGCTGTGTTGTATTTTTTGAATTCCATAGAGTAGCTTGCGCGACCCTGGGACATGGAACGAACGTCGGTCGCATAACCGAACATCTCACCCAACGGGACCTCGGCGCGAATCACTTTGCCGGAAACCGTGTCTTCCATACCCAAGATCATGCCGCGACGACGGTTAAGGTCGCCCATGACATCACCCATATAGTCTTCAGGTGTAACAACTTCTACCGCCATGATTGGCTCAAGCAACTCACCACCGCCCTTCTGGGCCAGTTGCTTGGTTGCCATGGAAGCAGCCACCTTAAACGCCATCTCGTTGGAGTCGACGTCGTGGTAAGAACCGTCAAAAACGGTTGCTTTCAGGCCGATCAGCGGATAGCCGGCAACAACACCGTTCTTCATCTGCTCTTCGATACCCTTCTGGATAGCAGGGATGTATTCCTTAGGAACAACACCACCCACTACTTCGTTCACGAATTGCAGACCTTCCTGACCTTCGTCAGCAGGAGCAAAACGGATCCAGCAGTGACCGAACTGACCACGACCGCCGGACTGACGAACGAACTTGCCTTCGATTTCACAGTTTTTCGTGATGCGCTCACGATAGGAAACCTGAGGCTTACCGATGTTGGCTTCGACGTTGAACTCACGGCGCATCCGGTCAACCAGGATGTCCAGGTGCAACTCGCCCATGCCAGAGATGATCGTTTGACCAGTCTCTTCATCAGTTTTGACGCGGAAAGATGGATCTTCCTGAGCAAGCTTGCCCAGAGCGATACCCATTTTTTCCTGGTCATCCTTGGTCTTAGGTTCTACGGCAACCGAAATAACCGGCTCCGGGAAGTCCATGCGAACCAGGATGATTGGCTTGGCAGCGTCGCACAAAGTCTCACCAGTGGTGACGTCCTTCATGCCGATCAAGGCCGCGATGTCACCAGCGCGCACTTCCTTGATCTCTTCACGGGCGTTTGCGTGCATTTGCACCATACGACCCACACGCTCTTTCTTGCCTTTGACCGAGTTGATCACGCCGTCGCCGGAGGCCAACACGCCCGAGTAAACGCGGACGAAGGTCAGAGTACCCACGAATGGGTCGGTAGCGATCTTGAACGCCAGAGCCGAGAACGGCTCGCTGTCGTCAGCATGACGCTCCATCTCTTCTTCCTCGTTATCAGGGTTGGTACCCTTGATAGCAGGAATGTCGGTAGGAGCAGGCAGGTAGTCGATCACGGCGTCGAGAACCAGGGGAACCCCCTTGTTCTTGAAGGAAGAACCGCAAACAGCCAAGACGATCTCACCAGCGATAGTACGCTGACGCAGAGCGGCCTTGATTTCCACGTTGGTGAGTTCTTCACCTTCGAGGTACTTGTTCATCAGCTCTTCGCTGGCTTCGGCGGCAGCCTCAACCATGTTGTTGCGCCACTCGTCAGCCAGTTCCTGCAATTCTGCAGGGATAGGCTTGCGAACAGGAACCATACCTTTGTCAGCGTCATTCCAGTAGACCGCTTCCATGTTGATCAGATCGATCTGACCCTGGAAGTTGTCTTCGGAACCGATAGCCAATTGGATTGGCACCGGAGTATGACCCAGACGCTGCTTGATCTGACCGATCACGCGCAGGAAGTTGGCACCAGCACGGTCCATCTTGTTTACATAAACAAGACGTGGAACGCCGTATTTGTTGGCTTGACGCCATACGGTTTCCGACTGAGGCTCGACACCCGAGGTACCGCAGAACACAACCACAGCGCCGTCGAGTACGCGCAGGGAACGTTCAACTTCAATAGTGAAGTCTACGTGGCCCGGGGTATCGATAACGTTGAAGCGGTGCTCATCTTTGTACTGCTTCTCGGAACCTTTCCAGAAGGCGGTAATAGCAGCAGAAGTAATGGTAATACCACGCTCCTGCTCCTGAACCATCCAGTCTGTGGTCGCGGCGCCATCATGCACCTCGCCCATTTTGTGACTTTTGCCGGTGTAAAACAGTACGCGCTCGGTGGTGGTGGTTTTACCAGCATCCACGTGAGCAACGATACCGATGTTACGGTAGCGGCTAATCGGAGTAGTACGAGCCATAAAGCCCTCGCAAAATTAGTGAAGCTAAGATTAGAAGCGGTAGTGCGAGAAAGCTTTGTTAGCTTCAGCCATACGGTGCACGTCTTCACGCTTCTTAACAGCAGCACCTTTACCTTCAGCAGCGTCCAACAGTTCGCCGGCCAAACGCAGAGCCATAGACTTCTCGCCGCGCTTACGGGCGAAGTCTACCAACCAGCGCATTGCCAGAGCGTTACGACGGGACGGACGAACTTCGACCGGAACCTGGTAAGTAGCACCGCCTACACGGCGCGACTTCACTTCGACCAGCGGAGCGATGGCGTCGAGAGCTTTCTCGAAGATTTCCAGGGGGTCGCTGTTCTTGCGTTCTTTAACCTTTTCCAGCGCGCCATAAACGATACGCTCGGCAACGGCTTTCTTGCCGCTTTCCATCACGTGGTTCATGAACTTGGCCAGAATTTGGCTTCCGTATTTTGGATCGTCAAGCACTTCGCGCTTGGCTGCTACGCGTCTTCTTGGCATGGATAAGCCCTCAAACGGTCTTCAGGTTCGCTCGGAATCGGTGCCCTTTCGGGACGCCTCCGACCTTACTCTTATCGACTCAGAAAATAAGATGAT
This sequence comes from Pseudomonas sp. GW821-FHT09C10, assembly GCF_059418085.1. Taxonomy (NCBI): domain Bacteria; kingdom Pseudomonadati; phylum Pseudomonadota; class Gammaproteobacteria; order Pseudomonadales; family Pseudomonadaceae; genus Pseudomonas; species Pseudomonas sp. GW821-FHT09C10. The sequence continues at coordinate 320,110 of NZ_JBWKPE010000006.1, forward strand.
TCAGTTTTACAAAAAGCCGCTACTACTTAGGCTTCTTGGTACCGTACTTCGAACGACCCTGGTTACGACCTTTAACGCCGGAAGTATCCAAGGAGCCGCGTACGGTGTGATAACGAACACCCGGCAAGTCTTTTACACGACCGCCGCGGATCAGTACCACGCTGTGCTCTTGCAGGTTGTGGCCTTCACCGCCGATGTACGAGGAAACCTCGAAACCGTTGGTCAGGCGCACACGGCATACTTTACGCAGTGCCGAGTTAGGTTTTTTCGGCGTGGTGGTATACACACGGGTGCATACGCCACGACGTTGCGGGCAGTTCTGCAGCGCAGGCACGTCGGATTTCTCGACGATACGCTTACGCGGCTGACGTACCAGCTGGTTGATAGTTGCCATCTACTAGCTCCACTGTTGTCTTGCGACGCTATTGTCTTGCAAGAAAAGCAAAATGGCAGGAACGAATTCCCGCCAAATTTAGGGGTACAAGAGTCTAAAGAGGATCTTGCCCCCAGTCAAGGCAAGGCCCCGACCTCCCCTCCCGTCGAACCCAGGCAAAACTGCCTTGATCCGACGAATGGGGCTGCCAGGGCCCAGACTTATTTACCGCAGAACTCAGTTACCGCTTGAGTTCAGTGCTTCGGTCAGTGCAGCTTCCACTTCACTGGCGCTTACGCGCAACGGCTTGTCAGCATCACGGCGACGCTTACGCTCGCTGTGGTAAGCCAAACCGGTACCAGCCGGGATCAGACGACCCACGACCACGTTCTCTTTCAGGCCGCGCAGGTAATCGCGCTTGCCGGTTACCGCTGCTTCGGTCAGTACGCGAGTGGTCTCCTGGAAGGAGGCCGCCGAGATGAACGACTCAGTGGACAACGACGCCTTGGTGATACCCAGCAGTACGCGAGTGAACTTGGAAACGAATTTCTCGTCGCCAGCCAGACGCTCGTTTTCCACCAGCACGTGAGTCAGCTCCATCTGGTCGCCCTTGATGAAACTGGAATCGCCGGATTCAGCGATCTCAACTTTACGCAGCATCTGACGCAGGATGGTCTCGATGTGCTTATCGTTGATTTTCACGCCTTGCAGGCGGTAAACGTCCTGGATCTCATTGACGATGTACTTGGCCAGCGCGCTCACACCCAGCAGACGCAGGATGTCGTGTGGATCGCTCGGGCCGTCGGAGATCACTTCGCCGCGGTTTACCTGTTCGCCTTCAAACACGTTCAGGTGACGCCACTTTGGAATCAGCTCTTCGTACGGATCGGTACCGTCGTTCGGGGTAATGACCAGACGGCGCTTGCCCTTGGTTTCTTTACCGAACGCGATGGTGCCGCTGACTTCAGCCAGGATCGACGCTTCTTTCGGACGACGAGCTTCGAACAAGTCGGCAACACGCGGCAAACCACCGGTGATGTCACGGGTCTTCGAAGTTTCTTGCGGGATACGCGCGATAACATCACCGATCGCGATCTTCGCACCATCCGCTACACCGACCAGGGCGTTGGCTGGCAGGAAGTACTGAGCGATTACGTCAGTGCCTGGCAGCAACAGATCCTTGCCGTTGTCGTCGACCATCTTCACAGCAGGACGGATGTCCTTACCGGCAGCTGGACGATCTTTCGCGTCGAGTACTTCAATGTTGGTCATACCGGTCAATTCGTCAGTCTGACGCTTGATCGTGATGCCTTCTTCCATGCCCACGTAGGTCACGGTACCCTTCATTTCGGTAACGATTGGGTGAGTGTGCGGATCCCACTTGGCCACGATTGCGCCAGCGTCGACCTTGTCACCCTCTTTAACCGAAATCACAGCACCGTACGGCAGCTTGTAGCGCTCACGCTCACGACCGTAGTCATCAGCGATTGCCAGCTCACCGGAACGGGACACAGCAACCAGGTGACCATCCACTCGCTCAACGTGCTTCAGGTTGTGAAGGCGAACAGTACCGCCATTCTTCACCTGAACGCTGTCGGCTGCGGAGGTCCGGCTTGCCGCACCACCGATGTGGAACGTACGCATGGTCAGCTGGGTACCCGGCTCACCGATGGACTGGGCGGCAATAACGCCGACCGCTTCACCGATGTTCACCTGGTGACCACGAGCCAAGTCACGACCGTAGCACTTGGCGCAAATGCCGTAGCGGGTTTCGCAGCTGATCGGCGAGCGAACGATCACTTCGTCGATGCTGTTGAGTTCGATGAACTCGACCCACTTCTCGTCAACCAGAGTGCCGGCAGGAACGATAACTTCCTCGGTACCTGGCTTGAATACGTCACGGGCAATAACACGACCCAGTACGCGCTCACCCAGCGGCTCTACAACGTCACCGCCTTCAATGTGCGGAGTCATCAGCAGGCCGTGCTCGGTGCCGCAGTCGATCTCGGTGACAACCAGATCTTGCGCAACGTCTACCAGACGACGCGTCAGGTAACCGGAGTTAGCGGTTTTCAACGCGGTATCCGCCAGACCTTTCCGAGCACCGTGAGTAGAGATGAAGTACTGGAGTACGCTCAAACCTTCACGGAAGTTCGCAGTAATCGGCGTTTCGATGATGGAGCCGTCCGGCTTGGCCATCAGGCCACGCATACCGGCGAGCTGACGGATCTGCGCAGCAGAACCCCGTGCGCCCGAGTCGGCCATCATGTACATCGAGTTGAAGGATTCCTGGTCAACTTCTTCGCCGTGACGGTCGATGACCTTCTCTTTCGAGAGGTTGGCCATCATCGCCTTGGACACTTCGTCGTTGGCCTTGGACCAAAGGTCGATCACTTTGTTGTACTTCTCGCCCTGTGTTACCAGGCCCGAGGCGTACTGGCTTTCGATCTCTTTCACTTCATCAGTAGCTGCACTGATGATGCGGGCTTTTTCATCAGGGATAACGAAGTCGTTAACACCGATGGAAACGCCGGAAATGGTCGAATAGGCAAAACCGGTGTACATCAACTGGTCAGCGAAGATCACGGTCTCTTTCAGACCAACCACGCGATAGCATTGGTTGATCAGCTTGGAGATCGCCTTTTTCTTCATCGGCAGGTTGACGACGTCGTACGAGAGGCCTTTTGGCACAACCTGGTACAACAGCGCACGGCCAACGGTGGTGTCGACAATACGAGTGCCGCTCACGCTGCCGCCATCACGGTCGTTGACCGTTTCGTTGATCCGCACCTTGACCTTGGCGTGCAGTGCGGCTTCGCCGGCACGGAACACACGGTCAACTTCCTGCAGGTCAGCGAATACACGACCTTCGCCTTTGGCGTTGATCGCCTCACGGGTCATGTAGTACAGACCCAATACAACGTCCTGCGACGGAACGATGATTGGCTCACCGTTGGCTGGCGACAGAATGTTGTTGGTCGACATCATCAACGCGCGCGCTTCCAACTGGGCTTCCAGTGTCAGCGGTACGTGCACAGCCATTTGGTCGCCGTCGAAGTCGGCGTTGTACGCAGCACAGACCAGAGGGTGCAGCTGGATAGCCTTACCTTCGATCAGTACCGGTTCAAACGCCTGGATACCCAGACGGTGAAGGGTCGGTGCACGGTTGAGGAGAACCGGGTGTTCGCGAATCACTTCAGCGAGAACGTCCCAAACCTCTGGCAGCTCGCGCTCGACCATTTTCTTGGCCGCTTTGATGGTGGTCGCGAGACCGCGCATTTCCAGCTTGCCGAAGATGAATGGCTTGAACAGCTCAAGCGCCATCTTCTTAGGCAGACCGCACTGGTGCAGACGCAGGGTCGGGCCTACGGTAATTACCGAACGACCAGAGTAGTCAACACGCTTACCGAGCAAGTTCTGACGGAAACGACCTTGCTTACCCTTGATCATGTCAGCCAAGGATTTCAGAGGACGCTTGTTGGAACCGGTGATAGCGCGGCCACGACGACCGTTGTCGAGCAGGGCATCGACAGCTTCCTGCAACATACGCTTTTCGTTGCGCACGATGATGTCCGGAGCGGACAGATCGAGCAGGCGCTTCAAGCGGTTGTTACGGTTGATCACACGGCGGTACAGGTCGTTGAGGTCGGAAGTCGCGAAACGACCACCATCCAACGGCACCAGCGGACGCAGATCTGGCGGCAGAACCGGCAGAACGGTCAGCACCATCCACTCTGGCAGGTTGCCGGAACCCTGGAAGGCTTCCATCAACTTCAGACGCTTGGACAGCTTCTTGATCTTGGTTTCGGAGTTGGTTTGCGGAATTTCTTCGCGCAGACGACCAATCTCGTGTTCCAGGTCGATAGCGTGCAGCAGTTCGCGGACAGCTTCGGCACCCATGCGGGCGTCGAAATCATCACCGAACTCTTCCAACGCTTCGAAGTACTGCTCGTCGTTCAGCAGCTGACCTTTTTCAAGGGTAGTCATGCCTGGATCGATAACGACATAGCTCTCGAAGTAGAGAACGCGTTCGATATCACGCAGGGTCATGTCCATCAGCAAGCCGATACGGGACGGCAGCGATTTCAGGAACCAGATGTGGGCAACCGGCGAAGCCAGCTCGATGTGCGCCATGCGCTCACGACGAACCTTGGCCAGTGCAACTTCAACGCCACACTTCTCGCAGATCACACCACGGTGCTTCAAGCGCTTGTACTTACCGCACAGGCACTCGTAATCCTTTACCGGGCCAAAGATCTTGGCGCAGAACAGGCCGTCACGCTCAGGTTTGAACGTACGGTAGTTGATGGTTTCCGGCTTTTTAACTTCACCGAACGACCACGAACGGATCATCTCAGGCGATGCCAATCCAATACGGATGGCGTCGAACTCTTCGACTTGACCCTGGTTTTTCAGCAAATTCAGTAGGTCTTTCAAGGCCTTTCCTCCTGGCGGAGCAGAGAGCGGGCTAAACAGCCCCGCTCTCGATTCGCGTCACGTGTTATTCGGTTTCCAGATCGATATCGATGCCGAGGGAACGAATTTCTTTGATCAACACGTTGAAGGACTCGGGCATGCCCGGCTCCATACGGTGATCGCCATCCACGATGTTTTTGTACATCTTGGTACGACCGTTCACATCGTCCGACTTCACTGTGAGCATTTCTTGCAGAGTGTAAGCAGCACCGTATGCTTCCAGTGCCCAGACCTCCATCTCCCCGAAACGCTGACCACCGAACTGAGCCTTACCACCCAGCGGCTGCTGGGTAACCAGGCTGTACGAACCGGTAGAACGAGCGTGCATCTTGTCGTCTACCAAGTGGTTCAGCTTCAGCATGTACATGTAGCCAACAGTAACCGGACGCTCGAACTTGTTGCCGGTACGGCCGTCGAACAGCTGCATCTGGCCGCTTTCTGGCAGGTCAGCCAGTTTCAGCATGGCCTTGATTTCGCTTTCCTTGGCACCGTCGAACACCGGGGTAGCCATTGGAACGCCACCGCGCAGGTTCTTCGCCAGATCCAGGATTTCCTGGTCGGAGAAGGTATCCAGCTCTTCCTTACGACCGCCGATCTCGTTGTAGATCTCGTGCAGGAACTTACGCAGGTCAGCAACCTTGCGCTGCTCTTCGATCATACGATTGATCTTCTCGCCCAGACCTTTAGCCGCTAGGCCCAGGTGGGTTTCAAGGATCTGACCAACGTTCATACGCGAAGGTACGCCCAACGGGTTGAGGACGACGTCGACCGGGGTGCCATTGGCATCGTGCGGCATGTCTTCAACCGGCATGATCACGGAGACCACACCTTTGTTACCGTGACGACCGGCCATCTTGTCGCCCGGTTGGATGCGGCGACGGATTGCCAAGTAAACCTTGACGATTTTCAGCACGCCTGGAGCCAGGTCATCGCCCTGCTGCAGTTTGCGCTTCTTGTCTTCGAACTTGTCGTCCAGCAGACGGCGACGATCAACGATATAGGCCTGGGCCTTCTCGAGCTGCTCATTAAGAGCATCTTCAGCCATGCGCAGTTTGAACCACTGGCCGTGCTCAAGACCGTCGAGGATTTCGTCGGTGATGTCCTGACCTTTCTTCAGACCTGCGCCGCCTTCAGCCTTGTGGCCTACCAGGGCGGAACGCAGACGTTCGAAGGTCGCGCCTTCAACGATACGGAACTCTTCGTTGAGGTCCTTGCGGATCTCGTCGAGCTGGGTCTTCTCGATGGACAGTGCACGAGCATCACGCTCGACGCCGTCGCGGGTGAAGACCTGCACGTCGATGACAGTACCCTTGGTACCGGTAGGTACACGCAGGGAGGTGTCTTTAACGTCGCTGGCTTTTTCACCGAAGATGGCACGCAGCAGCTTCTCTTCCGGAGTCAGCTGGGTCTCGCCTTTCGGAGTGACCTTACCAACCAGGATGTCGCCCGCACCCACTTCAGCACCTACGTAAACGATACCGGCTTCGTCCAGCTTGTTCAGTGCAGCTTCACCCACGTTCGGGATGTCTGCAGTGATTTCCTCTGGCCCAAGCTTGGTGTCACGCGCCACACAGGTGAGTTCCTGAATGTGGATCGTGGTGAAGCGATCTTCTTGAACCACACGCTCGGACAGGCAGATGGAGTCTTCGAAGTTGAAGCCGTTCCATGCCATGAACGCGATGCGCATGTTCTGACCCAGAGCCAGTTCACCCATATCGGTGGACGGACCGTCAGCCATGATGTCGCTACGCTGAACGCGATCACCCTTACGCACCAGCGGACGCTGGTTGATGCAAGTGTTCTGGTTCGAGCGGGTGTATTTGGTCAGGTTGTAGATGTCGACACCGGCTTCACCGGTTTCAACTTCGTCATCAGCAACACGAACCACGATACGGCTGGCATCAACGGAGTCGATCACGCCACCACGACGAGCCACGACGCAAACGCCGGAGTCACGGGCTACGTTACGCTCCATGCCGGTACCTACCAGCGGCTTGTCGGCACGCAGGGTCGGTACAGCTTGACGCTGCATGTTGGAACCCATCAACGCACGGTTGGCGTCATCGTGTTCCAGGAACGGGATCAGCGACGCGGCGACCGAAACTACCTGCTTCGGCGATACGTCCATCAAGGTGACGTCTTCCGGCGCCTTGACGGTGAACTCGTTCAGGTGACGAACAGCTACCAGCTCGTCGATCAGGACTTTCTTGTCGTTCATCGTGGCCGAAGCCTGAGCGATCACGTGATCAGCTTCTTCGATGGCGGACAGGAACACGATCTCGTCGGTGACCAGGGCGTCTTTCACCACACGGTACGGGCTCTCAAGGAAGCCGTACTGGTTGGTGCGCGCATAGGCGGCCAGGGAGTTGATCAGACCGATGTTCGGGCCTTCCGGCGTTTCGATTGGGCATACACGACCGTAGTGAGTCGGGTGTACGTCACGCACTTCAAAGCCAGCACGCTCACGGGTCAGACCGCCCGGACCCAGTGCGGAAACACGGCGCTTGTGGGTGATCTCGGAAAGCGGGTTGTTCTGGTCCATGAACTGCGAGAGCTGGCTGGAACCGAAGAACTCTTTCACCGCCGCAGCCACTGGCTTGGCGTTGATCAGGTCTTGCGGCATCAGGCCTTCGCTTTCAGCCATCGACAGACGCTCTTTGACCGCACGCTCAACACGCACCAGGCCAACGCGGAACTGGTTCTCGGCCATTTCGCCTACGCAGCGAACACGACGGTTACCCAGGTGGTCGATGTCATCGACGATACCTTTGCCGTTACGGATGTCGACCAGAGTCTTCAGGACCGCAACGATGTCTTCCTTGCACAGCACACCCGAACCTTCGATCTCGGTACGACCGATACGACGGTTGAACTTCATCCGGCCGACCGCAGACAGGTCGTAGCGCTCAGGGCTGAAGAACAGGTTGTTGAACAGGGTTTCTGCAGCGTCTTTGGTTGGTGGCTCGCCAGGACGCATCATGCGATAGATTTCTACCAGCGCTTCCAATTGGTTGCTGGTGGAGTCGATCTTCAGGGTGTCGGAGACGAACGGACCGCAGTCGATATCGTTGGTGTACAGGGTCTCGATGCGAACAACCTGCGCCTTGGCGATTTTGGCCAGGATCTCGGTGTTCAGCTCGGTGTTGCACTCAGCCAGGATTTCGCCTGTAGCCGGGTGAACGATGACCTTCGCGGTAGTACGGCCCAGGACATAGTCCAGGGGAACTTCCAGCTCTTTGATACCCGCTTTTTCGATCTGGTTGATGTGGCGCGCAGTGATACGACGGCCAGCCTCAACGATGACTTTGCCCTTTTCATCCTGAATGTCCAGGACAGCAATTTCACCACGCAGACGCGAAGCGATCAGCTCCAGCTTGAGGGTTTCATCCTTCAGGCTGAATACGTTGGTGGTGTAGAACGCATCCAGAACTTGCTCAGTGGTGTAGCCGAGCGCGCGCAGCAGTACCGAGGCCGGCAGCTTGCGACGACGGTCGATACGCACGAACACGCAGTCTTTCGGATCGAACTCGAAGTCCAACCACGAACCGCGGTACGGAATGATCCGCGCGGAGTACAGGAGCTTGCCGGAGCTGTGCGTCTTGCCGCGGTCGTGGTCGAAGAACACGCCCGGGGAACGGTGCAGCTGGGAAACGATAACGCGCTCGGTACCGTTGATAACGAAGGTACCGTTCTCAGTCATCAATGGGATTTCGCCCATGTAGACTTCTTGCTCTTTGATGTCCTTGATCGCTTTGTTCGACGACTCTTTGTCGAAAATGATCAGACGGACTTTTACCCGCAAAGGTACGGCGTACGTAACACCGCGCAACACGCATTCTTTGACATCAAATGCCGGTTCGCCCAGGCGATAACCGACGTACTCCAGCGCAGCATTGCCGGAGTAGCTGATGATCGGGAAAACGGATTTGAAGGCCGCATGCAGGCCCACGTCGCGGAACTGATCTTTGGTCGCTCCCGCCTGCAAGAATTCACGATACGAATCCAGCTGGATAGCCAGAAGGTACGGGACATCCATGACGTCCGGCAACTTGCTAAAGTCCTTGCGGATACGTTTTTTCTCAGTATATGAGTAAGCCATCAGCGTTCCCCAGCTTGGTCACCTGCTTGTTTGGCCCTCCCGACGGGAGCAGCCAGAAAATCTTGCAAACCCCATGGTTTGCACCACCGCATCGGGTGGCTACAGCGCGTTAATGGCGGCGACCGAGTCGACAGCCAAGAACGGAAAAAGGCCGGTGGCAAGAGCCACCAGCCATCAGCCTTCAGCTTAACGCTTGGGCTGGAGACGCAAGGTCGATGCTTACTTCAGCTCGACTTTAGCGCCTGCTTCTTCCAGAGTAGCTTTGGCTTTGTCAGCTGCTTCTTTGGCAACAGCTTCCAGAACCATGGCAGGAGCGCCGTCAACTACAGCCTTGGCTTCTTTCAGGCCCAGACCGGTCAGTTCACGTACTGCCTTGATCACGTTTACTTTCTTCTCGCCAGCTTCGGTCAGCATGACGTTGAATTCGGTTTGCTCTTCAACAACGGCAGCAGCAGCAGCTGGGCCAGCGGAAGCAGCGGCAGCGGAAACGCCGAATTTTTCTTCGAAAGCTTTGATCAGCTCAACAACCTGCAGAACCGACATTTCAGCTACGGCGTTGAGGATATCGTCTTGGGAGATAGACATTGCTGTATTTCCTGAATTGGGGGACGGCCTACGCGGCCATCGAAATAAACAAAAATACGCGAGAAAAGTTGCTCAGCCTTAGGCTGCGGCAGCTTCTTTTTGCTCGCGAACTGCAGCCAGAGTACGAGCCAGCTTGCTGGTAGCGCCTTGAATCACGCTCATCAGCTGCGAAATGGCTTCGTTGCGGGTCGGCAGTGTTGCCAGTACGTCGATTTGGTTAGCTGCGAGGAACTTGCCCTCGAACGCAGCTGCCTTGATCTCGAACTTATCCTGACTCTTAGCGAACTCTTTGAACAAACGGGCAGCAGCGCCTGGATGATCCTTGGAGAAAGCAATCAGAGTCGGGCCAGTGAACACGTCGTTGAGGACACTGTATTCAGTGTCAGCAACGGCGCGCTTGAGCAGGGTGTTACGTACAACACGTACGTATACGCCAGCTTCACGAGCCTCTTTACGGAGTCCGGTCATAGCGCCTACTGTCACACCACGGGCATCAGCCACGACAGCGGACAGAGCAGCTTTGGCAGCCTCGTTGACTTCAGCGACGATGGCCTTCTTGTCTTCGAGATTAATTGCCACGGGTTTAACTCCTGCTTGTTACCGTTTCATCTGGCCGGAGCCGGATGTCGTTTTGGTGTCTGATTCGGTAAGGAACCGGGAGCACCATCTGCGTAGGCTTGTTGGTTTAAGACTTGCGTCGCCTACGGTCTTGGATAGCCCCCGCCAGGCAGGGACCCCAATCTTTCAATTGGCGCAATCGCTTACGCCAATTTGTGTCTTATACGTCCAGCGAGCCTTGGTCGATGACCAGACCTGGGCCCATGGTGGTGCTCAGGGTAACGCGCTTGACGTAGATACCTTTCGAGGAAGCTGGCTTGATACGCTTCAGATCGGCGATCAGGGCTTCAACGTTTTCCTTCAGCTTGACGGCGTCGAAGCCGACTTTGCCAACGGAGGTGTGAATGATGCCGTTTTTGTCGGTACGATAACGAACCTGACCAGCCTTGGCGTTTTTAACCGCGGTAGCTACGTCTGGCGTTACGGTGCCAACCTTAGGGTTAGGCATCAGGCCACGCGGGCCCAGAATCTGACCCAACTGGCCTACAACACGCATTGCGTCCGGGGAAGCAATAACTACGTCGTAGTTCAGGTCGCCGCCTTTCATTTCGGCAGCCAGGTCGTCCATACCAACGCGGTCAGCGCCGGCAGCCAGAGCAGCTTCAGCTGCCGGGCCTTGAGTGAAGACAGCTACACGAACAGTCTTACCAGTACCGTGTGGCAGCACAGTAGCGCTACGAACGACCTGGTCAGATTTACGTGGGTCAACACCCAAGTTTACAGCAACGTCAACGGACTCGCTGAACTTGACAGTCGACAGCTCGGTCAGCAGAGCAGCAGCGTCTACAAAATTGTAGGACTTGCCCGCTTCGATTTTGCCGGCGATAGCCTTTTGGCGCTTGGTCAGCTTAGCCATTACACACCCTCCACGTTAAGGCCCATGCTACGAGCAGAACCGGCGATGGTACGCACGGCTGCATCCATATCAGCTGCAGTCAGATCCGCGTTTTTGGTTTTCGCGATTTCTTCCAGCTGAGCACGAGTTACGGTGCCAACCTTAACGGTGTTAGGACGAGCGGAACCGCTAGTCAGACCAGCAGCCTTCTTCAGCAGAACCGAAGCCGGGGTCGACTTGGTTTCGAAAGTGAAGCTACGGTCGCTGTATACAGTGATGATCACTGGAGTCGGCAGACCTGGCTCAAGACCCTGAGTACGGGCGTTGAAAGCCTTGCAGAACTCCATGATGTTCACGCCGTGCTGACCCAGGGCTGGACCAACAGGTGGGCTTGGGTTGGCCTGAGCGGCCTTCACTTGCAGCTTGATGTAAGCGGTAATCTTCTTGGCCATGAGGCACTCCAATTACGGGTTCAAGCGCCTCGAAAGGCTCCCCGGTTACTTGCGCGTTTATCCCAGTGACGACAAAACCCCACAGCCTAAGGCTGCGGGGTTGGGATGCTTACTCAGCTAGACCTTCTCGACCTGGCTGAATTCCAACTCTACCGGAGTAGAGCGACCGAAAATGAGCACCGCGACCTGGATCCGGCTCTTTTCGTAGTTAACCTCTTCGACGGTCCCGTTGAAATCAGCAAACGGACCATCTGTGACACGAACAACCTCACCCGGCTCGAACAACGTCTTCGGCTTGGGCTTGTCGCTACCGTCGGCGACACGACGCAGAATTGCTTCTGCCTCTTTGTCAGTGATCGGAGCAGGCTTATCAGCAGTACCGCCGATAAAACCCATAACACGAGGAGTGTCCTTGACCAAGTGCCAAGTACCTTCGTTCATGTCCATCTGTACCAGCACGTAGCCAGGAAAGAACTTGCGCTCACTCTTGCGCTTCTGACCATTCCGCATTTCAACCACTTCTTCAGTGGGAACCAGAATTTCGCCGAAGCCATCTTCCATGCCTGCCAGCTTTACGCGCTCCAGCAAAGAGCGCATAACATGCTTCTCGTAACCCGAGTAAGCATGCACAACGTACCAACGCTTAGCCACGGGACACCCTTAGCCAACAATCAAGGAAACAAGCCAGCCGAGCAGGGAATCAAGCCCCCACAACAGCAACGCCATAACCAGAACAACAGCCACAACAATCAACGTGGTCTGTGTGGTTTCTTGGCGAGTTGGCCAAACGACTTTACGAATCTCGGTGCGAGCCTCCTTCACCAGGACCGCGAAAGACTTGCCTTTGGCAGTCTGCAGGCCTACAAAGGCAGCTACAGCAGCAAGGGCGAGCAAAACGAGAACGCGGTACAGGATCGGCGAAGCAGAATAGTACTGGTTGCCAACAACGCCCACGACCACCAAAGCGACCACAGCGAGCCACTTGACAAGATCGAAACGAGAGCTTTGAGCTTCAGCCTTAGGAGTCATCTATGAAGATCCTGTGAAAAGAAAGCCAGACACACCACGTGAATCTGGCAGGTCAGGAGGGAATCGAACCCCCAACCTACGGTTTTGGAGACCGTCGCTCTGCCAATTGAGCTACTGACCTAAAACAAAATCAGGCCGACCATTATGCAGACCCGAAAAAGACTTTACAACAACCAACCCCCAAAGACTTGAAATCACTCAACAACAAGCGATCTGAACACCATCAAGCCGAGCCAGCCGTTAAAACAAAGGCAGATATTTTCATATCTGCCTTGTTATATGGAGCTCTTGAGCGGATTTGAACCGCTGACCTCACCCTTACCAAGGGTGTGCTCTACCAACTGAGCTACAAGAGCGAAACACCGTGCACAACCTGCAAACTTGGAGCGGGTAGCGGGAATCGAACCCGCATCATCAGCTTGGAAGGCTGAGGTTCTACCACTAAACTATACCCGCGGAGCTTGCAGCTCACGCTAAAATGGTGGAGGGGGAAGGATTCGAACCTTCGAAGTCGTAGACGTCAGATTTACAGTCTGATCCCTTTGGCCGCTCGGGAACCCCTCCTAAGCGAGCCGGCATTCTACATCACGCCGGCCTTCTGTCAAGCATTTTCTCATTAAAAATATGAGGTTAGCTGCATTGACCTTCGCTTCGCACCTTAGACCTTAAAGGTCTTCACTGCGAAGCGGGCGCCATTCTATGCAAACTATTCGAGAGTTGCAATGCCTTCGCACAGCATTATTTTATGTTTTAACTCATTGAATTCCTTAGCAAGGTTTTCAAAGGGCAGGTCGTCAGCCAGGCGTCGGCTTTCCGGGGCAACTCGAAGCCAGTAACCTTGCGCATCAGGAGCACTCAGCAGCTGCACCTTAACCTTTATATCCAGGCTAGTGAGGCGCTGCTCAAGGAATTGCGCCTGTCGCTGGTCGGCAAAGCCTCCTATGTATAAGCAAGTATTTTGCGCATCAGATGCCTTAGCCCGATCCTTGCGCACCACAGCGTCGGAAGACTCGCTCAGCAGGCGAATATCCTGCTGCGTATTCCGATAGAGGCTCAGAGGAGTCACGTCTTTAGCACGCAACGGCGCCTCTTGCTGATGCCATATGTAGTAGAAGGCGTTCAGGATCAATAAAAGCAAAAACAGCCAACGCATAAACACCTCAAGATAAAGGGCACGCCATTGCCAGACCTACGAAAATCAAATCAGGAACGAGTCGAGCCTGAGGCACCGCATCCCTCACCAAATCAGCATCGCCCCCCGTCAGGAATACAGTGAAGTTATCACCCCAATAACTTCGGGCCAGCTCAAGCTGGGTCAGCACAAACCCTCTGAGCATCAACGTACAGCCACGCTCTACAGCCTCTACGGTCGTATGCCCTGGCGATAGGCGCTCCAAGGCTCTTTCAGCAGCTGCATCGTCGTAACGTATCTTGCGCGTATGCGTGCGCAGCTGATTGCGCATGAGGGGCATACCAGGACAGATGAAGCCACCTAAATGCTCACCATCACCGGCAACAAAATCTGCAGTAGCAGCCGTGCCGAAATCAAGCACCAGGCATGCGCCCGACGCCAATTTGAAGCCGCCCAGCATTGCTAACCAGCGATCAAGACCAAGACGCTCGAAATCTTCGTAACCGTTGCGCACCCCAGCCATTTCTCGCGCAGAAACAGCACAGGAAACCGCAACGCCAAAGGTCTCCACCAGCGCATCAACCAGATTTTTTGTTTCGTCCAGAGCACGAACACTCACCAACCGGCAATGTGTCAGTAACACACCAGGCAGCACTGACAGGCTTTCAATCAATGCAACATCCGAACTAGCGACACCTTCTGCAGATGCCGTCGCCCGATCCGAATCAAGTACGCGCCACTTGATGAAGCTATTCCCACAGTCGAGCTCAAGAATCATCACGCAACCTCAGGCTTAACTCACCACCACTGTATGTCTTCTCAACACCACCGACACTTAAGCGCAATGCCCCCTGACCATCGATACCCAGCACCACCCCATCGACATAGCTGGCGCCCGCTATGAGTGACACCGCCTTTCCCTGCCAGGCATGACCTTTTTCCCACTCATCCCGAAGCGATGAAAAACCTTGCGCCCTGTGTCGATCCAAGTAGCTTTGCAACCGCAAGCACAGGCGTGCCACCAAAGAGTTGCGATCAACTGGAGACCCCGTCTCCAATTGCACTGACGTCCATTGCTGATCAACCTCTTCAGCCTTCTGCATATTCACGTTAATACCGATACCGAGGACAACATGGCAAATATCCGCGGGATCCCCTACGAGCTCCAGCAAAATCCCGGCAATCTTCTTCTGCCCCACCAGGACGTCGTTTGGCCACTTCAGAGCCGCACCCCGCACTCCAGACTCTCGCAGTGCCTGCATGACCGCTAAGCCAACCACGAGGCTCAGGCCTTCCAGCTGTCGCGGACCATTCTCGATACGCAATAAGAGGCTGTAATACACGTTCTGAGCGAATGGGCTGACCCACTTTCGACCACGTCGCCCTCTTCCCGCCGTTTGCTGCTCCGCAAGCACCAGGTACGGCGTCGCACGCTCAACTTCAACAAGGCGCAGAGCCTCGGCATTTGTCGAGTCGATGGAGTCGTAGATATGGATAGGCCACGCGAGGGAAGACGTATGCAGTGCAATCTGCTCGGAACTCAAGAAAACCAGCGGCGAAGCTAATTGATATCCCCTCCCACGAACCTTGTGGACCGGCAGATTCAATTCGGCCTCAAGATGCTGGAGCTGCTTCCAGACTGCACTGCGACTAACGCCCAAGGCTGCGCCAAGTGCTTCTCCGGAATGGAATCGGCCATCTTTTAGAAGTTCTAACAACGTCAGCATGCAAGTATCGCCTCACAATGAGGCACGCATGATAGCCATGCGCAGGGTCATTGCATAGAAAGGCCGGACTTTAGCATTGAAGCCCCTGCCGAGGCGCCTCTTCGCACTTTCCGACCGCCCAAAACAAAACCCCATCTGCTCTCGCAAATGGGGTTTCGGAATTTAATCTTGACGA